>CAUHNW010000003.1:0-198701 GCA_959607825.1 uncultured Oscillospiraceae bacterium | reverse complement strand
GCCATAAGTCGATAGGAAAACCTCTTAGGGCCTTTTCCATACACCGGACGGGCTTTTCTTCGCTTCAAACCCACACCCACAATGATTTCCATATGTTTCAATTTTACAGAGAATAGAAAGGAGTCTTTCTTTATTATGGAATTAAAAATTGGTCTCACAGGCCGTGCTGATGCGCTGGTCACGTCCGATAAAACCGCCGCAGCCTGCGGCTCCGGTTCCCTTCCCGTATTCGGCACCCCCTTTCTGCTGGCGCTGATGGAAGAGGCCACCTGCAACAGTCTGGAAGGTAGACTGGAAGACGGGAGAAGCTCCGTGGGCGTCTCTATGGAGGTACAGCACTCCGCCGCTTCTCCGGTGGGAATCAAGGTCTGGGCCGAAAGTGAACTCACCAAAATAGACGGAAAAATGCTGACCTTTACGGTCACTGCCTACGACGAGGCAGGCGTAATTGGAACCGCTTCCATTACCCGCTGCATTATCCGCAGTGAATCCTTTGTAGCCCGCTGCAATGCAAAACTCATATCTTCCAAGTAACGACGCAAAATGCCCGCCGGAGCTATGCTCCGGCGGGCATCTCATTTCTGTTTGACTGAGCTTGGATTTATTCAATCGCAAGAATGTTCTTCTTGGGCAGTGCCTCCACGGTAGTCTTGGGCACCATGATCTGCAGGATACCGTCTTCAAACTTCGCCTTCATGTCATCCGTTGTAACACCATCGCCTACATAGAAGCTCCGGCTCATGGCGCCTGCATAGCGCTCCTGACGGATGTAGCGTCCCTGATCGTCCTTTTCGTCTTTATCCAGACCCTTCTCGGCCTTAATGGTCAGGTAGCCATCTTCCAATTCTACCTGTACCTCATCCTTCTTGAAGCCGGGCAAATCAATGTCCAATTCATAGGAGTTATCATTTTCCCGGATATCCGTTTTCATCAAATTTCTTGCGTGCTTCCCATACAAGGGATTCTTTCCGCCAAACATATCGTCCATATCAAAGGCACGGTTCAGCATTTCATCAAACATATTTTCACCAAAGATGCTAGGCAACATAAGTCATTCCTCCAATTACACATATATTCTGTGTTCGTTGATGGGGGGAGAAACGCTCTTCTCTCAGGCGAACATTCGTTGCCGTCCCGCTTCCGGGGCATCATATTCTGAACCTCTGGTTCCGGTTCCTCTCTGGAACCCTCTCCTTAAGTTCAATTACATTATAACACCGTTTTTAGCACTGTCAATAGGAGAGTGCTAAACTTTTCTTGAACAGTTTGTGAATGAATTATGACCGCTATCCTTTCTGCCGCACGTAAAAAGTATATAAAATTCTATGGAAATACCGCCGGAATTACGGAGTTCTGCCCATTTACAACTCCAGAAATCCGTACTATAATTGGCACTATTCTCCGAAAAAGAAGGCATTATATGAAATTCATCAAACAATTCGGCATCATTCTGGTAATTTCACTGATTGGGGAGCTTTTGAACTTTCTCATTCCCCTGCCCATCCCGGCCAGCATCTACGGCCTTGTGCTGATGCTGCTGTGTCTTCAGCTGCACATCGTTCCGATCTCCGAGGTAAAAGAAACATCCGCCTTTCTCATTGAGATCATGCCCCTGATGTTCATTCCGGCGGCTGTAGGACTGATCACTTCCTTTGATATTCTAAAGGCGCATCTGGCCGCTTATCTTGTGATTACCGTTACTTCGACCTTCTTGGTCATGGTAGTCTCCGGCCATGTGACGCAGTTCGTGATCCGTCACAGAAAGGCAGGCAGTTTCAAATGACATCGTTTCTGGAATCCTCCGCTTTCATTGGGGTCGCAGTCAGTCTGGTGGCCTATGGTCTCGGCTGTCTTCTGCAAAAGAAGTGGAATTGTCCCCTCTTTAATCCCCTGCTGATTTCCATTCTCATTACCATCGTCCTGCTTCTGATTACCGATATGGACTATGACATCTACTATTCCGGTGCAAAGTATCTGAGCTATCTGCTGACCCCCGCCACCGTCTGTCTGGCGATCCCACTGTATGAAAAGCTGGATCTCCTGAAGCAAAACAAGGCCGCCATTTTGCTGGGCATTGTCTCCGGTGTACTGACCACATTGCTTTGCGTACTGGCTATGGGTTTGATCTTCGGACTGAACCATGCCGAATATGTCACCCTGCTGCCCAAATCCATCACCACAGCCATTGGTATGGGTGTATCGGAAGAGCTGGGCGGCTACGTGACCCTCACCGTTGCCGTTATCATCATCACCGGTCTCATGGGCAATATGTTTGCGCCCATGGTCTGCCGGGTATTCCACATCACCGAGCCAATCGCCAAGGGCATCGCCATCGGCACCTCCTCTCACGCCGTGGGAACTGCAAAAGCCATGGAGATGGGCGAGGTAGAGGGCGCCATGAGCAGCCTTTCTATTGCTGTTGCCGGAATCCTCACCGTAGTCGGCGCATCCGTATTTGCGCAGTTTCTCTGATCCAAGCCAAAGCCCCTCGGAACGCATGGTTCCGAGGGGCTTATATTATGCAGCCGGTGTTTCGGTGGGGGACTGCTCTTCCCCAGTCCCATCCGGGCTTGCGGAGACATCACCCATGGCCTCCTTGGCCGCAGCCGCCTCCTGCTCTTCCTGTTTTTTTATATTTTTGATTTCCTGTGTAGAAATTGCGCCGTCCTCCAGCGCCTGATTTACCATGCGCTGATCCGCCTCAGTGGGTCCTGCATCCAGCTCTTCACCGGCATCGTCATGGATATCTGACACAACCCCCAGCAAGGTATTATAATACTTTGCCTGGGCGGAGGTCATCTGCTCCATGCGCTTGAGCTCTGCGATCTGCTGATAGACGTCCACCACTGCGAAGCTGCGCTTTCCATTGGACTCCGTGATATTCTGATAGATCGGCACATAGCTGGCATCGATCTTCACATTGCCATCACTCTGCTTATCAAAGGTCAGATTCAAAATCACCGATGCCTGCGCAGCGGTATCCGTGGGATCCGTATAAAAATCTCCCAAACTATACGCCACAAAGCAGTTATTGGTGGTACCGTCCGCCATGGTCACCTTTTGGAAGCCCATTTCCCCAACCAGATGGGAATGGCTCCCCACGATCACATTCACGCCGCTCTTCATCAGTAGATCTGCCGCCTCCTGCTGAGGCTCACTGATGGTTCGGCCATATTCACTGCCCCAGTGCACCAGCGCCACGATTACATCGGCACCGGCATTCTTCGCCGCCTGCACATCCTTTTGGATTTGGCTGCTCCGAAGCTCTGTCCAGTAGTCGGAATAGTCCGTATACAGCGTGTTCAGGGCATATTCACAGCCCTCCGGCATCATAACGGAATCCGTACCCTTGGTATAGGC
Organism: uncultured Oscillospiraceae bacterium; assembly: GCA_959607825.1. Classification (GTDB taxonomy): domain Bacteria; phylum Bacillota; class Clostridia; order Oscillospirales; family Oscillospiraceae; genus HGM13006. The sequence continues at coordinate 195,341 of CAUHNW010000003.1, read as the reverse complement.
AAGGAATGCAAACTTAATGTTGTGGATGGTGCAGATATAGGCACCGCCGTTCTTGTCCCGGTCCTCCTGACTGAGATAGGTACCAACGGTTTTCAGCTTGGCATCCTCCAAATACTTTTTGGTAGAGGTCAGGCCGTCAATGCCGTTATTGAGCATATAGGTGTTGGCTGTAGACATAAGCCGGAAGCCCAGCTCTCTGAGGCTCCCCGCCAGCTGTACCGGCGAGTTGTAATAGGGCTGTCCGCCAAAGGACATTCCATCCACCATGGTGGTCTCAAAATCACCCACAGCGTAATCCGCCCCATCGACCAGGGATGCAATTCCCTCAAAGGGCTTGGAAAAATCATAGGTGCCGTCGCTTCGGGTCACTGCCGCCACTTGATCCGCTGAGGTAGAAATATCGCCTACAAAGGCAATGGTGGCCTTGGCAGGGCCTGTATAGCCTGCATCCTCATTGTCCTCTTCTGCCGCCGCAGTATCTACCTCGTCCAGCCCCGCATCCGTTGCGGAACCGGCAGTGCCGCTCAGCATACGGATCAGCACAAAGGCAATTCCAACGATCAATAAAAATGCCGCCGCAAACAACATCCGTCGGTGCTTACGCCGCCGGCGGAGGATCTCTTTTTTTCGCTGTAATCTGGCTTTTTTCTGCGCAGGGGTCAGTCCCCCGGCGTTTGTGCCGCCGGCATAGGTCTGCTGCCCCTGCTGGGAATATGGTGGATAAGAGGAGCCGCCGGAGGCGGCGCCATAGGGACTATGATTCACAGAGCCTCCATTTTGCCCGCTGCGGGGTGGCTGACGTCGGGAAGCACCCGAACTGCGTCTGCCAGATGAATGGGCCATTGGACAGGTCTCCTTTCTTTGTTGCATCGTGGTATTTATTCTACACTATTTTACCTCTGTAAACAATGAAAAATTTATGAATATTCCAATTTTTCATTGGAGAATCCTGCATTTTGTGCTATACTCAATTCTCAGAACAGAATTTCGACAGGATTCGATTTGCCAAGGAAGGAGGTCATTTATGCCGCAAACCACAAAACGAAAGCCCGTAAAAAAACGCCGCCGGAAAAAGCGCCGCAGCCATTACAGCCGCACCGCAGCCATCGCCATCGGGATTGTACTTCTATTTCTCATTCTGGCCTTCTGGCTGCTGGGCAGATATGTCCGCCAGCTGACCTCCGCCGTCTCCGAGGCTGTACCGGAAGTATCCGTTTCCACGGAGCCCGGTCTTCCCCCCAGTACGCTGTCCGCCCAATGTTTCGGCAGTGAAAACGGATACAGGACCTATGTTTCCGACACACTGACCGCAAAGCTTGGGGCCGACCTCTCCAGTCATCAGGGCAGCATCGACTGGGACAGCCTCACACAGAGCCCCATTGACTTTGTGATCCTCCGGGCCGGATACCGAGGCTATACTGACGGCTCCATCAACATTGATTCGTCCTTTGCAGAAAACCTTGCAGCGGCCCGAAACGCCGGACTGGGCGTAGGCGTCTACTTTTTCTCACAGGCGCTGACCACCGAAGAAGCAGAGGCAGAAGCGCAGACCGTCCTGTCTCAGCTGGCCGATTATCAGATCGATTATCCCATCTATTATGACTGGGAGCCCATCAGCGAAGGTGAGGCCCGAACGGATACCATCAGCTCCTCCGAAATTACCGCATGTGCCCAGCACTTCTGTCAGATCATCGAAAACGCAGGGTACAAAGCCGGTATCTACTTCAATCTGGATATTGCGCAGAACTACTACCATCTCTCCGCACTCCAAAATTATGAATTCTGGCTGGCAGAATATCAGGATACGCCCAGCTATCCCTATGACTTTGGGATGTGGCAGTATACCGAAAGCGGTACGCTTCCGGGCGTCTCCACCCCGGTAGACCTGAACCTCTGCTTCAAAGCTTATGAAAATTAACCTTTTCCTGCTCATGGCTGCACAAGGCCATGAGCAGATTTTTTTCTTCCCGCAGCCAAAATACCAGCTTCTCCTGCCCCCGCAATTGCCAGACACCGCCCTGCGTCCAAAATTCCGTCTCATTGGGAAAGCCTCGTAAGCCCGTCCCAAGATACTTATAGTAGCTTTCCTTCAATGTCCAGAGGGTAAAGAAATCATACTTCATCTCCCCTCTTCCGACAAACCACTGATACTCCCCGGCAGACATGATCCGCTGGGGCACCCGCTGATGAAAGCTCCGGACACGCTCCAAGTCCAGCCCCACAGGGCTATCTCCCACCGCCACGGCCACAGCCCCCTGCGTATGGGAAATACTGAATTCCGGCCCGCCGTTCTGTAAATACGGCTTGCCAAACTGCCCCACAGAAAGCACCGGTGCTTCAATTCCATAGTTCGTTTTCAGGATCTCCCGCAACAGCCCGTGGGCCTCGCGGGATTGATCTCCCTCCGTCTCCAAAAGATATACGTCCATAGTCCCTCCAAGGAAAAAATATCAGCCGGCCCGACAGGCCGGCTGATGAATATTTGAGATTAGCCCTCTCTCATCTTTGCAAAGCAATCAGAGCAGTAAACGGGGCGGTCGGACTTGGGCTCAAACGGAACTCTAGCCTCCTGACCGCATGCAGCGCATACAGCAGTGTAATACTGGCGGGGGCCACGCTGTGCGTTCTTCCGCGCATCACGGCAGGCCTTGCAGCGCTGGGGCTCGTTCTGGAAGCCTCTCTCTGCGTAGAACTCCTGCTCACCAGCGGTAAAGGTAAACTCCGCACCGCACTCTTTGCAGACCAAGATCTTGTCTTCGTACATAGTATTTCCCTCTCTTTGAACAGATAGATTTGCCCTTTACACTCTAATAACATGAGCTGCAAGGGATTGTTATATGCAAGCGGCGTCATGCGCCGACCTCGCCTTACTCGGCATCAGAATACCGAACACCGTCCGGAAAAGCACCGGATTCCAAACAGCAAGCTGATCTAAAGACCGCAAAGGCAAATCAAAAGAGTGGGGCTTGACAATACGGAATAACTGGAATTGGTTCTGAAGCATGCAGAAGAAATCTGCATCACGCTGTCTCTCATTATACCACAAGACAGGATAATGTCAATACTTTCTAAAATTTATTTTGATTCGGGCGTTATTTTTGTGCGTTTTCGATGACTTTCGCCAAACGCTGTGCCACAGCATTGGCCACAGCCTCTTCCTGGGCCTCTACCATTACCCGAAGCAGCGCCTCGGTGCCGGAAGGCCGTACCAGAATTCTGCCCGCATCTCCCAGCGACGCTTCCTCCTGACGAACGGCATTCTGAACGGTATCCGATGCAATCAGCGCTGCCTTATCCGCCACACTATAGGGCCCCGGCACATTGATCAGCACCTGAGGATACCGCTTGATCTCGCCCACCAGAGAGCTTACCGGCGTACCATATTTGCTGATGATGCTCAGGAAGTGCAGTGCGGTCAGCTGGCCGTCTCCGGTCGGCATATGGTTGCTGAAGATAATGTGGCCGGACTGCTCACCGCCCAGCACCATATCCTCCTTGACCATCATTTCCTTGACATTCTTGTCGCCCACATCGGCACAGAGCACCCGATAGCCATGGGCCTGCACATATTTATGGAGACCGATATTGCTCATGACAGTGGCCACAAAACCGTCATTCTTCAGATCACCGGACTCCTTCATGGCCCGGGCAATCAGCGCCATGATCTTGTCGCCGTCAATTTCATTGCCATTTTCATCTACCGCAAGGCAGCGATCCGCATCACCGTCAAAGGCAATGCCCACGTCATAGCAGCCCTCCCGTACCCGCTGGCCCAGCTTGTCGAGATGGGTGGAGCCGCAATCTACATTGATGTTGACGCCATTGGGCTTATCATTGATATAGTTTACGTCCATGTCATAGCGATTGAAGAGCCGCTGGGCCGTTACAGAGGCCGCACCGTTGGCACAGTCCACCAGTACACGGAGGTCATGGGGGTCACCCTTTATTGTGGATACCAGATAGCGGATATAAAGATCTACAGAGTGCCGGTCATCGTAGGTCACGCCGATGTCTCCGCCCTTCTTGGTCGGAAGGGGTCCATCGCTGAGCACGAGCTCCTCAATGGTGTTCTCCATATCATCCGGCAGCTTTGTGCCATCAGGAGCAAAGAACTTGATGCCGTTATACTCATAGGGATTATGGGAGGCGGAGATCACAACACCGGCTGCAGCCTTGCTCATCATGGTCGTCAGTGCCACTGCGGGGGTGGAGATCACACCAAGGGTATGGACATTGGCGCCGCAGGCCAGCAGTCCGGCAGTCATAGCTCCTTCCAGCATATCCGAAGAAATGCGCGTATCCTTGCCAATCACCACCATGGGCTTATCTGCCCGATCTTTCCCAAGGACAATGGCCGCTGCCTGCCCGATCCGATAGGCCAGAAGCGCATCCAGCTGTTCATTGGCAATTCCTCTGATTCCGTCTGTTCCAAATAGTTTACCCATAATATGATCTCCTTCTTATTCAATGCTCAGCTGACCATTGTCCTCTGCCGCATGGGCAATCCCAAGATGGTCATAGGCCAGCTGTGTAACGCAGCGCCCCCGAGGCGTGCGTGTTAAAAATCCGATTTGCATCAGATATGGCTCATAGACGTCCTCCAGCGTCACCGCTTCTTCCCCAATGGTCGCAGCCAGTGTTTCGAGCCCCACCGGGCCGCCGCCATAGTTCACAATGATGGAGCGAAGCATCCGCCGGTCTGTTTCATCCAGTCCCAGTTCATCCACTTCCAGCCGGTTCAATGCGTCATTGGCCGCCTCCCGATCGATCACACCATCATGGTACACCAGTGCAAAGTCCCTCACCCGCCGGAGCATCCGGTTGGCAAGCCGCGGAGTCCCGCGGCTGCGGGAGGCAATTTCCAGTGCACCTTGTGGATCGATCTCCGTGCCCAGCAGCGCCGCACTGCGCAGGACAATCTTTTGCAGTTCCTTTGGCTGGTAGAGCTCCAGCCGAAGGCTGACGCCAAAGCGGTCACGCAGCGGGGAAGAAAGCTGCCCCGCCCGGGTAGTGGCGCCGATCAGTGTAAACTTGGGCAGATCCAGCCGAATAGAATTGGCCGAAGGGCCCTTTCCAATGATGATATCAATGGCATAGTCCTCCATAGCGGGGTAGAGCAGCTCCTCCACCACCCGGTTGAGCCGATGGATCTCATCAATGAACAGGATATCCCCTTCAGAAAGATTGGTCAGCAGTGCCGCAAGATCCCCGGTCTTTTCAATGGCCGGGCCGGAGGTCACCCGAAGGTTTACCCCCATTTCATTGGCGATGACACCGGCCAGCGTCGTTTTTCCCAGTCCGGGAGGGCCGTAGAGCAGCACGTGATCCAGTGGCTCACCACGGCGCTGTGCTGCCTCGATGTAGACCTTCAAATTCCCCTTGGCCTTCTCCTGCCCGGTGTAGTCACGAAGCGTCTGCGGCCGAAGATTGTTCTCCCCCGCATCCAGGGGGGTTCGTCCAGTGGTGATCAGAGGCGCTTCCATTTCCTCCGAAAAATCAATACTCATGGAATGCCTCCTTATCCATTCTGATTCTGCATGGTGGCACGGAGGGCCTGCTTGATGATATTCTGAATCTCAAGGTGCTCCACATCGATGCCCTTCATAATGGCGTTAATGGTAGTCTGGTCGTATCCAAGGGTCTGCAGGGCCTGAACCGCCTCGGCAGCCTTGCTGCCCGGGCCGATGGGTGCCACCGCAACCGGGTCCCCCTCCCGAAGATCGATTTCGGTAATTGCCCCCAGCTTATCCTTCAATTCCAGCAGGATTCGCTGGGCAATCTTCTTCCCAACGCCGGGCGCTGCAGTCAGCAGCTTTTCATTCTGTGTCACCACCGCCATGCGGAGTCCATCGGGCGTCACCGATGAAAGCAGCGATAATGCCGCCTTTGCGCCAACACCATTGATGGAAATAAGCATTTTATAAGTATCCAGTTCCTGCCGGGTAGAAAACCCGTAGATATCAAAGGCATCCTCCCGGATGGCACAATGGGTAAACAGCTTTGCTTCCTCGCCGATCTTCAATCGGGCCAAGGTATTGGTGGTTGTATTCACCGAAAAGCCAACACCGCCGCAGTCGATCACCACAAGGCTCTGATCCATGGCGGCAACCTGCCCCCGTAAATAGTAAAACATCTGATTCCTCCTAAGGCTTTCGCTGCAAGGCCGACAGCAGAGACGTACTGGATCTTGCATGGCACAATGCCAGTGCAAGACCATCCGCTGCATCATCGGGCCGCGGGATCTTCTCCAAGTGCAGCAGCCGTTTGGTCATATCCATGACCTGCCGTTTCTCCGCACGGCCATACCCCGCCACCGCCTGTTTTACCTGCAACGGAGTATATTCGTGGATCTCCACCCCGTAATTGGTACAGGCCAACAGGATCACGCCCCGTCCATGGGCCACCTGAATACCTGTGGTAATATTGGTGTTGAAAAACAGCTCTTCAATGGAAACCGCATCCGGCTTCAGCAGCTCCAGCAGCTCCAGCATGTCATCATAGATCAGCTTGAGCCGCTGTGGAAACTCCATCCCCGCCGGGGTAGTGATCGCACCATACCGGAGCATCTGCACGGCTCCCGCTTCCGCAGCGATCAGTCCGAACCCAATGGTGGCAAAGCCGGGGTCAATGCCGAGAATCCGTTTCATAGTCCCAGCACCAATCCGGCCACAGCACCCAGTGCAATAAAGATGATGGGATGCCACTTCTGCTTCAGCCGATACAGGACGCCAATCACCAGCATCACCGCAAGAGATTTCCAGTTGATGCAATCTGCTGCGCCCAGCGCAGGACTAAAGCTCAGGGCGATTTTCAAAATTCCGAAGCCAGCCGCCGCAATCAGTCCAACGGATGCGGGCCGAAGGCCAGACAGCACCCGCTGAACTCCCTTGCTGGACTGAAACCGCTGCAAAAAACGTGCCACGATTAAGATCACAATAATACTGGGCAGCGTCAAAAAGAAAGTAGCCAGTACTGCCCCCAGAAGTCCATGGGTGGTATAACCCGCATAGGTAGCCATATTGACGCCCATGGGGCCGGGGGTAGACTCGGACACCGCAATCATGTCAGAGAGCTGTGCACGATCAAACCAGGGATATCTGTCCGCCATGGAGTAGAGAAACGGCAGCGTAGCCAATCCGCCGCCCACGCTGAGAAGCCCTGTTTTGAAGAACTCCAAACACATCAGGAGCAAATCACTCATTTCTTTGCCCCCTTACGCTCTTCGGCATAGCCGCTGATCACACCGGCTACAGCAGCTGCAACAACGATCACCACCGGTGACAGGCCAAAAATGGCCGACACCAAAAAGGTCAGTACAAAAACGATCCATCCAAAGGCACCCTTGACCCCGGACTTCATGAGCTTCCACACCGAGAAGCCCACCAGTACTACAACAGAAACACGGATCCCGGCCAGTGCATGCTGCACCGCCTCGATCTCTGCAAAGTTGTTGAGTACCGCCGCAATAATCGAAATAATGATCAGGCTGGGCATTACCACACCCAGCGTTGCCATGAAGCCGCCCAATACGCCTTTTCGGCTGTCTCCAATAAAAGTCGCCGTATTCACGGCGATCACACCGGGGGTGCACTGCCCAATGGCATAGTAATTGAGGATCTCTTCCTCCGTAGCCCAGCCCTTTTTCTCCACAACTTCCCGCTGAATCATCGGCAGCATGGCATAGCCGCCGCCAAAGGTCATAATGCCGATCTTAAAGAACGTTACGATCAGTTCCAAATATTCTTTCACAGGGTCCCCCCATCTTTCCGTTTATTTTTTACTCCACCCCTGCACAAACAGCTGCTGCTGAAGTGCCGCAAGGGCTTTCTTCTGTGCTACATAGTCGGGCATATACCGGGCCACCTGCGCCCAGAATGCCCGGCTGTGATTAAACTCAATTCGATGGCACAGTTCATGAACCAGTACATAATCAATGGCCCGCTGCGGTGCAAACAGCAAAAGCCAGCTGATATGAATATTGCCATTGGAGGAACAGCTTCCCCACCGGCGCATGGCCGAGGACAGGCTGACTGTTCCATAGGTCACCTGCATGATTCCGGCCCAGTATGCCAGCCGCTCCTGAATCCATGGAAGGCCGCCCCGGCGGTAGAGCCGCTCTACCAGTCCCATGACCTCATCCACAGCTATATCCGGCAATACCAGTATATGCGCCTGCATATCCAGACTGCCACGGCGCTGGTCGGTCAGAACGACCTCATAGGGCTCTCCACAGAACATCAGGGTATCGCCTGCCCGAATCCGCCATTGGCTGCGCTGCGCCAGCGCAGTGCATACCTCCGCTTGATGAGAAAGGATCCAGTCCTGCTTTTCCCGTACAAACTGATCGATATAGCTTCGGGGACACCGCAGCGGCGCACGCACCTGCACGTTTCCTTCCGGCGTAATGCGGATGGATACCGTCTTACGCTTACTTCGGATCAACTCATAGGAGATCAACCAAAGTTCCCCCACAGTCCGATAATGCCCGTTGCCGCAACGATCAGCGCAATGATGATCCACGCTGCGATCCGCTGCCACATGGGCCGGGGATGATATTCCTCACTGGGCTTAATCTCCAGAACCGGTGTGTTCTGCAAATCCTCACCATTCTTCTTTTTTCCCATACTTCATCCTCCGTTTTACGGCGCTTATCGTGTACAGTATATCATAGCCCGGGGTATTATTACAACCCCTTTGTACAATATGCCCATTCGTCTGGTAAAATCAGGTTACTTAATTCGTCCCTCCAGCGTCAGATACTGATCAAAAATCAATCGGCTGACACGGGAACCGAACACCGTTGCCGGATGCTCCGGATAATACTGCTTGTCGGAAAAATCCTTGTTGAGCATCACGATCACATAGCTCCCATAGGGTGTGGTAATAATGCCGCCATCATTCCGGCAGGCATTCATACTGCCGGATTTTGATGCAAACCAGAACAGCTGCTCATCATAGTTGTCCGGATCCACATAGAACTGGGGCAGAGATTTTACGATCATGGAATTATAGTGCTGCTGGGAAAGGATCTCCCACATCTGCTGCGATGCCTCCGGGCTTACCAGTGTTCGATTCGCAATGCGAACAAACATGGAAGCATAGTCTCCGGGCGTAGTGGTGCCCAACTGATGGTACTTGGCAAAGTCCAGCACGTTGTGGAGCTTTGTGTCCTTGCAGCCCAGCTTCTGAATGCAGGCATTGATCGAATCGATGCCAAGATAATCAATGAGCATATTGGTGGCGATATTGTCGCTGACAACGATCATCAGCGTTGCCACGTTCTTGACAGACAGGATAGTTCCCACTTCCAGCGAGCCCAGTATGCCGCTGCCGTCGATCCAGAATCGTTCTTCACAGGTCAGCATATCCTTGAGGCTTGCCTTTCCCTGCTCGATGGCGTCAAACAGCGCCGCCAGAATGTAGACCTTGATGGTACTGGCCGTCTCAAAGGGTTCATCCGGAAACCGGGTAATGACATTTCCCTTGAGGTCATCCATATAAAGACCCATGGTGCCGTCATAGCTTTTGAGCTCTGCTTCAATGCGCTCTTCCAGTGTCAGTCTTGGATCGGTCATTTCAGCACCTCCTTATAAAGCCGCAGCACGTTGCCATGGAAAATTGCCTCGATCTCCGAGGTCTTGAAGCCCTGACGCTCCATTTCCTGTGCCAGCAGCTGCATTTTGTCGCAGTGATCCAGTTCCAGATCACCGTCAATGCCGTCATAGTCGGTGCCCAGTCCCAGAACGTCAATGCCGCCCACATTCACAATGTGCTTTGCATGACGAACCATATCCGCAACACGGCTCTTTCCATCAGGATTCAGGAAATCTCCGCAGAAGTTCAGTCCCATAACGCCGCCCTTGTCTGCCAGCGCCCGGATCATATCATCGGTCATATTTCTGGTATGATCGCATACAGCCCGCGCATTGGAATGAGATGCTACGAACGGCCCATCACAGTATTTTACCACGTCCCAGAAACCATCATCGTTCAAATGACTCACGTCAACGATCATGCCCACCCGGTTCATCTCTCTTACGATCTCAATGCCCTCAGGCTTCAAACCATAGTTTTTGGAGGGATCATAGTCCTTGGCCTTTACAATGGTATTGGGGTAGCCAATTTCGTTTTCAAAGTTCCAAGTCAGTGTCAGCATCCGAACGCCCAGCTGGTAGAGGCTCCGCACCACATAGGGATTTCCCTTCAGTACAGCCCCCTCTTCAATGGTCAGCATGCCGGACATCTTTCCGGCCTTGCTGTTTTTCTCAATATCTTCATAACGGAGCACCGGAGCGATCACGCCTGCATTCTCCGCCATGGCCCGGCGGTATACATCGATCATTTCCAAGACGTTTACCAGCGGATCCTTTTCCCGTCCGAGGAAAACAAACATCGCAAAGTTTTGCAGCAGGTAATCCCCCTTCTGCATTTTTTCGAGATCTATATGGAGAGTATTCTTTGCAAGGGAAATGGGATTTCCGGCCTTTTCGGCCTTCCAAAGCTCTCCAATGGTATCACAGTGCATGTCTACGACCTTCATAGAAACAGCCTCTTTTCTTTCTTTTGATTCACCTTAGAGTTTACGGGATAATCCCCTGAAAATCAAGGGCAATACCGCACAATTCGCCACAGTATTTCCCCTTTGATTCTATTTTGTCTTGCAACCATTCTGCCGGTTCGCTATAATAATGTCTGCCGATGCGTTGCTGCTCTTTTATGGAGCAAGGCTTTGGCTTCGTTTAGACCGTATTAATTCAATAAGCAATTCCTTGTCAATATCGCAACTACCACAAACGATCCATTATTTAGAAGAAAGCAGGTAATCCGAATGCTGCATATCGCCATCGCCGGCTCCCCCGAGGGTGCCGCCAACTTTGTCGCCGCCTTTGATGCGCTGGGCGCCAGCGCCAGAGACGTATTGGAAGAAACGGATTTCAGCGCCTATGACGCTCTGGTGCTCCCGGGCGGCGCCGACATCGATCCGGCCCTGTTTGGAGAAGAGATCAACGGCAGCCGAAAGATCGAACCGGAACGGGACCGCCGTCAGCTGGAAATTCTCCAGCTTTTTCTGGAAGCAGACAAGCCCATTCTGGGTGTCTGTAAAGGGCACCAGCTCATCAACGTGGCCTTTGGCGGAAAAATCAGCCAAAACATTCCGGAATTTGAGACTCACCAGTGGATTCAGGCCGATCAGGCCCACGAAAGCCGCTGCCTGCCGGACTGCTTTCTTGCCAAGCTATACGGCACAGAATTTCCCATCAACAGTGCACACCATCAGGCCGTGATCACACCGGTGGATGGATTCCATGCCATCCAATGGGCCCCAGACGGCGTATTGGAGGCAATGATCCACGACACCCGGCCCATCATCGGTCTTCAGTGGCATCCAGAGCGCATGTGCCTCTCCCATCGCCGGGCAGATACCGTAGACGGGCTCCCCATCTTTGACTATTTTCTCAAGGTCATCCGTGGGGAAGAAATGGTATACTGATATGCGCATCCGTGATTTTGGCTTTCTGCCGGGCACCATGACGCCCGGTCCCGGGAATTCCATCACCGATGTTCCCGGTGTCACCGTGGGTCAAACCACCCACGCAGAGGGAGACCTGCATACCGGTGTTACGGTAGTCATTCCCGCATCCGGCAATCTTTTTTCCAATAAGCTTACCGCCGCCTGCTATGTCCACAATGGGTTTGGAAAGACCTGCGGTCTCATGCAGATTGAAGAGCTTGGCACACTGGAGACGCCCATTGCACTAACCGGTACACTGAACGTGGGTCTGGTCTCTGACGCACTGGTCAGCTATACGCTGGAGCAGTGCCAGCGGGATGGCATTGCCATCCGTTCCCTAAACCCCGTGGTTGGCGAATGCAACGATGGACGCCTGAGCCATATTGCGCTCCGTCCCGTACATCAGCAGGATGTGTATGCCGCCATAGCTTCCGCTTCCCAGACTGTACCGGAAGGTGCTGTGGGTGCCGGCGCCGGGACCATCTGCTTTGGTCTCAAGGGCGGCATCGGCACCGCATCCCGGGTATGCTCCATAGACGGAAACGACTATACCCTCGGGGTTCTGGTACAGTCCAACTTTGGCTCCACAGAGGACCTCACCATCTGCGGCAGGGCCATCGGTGCAGAAATTCTCCCGCTGCTGGAACGGAAAAAATATGCGCCCACCAAGGTGGACGCAGGCTCCATTGTGATGATCCTTGCAACCGATCTTCCCGTTTCCTCCCGGCAGCTCCGGCGGATCATCCGACGCTGCGGGGTGGGACTTGCCCGGACGGGATCTTATCTGGGGCACGGCAGCGGCGAGGTGATGATCGGCTTCACCACCGCCAACCGGATTCCCATGGAGGGCCCCAGCACGCTTCCACTCTCAATTCTGCGGGAGGATATGCTGGATATTCCCTTCCGTGCCGCTGCCGAAGCCACAGAGGAAGCCGTGCTGAATTCCCTTGCCGCCGCCCATACCGTCACCGGGTATCAGGATCTCACCGTGTATGGTCTGGAAGAGTTCCTTTCCCCATCAAGCAGCGGACCTGTCCTCCGGGCTTTGTAATGTTTTTACACAGCGTAAAGCCGTTTTTCTCAAAATTCCGGAAGCTGGGTGCATTCTCCGGTGCCACGGTTCCTAACAGATAGGTGTATTTCTCAGCCCCCATCTCCACAGCCCGTGCAAACATCATTCCCATAATGCCCAAGCCCTGATAGTCCGGCAGAACGGCTGCGGAATCCATCATCAAGGTACCCTTCAGCTCCTGCGGCGTAAACCCGAGATAGTGGCCAAGATTATTCTCCCGCAGCCCCGGTGCTGCTGCCATAAAAAAGCCAACCGGCTTCTCCCCGTCCACTGCCAGCAGTACAAAGCCGTCCTGCTGTGTATAGTGGGATACATACTCGGCGCTGTCGGTGATATAGGCGGAAGGATCCGCCATGGCCTCATGGGCCCGGTGCATGATCTCCATGATCGCAGATACATCCTCGGCTTTGGCCAGCCGCAGAGTTATCCTGCTCATACAATCGCTCCTGTCTGCATATAATGATTCTTTTACAGTCTCAAACACCCGCCGCATTCTGCGGCGGGTGCTTTTTATGGCTCATCCGTTGATATTCAATGGATAGTGGCAAGCCACATGCCGGTCACCATAGGTCTTTAGCTCGGGTACCTCCTGGGCACAGCGGTCTGTGGCATAGGGGCAGCGAGTGCGGAAGCGGCAGCCGGAGGGGGGATTGACCGGGCTGGGGATCTCCCCGGCCAGCAGTTCCTTTCCGTCATCCCGCTGCGTGGGATCCGGCTGAGGGACAGAGTCCAGCAGGAACTTGGTATAGGGATGCATGGGCTGCTCATAAATCTCCTGGGTAGAACCGATCTCGCAGATACAGCCCAGGAACATCACTGCCACACGATCCGAAATATGCCGAACCACACTGAGGTCATGGGAGATAAAAAGGTAGGTCAGGTGATACTGTTCCTGAAGATCATCCAGCAGGTTGAGGACCTGAGACTGAATGGACACGTCCAGTGCAGAAACCGGCTCATCGCAGACGATCAAGCGGGGCCGAAGTGCCAGCGCCCGGGCGATGCCGATTCGCTGCCGTTGGCCACCGGAGAACTGATGGGGATAGCGGCGGATGAACTCCACCGGAATGCCGACCTCCTGCATCAGCTCCACCACCCGGTGGCGGGTCTCCATTTTGTTGGCACAGATTTTATGAGTCACAAGAGGCTCGGAAATGATCTGCTCCACATTCATTCTTGGATTCAGCGATGCATAGGGGTCCTGAAAAATGATCTGCATTTCCTTCCGAAAATTCCGCAGCTCTTTCCCCTTGAGCTTTCCAACATTGGTGCCGTCAAAATCCACCTCACCGGAGGTAGGTTCCAGCAGTCGGAGCAGCAGCCGACCAAGGGTACTCTTACCGCAGCCGCTCTCGCCCACCAGAGCGAGGGTCTCGCCTTCATAAATCTGAAAGCTCACGTCAGAGACCGCATGAACAACACCCTTGCCGGAACCGGACACCGGAAATTCCTTCACAAGATGCTTTACATCTACGAGAACTTTATTCTCCATGTCCGTCCCCCCCCTTCTCATAGCGGAAGCAGCGAACCATATGGCCCTCTCCCACCGGATAAAGCTCCGGCCGTTCCTGACGGCAGCGCTCTGTGGCGTAATCACAGCGGGTACAGAAGCTGCAGCCCTTGGGCAGATGCAGCAGGTTGGGGACAACGCCTCGAATGCTGTAGAGCCGATCCACCTGATTATCCATTCTGGGAATGGACTTCAAGAGGCCCTCCGTATAGGGATGGCAGGTGTTTCGGAACAGTTCAAAGGTTTCTGCCTGCTCCATAACTTTACCGGCATACATGACGTATACCATATCGCACATCTGCGCCACAACGCCCATATTGTGGGTAATCATTAAAATAGAAGTTCCGTTATCATCCCGAAGCTTCTTCATAAGCTTCAGGATCTGGGCCTCAATGGTCACATCCAACGCAGTGGTCGGTTCGTCTGCAATCAGCAGCTCCGGCTCACATACCATCGCCATACCGATCATCACACGCTGCCGGAGGCCGCCGGAAAGCTGATGAGGATAGGAATTGTAGCGCTTTTCCGGCTCGGGGATCCCAATCTTTCGGAAGATATCGATAACCTTGTTCTTCGCCTCTTCTTTGCTGAGGTTCTGATGCAGCAGGATTGCCTCCCGTACCTGCTTTCCTACGGTGTACACCGGGTTCAGGGAGGTCATAGGCTCCTGAAAAATCATGGAGATCTCGTTGCCCCGGACATTCCGCATTTCCTTCTCGGAGGCTTCCAGCAGATTTCGGCCCATAAGCATGACCTTGCCGTCCACGATCTTACCGGGCTTCTTCACCAACTGCATGACACTCATGGCAGTCATACTCTTGCCGCAGCCGCTCTCCCCTACCAGTCCAACGATCTTCCCCTTGGGGATATCGATGGTAACATCGTCTACCACCGGTGAAATGCCCTTGGAGGTCTGGAACTGGGTTTTCAGGTGTTGAATTTGAAGTGTATATTCCATGCTCCGCCTCCTTACTGCTGCTTCCCATAGGGATCCAGCACATCACGCACACCATCCCCGAGGAAATTGAACGCCAGTGCCAGCACCAGAATGGCAACGCCGGGTGCAATGGCCACAACGGGATTGGTAAACAGGTAGTCCTTTCCTTCCGACACCATCAGGCCCCAGCTGGTGGCCGGAGACTGTGCACCGATGCCCAGATAGCTGAGGCTGGACTCAGAAAGAATGGAACCGGGAATATTTAATGTAAACAGTACGATCAAAGAGGGCAGACAGTTGGGCAGAATGTGCCGAAACATGGTCTTAAAGCTGCCAACGCCCATGCTCTTGGCCGCCTGTACATACTCCATTTCCCGGAGCGACAGGGTTTGCGAGCGAACAACACGGGCGGTGCCAGCCCACGAAACGATCGTCAAAGCCAAGAAGATATTGACAATGCCGCTGCCCAGCGTATACATGACCACCATGGCCAGCAGCAGTGACGGAAATGCCATCACAATGTCTGCCAAACGCATGATAATAAAATCGACGGTCTTTCCAAGGTAGCCGGACATCAGGCCCAGAATGGTGCCCAAAATCATGGAGATCATGGTGGGGAAAATGCCGATGCACAGAGAAATTCTCGCACCATAAATCATCCGGCTCAGTACGTCCCGGCCCAGCTGATCTGTGCCGAAGATATGCTGAAGACTCATACCCTCCAGACGATGGGTCAGATCCTGCTTTGCGGGGTCATAGGGCGCCACAAGGGGGGCAAATATGGCAGCCAGCACGATCAAAAGGATTACCAGCGCCGAAATGGCAGCCAGCTTATTTTCTCTACATAGACGCTTTACCTTATCCCAAGCGGTATCGTCCTCCCCAAGCTGTGCCGCAATCTCCTCCTGATGGAGCTGCTCCTGCACGTCCTTTGGGTCTTTTTCCACTTCCGCAGCCTTCTTTGCTGCATATTGATCAGATTTCCGCAATGACGATGCCCTCCTCTCAGTGATCGGTACGAATCCGGGGATCAATGACAGAGTAGAGCACATCCGCCAGCAAATTGCCCAGAATAATCAGAATGGTCGTAAATACAACAGTGCCCTGAAGCAGCGGCATGTCACGGCTGGAGATAGCATCCACAGCCAGACGGCCCACGCCGGGAATCGCAAATACCGACTCCGTAATCACAGCGCCGGACAGCAGGGAAGCCACCTGAATGGCCATCATGGTAATCACCGGCAGCAGTGCATTCTTAAACGCATGCTTGACAATGACGCCGCTCTGCCCAAGGCCCTTGGCCCATGCAGTGCGGATATAGTCATCTTCCAGCGTTTCCAGCAGATTGGACCGAGTCAGACGGGCAATGGTGCCCGCAGAGCTCCACCCCAGCACAATGGACGGGAGCACATAGCTGGTCCATCCGTTGGTGCCCGACACTGGGAACCAGCCCAGCTTGTAGGCAAATATGTACTGGAACAGCAGCGCAGCCCAGAACACCGGCATGGATACGCCCATCAGGGAAACGCCCATAAACAGGTGGTCAAGAATGGAATTCTTCTTCACCGCCGAAACAATACCGGCGGGAATGCCTATGAGCCAAGCCACCAATGCAGCGATCAGCGACAGCTTCAGGGTATATGGAAACGCCTGAAGGATCAGCGTTGTGACAGACCGGTTGAGCTTATAGGAAATGCCGAAATCACCATGAAGCACATTGACCAGATACCGTCCGAACTGAACCAGCACCGGATCGTTCAAACCGTAATACTCCGTCATGCGCTCAATGACCTCGGTTTTTGCATGCTCCTTCATCATGACCGCAATGGGGTTTCCGGGCACCACGTTGAGCATCAGGAAAATCAAAAAGATGACACCGATGAGCACAGGAATGGAAACCAAGATGCGGTTGACAATTTTTTTCACCACGGGGAATTCATCCTTTCTGTTGCCGGGATTTCCACGCTGTTTTTTCACAAAAGCAGTCTGGACATCCCGCCAAGAAAAATTACCAGCTGTTTACATATCTCCAGATAACCCACCGGGAAGGGCGTCATTTGACGCCCTTCCGCATAGAAGATATGGATTGAAATTTTTAGCGGCTTACGCTGACGTTGCGGTAATAGTTTCCGCTCCAGCCATTCCAGGACACCTTAAAGCCGGAAACCGCAGGATTCACCACAAACAGGTGCTCTTTACTGAACAGCGGTACCCAAGCAGCATCCTCCTGAATGATGAGCTTTTCCAGATCCTGATATTCTGCAATACGCTCGTCCTCATCCACAATGGCACGGGCAGCAGCCACACGGGCAATTGCCTCCGTGTTGGAATAGCCAAAGCCACGGCGCTCGATGTTGCTCTCATTGCCGAAGAAGGAGTAGATGAAGTTATCGGGATCGTTAAAGTCAGCGGACCAGCTGGAAGTATAAGATTCAATCTCACCGGCTGCACGCATATCGTAGAAGCTGCCCTCGTCTACCTCCGTGACCTTGGCGGTAACGCCGATCTCAGCCCAATAAGCGGAGATGATCTCCAGCATGTCCTTGGTGGTCTGGCCGGCGTCAGAAGAATAGCACAGCTCCATTTCAAAGCCGTCCGGATATCCGGCCTTAGCCAGCAGCGCCTTGGCCTGTTCTACATCATAGGGGATCTCAGGCAGATCCGCATTGTAGCCAATCAGGCCGTGGGGGAAGATGCCGTTTTCCAGCTGCCCCTGACCCGCATACAGGGAATCCAGAATCGCCTGCCGGTCAATGGAATACTGGAGTGCCTTGCGCACCCGGGCATCACTGAGCTCCGTAAACTTTTCATTCAGGCAAATATAGTAGACACCAACTCGGGGGCCGGAAACGATCTGATCCTGATAGGCATCGTTGTTCAGGAAGTACTCCAGCTGAGAAGCGTTGTTATCCATATCCAGAATATCCAGCTCACCGTTCTCAAACATCATTCTTGCCGTTGCCTCGTCGGGGATCACCTTCAGCACAAGGCCCTCGCAGGCGGGTGCGCCGTCCCAGTAGTCCTTATTGGCAGACAGCACAAGCTCAGAGTTGAACGCCCATGCTGCAAAGGTGAAGGGGCCGGTACCAATGGTAACTGCGGGGTCAATGCCAAACTGGTCGGCAGCCTGCTCGGTGGTCTCTTCATCAAAGATGGAAGCACCGGGTGTGGTCAGGCAGGCAAGGAAAGCGCCATAAGGCTCCTCCAGCGTGATGGAGAAGTTATAGTCATCAATGACCTTGAAGCCAGCCAGCTCCTCGGTCTTGCCCTCGGCTACATCAGAAGCGCCCTGAATCATATCATAGATATCATCGTTTACAGCCTTCTCATAGGTCAGCATACGCTTGATGGTGTAGAGCACATCGGAAGAAGTCAGGTCTGCACCGTTGCTGAACTTTACACCCTCGTTCAGGGTGAAGGTGTAAGTCAGGCCGTCATCCGAAATCTCCCAGCTCTTCGCCAGAGAGGGAACGATCTCCGATGTACCGTCGCCATTGGCCTTAACCTCCACCAGACGGTCGAAGATGTTCATGGCCACTGTGTAGTATTCCGTGGTGGCCTGAGGATCTACGGTATCCGGGTTGTCATCCTGAATCTTCAGGTAATTGGTGGTATCAATCCCCACATCCGGCTCAGCGACTGTAGCTGTGGAGCCGGCAGAAGCCGCACTGGCAGCTGTCTCCGTTGTGGAAGCATCCTTGTTCCCGCAGCCAGCCAGCAGGCTCACGCACATGGTCATAGCCAGCGTCAGACTCACTAGTTTTTTCATAGTATAGTTCTCTCCTATTCGCAGGACTGTGAAGTAAATCCTTCAGAGCAGCAAAAATTTGAAGAATTTATTTGTTTTTTTGCCACAACAATCCTTTGTAATATGGTTTCTATTCTAACACACTCCGTGAAAAATGCAAGTACAATTTTCGCAAAATTCATTCTTTCCATTTGTAGGATTCGTTCAATCCTCCGGCAGAACCCGGCAACTCAGCGTTTCGGTGGTGCCATCCCACTGGTATCGCTTTACTGGGCCATCAGTGCTTTCCACCTCTCCCCGCTGATTATCATAGGGATCGGCACGCAGGAACTGCATGGGCGGCTGGAAGTCCGTCTGGAACCGGTCCGTCAGGCACACCCGATAGGGATCGAGATTGCAGAAGTAAAAATTCCAGCGATCATAAGCCTTTGCCCGCCACGCCGATCCGCCAAAGGAGCAGTCACAGTATAGCCAGCCAAAGGGCTCCACATAAAACATCGCCCAATCATGGCAGTCCGCACTGCGCCAATCCGCATACAGGCCCGACTGCCACCGGGCCGGAATCCCCGCAATCCGACACATGGTGATGAAGGTCAGCGCCTGTACACCGCAATCACCCCGAAGCCTTGATGCGCAGTATTCGGGAATCACCGGAAGGCTTGCATAGGAGCGCATATAGGAGTAATTCACCTTTGTGGTAACAAAATCATAGATTATCCGGGCCTTTTTCAAGGGATTGGTCTCATCCCCGATTATTTCGCTTGTCAGAGCTCGAAGGTATGGCGTAAAGACAATATGCGGCAGCTGTTCTCCGGTATCAAACGATGGCTGCTGAGGCGAAACCAACTGCGGATCCGGGTTCTGGTAGTGCATGGTATTGACCATGGTATACTCGATCTGGCACTTGGCAACATCCTCTGCCTGTCCACAGAAGTACACGGTCCGCTGGTGCGCATCCGCCGGTGCCACTGAAAAATATGCAGGATTGTACGAAGTTAAATTCACGTTGCTGATTTGGATTTTTTCCAAAGGCAACGGTACATGAATGTGATATTCACCACCGGACGCCAGTAATTCCTGCCCGAGGGTCACAGTTGCCCGGAGCTTCAGCTCACAGGATACGGTACCATGGCGCTTCATTTTCTCAATAATCTCGTCCCGGATCTGGGCGTCATCCTTCTCCCCCGGCGGTAGGAGCTTCAGCTCCTTCTGGCGGGCGGCAATATCACTTCGTATTTTGATCAGGTTACTGTAAAAGCTGTCGATATAGCGGATCTCCCCATTGACAAAAATCCAATCCACCACATTATCCTTCCGCAGCTGGTCGATCTCTCCGGGCTGATAGTCCCTGAGCTTTTCAGACAGGATCTTCTCCGCCTCCGGCTGTGAGATCGCATAGTCCCGGAGCATCCGCTCCATCTGCATCCGCTCTATGCGGAGCTTGTTTTTCAGCGTCTCCGGAATATCCTCCTCCAGACGGCGCTGGATCAGCTCCATGGCCCCCTGAAAATCTCCGTGCCATTTGAGCTTCTCAATGTCTTCCGGCAGCGGATAGCCCAGTGCTTCGATCTGATAATCCATGATAATTCCTCCATCTCCGCAGCTCTGCGGCAGGTTTTTTACTTTTCACAAGCAGGGATCCATTTCCCCCGCACAAATCGCAGATAGTTGGCAATGCCTCTGAGATTCAGATCCACCGCCATGGCGATCCACACTGCGCTAAGACCCATTCCAAATCCAAACAGCATCAGTGCCCCAAGGCTCACCCGAATGCACAGCATACAAACCACCCCTACATAGAAGGGGTACTTTGCCTCCCCTGCGCCCCGAAGCGCACCGGACATTACCGTGGACATGGAAAACAGCGGCTCTGCCACTGATACAATCCGAAGCATCTGCCCGGACAGCCTTGCCACCTGTGGGTCACTGGAAAAGGCGCTGCCCAAGGCATCTGACCAGATAAACATGGCAGCAGCCAGTACCGCCGTCAGCGCCACGCTGATCCAGCCCGTCAGCTTGCCAAAATACTTTGCCTTTTTCCACTGCCCTGCGCCGACATTCTGGCTGACCAGTGCCGTAGAGGCGGAGGCAATTCCATAAGCAGGCATATAGCAGATCTGCTCCGCTGTTACCGCAACATAGTTGGCCGCCAGTGAAACGGTTCCAAGCGTGCTGACCATCCGCGTCATAATGATCTGACCGGAGGAGATCGTAATGCGCTCCAATGCCACCGGAACAGCCACATTCAGCGCCTCCCGCTGTATCTTCCCATTAAGGTGGAAATTGCCCCGGAACCGGGGACGATATTCTCCCGAGCCAAGAAGCACCTTTGCGGTGAGCCAGATACCGCCCACGATCAGGCTGATTCCCGTTGCTGCCGCCGCACCCATAACACCCCAGCCCGCCCCGGGCATAGTGACGCTGTGTCCAAGCACCTGATAGCTTTTTGTACTGTAAATCAGGAAGAAGTTCAGCACCACATTTAGAAGGTTAATAAGGGTATTGACGATCATCGGCGTCCGGGTATCCCCCATGCACCGCAGAATGGCGGAAAACACCGCATGGAACGTCCGCCCCGGCAATACCACCATCAGAATCAACATATATAGGAAAGCATCTTGGCAAATTGCCGGAGCTGCTCCCATCCACTTTGGCAGCACTTTGGACAGCGGCACTCCAATGGCCATGGCACCGATGCCCAATATCAATGAACCCAATACTGCCTGAATCAGGCAGGTACGGACAAGCTCTGTTTCTCCGGCACCGATGTAATAGGCTACTCTCACGCTGTAACCCACGCCCAGTGCCATAATCACACCATTGATGAGCCAATTACAGGAAGCCGTTACCGATATTGCCGCCGTAGCTCCGGCCCCCAGAGAGCCCACCATGGCAGTATCCACATAGGATGTGGCCGTTACCAGCAGCTGCTCCAAAATTGCCGGGATTGAAAGTGCCAGCGCCAGCAGCAGCGGATTTTTCCGAGATTGGGCAAGATTTGCGTTCACGGCTCCTGCCTTCTCTCCACAGTGACTGCCTGCATTCCCATTTCCCGATACCGGCGCTCTACCAGCTCCCGATCATAGCCCCGGCAGCCGGCGTTCATCCAAGGATCATTGAAATAATAGTATTTTTCATCGTAGCCCACCAGCAGCAGTGTATGCTGATGATTGATCCACTGAAACTCCCCATTTCTGCCCAGCATACGCCATATTACCCCCGGACTGGATGGCTCCATATTCAGCGTAGCCCAAAACACCACCGGCAGATCCCGGTCAATGCCCTGTTCCAGAAGCCATGCAATGGTTCTTCCCTTCTGGGCAGTAAATTGAAATCGCTCCCCTGCCGCCCGATTGAGCGCAGCTGCAATACACGGGGCATAGCAACCATAGGAGCCTTTTTCATCATTATAGGGACTGCCGATAAATGCATCGTCCGGGTGCGGCCCATAGAGATACCCATCATGGAACTCAAAATCCCGCTTATAGAGAAATACATCAATGAACTTCTCCGGCGTGATCTCCTCCCCCAGATAGTGAAGCAGCATCACCGAAGAAATGCTTTCACAACCGGTGGGATATCGTTCCGTCTGATCGATATACGGAACCGAAATTATCTTCCCCATATTGCTTCCTCCAACCTTTTCTCCTCATCTGATTTATTGGCCTTAACTTATATATTATACGAGATTTCTCGCCCTGAGGCAACAAAAGCGTACATAATTCACGCTCTATTCACAATTTCGGTGCCAGACACAAGGAGCGGCGGAATGATTCCGCCGCTCCCACTGTAATTATACGCCTGCCTGCCGCAGCTTCTCCGCCATCGCCTGTTTCAGCCGCTCCAGAGTGGCCTGCGCCGCCTCGGCTGTATCATCTGCCGCAAAATAGTAGATTTTGAGCTTTGGCTCCGTACCGGAGGGCCGAAGGATCACTCGGCTCCGCTGGCCCACCCCATAGGAAAGCACATTGGAGGACGGGAAATCCAGTTTTTTCTCTTCACCGGAGGAAAGATCCTTTTCCACCCCCAGCTTATAGTCCGCCACGGTTTTAACCTGCAGCCCGGCAATTTCACCGGGGCAGTTGTCCCGAAGGCTGTCAATAAATGTGCTGCAACGCTGCTTGCCGGCCTCGCCGTCCAGTTCCTCGGAAACCACCTGTGTCTTATAATAGCCATAGGTCTCATAGAGCCGCTGCATATTCTCCGCAATGCTCACGCCCTCCAACTTGCAGCTGGCGGCCAGCGCGCAGACCAGAACGCAGGCAATCTGCGCATCCTTGTCCCGTGCATAGGTTCCCTTCAGGAAGCCGCAGCTCTCCTCAAAGGCAAATACCACTTCGTTTTCTCTGCCCTTCTGCTCCAGTCCAAGGATCGTAGAACCGATGTACTTAAAGCCAGTCAATACGTCAATATTTTCACAGCCATAACGCTCCGCAATGTTCAGCACCATGGGGGTCGTTACAATGGATTTGATGCACTTACTGTGTTCGGGCAGTGTTCCCTGACGGAGCCGATTATTGAGGATAAACTCCAGCAGCATGCAGCCCAGCTCATTGCCGGAAAAGCGCTGGAGACCATTTTCAGTGGGTACCGCAATGGCAACGCGATCCGCATCCGGGTCGGTCGCAATGACCACATCATAGTTCGGTGCCCCCTCTGCGGCAATGCACTTCTTCGCCTCATCAAAGGCAGCCTCGGTCTCAGGATTGGGATAGGGGCAGGTGGGGAAATTTCCATCCGGCGTTGCCTGAGGCGTCACCACATCATAGTCCACGCCCAGCCGGTCGAAGAGCGTCGTCACCGGTGTCAGTCCGGTACCGTGCAGCGGTGTATAGAGCACCTTCAGCTTTGAAACAGGGATCAGATCCTTGCAGAGCATTTCCCACAACACCGCTTCGTAGTAGGCGTCATAGACCTCATTCCAGATCATCTTCACCTTGCCCACCGCAACCAGATCTTCAAAGGATGTCTGCGCCTCAGAGATCATCGGCAGCTTCTCCATCCGGTCAAAAACCTCCGCCGCAGGTGCATCCGTCTGCTGGCAGCCGTCAGCGCCATAACACTTCATGCCGTTATAGGGCGCCGGGTTGTGGCTGGCAGTCATTACCACGCCGCCGCCAGTGCCAAGGTGCCGCACTGCAAAGCTGAGTACCGGGGTCGGAGTCGGCTTGGAAAACAGATAGACCTGAATCCCCGCCTCTGCCAGCGCAGCAGCGCAGGTCTGGGAGAAGAGCAGGCCATTATTTCTGGTGTCATAGGCAATGACACAGGTATCCGGAAGATCAGCAGCTTTGATATACTGTCCATAGGCCAGCGCCGCACGACGGACCGTATAAATATTCATCCGATCCGTACCCGCCCCCATAATACCACGAAGGCCCGCAGTGCCGAAGGAAAGATCTCCGACAAACCGCTCCCGCAGCTCTTTATCGTTTCCTTTCAGGCTCTGAAGCTCCCGATAAATGGGCGACTGCTCCGGCACACTTTGCAGCCACAGCTGATATTTTTCCATATATGTCATATGTGATCGCTCCTTTAGGCGGGCATGCGCCAAAACAGGCTTCTGCCCATCATATAGGCGTATTATACGTTCTTTTGCGGATTCCCGCAAGAGAAAAAGCAGGAATTTCAAAATGGCCGCTGAAACAAGATCCAGCGGCCATTTTCATGTTTACTTAATGGTAATCAGGAGTTCGCCGGCCTTTACGTTGCCGCCTTCTTTGACCAGAACCTCGTCTACGGTACCAGCCATACGAGCCACCACAGATGTCTCCATCTTCATGGCCTCAATGACTGCAAGAACCTGATTCTCCTCCACCTGATCGCCGGGCTTTACATTGACCTTTGTGACCATGCCGGGGATAGACGCACCCACATGGCTCTTATCCTGAGGATCCGCCATGACAATGGTCTTACCAGTGACCTTGGCGTTTTTATCCACCACAGCTACCTCACGGCGTGTACCGTTGAGCTCAAAGATCACGTTCCGGGTACCGTCATCATTATGGTCGCCCAGACCCAGATACTTGATAACCAGAGTCTTACCGTCTTCGATGTTGATCTTATTGGTTTCACCCAGTGCAAGACCGTTGAAGAAGACATGGGAGCCCATGCGCATCAGATAGCCATATTCCTTGGAGTGCTTCCAGTACTCCTCCACCACCTTGGGGTAGATGCAGTAGGAAATAATATCCCGCATGGTGGGATTGGGGCAGAACTTCTCCACTTCCTTCTTGGTCTCTTCAAAGTCAACCGGAGCAAGCAGCTCGCCGGGACGGCAGGTAATGGGCTCTTCGCCCTTGAGCACGATCTTCTGAAGATCCACAGGGAAGCCGCAGGGGGGCTGACCCATCATGCCCTTGAAGTAGCTGACTACGGAATCCGGGAAGGTCAGATGCTCGCCCTTTTCTACGATATTCTCGGGAGTCAGATCGTTCTGAACCATGAAGATGGCCAGATCGCCCACCATCTTGGAGGAAGGTGTGACCTTTACCAGATCGCCCAGCATATCGTTGACCTTCTTGTACATCTCCTTGACCTCCAGGAAGCGGCTTCCAAGGCCCAGAGAGATGACCTGAGGCTCCAGATTGGTGTACTGGCCGCCGGGGATCTCATAGCGGTAGATATCGGTAACAGGGGTCTTCAGACCGTGATCAAAGTTTGCATAGCGCAGACGCACATCAGCCCAATAATCCGTGAGTTCCTGAACACCGGCCATATCGAAGCCGGTATCTCTGGGATTGCCCTGAAGTGCCGCCACAACGGCGTTCATGGAGGGCTGGGAGGTCAGGCTGGACATGGACGCCACGGCGGTATCCACAATGTCAACGCCAGCCTCTGCTGCCATCAGCAGCGTAGCGACCTGATTGCCGGTGGTGTCATGGGTATGGAGGTGGATCGGAATACCGACCTCCTGCTTCAAGGCATGAACCAGTTCCTTGGCCGCATAGGGCTTCAGCAAGCCGGACATGTCCTTAATGCAGATGGAGTGGGCGCCGATATGCTCCAGCTCCTTGGCCAGCTTTACATAGTAATCCAGCGTGTAGCGGGTACGGGACTTATCCATGATGTCACCGGTATAGCAGATGGTCGCCTCGCAGAACTTGTTCTGCTTGAGCACCTCATCCATGGCAATGGACATACCGGGTACCCAGTTCAGGGAGTCAAACACACGGAAAATATCAATGCCGCCCAGTGCCGACTGCTTCACGAACTCTCTCACCACGTTATCCGGATAGTTCTGATAGCCAACGGTATTGGAGCCGCGGAGCAGCATCTGGAAGGGAATGTTGGGGATCTTCTCCCGGAGCAGATCCAGACGCTCCCAGGGATCTTCATGGAGGAAACGATAGGCAACATCAAAGGTAGCGCCGCCCCACATCTCAAGGGAGAAGCAATCCGCCAGAATATCAGCAGTGCCGTCCGCACCCTTGACCATATCACGGGTACGCATTCTGGTGGACAGCAGGCTCTGATGGGCATCGCGCATGGTGGTATCGGTAATCAGAAGCTTCTTCTGATCCATGACCCACTGAGACAGCGCCTTGGGGCCCTTTTCATCCAGCAGCTGCTTGAGGGCAGGCTTGGGATGACCGGAGCCCTTGGGGAATCTGGGGGTATCGTACTGCTTCCGCTCTGCATTGGGGTTTGCCACCTGAATGTTGGCAATATACTTCAGTACACGGGTAGCACGATCCTTGGAATCCGTAATATCAAAGAGCTCGGGTGTCTCGTCAATGAACTTGGTATGGCACTTGCCGGCCACAAAGGTGGGGTGGCTCAGAATGTTGGAGACAAAGGGAATATTGGTCTTGACGCCGCGGACACGAACTTCGCTGATGGCACGCAGTGCCTTCCGGCAGGTGCCCTGGAAGCTGTTATCCCAGCAGGTGACCTTGACCAGCAGGGAATCATAATAGGGAGAAATCACCGTGCCCGTGGTGGCATTGCCGCCGTCCAGACGGACGCCATTGCCGCCGCCGGTGCGGTAAGAAGTGATCTTACCATTGTCCGGTGCAAAGTTATTGGTGGGATCCTCCGTGGTAACACGGCACTGAATGGCATAGCCGCGGACCTTTACATCCTCCTGACAATTCAGGCCGATGGCCGGATGGGAAAGCGGATAGCCCTCCGCAATGAGGATCTGTGCCCGAACCAGATCGATGCCCGTAACCATCTCGGTTACAGTGTGCTCAACCTGAATACGGGGATTCATCTCAATGAAATAGTAGCTGCCGGACTTGTCCACAAGGAATTCCAGCGTACCGGCGTTAATGTAGCCCACAGACTTGGCGATCTTTACTGCGTCATTCCGGATCTTCTCGGTAATGGCGGGATCCACAGACCATGCCGGAGCGAACTCAACCACCTTCTGGTAGCGGCGCTGCAGGGAGCAGTCACGCTCACCAATATGGTAGCAGTTTCCGTATTTATCCGCCAGCACCTGAACCTCAATGTGCTTGGGCTCTACCAGAAACTTTTCAATAAAGATATCATCATTGCCGAATGCCTTCTGAGCCTCACTGCGCACCAGCTCAAAGGCAGGCTTTACCTCCTCCGGGGTGTCGCAGCGGCGCATGCCGCGTCCGCCACCGCCAGCAGCAGCCTTCAAAATAATGGGAAAGCCAAAGGAAATGGCCTTCTGAAGCGCATCGTCTCCATCCTTCAGGGGCTCTGTAGAGCCGGGGATAATGGGAACGCCGGCCTTAATGGCGATCTGCTTGGCAGAGAGCTTATCGCCCATCATGGCAAGGATATCGCTGGGAGGCCCAATGAAAGCAATCCCCGCATCCTCGCAGGCTTTGGCAAAATCAGCATTCTCGGACAGGAAGCCATAGCCGGGGTGGATGGCATCCACGCCCCGGCGCTTTGCCAGATCAATAATTGCAGGAATATCCAAATAAGCGCCGACAGGGCTCTTATTTTCACCGATCAAATACGCTTCGTCTGCATGGGTACGAAACTGGCCGCCGGTATCCTCGTTGGAATACATGGCCACCGTATGCAGTCCAAGATCATAGCAGGCCCGGAAAATACGAATGGCGATCTCACCGCGGTTGGCTGCCAAAACCTTGTTAAAGGGTTTCTGTGTCACAAAATCACCTCATTACAGTTTTACGGGAGACACCTCTTCCCCCGTATATGTACAGTTACGTAGCATGGCTATTATACTCCATCCCTTTGCGGATGTAAAGCCCAGAAATCACAAATTTGACGCATTTCATGCAAGTTTGATTGTTTCATATTGCATAACATTTCAAAAAATGTCCGAAAAAGCGCAAAAAAACACAACCTGCCCGGATTTTTCGGGCAGGTTGTATGGAACATCTGAAATATTATTTCTTGTTCTGTTCAGTCTTTGCTGCATTCTTGAGGGCCTTGCGGGCCTCCTTTACCTTGGCCAGCGCAGTGGTTTTGTCTTCCTTCCCCTTGGCCTGAAGGGCAGAGATACCGGCACGGAGGGTATCATAGGTCTCTGTTACAGATTTCTCCGCATCTGCCATGATCCGATCCGCATAACTAAGTGCACCGGATACCAGCTCATCGCTCTGCTGCTGGGCATGATCCATGATCTCCTGCGCACGGAGTTTTGCCAGCTGAACGATCTGGCTCTCTTCAATCAGCTTTGCCGCACGCGCCTCTGCATCCTGAAGGATTTGATCCGCCTGCTTCCGGGTCTTTGCAGCATCTTTCTTGGCGTTGGTACGAAGCTCATTACAGCTTTCGATGACTGCCTTGGACTGACTGAGCTCTTGCGGAATCTGTGTCTGGAGGGCGTCCACCAGATAAAGGAGCTGGTCCTTATCCACCATGCATTTATCCTGACCAAACAGGGAACCTCTTGCGTCGCTTACAAGCGCAGCGAGGCCTTCCAGCAGCGAATCAACGTTTGTTTTCTCCATGCGACTATCTCCTTGCATTTAATCTGGCTCTGAATTCATCAATGACCGGCGCCGGGAGGAACTCACTGAGATCCACATCATACTCCGCCAGCTCCTTGACCGCACTGGAGCTAAGATACATGTACTTTTCCTCCGCACACAGGAACATGGTATCCAGCTCAGGATTCAGCTTTTTATTCACGAGGCTCATGGTAAACTCAGACTCAAAGTCCGACACTGCCCGAAGCCCTTTTACAACGACACAGGCACCTTTTCGGCGGGCATAATGCGCAAGCAGCTCATCCGACGCCTCCACCTCCACATTGGGAAGATGGTGGGTTGCCTTTTTGATCATTTCCACCCGTTCTTCTGCGGTAAACATCGGGTTTTTCTTCCGGTTGTAGCCCACGCAGACGATCAGCCGGTCAAAAATAGAGGCCGCCCGGGTGATGATATTGAGATGCCCCAGAGTAATCGGGTCAAAGCTGCCGGGATAAATGGCTGTTTTCATAGGAATCACCTTGTGTACAGATTCACGGCTGTTTTGCCGTAATTATAATCTCTGGAGCATAGAAGCCCCCCCACTTCAGGAGGCATGACCTTGTCTTTGGGTCGCTCACAAATTATTATACCACCTTCCGACAAAATGTCAATTTCAGATATCTTTTGCAGTGCATTTTCCAGAGATTTTTCCGCATAGGGCGGATCCAGAAAAATCAGATCAAATTTTTCCCGGGCCGTGGAGAGATAGCGCAGATAATCCATCTGGAATACCGATGCCTGCTGGTCAAATTTTGTCTTTTTCAGATTGTCCTTGATGACCTTTACCGCCTCGGCGCTCTGGTCTACGATCACTGCGTAGTCCGCTCCCCGAGACAGCGCCTCAATGGCCAGCTGACCGCTGCCGCCAAACAGATCCAGCACTCTTCTCCCCTGAATATCGAACTGGATGATATTAAAAATCGCCTCTTTGACACGATCCGATGTAGGCCGTGTGGCCAGCCCTTCCAGCGTCTTTAATTTTGCGCCCCGTGCGCTGCCTGTGATCACTCGCATGATGATTCTCCTTTATCCTGCCGGTCCTGTCGGGACCTATAGTATTTGTAAACTTCCGCTGCGGTATTCCTTGGCACTACCCCACTGAGCTCTTCCAACGATGCCGATGCAATGGCGCCAATGGTCTTAAAATGCCGCATCAGCTGCTGCTTCCGCTTATCTCCCACGCCGGGGATCTGATCCAGCGAAGACCGCTTCATCCGCTTGGAGCGAAGCTCCCGCTGATAGGTAATGGCAAACCGGTGCGTCTCTTCCTGAATCCGTCCGATCAGGGAAAATACCGCCTGATTGCCCTGAATGCCGATCTCCTCTCCCTGGGGCGTCACCAGAGCCCGTGTCCGGTGCCGGTCATCCTTTACCATGCCAAACACCGGTATGCTCAGCCCCATAGACGATATTTGCCGCAGCACCGTATCCGCATGAACCTGTCCGCCATCGATGAGCAGGGCGTCCGGCCGCTGATCAAAGCCCTTATCCCCGGCAAGGTAATGGGTAAACCGCCGCTCAATGACCTGCTGCATGGAGCCGTAGTCGTTGGGGCCTTCCATATCCCGGAGCTTAAAGCGCTTGTAGTCCTTTTTGCTGGGGCTGCCGTCCACAAATACCACCATGGAGGCTACAATATCATCGCTGCCCATGTTGGAGATATCATAGGATTCCAGCCGCTTTGGCAGATGTTCCAGCTTCAGCATGCTGCCCAGCAGCTCCAGTGTCTTATTGGTACGCTCATAGTCGGTAGAAATGCGCTCTGCCTCCTCCTTGGCGTTGGCGCAGGCCAGCTCCACCAGACGCACATGGCCCCCCCGCTGTGGTACGGAAATCCGTACCTTTTTCCCGTATTCCTGCTGCAAAAGCTGCGCAAACAGCTCGCTGTCCTCCATGGGACAGGGCAGATAGATGTCCTTGGGTGCAAGACCCCGGCGGAGATAGTATTGCTTGACCAATGTGGAAACGGTTTCCTCCCGCTGCTCCCCTACTGTTGTGTCCAGCACCTCCACATCCTTATCAATGAGATTGCCCAGCACATAGTGCAGCACCGCAAAACCTGTTTTGGCAGTGCCCTGATAAATGCCGATCACATCCGTATCCGCCATGGCGCCGGAACAGACCATCTGCTTCCGGGAAAGGGCCTCAATGGCACGGTAGCGATCCCGAAAGGCCGCCGCAGATTCAAAGTCAAGGCGCTCTGATGCCTCCTCCATCTGCTGCTTCAGCTGTGCGGCCAGTTCCTTATCCCGCCCCTCCAGCATTAGAATGCCCTGCCGGATTCGGGCCATATATTCCTCCTGCCCCATGTTCTTCTGGCACCAGCCATCACAGTTGCCGATCTGGTAG
Source organism: uncultured Oscillospiraceae bacterium (assembly GCA_959607825.1). Classification (GTDB taxonomy): domain Bacteria; phylum Bacillota; class Clostridia; order Oscillospirales; family Oscillospiraceae; genus HGM13006. The sequence continues at coordinate 164,290 of CAUHNW010000003.1, read as the reverse complement.
TTGAGGCAGGTTCTCCCCTTCCCCACATCCCGTGGAAACTTTTTGCTGCACCCCGGAAGCTTCAGGGTGAGCCGAATGGTATCCAGCGCCTGCTGGGTCACAAAGCGCCCGCCGTAGGGGCCAAAATACCTTGCGCCGTCATTACCTCGCCTTCCCGCCATAGTAAAGGTGGGGTATTCTTCCCGGAGATCCACCCGAATATAAGGATAGCCTTTGTCGTCCTTCAGCAAAATATTGTATTTGGGCTGATGGCGCTTAATGAGGCTGCATTCCAGCACCAGTGCCTCGAATTCCGAACCGGCTACAATATAGTCAAAGTTTGCGATATGGCTGACCATCAGCCGGGTCTTTGCATTATGGGCAGAGGAATCCTGAAAGTACTGGCTGACCCGGTTCTTGAGCCTTTTTGCCTTGCCCACATAGATAATGGTACCGGTTTTATCCTTCATGAGGTATACGCCGGGACTGAAGGGCAGCGACAGCACCTTGTCTTTTAATTCTTTTGGGGTCAGGATTTCCATACTACCGTTCCTCCATGGGATTGTTTGAAGAAAGAATGCCCCATGACCATGCGGCCACGGGGCATTGGATGCTGAATTACTTGCCGAAATCGGATGCCAGCAGTGCGGCCAGAGCTTCGACAGCCTCTTCCTCATCGGGACCATTGGCAATCAGCGTAATCTCTGTGCCCTTAACGATCCCCAGAGACAGAACGCCCAACAGGCTCTTGGCATTGACACGGCGCTCCTCCACCTCAACCCAGATGGAGCTTTTGAACTCATTTGCCTTCTGGATGAAGAAAGTAGCAGGCCGAGCATGGAGCCCTACCTGATTATTGACAACAGCAGTCTTGGTATACATGTACATTCACTCCCTAATGCGCTGGCATTCCTGCCGGTTTTCTTTATCATAGCAGAGAATGCGGAAATCGTCAATGATTTGTATCACAATTTTTACAAATTGACGAACTTGTCACCATAATCCGCCGCCGGACTTATACATCCAGCTCCGCAATGGTCACGCCGTCCTCGCCTTCTCCATAGACGCCCAGCCGCACCGATTTGATCCGTGGGCTGCGCTTCAGGTGCTGCTGCACCGCCTTTCTGAGTACGCCGGTACCCTTTCCGTGAATAATGCGGACCGACGGAAGCTTCGCCAGCATGGCATCGTCCAGAAAGCGGTCCAGCACGGAAATCGCTTCATCTGCCGTCATGCCACGGAGATCCACCTCCGAGGAAGTCGTCAGATTTCTAAGCTGACGGTTGGCTTTTTCCACAAATTTCTTTACGGTATTCTGGGTATCCTGCTGCGGCAGCACATAGACCTCCTGCGGCTTCACGGTCAGTTTCATAATGCCGGCCTGAATTTGCAGGGAACCGTCCTTGTTCACTGACAGCACCGTAGCTCTGGTGCCCAGCTTCAGGAGCTCCACGGTATCCCCCTGCCGAGGCGGACGGGCAGAAACCTTCTTTTCCGTCTCCTGGGGCGCTTTCTGGCTGAGCTTATCCTCTGCCGTATTGAGGCCCCGGCGCAGCTCTGTCTGCCGCTGATTGAAGTCCTCCACGGCTCCGGCGTCCTTCAGCTGCTTTTTCATCTGCTTGATCTCATCCATGGCGATATTCACAGACCGGCGGGCATCATCAATAATGGCCTGCGCCTCTTTTCTGGCCTTGGCCACTGCCTTATCACGCTCTTTTTTGATCTCCAGATTATAGGCCTCAGACTGCTGCTTGGTTTTCTCGACCTCCAGCTTCAGCTGCTCCGCCTGAATTCTCGCCTGCTCCATGGCCTGCCGCTGGGCTTCCAACTGAGACAGGACATCCTCAAAGTTCACATCATTCTCGCTGACCAGACTCCGGGCATCGTCGATGATGATCTCGCTGAGCCCCAGACGCTTGGAAATTGCAAAGGCATTGGACTTGCCAGGAATGCCGATCAGCAGCCGGTAGGTAGGCCGCAGGGTCTCCACATCAAACTCACAGGAGGCATTCATGACCCCCTCTGTGCGCATGGCATAGAGCTTCATCTCACCATAGTGTGTGGTGCCGGCTACCTTTGCCCCCAGCTTCCGGCAGAACTCGATCACCGCCACCGCAAGGGCCGCACCCTCGGCGGGATCCGTCCCTGCGCCCAACTCATCAAACAGTACAAGACTTCGGTCATCACAGTGCTCTGTGATCTCCACGATATTCTTCATGTGAGAGGAGAAGGTGGAAAGGGACTGTTCAATGCTCTGCTCATCTCCGATATCTGCAAATACCGTTTCAAAGGTGGAAATACAGCTGTTGTCAGAAACCGGGATGTGCAGGCCGCACTCCGCCATCAGGGTCAAAAGTCCCAATGTTTTCAACGTGACCGTTTTGCCGCCGGTATTGGGGCCGGTGATCACCAGCGTATCGAAGTCATCGCCCAGCCGTACTGAAATGGGCACCACAGCCTTTTTGTCGATCAGTGGATGCCGTGCCCGGTTCAAAACCACCTTGCCTGCCGTATTTACCGCAGGCTCCATGGCCTTCATGCTGTAGCTGAGCCGTGCCTTGGCAAAGATCACATCCAGCGCCACCAGATTGTCATAGCTCTGGCTGATGGTCTCCCGGTGGGCAGCAGCCTCCGCCGACAGCTCTGCAAGGATCCGCTCGATCTCCTTTTTCTCTTTGATGAGCAGTTCCCGCAGCTCATTGTTGGCCTGCACCGCCTGCATGGGCTCGATAAAGAACGTGCCGCCGCTGGAGGACACATCGTGCACCATACCGGGAATGGAGTTTTTATACTCGCTCCGCACCGGTACCACATAGCGGTCTCCCCGCATGGTGATAATAGGCTCCCGGAGATATTTGCTGTAGCTGGGAGAAGATATGATCTTCTGAAGGCTCTCCCGCACCTTTGCGCCGGTCTGGCGCATGTGGCGGCGGATATCATTCAGCGCCGGGCTTGCACTGTCTGCGATCTCCTCCTCGCTGAGGATCGCACCAAAGATTCGATCCTCCAGATAACGGTTCGGCGTCAACGCCCAGAAATATCCGTCCAGTGATCCGGTCTCAATACCGTCCCCTTCTCCATAAGCCTTGACACCACGGGTCGCACGGAGCACACCGGCGATCCGCAGCAGCTCCACCGCATTGAGGCTTCCGCCCCGGTCTGCCCGCTCCAGCGAAGGCTTTACGTCCTTCACATCCCGGAACGCCGGAGTGCCCTTCAGTTCTACCATGTGGCAGGCGTCTGTGGTCTCCTTCAGGAGTCCCGACACCTCCTCCGCATCTGAGGTAGGCACCAGTTTCCCGGCCCGTTCCTTCCCCTCTTCGGTGATGCAGCAGTCAGAGAGCATCGCCAGAACCCGGTCAAGCTCCAGCGTATGCAGTGATTTTTCATATAATTCGTTCATAACTCGTCCTCATGATGTAATAAACAATCGTTTGTAAAAGTCCAGCGCATAAAAGCTCTGATCCAGCTGACAGATCAGATAGCGCTCCGTGACCTCCCCCAGCTCCTTCATCTGCTTTTCCGGCAGGGTAAAGGAGAACAGCCGCTTGGGCGGGCAGGTCAGAATATGCCGCATGGCATCCAGCGTTCCCTGGCTGAGCTCCCGCCCTTCGCCGGGCTTCAATTCTCCCCGGCAGTTCTCACAGATCAGGCCGCCCTCCAGAAAGCAGAACCATCTGGTTCCGCTCTCACCGCAGGAAGCGCAGCCCTCCAGCACCGGATAATAGCCGGAAAGGGCCATGAGCCGGAGTTCAAAGGCAGCCTTCACAAGCGCTTGGGGCTTTTTCAGCTTGTCCAGCGCATATAAACTATTAAGTCCCAGCGACAGCAGCTCCGGACTTACATGATCCTGATCGGATACCGTCCCCAGCAGCTGGGCAAAATAGGACCCCAGCGACAGCAGCTCAATGTCCGTCCTGAGGCCCATAAACATTTCCAGCGGCTCCGCCTCATTGACGGTGTAGTAGCCATTTTTCTCAAACAGGGTCAATTCACTGTAACACAGCAGCTGGCAGCCGCTCCGAAGTTTGCTGTTTTTCCTGCGGACACCTCTGGCCTTCACGGTCAGGCGCCCCATATCCCCGGTGAGTACATCCAGCAGCTTATCGCTTTCTTTATACTGGGTCTCCCGCAGGATCAGGCCCTTTGTGGTGTAAAACATAAGCCTCTATGTACGCTGCGGCCATCAGGCTTCCGCCTGATGGGCAGCCTTTGCGTAGTTCAAATAATCTTCCAGCGTTCCGGATTCCCGAAATGCTTCCCACAGCTTCTCAATATCCATCCCGATTTCCTCCAATGATAGTATCCGGGCTTTTCTCCTCGTTCATACCCGGCAGTTATTGGTCACGGTAGCCAAAGTTTTTCAGCAGGAAATCGCTGTCCCGCCAGTTCTCCTTCACCTTCACCCAGCACCGGAGATAGACCTTGGTTCCCATAAATTTCTCGCAGTCATTCCGGGCCATGGTGCTGATCTTTTTCAGCATTGCCCCGTTCTTTCCAATGATAATGCCCTTATGGCTGGCTTTTTCACAGTAGATGACCGCCTCAATATCGATGATGCCGGAATCCTCCCGCTCAGAAAACTTCTCGATCTCCACAGCGGTCCCATGGGGCACCTCCCGATCCAGACACCACAGCAGCTTCTCCCGGATGATCTCAGCCATAACCTGCTTTTCCGGCTGATCTGTCACCATACCGTCTGGGAACAGCTGCGGGCCCGGGGCTGCATATTTCTTCACTTCGTCGAAGAGCTCGTCAATGCCCTCCCGATTCCGGGCAGAAATGGGCACGATCGCCGCAAAATCCATGGCCTGCGAATAGGCGGCAATGACAGGGAACAGCTGTTCTTTATTTTCCAGCGTATCGATCTTGTTGATCACCAGAATCACCGGGATCTTTGCATCCCTCATGCTCTCGATCAGAATGGATTCCTGGGTTCCCACCGATGCAATGGGCTCCACCAGCAGCAGGATCGCATCCACATCGGTGATGCTCTCCTTTACCACATTGTCCATATAGTCCCCCAGCTTATTCCGTGCCTTGTGATAGCCGGGGGTATCCATAAATACGATCTGCGTATCGTCCCGGTTCACCACCGCAGAGATCCGGTTCCGGGTGGTCTGGGGCTTGTTGGATACGATAGCGATCTTCTCCCCAGCCAGCGCATTGGTCAGGGTGGATTTTCCCACATTGGGACGGCCCGCAATGGTGACCATTGCTGATTTTGTAATATTCATAAGCGTTTCCTCACTTTTTTTCATTCATTTTCTTAGACGATCTACAAGGCAGAAAGACAAATGCTGCCCCCAATCCTGCAATCAAAACCAGCACCGGCAGCAGCCACCAATGCGCCTTGACATGTTCCCTTACTGTTTCCCAATAGCCACTGCCCAGCAGAATCACCAGCGCCACAACTACCGAGCCAAATGCCGCCACAAGCACCGCCCCCGCTGCGGCATCCTTGGCCCGGCCAATCTGCGGATTCTTTTCCCGTGTGATTGCATCACAGGCGCTTTCCAGCGCAGAGTTCATCAGCTCCAGTGAGATAACCGCCATACAGCACAGCAGCTCCAAGCACCAATGCGTTGGGCGCAGTCCCTCCACAAAGCCAAATACAACGACCAGCACCAGCGCTGTCAGGTGGATGCGCATATTTCGCTGGGTTCGCACTGCCCATCCGATGCCCTTTGCGGCATAAGAAAAGCTGCGGCCCAGCTTTCTGAGTTCCTTCATCGTGCCGCTTCCTATCTGGGAATATTCAAGTGCTCCATGATCGCCTCTTCCCGGCCCCGCATCTGCTTTTTCATGGGGCCCTCATCCAGATGATCGTAGCCCAGCAAATGGAGCACGGAGTGTACGGTCAGATAGCCGATCTCCCGCTCCTGACTGTGCCCAAACTCCTGTGCCTGTGCCCGGATCTTTTCCACGGACAGAGCCATATCCCCCAGCGGCAGCAGGGCCGAGCCGGGATCCATGAGCTCAGACACATCCTCCGGGAACGCTCCGGGCGTAAAGGCAAACATGGGGAAGGACAGCACGTCCGTTGCCCGGTCCACATCCCGAAGCTCCCGGTTCAGCTGTCGGATCCCCTCATTATCTGTCAGCAGTACATTGATCTCACAGGGGACTGTGATCCCCTCCTGCTCCAGTGCACCCCGGATGCAGCGCTTGATATGCGCCGTCAGAGCCGGTGTATTGATATGCGGTACGTCCGAATGGACGGAAATCTGATGCTTCATTTCTGATACGTCCTTTTATAAGTTCTCCCCTGAGGGGCTTTTTCCCGTTTTGCCTCTGCCTTTTCATAGGCGGTAATGATCCGCTGTACCAGCACATGGCGCACGACATCCTGCGCCGTAAGCCGGCATATGGCGATATCCTCCACGCCGTCCAGCACCCGGATGGCGTCTTTCAGTCCGCTGACCTTATCCCCGGGCAGATCAATCTGGGTCACATCGCCGGTAATAACAATCTTAGAGCCAAACCCCAGACGGGTCAGGAACATCTTCATCTGCTCCCGGGTGGTGTTCTGGGCCTCGTCCAGAATGATAAAGCTGTCGTCCAGTGTCCGGCCTCGCATGTAGGCCAGCGGTGCCACCTCAATATTCCCCTTTTCCAGATACTTATTGTAGCTCTCCGTCCCCAGCATTTCAAACAGGGCGTCATAGAGGGGCCGCAGATAGGGGTCTACCTTATTCTGCATATCCCCGGGCAGGAAGCCCAGCCGCTCTCCCGCTTCCACCGCAGGGCGGGTAAGAATAATGCGGTTTACCTCTCTGGCTCGGAAGGCCGCCACCGCTGCCGCCACCGCCAGATAAGTCTTGCCGGTACCGGCAGGACCAACCCCCAGCGTGATGGTATTGTGCTCGATGGCTTTCATATACTGCTGCTGACCCAGTGTCTTTGCCTTGATGGGCTTTCCCTTGGCCGTGATGCAGATCACATCCTTGGTAAGCTCGGAGATCTTCTGCTCCTGTCCCTCTCGTACAAGGCCGATCACATACCGGACGTTCTGCTCCCCGATGGTCTCGCCCTTGGCGGCCAGCTGCATAAGCCCTTCTACCACCTTGGCAGCCAATGCCGCCGTCTCTTCCTCGCCGGTCACCTTGAGCTCCGTATCCCGGCTGATGATGGTTACGCCGAACTCCTGTTCAATGATCTTGATATTCTCGTCCAGCGAACCGAATACATTGATAAGCTGCTCCATCCGTTCCGCCTGAATCGTCTGTTCCGCCATAGACTCTACCCTTCAATCCTTGATTTCGGCCACTGTGCCGATCTCCTCCTGACACTCTGCGGTTCCGGTGATCCGGTACGCATCTCCCACTTCTTCCAAGCTGGTTTGCATGGAAAGGATCTTCCCTGCCGTCATTCCCAGCTCCAGCTGCGCCGTTTCTGCCTCTTGCAGCAGCATCTCCGCCTGCGCTTCCAAAATGGTCTGCGGCTCCGGCTCATATTCCCGAAATTCGATTACCGTGATTTTCACCGGGAGCACATATCCGCCCGGCAGTGTCAGAGGTTTTTCTGTGGCCATTTTATCATAGTTCCCATAGGAAATTCCACTGGTTTTATAGAATTTTATCGTCTTTTTCCCGAAAGTTACCGCAAATCTCCTTTGTGTTCGGCCTGTATACTGCTTTTTCAGCATTGTTTTCGGAATGATTCCATCCAGCGGAGTCCATGTACGCGCATAGACCTCCCCCTCCGCCCGCGACAGCATCAGCGTTTTATCCAAATTGGTAACGCCGGAAATCAGCAGCTGGCCTGACGTTACAAGGTCTCCGGTCTTCACCTGTGGCGTCCCTCCCGTGGCCGTCACCTCCGTAATAATCCCGGCCTTTTCCGCAAGGATATTGGCCGGTGCAGCACTTTTTCCCACTTGGGGCTTTTCCTCCCGCTGCCGAACTACCACAACGGCCTCACAGCCCTCCACATTCACCGTCACAAAGCTCAGCTGCGGAAGACGCGCGATCATCTCGTTTTTCAGCGCATCCAGATCAATGCCTCGGGCAGACGTGAAAAATCCAACACCGCAGTCCTCCAAGGCCGAAAGCACTGCCTGATCCGGCAGCGTTTCATTTCCCTCCACCCGAAAAAACAGGATATGGCCCTGAAGCCACACCACCAGCAGAATCATAGCACCCATAAGGCCCAGCAGCCCAAGTCGCTTTCCCATGGCCCGCAGGCTGGGGATCACCCCGGCGACCCGCACCACCTGAAGCTCACACATGGTCCTTTTGGCAGCAGCCTCCGCCTGTTCCATGGCCGTACACGGAATCACCAGACATGCGGTGAGCTCGTCCTCCTTGCGGTAATGCCGGAAGCGAACCCCCTTTCCTGCCAGATATCCCAGGAAGTCCTCCGGGCAAGCCCCAATGATCCGCAGCTCTGCCGTTCCACACAATCCCAGAAGTCCCGCTCCGGTCATCTCAGCCACTCCACCGAGCGAATGACGCCGCGAATCAGCAGCTCCTGCGCCGTCATGGTCACGATCCGCATACCATCTCCCAGAATATTCACTGCGCAATCCACCAGATCCACAAGAATTTCCTCACTGCTGTAGACACGGATCCCCTTTTGTCCCGTCAGGAGCACCTGCCGTCCCCCTGTGACCTCCACCAGAGAGGCCCCCATCACCTGCGTAGGCAGGCTCATCTGTTCCAGCTCCGAAAGAAGCTGCCGCTTGGGACGCTCTGTCATGCGATTCACCTCCCGGAATACTCTATGACCGGAAGGCAAATTTCAGCACTGCCGTGCATATGCTTTTCTGAGGTGATCCTATGAGTCGTTTCCTCTGGAGGCCCCGCTTTCAAAACACCGTTTTTTCTCTGGGCGTTTGTTTGATGCTCCTGAGTCTCCTGCTGTTTCCGGACCAATCCGTGACCGCCGCAAAGGATGGCGTTCAGCTTTGCCTCAATGTGATCGTACCATCGCTGTTTCCATTTTTCGTACTCTCCACCCTCTGTGTGGAGCTGGGGCTGATCCGTGCGTTGGGATCACTGGCCGGGCCACTGATGGCCCCCCTGTTTCGAGTCGGCGGCGCCTGTGCAGGCGCATTTCTGCTTGGCATTGTCGGCGGGTATCCGGTTGGCGCCCGAACCGCCATTGCCCTCTACGAATCCGGCCAATGCAGCCGTGATGAAGCGGAACGGCTCATGAGCTTCTGCAACAACTCGGGCCCCGCTTTTATCCTCGGGGTAGTTGGTGCCGGGATCTTTTCCAGCTCGGCAGCGGGGCTGTGGCTCTATGGCGCTCACGTGGCCGCGTCCATTCTGGTGGGGCTGCTGTTCCGCTTTTATGGCAAGGGTACCGTTACCGTCTCCGAGTTTTCCCCTGCGCACTCCGCCGATATCTCAGTATCCGAACTCTTTATCCGTGCAGTAAAAGACGCATTCTCTTCGGCCATGAACATCTGTGCCTTTGTGATTTTCTTCACCGTTGTCATCCGTCTGCTGTTTCTCACCGGCATCATCACACGTTTGGCCTCCATTCTGGTGCTCCTGCTGGGAAATCTGGGCCTGCATCAGGACATGGCCGAAAGCCTGCTTTCCGGGGCCATCGAGATGACCTCCGGTGTCTGGAGCCTCCGGGATATGGCCGCATCTCTGGGCAATCGGCTGTGTATGGCCGCCTTTATTCTGGGCTGGGCCGGTCTGTCCGTTCACTGTCAGGTACTCTCTTTTATCGGAAAAAGTGGACTCTCCACCCGCACATACTTCTTCGGGAAGCTCCTCCACGGCATCATCTCCGCTGTGCTGGTGTTTCTTCTCTCCCGCCGCCTTGGCTGGAATCATTCTGTGTCCGCCATTCTGGCCGGTCAGGTCACCACCATCGCACATTTGAGCTTTGGAAGAGCCCTGACCATCTCCCTGGGGGCAGCGCTGGGGCTTTGGATCCTGCTGAGCCTGCTGTCCATTCCAGCAGCGATAAAAAGTGCTTTTCTCCGCCGCAAAAATCATGTATAATGGTGGTAATCATCGCAGCAGCTCTTCCGGAGACGCTGTTGCCAACTGTTCTGGAGGATTTCCCATGCTGTTCCGTAAAGATATTGAACCCCGTTGTACTTACTGCCGTTATGCCGCTCCCGCCGAGCCGGAAACGGTGATCTGTCGGAAAAAAGGGGTTCGCAGTGCCGGTGATCACTGCCGCAGCTTCCGCTACGATCCCCTGCGCCGTGTCCCACCCAAGCCAAAAGCCGTTGATTTTACCAAATACGATCAAGAGGATTACTCTCTCTGATCCTCCAAGCGGCAAAATACCGAGGTGCCTGCAAGACAGACACCTCGGTATTGTTTACATTCGTATGGACGTATGGATCACTTTTCCAGCTTCTTCTTAACCAGGCTAATCAGATAAGCCACTACGCATACAGCGCCGACCACAGCGTATACGATAAGAGAAAAGCTGATCCCCTCGGCGATCTTCATACCAGCAATCGCCAGACAAGCCAGTCCAAGCATGAACAGTACGATCATTTTTTTCACCTGCCCCCATTCATTTCACAAAAAAGTATAGCATACGAGGCCTTGGAAGTCAAGCATTCTACACAAATAGAGCTGCTGGATTCGTGCAATTTTAATGCAGATTTTTGTAATTTTCGTCAAATCGCATCCAATGCCTGGGCAATATCCGCAATCAGATCCTCCTTGCTTTCGAGGCCGCAGCTCATGCGCACCAGCTCCGCCGGTACTCCGGCAGCCTTCAGCTGCTCATCATTCATCTGCCGATGGGTGCTGGTGGCCGGGTTCAGGCAGCAGGTGCGTGCATCGGCCACATGGGTCTCGATGGCCGCCAGCTTCAGGTGCTTCATAAAGGTCTCCGCTGCCGCACGTCCGCCCTTCAGGCCAAAGGACACCACGCCGCAGGAACCGTTGGGCAAATACTTTTCCGCCAGCTTATGATACTTGTCGCCGGGCAGACCGCAGTAGTTGACATAGGCGATCTTGGGATGCTGATTCAGGAATTCCGCCACGGCCTGCCCGTTTTCACAATGGCGGGGCATCCGAACGTGAAGGCTCTCAAGGCCAAGGTTCAGCATAAAGGCGCTCTGGGGAGACTGGGTGGAGCCAAGATCCCGCATCAGCTGCGCCGTGCACTTGGTGATAAATGCGCCTCCCTGACCGAACTTTTCCGCATAGGTGATGCCGTGGTAGCTCTCATCTGGTGTAGTCAGCCCGGGGAATTTATCTTTGTGTGCCATCCAGTCGAAATGACCGCTGTCCACAATGGCACCGCCGACACAGGCGCCATGGCCATCCATATACTTGGTGGTGGAATGGGTCACGATGTCAGCCCCCCACTCAAACGGACGGCAGTTGATGGGGGTCGCAAAGGTGTTATCCACGATCAGCGGGACACCGTGGGCGTGGGCAACCTTAGCAAACAGCTCAATATCCAGCACCGTCAGCGCAGGATTGGCAATGGTCTCACCAAACATTGCCTTGGTATTGGGCCGGAATGCTGCATTCAGCTCCTCCTCCGTGGCATCCGGACTGACAAAGGTCGTCTCAATGCCCATCTTCGCCATGGTCACGCTGATCAGGTTAAATGTACCGCCATAGATGGAGGAGGACGCCACAATATGGTCGCCGCAGCCTGCGATATTAAACAGCGCAAAGAAGTTTGCCGCCTGACCGGAGGATGTGAGCATTGCGGCGGTGCCGCCCTCCAGCTCCGCAATCTTCGCCGCTACATAATCGCAGGTGGGATTCTGAAGCCGGGAGTAAAAATAGCCGCTGGCTTCCAGATCAAAAAGCTTCCCCATATCCTCCGAGGTCGCGTACTTAAAGGTCGTGCTCTGAATGATCGGGATCTGCCGGGGCTCGCCGTTTCCGGGGGTATAGCCTCCCTGAACACATTTGGTTTCAATACTTTGATGAGGCATAAAAGCCGCTCCTTCCTTTTTTGCAGATCCATTCGTTGGGCCAGAATCAGAATCTGCGGACCGAAAAATACCCTGTGGGATAACATTCCCACAGGGTATCAGCGTGCCAAAGAGTTTGTCACGCTGCTTGCGGATATTCAAACGTCAAACCGTTTGAATATCCGTTTGATTGGATGCGAAGGGCGGGCCTTGCCCCCCTTCACTCTTCCCCCTGCTGCTCAGTCACCCTGCGCCGCAAGGAAAATACCCAATGCTGCAATACCCTGTGGGATAGCATTCCCACAGGGTATACTTTAGCATCTTAAACATCGTCTGTCAATGGAGCCGGACCATTTTTGCAGTCAGAGGCTCTGAAAGGTCTACATAGGCAAGCCCGCCGGCCTCTCCTTCGATGGTCAGCACCACGGAGCTGATATTATCCAAGCCGGTGAGGGTGCTGACAAGACTCCACACTGCGCTGAGCTCCTTTTCCTCTGTATCATTTCCGGGGATAAACTCCTCGGAAAGATCCAGATAGCAGGTGTTTCCTGACACGCTGACGCTGAGTGCCTCCGCGCCAAACGGAATGGGGTTATAAAACCCCTGCGGCGGTACATAGCTTAACAGCTGTTTCACAACAGCCTCTGCCGATGGTGCAGAAATGCTCTGCTTCACCCGTACCGGCACCGCAAATGCTTCGTCATCAATACGCTGGAGCATATAAAAATTCACATCCAGCTCCCCACCGGTGGTATGCGCAGATCCAATGACACGGGTGTCTCTCGAAAACGGTTCTCCCAGCAGCATAATGCCGCTGCCGCTGACTGTGGCACCGTCCTTGAGGAATTTGACCGAATCCACATAATCAAGCGCCGTCAGCGTATCCACAATGCTGTAAATCGCTGTATAGCTCCGATAATCTGATTCTGCCACATCCTCATAAAACTTTGACGAGAAGTTTACAGAGCACACGCCGCTGGAGGTACTGACACTCAAAAGCTCCGCTCCCTCCGGGATCGCCGTCTGCAAGCCTGTCGTCTGAGGCCCCGCCATCAGTTCCCGAAGCAGGTATGCCTCTTCGGTCTCATTTTCACTGAGGGTCACTTCCCGAAGCTCAGGGATCACATAACGGCAGTTTTCATCCGGGAAATACAGCGTGAACATCTGGTCAGTATCCTGCTGGAAGCTGTCCACCGAAAGATAGCTGTCCGGGTTCAGTTCCATGCGGATCTTCCCCAGTTCATCAGAGACGATCAATGCACTGCGTCCCGTGTAAGCGCAGACCGTCTTGGCAAGGCAACCACAGGCCAGCGTCAGATCAACGCCCTGCAGGGAAAAGAACTCGCTGGACATGGTAAGCTCCAGCACACCATCGGTATCCGCAGCCTTTATCAGCTCCGTTCCGCTGGGGAATGGTGAAATCAGCTTCTCGTCCTGAGGCCCACGGAAATACAGCTCCAGCATAGGTGCAAGAGCTCCGGCATAAGAATTTCTCTGTTCTATCCCAATGGTATCATCCTCGGTGAGGTTTTCCGCCTCCCGCACCACATAATAGAAGTCCAGTTGATTCCCCGTCCCTGTACTTTTCTGTCCACTGCATCCGGCGCTCAGAACCAGGGCCGCTGTCAAAATCAGCATAAGTACACGCTTCATGGCTCGCCCTCCCACTGATACAGCGGAAATTGCACGGTGAATCTTGCGCCGCCCTGAGGCCGGTTGGCAGCGGTCACCGTACCGCCAAATTTCTCCGCAGTCTCCTGGACAATGGCCAGGCCGAGGCCGGTTCCGCCCGCTTCCCGGGACCGCGCTTTATCCACCCGATAGAACCGCTGGAAAATACGTTCCAGCTCATCTTCCGGGATCCCAACACCGTTATCCTCCACGATCAGCACTGCCGTACTGCCCTGAGAATAGGCGATCAGCCGCACCTGTCCGTCCTTCTGAGAATACTTGACACCATTCTCAGCCAGATTCAGCACCAGCTGGAAAATGTCATCCTCCCGGGCAAGCACATAGCAGTTTTCCTCTGAGCTCTGCTCGATCTGTGCCCCCATCTCCGCCGCATAGGGTCCCAGCATCCGAACCGCCTTTTTGCAGCATGCCCCCAGATTCACCGGCTCCGTCTCTGTGGGAGTAAACTGGCGGCTGTCCAGCGCCGTAAGATTCAGGAGCTTGGAGGTCATACGGGTCAGCCGGTCCGCCTCCCCGGAGATATCCTGTACAAACTCCCGTACCGTTTCCTGATCCATATCATTCTGTAAAATGGAATCCGACAGCAGCCGCATGGCCGCCAGCGGCGTCCGGAGCTCATGGGATGCATCGGATACAAACTGCCGCCGCAGCTGCTCCGTCTGCTGGAGCCGATCGGTCAGGGCATTGAATTCGTTGGCCAATACGGCAAATTCGTCCTTGCCCTTTACTTCCACCCGGTGCTCATAGTCACCTTCCTGCACCCGGCGGATGGACTGAAGCAGGCTTTCATTCTTCCGAATAATGACCATACCAAAGACCACATAGAGCACCAGCGACACCAGCACCGTGATCACCGACATCCGAATGGCATTATTCTGGATACTGGTCAGAAGCGCAGCCTGTTCCTGATCTACTTCCACCATATAGACACAGCCGGTAATATCCGATCCGAACATCACCGGGATCGCACCACGGCTCACAAAGGCATCTCCGGTAAAGCTGCATCGGAAGGCATCATTGCCCCGGAGGGCAGAGAGCACCTCCGGGTACAGGGCATTGCTGCCCACCGGTGTTACCGTCAAATTAGAGCTGTAGATCACTGCGCCGTTTCCATCGGTGATGATCACCTGCCCCATATCTCTGGTCCCCAGCACACTCATGATCTCTTCCGCCCCCTGACTGGTCAGCAATTGACTGCTGAGGGAAGAGGCCACGGTCTCCGCTTCTCCCAGAAGCATCTTATGCTTATAGGAGAAAATCATCTTCTCTGTGATATTGACCGGAGAGGTGGTCTGAAAGATCAGCAGCACCGCCGTTGCGGCCAGGATCACCAGCACCACCTTCATGAGAAGACTATTGCGGAAGGACGCAGCAAATCTTTTAAGCCTTGAAATAATAGCCAACGCCCCATTTCGTCATAATGTACTCCGGCTGTGCTGGCACCCGCTCCAGCTTTTCTCTGAGGCGGCGCACATGGACGTCCACGGTTCTGATCTCCCCCTGATATTCATAGCCCCAGATGATATCCAGCAGATTCTCTCTGGAATACACATGACCGGGGTTCTTCATCAGAAGCTCCATCAGGTCAAACTCTCTGGCAGTCAGCTCCACAGCCTTCCCGTTCTTGTAGGCATTGCGCTCGCTGGTATCCAGCGTGATGTCGCCACAGGTAATGCGGGTCGTATCCTCTTTACTCTCCGCAGGCGTGGAGCGGCGCAGCAGCGCACGGATCCGGGCCTTGAGTTCCAGAATATTAAAGGGCTTGGTCAGATAGTCATCGGTCCCCTGCTCAAAGCCAATGAGCTTGTCCATATCCTCGCCCTTGGCCGTGAGCATAATGATCGGCACATTGGAAAACTCCCGGATCTGCATGCATGCCTCCAGACCCGTGAGCTTCGGCATCATGATATCCAGAATGATCAGATCAAAGTCTCCGGTCTTCGCCAGCTCTACGGCCTCCTCGCCGTCGTAGGCGGCAGCCACCTCATAGCCGTCATTCTCCAGATTGAACTTAATTCCCTTGACCAAAAGCTTTTCGTCATCTACCACAAGAATTTTCATCGAATCAATTCCCCACTTCCACGAGATTTTCTATATCTGCATACTTTTTATCGCCAATACCGCTGACGTTTTTGAGCTGTGCCTTATCGGTGAATGGGCCGTTCGCCTCCCGATAATCCAGAATCCGCTGGGCCAGCACCGGGCCGATCCCCGGAAGCGTATCCAGCTGCTCCAGCGTTGCGGTATTCAGATTGATAAGACCGCTCTCCGGTGATTCCGGAGCAATCTCTTCCTGCCACTCCAATTCAGAAGGCAGGGATTCCACCGCCGACGACTCTGCCGCGGGAATCAATGGACGCTGGGATGAAGCGGCACTGACCGCAGGCACCTGTGGTACCGCCGAAGCCGATACCTCCACGGACGCAACCGGCCCAACCTCCAACACCGCAGGACTTGCACTGCGGCCCAGATAGTACCCCAACGAAAAGGCAACCACGATACAGGCAGCCAGAATTGCAGCCCACTCCGCCTTGGATATTTTCATAGGGTTACTTTCCTTTCTATCCAAAGTATGCTATGATGTATTTATACAGATTCTATTGTACCATATCAGGAGCTTTTTTTGAATGAGAAAATATAAGTTTTTATCGCTGTTTCTTGCACTTTTTCTGCTGTATTCATGGATGGTTCCCGTCTACGCTGCCGATTCCCTCCACGAAACCGATGCCGTACCGGCCCCGCCGGAACTCACGCTGGACGTGGGCGCCGCCATTTTAATGGATGCCGATACCGGCGAGGTACTCTACCGGCAAAACGATCAGGAAGCCATGTATCCTGCAAGCACCACGAAGATTATGACCTGCTATCTTGCGCTGAAGTATCTGGACGCTGATGCCTCCATCACCATTCCCGCCGGATATGACCAGGGGATCACATCCGGCGTTTCCACTGCGAACCTGAAAGCAGGCGAGGTGCTGACGGTCTATGAGCTACTGGAGTGCCTGATGATCGTCTCCGCCAATGAGGCCGCCAATGCCGTTGCCATTCTGGTCAGTGGTTCTATTGACGATTTTGTGGTGCTCATGAACCAGGAGGCCGCTGAATTAGGCTGCACCAACACCCACTTTGTCACACCAAACGGTCTCCATGACGATGACCACACCACCTGTGCCGCAGATCTTGCCATTATCACCCGAGCTGCACTTTCCTACGACACCTTCCGCAGCATCTGCGGTACAGCCAAGGCCACCATTCCCGCCACCAATCTCTCGGATCAGCGGGAGCTGTCCACCACCAATTACCTGCTGGCCGGTTCTGACTATCCGGCCTACGCCTATGCCGGGGCGCTGGGCGTAAAAACAGGATACACTACCCCTGCGGGCTATTGTCTGGTTGCTGCCGCCCAGCAGGAAGACCACACCCTGATTGCAGTCGTTCTGGGTGCAAAGAAAGAAACCACCTCAGACGGAAAAACCGTTTCCGGCGCTTTTACGCAGGCAAGCACATTGATGGATTGGGGCTTTTTCAACTATGACACGGCGCTTTTCTATCAGGAATATCTGGATGCACTGCCTTCCCCCAGTCCGGAGCCCGACATTCCGCCCGAAGAAACAGCTTCTCAGGATTCCATGATGGATCCGGAGGAAGCGCCTGCTGAGGCAGAGTCCACTTTGGAAGCGCCGGAAGCATCGGAAGCGCTTCCATTGGCCACGGTACAGCCATCCGAGGCTTTGGCCGACACTACAGCACCCACTCCCACCGTCTCTGCATCTGCACCCGCATCCCAGCGCAACGCCGCCGCAATGATATCAGCCATTGCGGCCAGTCTCGGCCTGAGCCCCTTTGCTCTGCTGATCATCATTTTTGTCGCAGCGGTAGTGATGCTCATCATTGTTGTCGTTGTACTGGTGCTTCTGCTGAAAAGGAGGTAATCCTATGCCATACGATAATCTCGACCAGCTCCGTCAGGACTGTGTCTCCTGCGCTCGCTGTCCGCTTTGCAGCACCCGTCACAGTGTTGTGTTCGGTGTTGGGCCGGAGCATACCGATGTGATGTTCATTGGAGAGGGCCCCGGAGAAAACGAGGATTTGCAGGGTGAGCCCTTTGTGGGGGCAGCGGGTCAGCTTCTTGATGAAATGCTCTCCATCATCGGCCTCAGCCGCAGAAACTGCTATATCGCCAACATTGTAAAGTGCCGTCCGCCCCAGAACCGGGATCCGAAACCGGAGGAACGGGAGAAATGCAGTCCCTGGCTCACGGAGCAAATTCAGCTGATCCATCCCAAGATCATCGTCTGCCTTGGCCGGATTGCGGCCATGGAGTATATCAATCCCAACTTCCGCATTACCAGAGAGCACGGCCTGTGGTACGACATCGAAGGCACCTACCGGATGGCCATGTTCCACCCCTCCGCCCTGCTCCGGGATCCGGGGAAGCGCCCGGAAACCTTCCGTGATCTCAAGAGTCTTCAGGCCATGGTGCGTATGCACTGTCCTGATCTCATGCTGGAAGAATAAAGTATGCCAAAACATTGAGGGTGCCCATATTCGTGGGCACCCTCTTCTTTTGTCATAGAAGGATCACCGCAATCGCCGCCCCCACAGCCAGCAGTGCACCGCCGATCAGCACCCACCTTTCACTATGGCGCTTCCGCTTTTCAAGATTGCTCTGGATGTAGGCATCCGCCGCACGGCAGGCATCCTTCAGCAGCACCTCATAATCCGGGCCGCCTGCCACTTCGTTTCTCACCATGAAGATCGCCTCATCAAAGAATCTGGCATCCGGACACGGCACCACGACCACCTGACGGGATACACCCTTTACCATATAAAACACCTCCTGATACCAGTATCACCGGGTATCAGGAGGATTAAACCATTTTCTGTCAGGGACGCCGTAATTGTTTGGGATCCACTCGAATATCTTCCCTGCGAACGTTCTCCCAGGAAAATGCCGCTGCCAGCTCCAAGGCAGAAATTTTTTCCCACTTTGGCAGCAAGCCGCTGAGCCAGCCCAGCAATCCCACGATCTCCTCCGGCTGAAAACGGCTTCGGAGATAGCCGAAGTCAATATCGTGATCCCGCTTGCTCAGCCGCCGGCCATCCTGCGCCAGCAGCATGGGCACATGGTAAAATTCCGGCGGGCACAGCTCCAGCAGCTCATAGAGATAGAGCTGTACCGGCGTGGAGGACAGCAGATCACGCCCCCGCACCACCTGCGTTACTCCCTCTTCCCCGTCATCTGTCACCACCGCAAGCTGATAGGCTGCGACTCCATCGGCCCGGCGAATGATGATATCTCCATATTCCTTTTGAAGATTCATCGTTACTTCTCCCTGCAGGCCATCGCAAAAGGATACTTGGCGATCGGGCAGCATCAGACGCATGGCCGGCTTTTTGGTCATGGCATTTCTCTGCGCTTCCGTCAGGTAGCGGCAGGTGCCTGCGTAAATCACACGGCCGTCTGAGGCGTGGGGGGCAGATGCTGCATGGAGCTGATCCCGGGAGCAGTAGCAGGGGTACACCAGACCCATTCCCCGAAGCCGCTCCAGCGCCGCTTCGTAGGCACTGCCCCTTCTGCTTTGATCCTCCGCCCGGAGTTCCCACGTAAGGCCGAGCCACCGAAAATCCTCCATAATGCACTGGGCATATTCCGCCCTGCTGCGGGCAGGATCCAGATCCTCGATCCGCAGCAGCATCTCACCGCCCTGTGATTTTGCGGAAAGCCATGCCAGCAGTGCCGACAGTGCATTACCCAGATGCATTCGTCCGCTGGGGCTGGGCGCAAATCGTCCCCGCACCATATCGCTGCCCCCTTCCCTAAAAATGCGAATTGATTCTACCACAGAATCCGAGTATAATCAATGAAGAACCCCCACGAAAGGAGTATTTCCATGGTTACTGAAATCATCCCGGGCCTGTACTCCATTGCAGTTCCCCTGCCCAATAATCCCCTTAAAAGCCTCAATGCCTATGTGATCACCGGCGAGAGGAACCTGCTCATCGACACAGGCTTTCGTCAGGATGTCTGTCGGGAAGCGCTGCTGTCCGGGCTTCAGACGCTTGGCGTCTCCATGGAGCATACGGATATCTTTCTGACGCATCTGCATTCCGACCATACCGGTCTCGCCCCGGAGATACGCGGCAGAGGCACCCGGATCTATATCGGCGCCAGAGACCTTTCCCATATGCCCGGCCCCGGCAGCACCTTCCGCTGGGCGGATTCTGACCGGCATTTTGCCGCCGAAGGCTTTCCGCCTGAGCTTCTGAAAGCACTCACCACCAAAAACCCAGCCCAGAGCCTCTCCCCTATCCCCTATGACGGCTATCTGCCGGTAGAACCGGGAGACGTATTTTCCTACGGCAGTCACAGATTTACCGCAATCCTGACGCCCGGCCACACGCCGGGGCATATGTGCCTCTGGGAAGCGGAAACCGGCGTATGCATTCTGGGAGATCATGTGCTCTTTGATATTACCCCCAACATCACCCGATGGATTGGAACACAGGACTCTCTGGGTGACTATTTGCAGTCTCTGAACGCCATTCGTCAGCTTCCTGTCAAGATCCCACTTCCAGCGCACCGGACCGTCCATATGGATTTCCATCAACGCTGTGATCAGCTGATCCAGCACCACGCTGCCCGCTGTAATGAAGTTCTCGGAATCCTCAACGGAAACGGCGCCATGACTGCATGGGATATTGCTGCCAGAATGACATGGAAAATCCGTGCCAAAGACTGGGCAGACTTTCCAACACCCCAGAAATGGTTTGCAGTCGGAGAAGCCATGGCTCATCTGGATCACCTGATCGTACTGGGACAGGTACAGCGCCAAAAGCAGGATGCCCTGTATACCTACCAGTCCATTTCCTGATAGAACACCAAAAGCCCGCTGCGAACGAACCTGTCGCAGCGGGCTTTCCCGATCACATTATTCCGGCAGCAGATTCGTCATACTCTTCATGCTGATGCAAAGGGTAGACAAATTGTGCAGCAGCGCTGATGTGGTAGGCGGCAGGACACCTGCCACACCAAGAACGATCAGCATCATATTAAAAGAAATGATAAACCGATAGTTGCTGTGGATTCGGGCCATCAGTGCATCGCTGATGCGCCGCAGAGTCACAAGGGTCTCCAGATCTTCGGCAGAAATAGTGATATCCGCCACTTCACGGGCAATTGCCGCACCGGTGGAAATGGACACACCGGCATCCGCCTCACTGAGAGCCGGGGAATCATTGACGCCGTCACCGATCATAATGACCTTCCGGCCTTTCTCGTGCTCCGCCCGGACAAAAGCAGCCTTGTCCTCCGGCAAAACCTCGGCGTGGAACTCCGTAACACCCACCTCCGCAGCCACGGACTTTGCGGTGCGGTAGCTGTCTCCGGTCATCATAACGATTTTGTCAATGCCCAGCTTCTTGAGCTTAGAAACCACACTGCATGCCTCGGCCCGCAGGGGATCCTCCACACAGATCACAGCGGCCAATACGCCGCCCACTGCCAGATACAGATGGGAATACTGAGCGGGAAGATTGTCAAACTTCTCCTGTTCTCCCGCAGGAATCACGCAGCCCTCGTCCTCAAACACAAAGTGATGGCTGCCGATCACAACCTTTTCATCCTCAACACGGCTGGATATGCCGTGGGCTACCACATACTCCACCTTGGAGTGACGCTCCTCATGATTGAGATTCCGGTTCTTCGCCTCATCTACCACCGCATTGGCCATGGAATGGGGGTAGTGCTCTTCCAGGCAGGCCGCCAGACGCAGCATTTCATTTTCGTCCTTGCCGTCAAAGGGCACCACCATCTTGACTCTGGGGCACGCATAGGTCAGCGTACCGGTTTTGTCAAATACAATGGTGTTGGCCTGAGACACCGCCTCAAGGAACTTTCCGCCCTTTACGGTAATATGGTACAGACTGCTTTCCCGCATGGCGGAAAGCACTGCAAGGGGCATAGAGAGCTTCAGTGCACAGGAAAAATCCACCATCAGGATAGACAGCGCCTTGGTGACATTCCGGGTCAGCAGATACGTCAGGATGGTACCGCCCAGAGAGTAAGGCACCAGCTTATCTGCCAGATGAGACGCCTTATCCTCGGTGGCGGATTTCATCTTCTCCGAAGCCTCGATCATTTCCACGATCTTATCATAGCGTCCGCTTCCGGAGGCTTTTTCCACCCGGATCACGCATTCGCCCTCTTCTACCACCGTACCGGCATAGGCATAGCTTCCTGCAGCCTTCCGAACGGGCATGGATTCTCCAGTAATGGATGCCTGATTGACCGTTGCTTCTCCATCGACTACACGTCCATCCAGCGGGATCATGCCGCCGGTACGCACGACGATCTCATCGCCCATTTCAACGGTCTTCAGGGGCAGCAGGATTTCCTGACCGCCCCGGCGTACCCACGCCTGATCCACATTAAGGCTCATGGTCCGAGCAAGATCGTCCACAGACTTCTTATGCGTCCATTCCTCCAAAATTTCGCCAATGCCCAGCAGGAACATCACCGAGGAAGCCGTTGCAAAATCACGTCGCAGGATTGAGACAGTAATAGCCGTAGCATCCAGCACCGGCACCTCCAGCTTGCCCTTCAGGAGCACACGGATGCCCTCATAGAGATACCCGAAGGACTTGCAGACCGTAATTACACTTCGGATCGGCATAGGCAGGAAGAGCTTGGAGGCACACCGGCGCACAACCTTCATCACCAGCTTGTCCTCATACTCCCGGTTCAGCGCACGGCCCGTATGATCCGGCACCAGCGCAATGGCCTCTGGTGCCTCGAACCGAAACCGGGACAGCGCCCGGATCACCCGGCTGCGATCGCCCCGATAGTGAATAATGGCATCCTGCGTCCGGTCATAAACCTTCACCGAGGTCACGTTATCCACGTCCAGCAGATAGTATTCCAAAATATCCGCCTGACGGAGCGTCATGTGGCCTCCGTGGAGATGTATGCGCATCCGCCCAGCAGATTCATGTAAAATTGAACATTTCATAGGTTATTTCCTCCGAAAAGCGAATCAAAGGCCAGCGTGCGGAAACCAGACCGGAGCCTGACTGCCGCCCGCTGACCACGCAATCCCTGCAAAATCAGATCTCGACTGTCTCAGCAGCTGTTTCCTCGCCATCGGCAATTTCCGTCTCAGCTGCATCCTCAACGACCTCTGCCACCGCACGCTGCTCGTTGATCTCCTTGGCATCTGCCAAAACATCATCACAGTTCTCCTTAATGGTAGTGGCTGTGGTCATCACGCACTCCTTTGCCCGGAGTACGGCAGCGGTAGCATGGGTATATGCCTTCTTTGCATCCTTGCTGGAGAGGATCTTTACACCTGCGGTGCCAAAGAGCACGCCGCCTGCAAACAGTCCGATTTTATCCCATTTCATAGTAAAAACCTCCATTATCATAAAATCATTGCTTTTCATAGCCGGTAATAATCGTCAGGAAAAAGCACAGCACTGTCAGCCATGCAAACATCTTATGCTTCTTCATATCAGCTCACCGTCCTTATGTTCACGCATTATAACAACAGCTTTTTACGTTTTCTACTCCAAAACGACACAAGTATTGCCTAACCGTCACTTTTTGTGCATTAAGTACACCTAACTTTTCAGAACACACTTTGGCAGGTCTTCCTGTACTCTCTGGGGGAAACTCCTGTCACATCCCGGAAGGCACAGGAAAACTTGCTGGCATTCTCATAGCCATAATCTCCGGCAATTTTCAAAATAGAGTCTCCGGAATCTTTCAGCGCCTGTGCAGCCGCCAGCATCCGCTGACGCTTGAACCATGCATAGAGGGATATCCCATGGATTTCATGAAAATGCTTCTTCAACGTTGTGCCGGAAACTCCCAGAACATCGGTAAGCTCTTCCAGTGTCACATGCCGTCCAAGATTTTTGAGCAGATATTCCTCTGTGCAGCGGCAGAGGGTCTGCGGTTCCATACGAACATGCGTCTTCAAACCTCTTCGCCGCCTTTCGCCCGCTGTTCTTCCCGGTGAATGCAGCCAAAGAGATACTTTTTCATTCCAATAATCAGAGTCAGCAATCCTGCTGTCAGTATAATTGCAGCCAAAACTCTCATTTGTCCGCCTCACTTCCCTGTTCATCCTGCCGGATCCGCTCACATACCTCGTCCATTTTTTCCAAAGGCACCTCAGCCAATACGGAAAGGATCAGCGATGACCGATCCGCCTCCGGCGGGAGAAGCCGCAAAAACAGCCCGCC
Organism: uncultured Oscillospiraceae bacterium; assembly: GCA_959607825.1. Lineage (GTDB taxonomy): Bacteria > Bacillota > Clostridia > Oscillospirales > Oscillospiraceae > HGM13006. The sequence continues at coordinate 140,511 of CAUHNW010000003.1, read as the reverse complement.
AACTGTGTCATAATACATCCGATATTTATCCGCAAGGATCCATCCCTGCTCTGTCAGCGTCCAAACGCCCTCTGTTTTTTTCCGGAGGACACCAAGAGATTGAAGGTATTCCAGTGCTCGGAGTGCGCTGGGCCGTGCAACATTCAGCTTGCGTGCCACATCCACGCAGCGAACTCGGCCCCCCTCCGCCAGTACCTTTACCGCCAGCAGATACCGGATATTGGAAGCCGTCAGGCTCACAGTCTGATTTGTCATCACTTCGACCTCCGCTTCATTCCATAAACGACAAGGGGAGATACGGGGAAAATACCCGCATCTCCCCTTTTGCACTTGTATTGCCTGCGCTTATTTTTTGGGATGGCAGCTGGAACAGCCTGCGCATCCGGCGCAGCTTCCGCCGCAGGAGGACTTTCCGTTCTTCTTATCTCGGCGCATGCTGCGAATCACAAGACCCACAATCACAATCAAAATAATCGTGATGATAATCGTAGAAAGATTTTCCGCCAGCCAAGCGATCATGAAGCATTCCTCCTTTATCACGACAGTTTATTGTTCTTATGCCTTTACAGTCAGACGCTCGGACTCCTTGTAGGGACGAACCAGCATGTAGATGATGAATGCCAGCACAGCAAGAGCGCAGATCAGGCCGATGATGTTCACGTTGCCGGTAATAGCGGAGCCGATCTGATACACGATCAGGGCAACAGCATAAGCAAACACGCACATATAGCCGATTGCAATGACAGTCCACTTGGGGCTGTTCATCTCACGCTTGATGGCGCCCATAGCCGCAAAGCAGGGTGCGCACAGCAGGTTGAAGATCATGAAGCTGTAAGCGGAGATTGCAGTGAAGTTCTGAGCAACAGCGCCCCAGATCTCGTCGCCGTTCTCAGCAACTTCTTCCAGACCGCCATAGAGCACACCAAAGGTAGCAACAACGTTCTCCTTTGCAATGAGGCCGGTAATGGTAGCCACGGTAGCCTTCCAGTTGCCAAAGCCCAGAGGTGCAAAGATGATGCAGATTGCGGAACCGATGGAAGCAAGCACGGAGTTATCCATATCCTCCACCATGCCGAAGCTGCCGTTCTCCCAGCCAAAGGCCTGCAGGAACCACAGGAGGATAGAGGACAGGAGGATGATGGTACCAGCCTTCTTAATGAAGGACCAGCCGCGCTCCCACATGCCCCGAAGCACATTGCCGACAGTGGGAACATGATATGCGGGCAGCTCCATAACGAAGGGAGCAGGCTCGCCGGCGAACATCTTGGTCTTCTTCAGCATAATGCCGGAGATGATAATGGCAGCAACGCCAATGAAGTAGGCAGATACCGCAACCAGGCCGCTGCCGCCGAACAGTGCACCAGCAATCAGGCCGATGATGGGCATCTTGGCGCCGCAGGGGATGAAGCAGGTGGTCATAATGGTCATACGGCGGTCACGTTCATTCTCGATGGTACGGGAAGCCATAACGCCGGGAACGCCGCAGCCGGTGCCGATGAGCATGGGGATAAAGGACTTGCCGGACAAGCCAAACTTACGGAACACACGGTCCATGATAAATGCGATACGAGCCATGTAGCCGCAGTCCTCAAGGATCGCCAGGAACAGGAACAGTACCAGCATCTGAGGAACGAAACCCAGAACTGCGCCTACACCGCCAACGATACCGTCGACCACCAGACCGGAGAGCCATTCTGCTGCGCCGAGCTTTTCCATGATCCATGCTGCACCACCCTGAAGCCACTCTGCACCGAATACATCGTTGGTCCAGTCAGTCAGGAAGGAGCCGAAGGGGCCCATAGCAACCCAATATACAAACCACATGATCACTGCAAAAATCGGCAGTGCCAGAATACGGTTGGTGACGATCTTATCGATCTTATCAGAGGTGGACAGCTGCCCTTTGGACTTTTTCTTGTAGCAGCCCTTGATCAGAGAAGCGATGTAGATGTAGCGCTCATTGGTAATGATGCTCTCTGCATCATCGTCCTGCTCTTTCTCAGCAGCCTTGATGTCCTCTTCGATATGGGAAAGCACGGTAGCATTCAGCTTGAGCTTTTCCAAGACCTTGTCATCACGCTCAAAGATCTTAATGGCATACCAGCGCTGCTGCTCCTCAGGCATGTTGTGGACAGCAGCCTCCTCGATGTGTGCAATGGCATGTTCAACGGGGCCGGAGAAGGTGTGCATAGGAACAGTCTTGGTGGACTTTGCAGCCTCAATGGCAGCCTCAGCCGCCTCCATAACCCCGTTGCCCTTCAGGGCAGAGATCTCAACAACCTTGCAGCCCAGCTCACGGCCCAGCTCCTTGGTGTTGATGCTGTCGCCGTTCTTCTTTACCACGTCCATCATATTGACGGCAACCACCACAGGAATGCCAAGCTCTGTGAGCTGGGTAGTCAGGTAAAGGTTACGCTCCAGGTTGGTGCCATCGATGATATTCAGGATGGCATCGGGGCGCTGATCGATCAGATAATCACGGGCTACCACTTCCTCCATGGTGTAGGGGGACAGGGAGTAGATACCGGGCAGGTCGGCAATGGTCACATCGCTGTGCTTCTTGAGCTTGCCTTCCTTCTTCTCAACGGTAACGCCGGGCCAGTTACCTACAAACTGGTTGGCGCCGGTCAGCGCATTAAACAGCGTTGTCTTACCGCTGTTAGGGTTGCCCGCAAGGGCAATTGTAAGACTCATAATACGATTCCTCTCTTTCCAAAGCTGGATTCAAAGATCCTATCTTTCCTGATACGGTTGGCAGCTTACTGCACTTCTACCATTTCCGCATCCGCTTTCCGCAGGGAAAGCTCATAACCACGAACCGTAACCTCAACGGGGTCTCCCAAAGGGGCTACCTTACGAATGGTAACATCAACGCCCTTGGTAATACCCATGTCCATGATCCGGCGCTTGATTGCGCCTTCGCCGTGGAGCTTTACGACCTTTACGGTCTCCCCCACCTTAGCGCTTCTCAGAGTTTTCATCTGAAATTCCTCCTTTATTACCAGCACATCGCATCATCAAACCATGATCTTCTGTGCCATTTCACTGCTGATGGCCACCCGGGCCTCCTTCACCTGTACGATGATATTTCCGCCCATCATGGTAACGATCTTTACCGTGCTTCCGGGAACAAAGCCCAGATTCTCCAGATGGTGCTGAACCTCAGCGTTTCCGCCTACTCTCATAACAGTAGCCTCTTCGCCTTCTCCGATCAATGTCAGCGGCATCATAGTTTTCACCTTCCTGTATGTAGCATTGTGTGGAGGAAAGCACACTCCGATTTATGGAATTCCGTCACATTTGTCAGTGCTAATTAGTATTGACTGATTATATAATTAGTCTTCCATAATTAGAGTCTGCTAACCTTCATGGAAAAGGATTGGTTAGAATCTTCTAACCGTTCCACATCATACGACTTTCTGTTTGAGATGTCAATAGCCCAGACTAACTTTTTTATTTTTTTGTCTCTGTGCACAAATTATTAGTCTCGGCTAACGCATAGAATTGTGCAGTTTGCGGATGCTAACCATCATCCATTTCTCCCATGCGTCTATTGAAGAATTATCATCACAAGTCCGCATCTCCCCGCGCGCTTGCTTTGCTACACAGTAAAAGGCTGGGACCCACCGAAGTACCGTGCCTCGATGAGTCCCGCCGCTGTTATGCGCCCAGTGCTACGCCCAAGGCCTTGCAGGCTGCAATGGCATCATCGTCAGGATCCTCATTGGCCATGACCGGCTCCGCTACCAGCGCAGCGCCGTCATCGATGCAGCGCTGCTGCCAGTCCCGCATCCACTGTCCATCGCCCCAGCCATAGGAACCAAAGAGGCCAATGTGCTTCCCGGCCAATTTCCCTTCACAGCCGGTGAACATGGGTTCAAATTCGTCCTCTTCCAGCACTTCGGCGCCCATTGCCGGGCAGCCAAAGGCAACTGCGTCATAGTCATCCATCTGCGTGGCGTCAAAATCACCGGCTGTGATCAGTGCCGCATCAACGCCCGCAGTCCTTGCACCTTCCAGTACTGCCTCAGCCATGGCCTCGGTATTGCCCGTTGCGCTCCAATATACAATTGCTGCTTTACTCATACGATCAAATCCTTTCTTTCAGCCAGCCACAATCAGCTGCTGCAATGAGGCGCCTTTGCGCCATTCTTTACAATATACCTCTGTACATTTTTTATACTGACGGAAGGTCTTACGGGCCGTCTCTGCGTCCCCATACACCTTCCAGCAGCCAACACATTTGCAATCCGCCGCCCTGTGCTCAATAAATCCTCGGACGTCCTCCGGCGGATAGCCCAGAAACAGGCCGATCTCATGGGGATACTCTTCGCTGTCTCTCAGCCGATGGCGAAGCCGGCAGATGCATTCCGCAGGTTCCATCCCCGCATAGCCCAGTTCTCTCAGGATACTCTGCGCCTGCGCATTCTGAAGATCCCGCCTCAGATTATCCGGACGATATACATAGATCTGCACCCGGCGCTTTCCATACATCAGAGGCACCGCACGAAGTCCCTTGGGCACCAGCACCCGGTTCAGGCATCTTACCTGTCTGCGAACTTCCACAGGGCTTTGATATGCTGCTGCAAAAAGAGTTGCTGTTTTCAGTCCCGCCAGCGTCGGAGCACAAAGCCGAACCACCGTTTCCTCTGACATGGTTTCCCCTCCTGTCCTCTATAGTTAGTTCTTTCTAACCATTCTTCAAAAAAATAATGCCCGAAAGCAAGGTCATTGTACCAAAGGATATACGGAATGTCAAGCAGAAAGTTAGTACTTTCTAACCATCTATCATTAGGACGCAAAATGGGCCCGCTTTCTTGTGAAAAAGAAAGCGGGCTCACGTTTTAATTGGATTTTCTAAGCAAAATATTACCGCCAGCCTTGGAGATTCCATAAGAAGCCTCCAAATGAAGATTACCCTGTCCGGTAAAACCACTGTCGATGCTGACCGGAACACAAAGCACCCCCGGAATATCAGATTGGCTCGGATCGCCTAAAGTACAGTGATCCAGAACACTTTGATCCGTCGGCGCAGGGCCATCTGGGTCGCCGCCTAGGTAGATGTCAACACTCTGAACCTCCGCTCCATACCAGATCTTGGGGTAAGAAAACCACAGTGCTCCGCCCTCGTCCGTAACATGGAAGACTTGCGCTTTCACGCCAGATTCCTGCGGAAGTTCTGTATAAAATCCCAAATAATCCAGCGCCGTCTGCTGAACTGCTTCCCCGTCAGCCGTGGCTTCCCCCGCAGACACAATACTGATATTCGCCCCAATATTGTTATTTTCACCGTAGTATGCCTGCATGTGCAGATTACCGCTTCCGGAAAAGCCCGATCCGATGTCGATTGGCATGCAGAGAAATCCAGCGATCCCTGAATTTTGCGGCTCTCCAAACGTGCAGTGATCCAGCACCACCTGATCCGTTGGCGCCACCGGCATCTCCGGCTGCCCCGTGTAGCACTGTACGTCTGTCAGTGTACTGCCGTCATGTTTCTTTGGATAGAGGAACCATACCGTTCTCTGCTCCTCCGTCACCAGGAACTTGGAATCAGAAATTCTCTGCTCCCCGGTCTCTGGGAACTTTGAATAGAATCCGATCAAATTCATATTGTCCTGTTCACTTCCGGCATCCGGAAGCTCCGCAGGCACCGATTCCGACTCCAGCAATGAAGGCGCCTCTGACGCATCCAAAGCCGATGCTTCCTGCTCCAGTGTCGCTGCGGAATCGGGCGCACTTTCATGGGCCGATCCTGTGCTCTGGGTGATCGCCGCCTGCGGTGTCGAAGCCTCCGGCTTCTCAGCCCCCGCCGGGCGCAATGCCGTATGTACTCCTATTCCCACCGCACACGCCAGCAGCACTGCCGCCAGCACAACACAGCCCCCACGCAGGCCGCTTCTCGCCCCTGCTGCCATCAGCTTCAGTCGCTTTTTCATCTGCTCCACCGACTGAAAACGCTGATTGGGGCTTACCATTGTACAGCGCCGCACGATCTTTCCGCCGGGACCATCTGCCAGCTTCGCAGACGGGTGCTGCCCGGTCAGCATAATGTTCAGCAGTACCCCCAGCGCATAAACGTCTACCCGGTTGACGCATTAAAGTCAATCAGTACCGCAGTTTTTCCCCGAACGATCACATTTTCCGGCTTGATGTCCCGGTGGACGATCCCGTTCTTGTGGAGAAGCTCCAGCGCATCGCAGAGCTGAAGCATCAGGTCCTTTGTTTCGCTTCTGTCAAGGCCGATCCCCTCCAGCAGAAACGCCAGCGTATCTCCTTGAATATATTCCTCCAATACCGTAACGATGCCATCCTGCTCCTCCACCTCATATATCTTCGGAAGATGCGGACTGGTGATCGTCATAAGCCTTCTGTATATTTCTGCGGTTCCGTGGAATTGCAGCAGAACATAGCGATTTCCGTCCTTTTGGCTCTTTACCACATATACGGCACTATGATCAGACTCTTTCATTGTTTTCACCAAATTAAGGGTTTCAAATTGTTTATCATCTCATGGAAATTTCAAATTCTCACCTTCTACTATGCAGCGCGCATATTGATTTATTCGGGCAGGTTTGCGATAATTATAAGGAAATGATATGTAAAGGCAGTGGTTTTTTGAAGAACAAGAATACAAATGATTTGAAGCAGGAAATTGCCAAATCCGAGGATTTATCTCAGTTCCTCAGAATAAATGAGGGAAACTTTCTGAATACCGACATCCCCACTGCACTCAGCGCACTGCAAGCTAAGAAAAAGATCCCAAAGGCCACCATTGCAAAGCGCGCCTTCATCAGCGAAGTATATCTGCACCAGATATTCTCCGGCAGGCGAAAGCCGTCCCGGGACAAGCTGCTCTGCATCTGCATTGGAATGGATGCGACCCTTGATGAAATTCAGACGCTGCTGCATCAATGCGGCTTCAGTCAGCTTTACGCACACAATAAGCGGGATGCAATTTTAATGTACGGCATTCTCCATCAGCTTCCGCTGGAAAAGATCAACGACACACTATTTCAGGAGGAAGCCGAAACAATTTTCTGACCTTCGAAAGTCCCTTACATCAAACTCTTTTATATTCTAACAGTAATCTCTAAGTTATGCAAACTATATTTGTAATTTATACCAAAGAGCGGACGTAATGCATGATCAATGTGCACCACGTCCGCTTTTTATGCCGCTGTCTCCTCCAGTTCTTCTCTGGCTTCCCGCTCGTTATCTGCGGAAAACAGAAACTGACCTCGGTTGTCGTACACCTCTACATGACCTCTTACATTGCGAAACTCATACATATGATAACTCCCTTTCGGATTTTCTTTTTTGTTGTACCCATAGTATAGCAGAGGCCATATACCAATATTGGTATTTTTCTATCGTTCCCTATGGTGTTTCGTTAAGTTTTTTTGAAGAAACCGCCCCGGCGCTTGTCCATGGAACTCCGCTGTGCTAAAATAATGCCTACTGAACAAACCGCTTTGCGGTTTGTTCTTGCGGCAACTGCCGCATAATTTCATCAAAAGGTCTATTTTCAGCCCCTTTGATGAAATTCAGATATTGTTTCAATGCGCATTAAAATAGCGGCAATTACAGGAGGCGTTCATTCTTGCGCAACTATAAGATTCTTAAATCTCTCAGCCGTGAGCTTTTCCCGCTGATGGAAAGCTCACGCCTTTCTCAATGTGAAGAATTTCTTCAGCACGGCGATACCACCGTGCTGCTCCACTGCATCGCTGTGGCCTATTTCAGTCTTCTTGTCATTCGCAATCTGCATCTGCGCTGCAATGAAAAAAGTCTGATCCGAGGTGCGCTGCTGCATGATTATTTTCTCTATGACTGGCACACACCGGATCCGTCCCATCGGCTCCATGGGTTCCACCATCCGGAAAAGGCGCTTTCCAACGCCCGGCAGGATGTAGGTCTCACGCCGATGGAAGAAGATATCATCATCCACCATATGTTCCCCCTGACCCGAAAGCCCCCAAAAAGCCGCGAGGCCAAAATCGTCTGTTTGGTAGACAAGGGCTGCGGTCTCTATGAGACCCTTGGCCGCGGCACCTATCCGGGCCTCCGCCGTCTGATGGCCTATCACCCCCGCTCCCGGCAAAAAAATATGCGCATGCACACGGATTAACTCCATGTACATGCGCATTTTCTTTTTTGTATAGTTTCCTCTATTCTTTTAGCAGCTGCCCCAGCTGCCGAAGTGCCTTCCGTTCCAGTCTGCTCACCTGCACCTGACTGACCCCCAGCACTGCTGCTGTCTTATCCTGCGTCATACCCCGGAAATACCGCATGGATATAATGGCACGCTGCCGGGGCTCCAGCTTAGCAATGGCATCCTGTAGCGAAACGGATTCGATAATCCGATCCTCTATGGCCTCCCCGGGCAGCAGCTGCTCAAGGCTGCATCCGTCCTCTCCCGTAGGACGCTGCAGAGAATCTGTTGGAAGCATCGCTGTTTCGATCACAGCGATCTCCTCTGGGCTGAGGCCAGCGGCCTCCGATAATTCCGAAATTCTGGGCTCACGGCCCAGTTCAAGGGTCAGGCGGCTCCGAACCCCCCGGAGCATACCGGCCTGCTCCTTTATGGTACGGCTGACCTTGATGGCCCCGTCGTCCCGCAGAAATCGCCGGATCTCCCCTGCAATCTTTGGTACAGCATAGGTGGAAAACTGTGTGCCATATTCCGTATCAAAGCCGTCAATGGCCTTTAAGAATCCAAGGCATCCCAGCTGATACAGGTCATCCGGCTCTACGCCCCGGCCATAGAACCGGCGCACTACGCTCCAAATCAGTCCTGTGTTTTCGCTGAGCAGCCGCTCTCTGGCCGTGCGATCCCCCTGCCGTGCCTGTTCCAGCAGCGCATTCACCGGCTTATGCTCCTGAGCTTTCGGGTCATGGTAACACAGGTCCCTGTCCCGGGCTGGGACTCCACCTGAAGGCTTGTCATGAACTTTTCCATGATTGTAAAGCCCATTCCGCTTCGCTCCGCACCGCCTGTTGTAAACAGCGGTTCACGGGCCGCTTTTACATCCGTGATCCCAACCCCCTGATCCCGCACTGTGATTTCCAGCTTTCGCTCCGGGAAGATCCGGCAGGAAAGCTGGATCTTCCCCGGGTTTTCCGGATAGGCATGGACAATACAGTTGGTCACAGCCTCACTGACTGCGGTTTTAATATCACTGAGCTCCTCCAGTGTGGGGTCCATTGCCGCAATAAACGCCCCCACTGCCGCTCTGGAAAACGCCTCATTGCAGCTGCGGCTTATAAATTCCATCGTCACTTCATTTTCCGGCTTCATGCTTCTTTCCTCCTCTGATCTCTGCAATCTGACGGATCCCCGCCGCATCAAACACCCGCATGGGCTGCTGCTGTACATTGGTGATGACCAGCTTCCCTCCCAGCTGCCGCATCCGCCGGACAGCTGCTACCACAATGGCAATGCCAGAGGAATCCATAAACGTCACATCCCGAAAGTCAAGAATACAGCTCTTCGGCAAATAAGCGTCCAGCTTCTCCGTAATGGTCTTCATGGCATGCCTTGCCTCATGGTGGTCGATCTCCCCGGACAGGGTAATGGTCATCTCCTTGTCCTGAAGAAAGCTTCTGATGTACATTTTATGTCACTCCGCTTCCGTTTTATTCCATCTCATCATAGCAAAAAACCTGCGCACATTTCGTCGAAGGAATGTGCGCAGGGAAAATATTCTATTCTTTTTGTGTCCCACTGTCCAAAACCGCCAGTGCAGCACCAGCCCCAAACACTGACCCGCAGACCAGAATCAGATTCCCCTGATCCGCCTCCGCCAGTTTCAGCGCCTGCGCCATGTTGGCTGCCGCATCGCTCCGGCAATGGTCCGAAGCTTCCCGGGCGATCTCCTCCGGTGCCAGGGATCTTGGCAATCCCACTGAGCAGCCGATCAGGTGCTCCGCCCGGGCTGCAATCTCCGGGATACAGCTGCCATAATCCTTGTCCTTCATCATGCTTACAACCGCCGTGACCCTTCGATCCGCAAACAGCGTATCTATGGTCTGGCAAAGGGCCGCCACTCCGGCAGGATTATGCCCTGCATCCACCAGATAATCCGGCGTTCCCGGGATATACTGTAATCTTCCCGGCCAGTATACCTTCGCAAAGGCATGTTTGACCGTATCTGCATCCAGTCCCAGCACTCGGCAAACCTGCCATGCCGCAGCCGCATTCTCCATCTGATAATCTCCCAGCAGCGGAATCTTTAATTCTGTTCTGCCGCAACGGAATTGGGTTCCCTCTCTGGTCTGCGAAATGGCTTTTACATCCGGCGCAGGGTACATGGGCGCATGCAGCAGCTGTGCCCGTTCTGTGATCACCCGGTATGCCTCAGGCTTCTGCCGGGCAATGACCACCGGGCAGTCCTCCTTGATGATTCCGGCCTTTTCCCCGGCAATGGCCTCCACCGTATTGCCCAAAATCGCTGTGTGATCCAGCGAAACCGATGTAATACAGCACACCCTCGGCGCAGGGATCACATTGGTGGGGTCCGTCCGTCCCCCAAGCCCTACTTCCAGCACTGCATATTCCACTTCCGCCCGGGCAAAAGCCAGAAACCCAATGGCCGTCACCAGTTCAAATTCATTGACCGGCTCACAGCCCTGCTGCTCCAGCTTTGTCTCCTGCTCCATCACCAGTTCATAGCAGCGCACCAGCTCTTCTCTGGAGATCATCTCGCCGTCAATGCGGATCCGTTCCCGAAAATCCACCAGATAAGGGGAGGTAAACAGCCCCGTCTTATGTCCGCAGGCCCGCAGCGCCGCATCTGTCATAGCCGATACGCTGCCCTTTCCGTTTGTTCCGGCAATGTGCACCGCTTGGAACTGCTCCTGCGGCCGTCCCAAGGCATCTGTCAATCGGCGGATCCGATCCAGACTGGGGCCTCCTCCGGAGAATGTCCGGCGGCTGTGGATCCCAGCCAATGCTTCTTCATAGTTCATATCTGCCAGCCTTCTTTCAAAAGGGCCGCCGCCTCCCGGCAGCGGCCCTTTTTTTACCGTATTACCGCTGGAGCCGCTTTTTCGACTCTTCCAGCTGTGCTATCATGGCGCGGAGCTTCTCCGCCTTTTCCTTTTCTCCGTTTACAACATTCTCGGGGGCTTTGCTCAGGAAGCCGGGATTGGAAAGCTTCTTTTCAATCCCTTCCAGGCTCTTGCGGTTCTTGCCCAGCTCCTTCTCTACCCGCTGGAGCTCCTTCTCAAAATCAATGAGCTGATCCATGGGCATATACATCTTGGCATCATGGGTCACACAGGAAGCCATGTCGTCCGCCCCCTGGGGCTCCTGTCCGGTCACAATGAGATTGTCCGAGTAAGCCAGCTTCATGACGAAGGCCCGGCCCTGCTCATAAACACTCTGATGATCGGTGACAATATAGAGCGTGGACTTCTTGCTGGGGGGCACGTTCATCTCCGCACGGCGGTTCCGCACGGCCCGGATGGCTGCCATGATCTGCTCCATGGCGGCTTCCTCTGCCGGGAAGTTCAGACTGTCAGTCGCTTCGGGCCACTTTGCCACCATAATGCTCTCGCCCTCATGGGGAATGGCCTGCCAGATCTCCTCCGTGATAAAGGGCATGAAGGGATGCAGCAGCCGCAGGAACTGATCGAGTACATAGACCAGCACCTGCTGGGCAACGGTCTTGCTGCCCTCATCCTCCGCATAGAGCCGGGACTTGGTCAGCTCAATATACCAGTCGCAGTAGTCATCCCAGATAAAGTCATAGATCTTCTGAACTGCAATTCCCAGCTCATACTTGTCCATGTTCTCCGTGACCTCGGTGATCAGGCGGTTCAGCTTGGAGAGGATCCACTTGTCCTCCTGCTCCAGCTTGTCCATATCGGGAAGTCCGGGCTGGTCAATGGTCAGATTCATCAGAACATAGCGGCTGGCGTTCCAGATCTTGTTTGCAAAATTCCGCATGGCCTCGCAGCGCTCCACATAGAAGCGCATGTCGTTTCCGGGGCTGTTGCCGGTGATCATGTTCATACGCAGTGCATCGGCGCCGTACTGCTTCACCATCTCCAGCGGGTCAATGCCGTTGCCCAGCGACTTGGACATTTTCCGGCCCTTGTCGTCCCGGACCAGACCGTGGATCAGCACCGTGTGGAAGGGTGTTTTCTTCATCTGCTCACAGCCGGAGAAGATCATTCTGGCCACCCAGAAGAAGATGATGTCATAGCCGGTCACCAGTACATCGGTGGGATAGAAGTAGTCCAGATCCTCGGTCTTGTCAGGCCATCCCAGCGTCTCAAAGGGCCACAGCGCCGAGGAGAACCATGTATCCAGCACGTCCTCTTCCCGGACGATGTGCTTGGAGCCGCAATGGCAGCACTCCGTGGGATCCTCCCGCGCCACAGTGTATTCGCCGCAATCGGCACACTTCCATGCGGGGATCTGATGCCCCCACCAGAGCTGGCGGGAAATGCACCAGTCGTGGACGTTCTCCATCCAGTTGAGATAGGTCTTGGTAAACCGCTCGGGGACGAATTTCGTCTCTCCGTCCTCTACCACCCGGATGGCCTCCTTGGCCAGCGGCTCCATCTTTACAAACCACTGGGCAGAGATCAGAGGCTCTACATCGTTGTGGCAGCGGTAGCAGGTGGAAACGTTGTGGGTATAGTCCTCGATCTTTTCGAGGTAGCCCTGCTCCTCCAGATCATGGATCACAGCCTTCCGGCATTCATACCGATCCATGCCCTCATAGGGGCCGCCCTGCGCATTGATCTTGCCGTCATCACCAATAACACGGATGATCTCCAGATTATGCCGCTGGCCTACCTCAAAGTCATTGGGGTCATGGGCAGGGGTCATCTTTACGCAGCCGGTGCCAAAATCCATCTCAACATAGTCGTCGGCCACAATGGGGATCTCCCGGTTCATGATGGGCAGAATGCAGGTCTTGCCCACCAGATCCTTATAGCGCTCGTCATTGGGGTTGACTGCCACACCGGTATCGCCCATCATGGTCTCGGGCCGGGTGGTGGCGACCACCAGATAGCGGCCCTCCTCCCCTTTGATGGGATAGCGCAGATGCCAGAGCTTTCCGGGCTTTTCCGCATACTCTACCTCAGCGTCAGACAGCGCTGTGCGGCAATGGGGGCACCAGTTGATAATGCGGCTGCCCTTGTAGATATAGCCCTTTTCGTAGAGCCGTACAAACACCTCACGAACCGCCTTGGAGCAGCCCTCATCCATGGTGAAACGGTGCCGCTCCCAGTCGCAGGAAGATCCCAGCGTCTTCTGCTGCTCTACGATCCGGTCACCATACTGTTCCTTCCACTGCCACACCCGCTCCAGGAACTTCTCCCGGCCAAGATCATAACGGGTGAGTCCTTCCTTGCGGAGCTCCTCCTCCACCTTGATCTGCGTGGCAATGCCCGCATGGTCATAGCCCGGCAGCCACAGAGCGGAATAGCCCTGCATCCGCTTGAAGCGAGTGAGGATATCCTGCAAAGTGCAGTCCATGGCATGCCCCATATGCAGCTGGCCTGTTACGTTGGGTGGGGGCATAACAATGGTAAAGGGCTTCTTATCAGGGTCCCGCTTTGCGTGGAAGTAGCCGCCCTTCTGCCACATCTCATAGATGCTGCCCTCAACCTGCTGGGGATCATAAATCTTTGGCAGTTCTTTCATATGACTTCATCTCCTATGATAAATTAACAATTCATTTGTCCACGGTACAACAAAACGCCCTGAGTATGCCATGCACACTCAGGGCGATAAAACCGCGGTACCACCTGAATTCGGCGCAGGAACTGCGCCGCACTCCATGCCCGATAACGGGAGCACCCGGTATTCCCTAAGGCAACCCCTCAGGAATACAGCTCAGAAGCGACCTTCGGGCATCCACTCCACAGGCTCACACCGGCCGCCTGCTCTCTTGGGAAGCAATTATGCCCTACTCCTCTTCTTCATCGCAAATAGGATATTACGGCAATGATACCCGATTCCCGGGAAATTGTCAATCCCCCGGCAGAAAGTTTTCAATATGCGTTGGTACGCCAGATCATCAGCAGGTCAGCAATGCCATCCACCAGCAGGAAAATCCCTGCCAGACGAAGCAGCGTTTCCACGGTGGAGAAAGGATTCACCATTACAATGATCCCCATGATCACGGCTGCAATTCCGATTCCCATGGACATTTTCCAGTCATAGCCCAGGGCCTTGCTCTCCCGTGCGTGCTGGATATCGTGAATACCGTGGATCAACAGCACAAATCCCACAACAACCCCCGCCAGTGACAGCAGGAAACCCGGACGCATCAGCACCACAAGGCCGGTGGCCAGCTGTACAAGGCCCAGCACCAGATCTCCCTGACCCATGGGCTTGCCTTTGGAACAGATGGCCGTAAGCAGTGATGCTGCGCCGGAGATCACCAGTGTCCAGCCCACCAGTAAAAATACAGTGCGCATGGCAACGCCCGGCGCTGCGATCAGCATAATTCCCAATATAATGGTCAATATTGCCGTTAATACAAAGTTTACACGAATCCTGCGAAACAGATCAAACATGCAGCATTCCTCCTATTCTTATGTTCCTACCGCAGCACATGGGCGGCTTGGTTTATCCATTATAATGTAGTAATCGCAAAATGTAAAGCAATTTACGCCACGCAGAAAGGTGCCGGTGCAGGAATCAGCTGCACCGGCACAGAGGAAGGATCGGCATCTCTCCGGGAAGAAGTTCATATAGGAGCGGAAAGAAAGAGAGGAGAAACCGGAGATGGAAACGTGATGCCGATTCATGTTTCCATACTAGCACAGGCATCTGCGCTTTGTGTGAATAATCTTTGAACTTTTCAACTTTTTTCTTTCGCCATATTTATCACATGACGGCATTTTTTGTTTTCAATCCGGCATATCAACCAAAATCCATAAAAACATTTGAAAAATTCCTCAGCCTTCGATATAATATTTTGTATTAACCGACAGGGAGAAAACAATATGCGCATCCGAATTACATCCGATAGCACCTGTGATCTGGCCCCCGAATATCTCTCCGCTCATCAAGTAGAAATTTTGCCCCTTTATACCATGAAAGGCGGCGAAACCTTCCGTGACGGAGTCGATATCACCCCACAGGACATCTTTGACCATGTGGCCGCAGGCGGAGATCTCTGTTCTACTGCTGCCAACAATGTGGCGGATTATCAGGAGATGTTCTCCCGTCTGCTCCGGGATTGTGATGCCATTATTCATATCGACATCAGCGCCGATTTTTCCTCCTGCTACCAGAACGCCTGTGTTGCGGCCGAGGATTTCCCCAACGTTTATGTGGTTGACTCCCGAAACCTCTCCAGCGGTCACGGACATGTGGTCTGCGAAGCCGTAAAAATGGCCGAAGATGGAATTCTTTCCCCAAAAGAGATCGTGGATAAGCTCCAAGACCTTACCAATCGGGTTGAGGCCAGCTTTTTGCTGGATCGGCTGGACTATATGGTAAAGGGCGGACGCTGCTCCATGGTGGTGGCGCTGGGCGCAAACCTTTTTCACCTGAAGCCCTGTATCGAGGTTATTGACGGTAAAATGAAGGTCGTCAAGAAGTACCGGGGCAGCTACGAAAAGTGTATTCTGAGCTATGTGAAGGATCGGCTGAAGGACCGGGACGGTCTCGTCTATGACCGGATCTTTATCACCCACACCCCTGTAGAGGACGGCATTGTGGAGAAGGTCCGTGCTGCCATTGCCGAATACGCTCCCTTCACGGAGATCATCGAGACCAATGCAGGATGTACCGTATCCTGCCACTGCGGCCCCGGTACTCTGGGCATCCTGTTTATCCGAAGTGAATAATGGTTGCGCTCCCCCAGCCACTCGGTTGGGGGAGCACTGATTTTTTCTTTGTTTTCTGTTGACATTAACGGCCCATTGTAGTAAGCTTCAGTTGGTCTAAGCTAACTTTCTCCCACAAAGACCGTTTTACACCGTCTCGCTCCGTTTTCCTAAGAAAGGGTTTTTCTTTGAAGTATACCAAGCTGAGTTTCATATTTCTTTGCCTCCTGCTGACGCTTTCTGCCTGCGGCGATGTCCCAGCCTCTGCGGACGCTGCATCTCCCCCAGCCGGGGCCGCCGAAGCCGGCTCCTTGCAGGATACCGGCGACCCGGCCATGCTGGATCTTTTTTCTATGGACACCTTTATGTCCTTTCAGGCCTATGGCGCTGATGCCGAATCTGCACTGTCGAATGTTTCGGCTATGATCACATCGCTGGACAGCCAGCTGTCTGTTACAAATGAATCCAGTGAGATCTATCAGGTCAATCATGCCTCCGGTGCCTCTGTCACACTTTCCGGTGCCACGGCCGATCTGCTTTCCAAGGCGCTGGCACTGGGCCGCAGTACGGATGGCGCTCTGGAGCTCACCAGCTATCCGCTGTCCCGCCTCTGGGGCTTCACCACCGGTGAATACCAGATCCCCACGCAATCACAAATCGACAGTCTGCTGCCGCTGGTGGATGACAGTCAGATCACGCTGTCCGATCAAACGGTCACCATCCCAGACGGCGCACAGTTGGATCTCGGTGCCATTGCCAAGGGCTACGCCGGGGATCAGGCCGCAGAAATTCTACAGTCTCACGGTGTTTCCTCTGCTCTTTTGAACCTCGGAAGCAGCACGATCCGTGCCATTGGCACCAAGCCGGACGGCTCCGACTGGCGTATCGCCATACAGGACCCGGAGGATACCTCAGCCTATGCGGGGGTCGTGTTGATTTCTGACCGCTCCGTCAACACCTCCGGCGGCTATGAGCGATATTTTGAAGGGGAAGACGGGAAAATTTACTGGCATAT
Source organism: uncultured Oscillospiraceae bacterium (assembly GCA_959607825.1). Lineage (GTDB taxonomy): Bacteria > Bacillota > Clostridia > Oscillospirales > Oscillospiraceae > HGM13006. The sequence goes on along the minus strand of CAUHNW010000003.1, from coordinate 123,695 downwards.
TCTCGATCCGAAAACCGGCTATCCCGCAGACAGCGGCCTGCGGTCTGTTACCATACTGTCCGATTCCGCCTTGACCGGTGACGGGCTCAGTACGGCGCTGTTTGTAATGGGATTGGACAAGGCCGTTTCCTACTGGCAGGACAATGGTGGATTTGACTTTATTCTGATTACAGCCGATGGCGAAATTTATCTGACCGAGGGTGCGGAAGCCTGCTTTTCCCCGCTGGGGAAGTATGTAAACGCCCCGCTCCATGTGATCCGTCATGCAGATTGAGCAGCCGCTTTCCCTTTCTCTTTTCACCGGGACAGATGGAGCATTTCGTTGTAATGCCAGCAGTTTTCTCTCTCTGCACCATCCCTGGCGCAGATTTCACACGTCAAATTCACCCAATATTTCTTCCTGTTTTTTGTGAGATTTGATGCGCTCCTCCCCCATTGACAATTGCATGGAGACGCACTATACTATCATAAAGTTAGATACAACTTACTATTATTTCCGGTCCCTCCCTCGGTACCGGATTTGAGAGGAGTACGAATCATGCAACAAATTACACTGCATATTGACGGCATGATGTGCGGCATGTGTGAAGCCCATGTAAACGATGCCGTTCGCAAAGCGTTTCCGGTGAAGAAGGTCAAATCTTCCCACTCCGCCGGTACCTGTGTGATTTTAAGCGAGCAGGATATTGACCTGACCAAGCTTCAGGATGTGGTAAATGCCACCGGCTATACTGTCACCGCCGCCGAAGCAGCCCCCTACGAGAAAAAGGGATTCTTTCACCGCCATTAATGCACTTTCTGCGTTCCGGCTCTGCCGGAACGCAGATTTCCCCCGCTGAACGGCGGGATTTTTTGTCCCCGCAGGTTAGTTGATTCTAATCACATAATACGGAAAGAGATGAACAACATTGCTAATTGAAATGAAGAATGCGGTCAAGCGCTATGGTGCCGGAGACAACTGCATTTATGCCCTTGACCATGCAGGCTTTCAGCTGGAAGCGGGAAAGATCTGCGTAATCCTAGGCCCCTCCGGCTCCGGAAAAAGCACCCTGCTCAACATGATCGGCGGCCTTGATACACTCGATGAGGGCAGTCTCATGATCAACGGGCGTGACTTGATGTCTCTTAGTCCCGATTGCCGTACCGGCTATCGAAAGGATGACGTCGGTTTTGTCTTTCAGTTCTATAATCTCATTGCGGATCTGACTGTGGAAGAGAACATTCAGGTGGTCGCCGATATCTCCGACCATCCGCTTCCCATGGATCAGGTGCTCGATGCCCTTGAGATCACCCAATACCGCCGCCGGTTTCCCCGGGAACTCTCCGGCGGCCAGCAGCAGCGTGTGGCTATCGCCCGGGCTATGATCAAGAATCCTAAGCTTCTGCTCTGCGACGAGCTCACCGGTGCGCTGGACACCCATTCCTCCCGAACTGTGTTGGAGTTTGTGGAAAAAATGAATGCCCAGTTTGGCACCACCATTGTCATCATTACCCACAACGAGGCAATTGCCCAGATGGCCCACCAGATCATCTGGATCAAGGACGGAAAGATTGACCGGCAGGAAGAAAACGCTACCCGCATCGCTGCCGCCGATCTCCCCCTGTAAGGAGGCGCTCCATGACACTCAGACGGCGGTACTTCCGCAGCATCCGTGAGAACCTCTCCTTTTATATTTCCTCCACTGTACTTACCATTCTGACGCTTCTGATGTTTTTCCTCTACGAAATTTCCGGCTCCGCCATATTGAACTTCGCCAATGACTTTTATACGTCCCAGGCCCGGGAAGACGCCCATTTCACAACCTATACGGAAATTCCCGATGACGACATTCCGGAGCTGGAACAGGAATTTAACGTGACGCTGGAAGCCCAGCACTTTATCAATCTGGAAACAGACGGAACCACAGCGCGGATCTTTCAGCCCACGGAAAAGGTTGACCGGTATCAGGTTACTCAGGGCCGTGATATCGCCCATACCGGCGAGATCATCATCTCCGAAGGCTATGCCGTAAAAAATAACATTCAGCCCGGCAGCAGCCTGACCATCGGAGATAAAGTTTATACCGTAACAGGCTTCTTTCAGCGGCCCGACTACCTCTATATGCTGGAAAACGAATCGGATTCCTACAAGAACATCACCACCTTTTTCCTTTGCTATATGACTGATGCGGATTTTGAGGCGCTTGGCCCCTCCTCCTGCCAGTATCTCGTGCGCTATCATGGAGACAGTCAGGCTTTTCGCCGGGCCATTTATGACCGATATATCATGGCCTCCTATTCCGCCGCACAGGATAATCCGAGAATCTCCATGGTGGATATGCAGGCAAAGATGTTTATCATCATGGCCTACATTCTGCTGTGCACACTGCCCCTGATCGCCGTGGCCCTGATCGCCATTATTATCAGCCGCAAGGTAAAAAGTGAGCAGAAAATCATTGGCACCCTCTCAGCATTGGGCTGGAAAAAGGGGCAGCTCATGCGGCATTATGCAGGCTTTGCCGCGCTTCCGGGCATTCTGGGCGGCGTACTGACCGCAGTAATTGCCGCCATTGCCGCTCAGCCCTACGGTGAGCTGGGGCTTCAGGACTATGAGCCCATGCGGATTGTCTGCCGTATGAACCCCATTGCCGTTGTGCTGGGCATTGTCATTCCCACCGCCATGTATATCCTTGCTGCGCTGCTGGCAGTACGGCGGCTGCTGAAGCACGGCACGGTGGAACTGCTTTCCGGCGCTGTGGGCGGAGACGGCCGGCACCGTCGGCTGCTCTCCGGCAGTCACGCTCCCCTGCGGCTGAAATTTGCCATCCGCACCCTGTTGGGGAGCCCTGCCAGAAGCTTTGTGATCCTGATGGGCATTTTTCTCGGAAGCTACATTGCACTTCTGGGCTTTTCCATGTTTGACACCATCGATGGCATGGTAGACATTACAGACCGCTCTGTGGGTTCCTATTCCTACGAATATATTCTGAGCGACCTCTCCTCCCAAAACGACTACGGCGGAGAGCCCATGCTGATGATTTCCATGGAGTCCGACAGCGGGCGTGGACTTTCGCTGATCGGCATGGACGCAGATAATCCCTATCTCTCCCTCCATGATGCGGATGGGACACCTGTCAGCAACGGAAGCGGCTACTATGTGACCTCCCTCACCGCACTGCTGGAGGATTGGAGTGCAGGTGATACCGTTACGCTGTATGATCCTCTTTCCATGGAGAAGACCTCCATTCACATCGATGGGATCGTAGAAAACGATGTGCAGCAGGCCATTTTCACTTCCCGAAGCGAAGCGGCTGATATCATGAGCCTTGACAGCACGGCCTTTAATGTTCTGCTGAGCAGCAATCGGCTGGACATTCCCAGTGATCATGTGGCCAGTGAGATCCGAAAGGCCGCCTTTGCCGAGCAGGTGAAAACCATGATTGACCAGATGGGTACGCTGATTTATCTGCTCATCGGCCTTGGCTGCGTGATCTGCATTGCCGCAATTTATGTAGCCATCAATATGCTGATCACGGAAAACCGGAATAATATCTCCATGCTGAAGGTGCTGGGATACCGAAACCGGCGCATTGACAGCATGGTGCTCTCCAGCAGCCATTTGCTGCTGCCGCTGGGCATTCTGCTCAGTATTCCCGCTGCTTATGGCACAATGGACGTCTTTGCCCGTTTTTTTGCGGAAATAGACGGCATGCTGATGACCGTTTCCATTGGCCCAAAGAGTTATCTTGTAACCATACTTCTGGTGTGCCTGAGCTACATTGGCTCGCTGTTCCTGCTGCGCAGAAAGATCACCAAAGTAAATATGATCGAAAGCCTCAAGGACAATCGGGAATAAACACGAAGGGCGTGCTGCACAGGTATTTGCAGCACGCCCCTTGACTTTTCCCCCTCATCGGGTTACTCTTATTCTATAATCATACAAATCATATATGACTATATTGATAAAATCAATGGATATGGAGGGACCATTATGCACGTATATGAAAGTCTGCCGGAACTCATCGGAAATACCCCCCTGCTGGAGCTCCAGCGTCTGGGAAAGCTCTGGAATGCCGGCGCTCCGATCTACGCAAAGCTGGAGTATTTCAACCCGCTGGGCTCCATCAAGGATCGAGCCGCACTCTACATGATTGACGAGGCTCAAAAGGCCGGAAAAATCAAAGACGGTACCGTTGTCATTGAGCCTACCTCCGGCAACACCGGCATCGGCCTCGCCTATATCTGTGCCACCCGGGGGATCAAGCTGGTGCTGACCATGCCGGAAAACATGAGCAAAGAACGCAGAAGCCTTCTCGCCGCACTGGGCGCTGAGATCGTATTGACCCCTGCATGGGAGGGCATGAACGGCGCTGTCAACAAGGCGCAGCAGCTCCACAGAAACAATCCCAACTCCTTTATTCCCGATCAGTTCAGCAATCCCGCCAATGTAAAGGCCCATATGGAGACTACCGCACCGGAGATCCTCCGTGACATGGACGGTCAGGTGGATATCTTCGTGTCTGCCGTGGGCACCGGTGGCACCCTCACCGGCAATGGCCGCGCCTTTAAGGAGGCAAATCCGGACTGCAAGGTTATTGCTGTAGAGCCTGCCGCCTCTCCCCTGCTCAGTCAGGGAAAGATCGGCCCCCACAAAATTCAGGGTATCGGCGCCAATTTCATCCCGGATATTCTGGATCAGAGCCTCATTGACGAGATCATCCCTGTCACCGATGACGACGCCTATGAAACCTGCCGTCAGGCCGCTAAGGCAGAAGGACTGCTGGTAGGCATCTCCTCCGGCGCAGCCCTTTGGGCTGCGAAAACCCTTGCACTCCGTCCCGAAAATCAGGGAAAGCACATTGTTGTCATTCTCCCCGATACCGGTGAGCGGTATCTCTCCGTCAATCTCTACGGATAAGCCATCCCAGCCAAAATCCCGTACTTCAAAATGCTGAAGTACGGGATTTCTGCGCTTTCTCCTATTCTTCGCCGCAAAGGCTTACAATGGCATCCGCAAAGATCTTCACAGAGGCCACCAGCTCGTCTACCACCGCAAACTCGTCATTGCCGTGCATGCGGTTATCCGTGCCGGGCATGGTGCAGCCAAAGGCTACGCCGTTTTTCATGTTATGGCAGTAGGTGCCGCCGCCAATGGCCAGCGGCTTTGCGTCCTTGACACCAGTGAACTTCTCATAGCTCTTCAGCAGGGTCTGCACAAAGGGGCTGTCCTCCGGCACATGGTGGGGCGGCTTCATGGGAATATCCTTCAACGCCAATCCCTTGGACGCACAGGCCCGCATGGCCGTATACTTCATGTTCTGGTCGTTGGCGCAGATCGGGCATCTGGAGTCAAACTGGGCCTCCAGAGATGTAGGCGTCACATGGATGATATCCAGACTCAGAGTCAGCTCGCCGGACATCTCGTCCTCCATTTTCACCCCAAGGCCCTGTCCCAGATAATCCCCATGGGGGATCAGCTCATGCAGGCCCCGAATCGCCTTCACCTGCGGGGATTCCGGCAGATGCATGGAAGCCGCCAGATGCAGCATGGCCGTAATGGCATTGTTGCCACCCTGGGGAGATGCCGCATGGGCGCCCTCCCCCTGTGCATCAATGGCGATGGTGTTCTTGTCCAGCTCTGTTACCGTAAAGCTGACACCGGTGGCTTCCTTTGCTCCTGCGCAGTAGATCTCCGCAACGGTCTTCCGCATGCCCTCGATCTCCATATGGCACTTATCCGGCACCACATTGATCTTCAGGCCCGCATCAATCTCCTTGATCCGGGGCAGCTGGGAGTCGGCCTGAAACTCTCCAAAGATCGTACCGATCAGGCCGCCCTTTTCGATGTTGATCAGCGGGTAATCTGCATCGGGAGAAAAGGTGTATTTTGCCTCCGGCTCCCGGTCATAGTAATAGGCAATGTCGCCGCTGCCGCACTCCTCATCGGTGCCCCAGATCAGGCGTACATTGTGCTTCAGGGGAACATTCAGCTCCTTCAGACACCGGAGCGCATACAGCGCCGCAACCCCGGGGCCTTTATCATCGGAGGTGCCGCGGCCATAGATCTTTCCATCCTTCACAATGGGATCAAACGGGCCTGTGACCGTCCATCCCTCCGCCACCGGCACGCAGTCCATGTGACTGAGAATGTCCAGATGATGGTCATTGTTTGGCAGAAAATCCACCGTTCCCACATAGCCGTCATAATTGGTGGTTTTGAAGCCATAGCCTCCGGCAATCTCCAGCGCCTTTTTCAGCGCCGCATCCGGTCCGGGGCCAAATGGCGCACCTTCCTGCGGCTCTCCCCGGTCAGAGGGAATCCGCACCAGCTTTTTGATGTCCTCCAGAAATTCCTCACGATGGGCCTCGGCCCACTGGGAAATGATCTCTTTATCCATGGATATTCGCTCCTTTTCCGTAGGTATATACAATATGGCAGAGAATTTTCGGCATAGTTTCCAGTCCTCTCACGGTGACAAACTCATGAACGCCATGGAACTGATAGCCGCCGGTAGACAGATTGGGGCAGGGCAGCCCCTTAAAGCTGAGGCTGGCGCCATCGGTACCGCCGCGAATGGGCTGGGTCTTTGGTTCGACGCCATAGGCCCGGAATGCTGCGGCGGCATTTTCAATGAGATGCATATGCGGCTGGATCTTTTCCCGCATATTGTAGTAGGTCTCCCTGATCTCCACCTCTGCGGTGCCCGCACCGTACTTTGCATTGATCAGCTCCGCTGCGGACTGCATAAACCGCTCCTTGGCTCGGAGCTTCTCCAGATCGTGATCCCGCAGAATATACCGAAGGAATGCATCTGTGACGCTTCCGCCCATTTCATCCAGATGATAAAAGCCCTCATAGTCCGCAGTGTGCTCCGGAGTCTCCGCCTCCGGCAAAAGACCGTGGAATTCCGTTGCAATGGCAGCAGCATTGACCATCAGATCCTTTGCAGAGCCGGGATGCACCCCAACGCCATGGAAGGTCACCTTTGCAGATGCCGCATTAAAGTTCTCATATTCCAGCTCCCCAAGCGGGCCTCCGTCTACGGTATAGGCAAAGTCACAGCCAAATGCCTTTACGTCAAAAAGCTCCGGTCCTTCCCCGATCTCCTCATCGGTGGTAAACGCCACCTTTACGGTTCCGTGGGGCTGATCCGTGTGCAGCAGCTCCTCGGCCATGGTCATAATCTCCGCAATGCCGGCCTTGTCATCCGCCCCCAGCAGCGTGGTGCCATCAGTAACGATGATATCCTCGCCCACCACCTCACTGAGGCACTCATAGCCGGTATCCGGGGACATGGACACCGTATCGTTCAGCTGGATGGTACCGCCGTCATAGTTTCGGATGATTCTGGCCTTAACATTCTTTCCGGACGCCGCACAGGATGTATCCATGTGGGCAAGGAAGCCCAGCACAGGAACCTTACGCTCCGTATTGGCCGGAATGGTGCCGAATACCGCGCCATCCTCCGGTGTCATATGCACATCCTGAAGTCCCAGAGCCCGCATCTCTTCCATGAGCTTTTCTGCCAGCACCTTCTGGCCGAGCGTAGAAGGCCGAAGACCCGATGTCTCGCTGGATGTGGTCTCTACGGTAATATACTCTAAAAATCGACTGGTTGCCGTTGTCATAGTATGCACCTCCTGATCCATATTCTATCAGGTTATGGTTAGAAGTCAATTCTTTTCTTCCATCATACCCCCAGCAAGAGGTCACCCCTTCTTCCCTTTCGATTTACAACCTTTTGTTGTATCCAATATTTCCCATTATCTTTACATCCTTTTCCTATCTGGTATAATAAAAAAGGAAGTATACTTGTCTTCCATTAGAAAGGAGGATTTCCAATGAAATATAATATTATTACCATAAACCGTGAGTTTGCCTCCTGCGGCAGTGAGATTGCCCAGCAGGTGGCCCAGCGCCTCCATATCACTTATGTGGACAAGTTTCTGATCACCGAGGCCGCACAGCAGGGCGGATTCCGAGCAGACCGTGTCGAGGCAACAGACGAGCAGCTGGCCTCCCGCTTTGAATACTCTCAGGCCGAGGCCGCACACTATTACGCCACTGCCAGCTCTGCTCTGCCCACCACTGCGCAGATCGCTGAAATTCAGTTTAAGCTCATTGAAGAAATGGCCCAGCGGAGTCCCTGCGTCATTGTAGGCCGCTGCGCCAATCATGTGCTGCGCAGCCGGGACGATGTACTGGATATATTCATTCATGCCAGCCGGGATGTCCGCATCCACGAAACTATGAAGATGTTCTCCCTGAAGGAAAATGAAGCGGTTCGGCTTCTAAAACGCACCGATAAGGCCCGGAAGGCCTACTACAAAAACTATACCGGTATGGACTGGAACGATCCCAACTCCTACCACATGGTGCTCAACAGCGATCTTCTCCCCATGGAGCTCTGCGTCAAGCTGATCTGTGATGCCTATCAGGGCATCTGAGCATTTTCCTTGCCGCTCAGTTCTATTCCTACCCGTCAATCAGAAGCAGCCGTGCATTGGAATCCCAGTGCACGGCTGCTCTATTATTGTTTGTGTGATTGCAGCATTGAAGCCACTTTTCTCTTTCCTCCTCCGCTTTCAGCTCCTATCCAAGCCAGCTGCGGCTCCGGTACAGGAATGTCACAGACTGTCCGCGGGTACACTTATGGTCGGTGGCAAACTTCCCTCCGCCAACGCCATCGGTGACCCCGTTTTCCACTGCCCAAAGCACTGCGGGATAATAGTATTCCGTTTCCTTCAGATCCGTAAAGGAAGAAGCCTGCTCCTGCGCCTCAGGCGCTCCCAGATACCGCCACAAAACGTCACGATCTGAGTATGGGTACAGGTCTCATTGGGACTGAATCGGGTTGCCGCAGTACCGGTAGTGACCCTGTTCTCCACTGCCCAAAGCACTGCGTCATAGTAGTATTTTTCCTCCAGCACATCCGTAAAGGGGTTGGCCGTGTTTTGGGGAGCGGGAGAGCCCACGGCACGCCACAGCATTGTTACGATCTGTCCCCGTCTTCGTTTCATAGTTACCTCCCATGTGTTCAAAATGTCCTTTGCATCCTGCTTTGACATCAGTATTTCCGACATTTTCTTACAAAAAGTTCTGAATATCATACCATATTTTCATTCTATTTGTATACACAAAAAGGTAATTATATGTCTTTTTGTGCTTTTCTTTCAGCGCTTCCCCTTCGAATTCTCTCCGTTTCATGTTCCAAGCTTTGCATGTGCTTGAAAATCTGTTATAATAATGATCGCTGAACAAGTCCATCCGGACTTGAAAACACTGGATTTTAAGATTTTCGAACTTGTTCCTTATACATGATCCCGGAATTGCTCAAGGAGGTACCCCTCATGGACGGTTTGATGCAAACTACCATTCCGCAGGAGCGAATTACCCGTGATGCCCTGCGGGATCTCTTTTTTATCAACTTTCTCTCAGGCAGCGTGTATGACTCAGAAGCCGCCATCCGCTCCGCTGCCTGCGAAGTTGGGCTGACCTTTCCGCACCCGCTGTTTCTGGTGCTAATTGCCCGGACGGAGCACTGGGGAAGCGCCTTTGCAAAGGGCGAAGTGGATCTCCGGGAATGTCACTTTATCCTCCGCAATGCGTTGGAAAACGGTTTTTCAGGCATCTGTCAGGCCGCCAATGTGCTGGGAGAAATGACTGCTATCATCAATCTGGAAGCCCTGCCGGAGTCCGGCATTGACGGAATTGCACAATCTGCGGGGCAGATTCTTGAAATACTGGATTCCGAATTTGGCGTATCTGCCACCATTTCAATTTCCCGGCTCTATCATAATCTGGAGCAGCTGCCGCAGGCCTTTCAGGACGCACGGCATGTACAGGAATACATCCAGCTGATGGGCGATGACGCTCCCGTGACCGCCTACGAGCAGCTAACTCACCCCTATCTCAGCCGACCTCCGGCATCATACTTCGATATGGAGCATCAATTGGTCCGCTGTGTAAAATCCAAGGATTTTTCCGGCTTTCAGGAGATTCTGCACCGATTTATCGACAGTGAGTTCACCTCTTCCCGTCCCACTGTAGACACCTTCCGATTCCGGGTCTATGGCATGGTCAATATGCTGCTCTATCTGATGAACGATGTTCGTATGACAGTAGGTGATGAGATCGTTGATACACTGGACATCGGCCCCCGCCTCACCTCCGCAGCCTCTGTGGCTGCGCTACTGGAGGAAATGGACGATATACTGGATCAGCTGATCCAGTATACCGCCCAGCAGTCCGCCACTGCCATTCCCGCATGGGCCCCGCAAGTCCGCCAGTATATTCAGGAAACATACCGTGACCCCAATACCACAGTAGCCTCCGTGGCCGACCACTTCCAGCTTACCCCCACCTACTGTTCCAAGGTCTATCGGGAAATCTACGGGATTCGGATGCTGGAAGAGATCCAGCGGCTCCGCCTTGCCGAAGCCAAGCGGCTGCTGCAAGGCACCGACAGCATTCGTTCCATTGCAGAAAAAGCAGGCTTTCCCAGTACCCTCACCATGTCCCGGGCCTTTAAGCGCTATGAAGCCGCACTGCCCAGTTCATTTCGCGGTCAGGCAGACCGAAAGACAGATATCTGAGATCTTCCCTCTGCCCCTTGGCAGAGGGAATTCTTTTATGTAAGCATATAACCCACAGTTATATACTATTGCATTCTGTTATAAAATTTCGTATAATAATATCCGTTGATCAAGGCGAAAAGCGGTTTATTATGCGGTGCTGCCGAAAAATTTCGCCAAAAGAACGATTTTATGTACTTTGGATCAGATTCAAACATCATTACTATAAATACTAAGCGCTCCCATATGCCGTTCGGACGTGAAAAGGAGGATCCTGCTTTGGAGCTCACCTATCTATACTATTTTAAGGTCATTGCCGAAAAGGAAAACATGTCCCGTGCCGCTGAGACCCTGCATGTATCTCAGCCCGCCCTTTCCAAAACCATCTCCAAGCTGGAAAACAGCCTTGGAGTAACACTGTTTGAGCGTAAGAAAGGCCGCATCAGTCTCTCTCCCATTGGGCAGGATTTTTACCATCAGGTTGCCCGTGCCTTTGACTGTCTGGATGAGGGCCAGCGGATCATCGATGCCTATAAGAAATCCACCAGCTCCGCCGTTACCATTGGCTGCCCGGTGGCGGATCTGCTTAACACCCTGCTGATGCGCTATCTCACCGCCAACCGGGACAGCACACTGCAAATCTCCCAGTTTCTTTACTCCCCAGAGGTGCTGCAGGAGCAGCTGATCTCCGGAAAGCTGGACTTTGCTTTGACCCCAATTCCCCTGCGAAACCCCGAGATCTCCCAAATCAAGCTGATGGACGAGGAGATCCTGCTGGCCGTAGGCCCCTGTCACCCTTTGGCCAAGCAGAAATTTGTCCGTCTTGCCGATCTGCAGCAGGAAAAATTTCTGGTCAACGAGGCAAGCTTTGACCGGCGTGCTGTCATTGACAACTGCAAGGTACTGGGTTTCACCCCAAACATTGCCCTGTGCAGCAACGAATCCCGAATCATCGACGAAATGCTGGAATCCGGCAGCGGCGTCAGCATGGTTCCTGCCAACGTCTTCTATGAAAAGCAGGGCGAAGGCTCCGTGGCAGCGCTTCGCTTTTCCGATATTGAGATCATCCGATTTATCACCATCGTCTCCCGGAAAGACAGGACCCTGACGGATCAGCCCAAGAAGCTCTACAATTACACAGTGTCCTTCTTTCAGGAATATGGTCAGACCTTAAAGGCGTTTCTGGATGATTATTTTCCGCCCATGGATTTTGGCCACCGAAAGAGCATCGGTCTGAACCGTGAAGACAATATCTCTGCTCCGGATCCTGCAGTCCGCAGCCGGGACGAAGGAATATAGCGTTTTTTCCATTCTCGATCACACGAAAAAGGAGACACTCCGTTGAATATATTTGTCATCATTCTGGATCTGGTGGGTACCATCGCCTTCTCCGTATCCGGCGCCATGGTAGCCATAAAAAAGAACATGGACATCTTTGGGGTCATGATTCTTGGCCTCATCACTGCCGTAGGCGGCGGCGTAATCCGGGATCTCACCCTGGGTATTAGTCCCCCTGCCACCTTTCGGGATCCCATCTATGCTACAACGGCACTGCTCACAGCTGCCATCGTGTTTCTTCCAGCCGTGCAGCGGCTGCTGGCCCGGCATCAGCGTACCTATGATCTGACTATGCTGATGATGGATTCCCTTGGGCTTGGTATCTTCACCGTCATCGGTGTGCAGGCTGCTTTCGCCCAGTCTCCCAATCACGGCGTGTTCCTGCTGACCTTCGTCGGCGTGATCACCGGTGTGGGCGGCGGCGTACTCCGGGACGTGCTGGCCGGTAATATGCCCTATATCTTCGTGAAGCATATTTATGCCTGCGCCTCTTTGGCCGGTGCGCTGGCCTGTACCCTGCTGTGGCGGTGCACCTCCGGCGCTTTTTCCATGGCTGTTGGCGCAGTTCTGGTCATTCTGATCCGCTTTCTCTCCGCCCATTTCCGTTGGAGCCTCCCAAAGCCCCAGTCAGGAGATTAAATTTTGCAGCCTGCCCGGCATTTTCCCTTGACAAACGGGAAGATATCTGATAATATAATCCAGTCAATTCGGAGAGATGTCCGAGCGGTTTAAGGAGCCGGTCTTGAAAACCGGTGATCCCAGCGATGGGACCGTGGGTTCGAATCCCACTCTCTCCGCCAGTTTTCTCTTCTCATATTGCTTTGCGGAAGTACCCAAGAGGCCGAAGGGGCTCCCCTGCTAAGGGAGTAGGCCGGGAAACCGGCGCGAGGGTTCAAATCCCTCCTTCCGCGCCATTGAAAAGCCTTGAAAACTCCATGTTTTCAAGGCTTTTTGCTATGCAACTTCGTATTCCCTTTTATCTGCACTTTATAGATTTTTGATATTTTTCCTATGGCAGTTCATGATGCGCATGGCGAATCCTTGATGCTGCGCACTTTTCGCCTTTCATTGCTGCCTGCAATCGGAAAATGATAAAATGTTTTTACACATATTTTTTCATTCCCATATGCGAAAATCAGACCAGAGGGCACCCATGCACCGGTTGCCGCAGAACAACTGCACAGCCGCAAATAACCTGCCGTTATACGATATAGCTTTTTGATATTTGTCCCTGCAAATCATATATTCGTATAATATACATAACAAAAAACAGGGAGGAACTTGTTATGGCCTATGAGATTCATGGTGCATGCATCAACTGCGGACGGTGCAGTGACGTATGTCCGGTGAAGGCACCTGCCTCTACGGGGCTCCGCTACCGGATTGATCCGGATAAATGTGTGTCCTGCGGTGCCTGCGCAGAGGCCTGCCGGCTGGGGATCATCCACCCGGAGGGCTATATTCGGGAAGTGAAGCTTCACGACCCCGTGGAGCTTCGCTGTGACGTATTGGTCATCGGCGGCGGCGCCGCCGGATTGATCGCTGCGGCAAAAACGGCTGAGGAGGGCAAGCAGGTGATTCTGCTGGAGAAGCTTCCTAAGCTGGGCGGCGGCAGTCAGTTTGCGCAGGGCCTGCGGATGTTCAGCACCCGGATGGAGCAGGAGGCCGGCGTGCCGGATCAGATGGACGACTACATCCGCTCTGCACTGAACACCTGCCGTTGGGAGATCGACCCCCGGCTGATCGGCAATGCCTTCCATGCGCTGCCGGAATGCTTCGACTGGATGTGCGAATGGGCACCTGTGGCAGACAGCTGGGAGGTTAAACTGAGCCCCTTTGGCCAGATGACCGTGAACACCAAGACCGGCCGTGATGCCGGCTGGTTTGTAACGCAGAACATGGAAAAACGATGCCGGGAAATGGGTGTACAGATCCTGACCGAGCACAGTGCCAAAAAGCTGGTGATGGAAGATGGGAAGGTCACTGGCGTAGTGGCAGAGGATGCCGGTGGTGAGGTTCACATCTCCTGCAGGGCATGTCTGATGGCCACGGGCAACATCTCCTATGGGGAAGTGCTCAAGCGCACGCTCCCCAGCTATTATTATGCTGATTCCTATGCAAACAGCCACCGGATGCCGGGGAACACTGGCGATCACATCTCCATGGCGGAGGACGCGGGCATCTCCGTGGACTACGACAGTGTGGCAGCGGCCTATCTGGGCGGTATGATTGCCAAAGGCGTGGAAGGCCCCATGATGCAGCTTGTGGACAAGGGCGACGCCCTGAAGGTCAACAAGAACGGCAAGCGCTGGATCAACGAGTCTGTGAACAGCGAATCTGCCATCTGGGCCCAGATCAGACAGCCCGGCTGCGCCTCCTTTACCATTCTGGATAAAACGCTGCTGGACAGCCCCAATGAGCCGCCCTATATGCCTGTTGTGAACCGCAGCGGACGGAACATTGGCGAAGGCATCCCCGGCCCCGACGGGAAGTTCTCCAAGGCCGTGAGCTTCGGGCCTCCCGGCGGCCATGGTCCAGGAGGCCCCGGCGGTTCCGGGGGTCCCGGCGGCGCTCCCGTAGACAAGGAGACAGCCCTGCGCCGGGCAGCGGAATACCAGGGCGGCCATGTGTTCGTGGGCGAGACCCTGGAGGAGCTGGCCCGGAATATGGGCGTCCCTGAGGAAACCTTCCTGGCAACTGTAGAACGGTACAACGCCCTCTGCCACAAGGGCCACGACGATGATTTCTACAAGCTGCCCAACTACTTAAAACCCCTTCAGAACGGCCCCTTCTTCGCCATCCGCAGCCATATGGCCACCGACGGCGTGTTCGGCGGTCTTGACGCCGACGAGAACGCCAATGTGCTCAGCCACGGTGCGCCTGTAGAGGGACTCTACTGCGCCGGCGACACCATCGGAAACCGCTACATCAATCAGGGCGGTGAGAAGCTGGAGTGCATCAACGACTTCTCCTGGGCCTTTGCCAGCGGCTATCTGGCAGGAAACAAAATGCTGGAGTATCTCGGTTGAGTTTTCATTCGGGCTGCTGCATTCTACGGCAGCCCGTTTTCCTGTTGCAAGGAGTGAAGCTATGTTCAAAAAACTAACCCCATATTTGAAGCCCCACAGCAGGGACATCTGGCTCAGCGCCTTTTGCTCGGCGCTGGAGTCTCTGTTTGCCCTGCTGATTCCGCTGGTCATGGCGGCCATCATGGATAAGGGCGTACAGAATGCCAATCTGAGCTATACCGTGAAAAATGGTCTGCTTATGACGGCAATGGCCCTGTGTGTGGTGGCGGCGGGGGTCTATTCCATGAAGTTTGCCACCCGGGCAGGACTGGGCCTGGGCACAGACCTGCGCTCCGCAGCCTACCGAAAAATGCAGGTCTTTACTTTCCAGGATCTCGAATCCTTCGGCACCGCGTCCCTGATCACCCGGCTGACCACTGACGTGACCACCATCCAAACCACTGCCATTCAAGCCATCAAGTATCTGGTGCGAACCCCCAGCATGCTGGTGTTCTCTGCTGTGTTCAGCTTTTTGATCTCCCCAAAGCTGGCCTGGATGTTCGTGGCGCTGATCCCCCTGGTACTTCTGGTGGTGCTGGTGGTGATCGTCAAGCTGCGGCCCTTGTTCCAGCGGATGCAGCAGTGCATTGACCGGCTGAACCGGGTGGTGCAGGAGAATATCATCTCCATGGGGCTGGTCAAAGCCTTCTGCCGGCAGAAGCAGCAGAAAGAGGTGTTCGCAGACAGCAACGGTCAGGTCTTTGAAACCTCTGACCGGGCCATGGGTCTGTCCATCCTGTCCTCGCCTCTGGGCAATCTGATTCTCTACCTGGGCACGGTGCTACTGTACTGGTACGGCGGCCGGGATGTGATGGCGGGAGCCCTCTCCGTGGGCCAGCTTTCAGGACTCTGCGCCTACCTGACCCAGATCCTGACCCGGGTCATTATGCTGGCGAATATCTCCGTCATGTTCTCCCGCTCCCTGATCTCCTTCCAGCGGCTGCTGGAGGTCATCGACACGGAGCCCGCCATTCTGGACGGATCCGGAGAAACTGTAGCTGACGGCTCCGTGACATTCCGCCATGTGGACTTCGGCTATCCGGACAGCCCCCTGCTGCTCAAGGACCTGAGCCTGGAGATCCCCGCAGGCCAGACTGTAGGGATCATCGGCGGCACCGGCTCCGGCAAGAGCACGTTGGTGTCTCTGATCCCCAGGCTCTACGACATCTCCAGGGGCGAACTCCGGGTGGGCAGCCATCCTGTAGAGGCTTATACCCTGGCTCAGCTCCGGGAGGCCATCGCCTTCGTGCCCCAGACCAGCATGCTGTTCTCCGGGCCTCTGAAGGACAGCCTGCGATGGGGCGACCCGGATGCTTCCGATCAGGAGCTTGCGGATGCCTGCCGGGCGGCCTGCGCCGACAGCTTCATTCAGCATCTGCCCCAGGGCTACGATACGGAGATCGGCCAGGGCGGCAGCAACCTCTCCGGCGGTCAGCGGCAGCGGCTCTGCATTGCCCGGGCCATCCTGAAAAAGCCGAAGATCCTGATCCTGGACGACGCCACCTCCGCCGTGGATATGGCCACCGACGCCGCCATCCGGGCCTCTTTCCGGACGCTGCTGCCCGGCACCACCAAGCTGATCATCGCCCAGCGCATCTCCTCCATTGCCCAGGCAGACCGCATCCTGGTCATGGACCAGGGCCGTCTGGTGGGCGACGGCACCCATCAGGAACTGCTGGCCCAATGTCCAATTTACCGGGAGCTCTGCCAACTGCAGCACTACGGAGAGGAGGCGGCTTATGCGTAAGAAATTGAGCGGCAAGGCGCTTCTGCGGCCCATAGGCTTCCTGCTGAGGCGGATGCTCCGTTATCCGGGCCTGATGCTGCTGACCCTGCTGACCCTGGCCGTGACCACCGCCGCAACTCTGGCGATTCCCTACTTTGCAAAGCTCATTATCAACGACTGCATCCTGAAGGGGGATATTCCCGGCCTTTTACGGCTGCTGGCGGTCATGGCGGCGGTATACCTGCTCAGCACGCTCTCTACCTACGGCACCAGCCGCATTCTGGTCCGGGTGGCTCAGCGGGTCAGCCACGACCTGCGGGCGGAGCTTTTCGACCGGATGCAGACACTGCCCATGGCTGTCTTTCACAGCCACACCCACGGCCAGCTCATGAGCACCTATACCAACGACATCGACACGATCTCCAACTTTATCAGTTCCTCCCTGGCCAACGCCATTACCAGCGTGCTGGGCTTCGCGGGGATCCTGGCAATGCTGCTGGTGATGAATCCTCTGCTGACCCTGGTCAGCGCCCTGTTCCTGGGCCTCCAGTATCTTATTATGAAGAAGTCCGGCAGTATCAGCCGCAGAGGCTTCGTGGGCCAGCAGGCAGCGCTGGCGGACCTGAACGGATTCATCGAGGAGTACTCCGAGGGCCAGAAGGTCGTGAAGCTCTTCCAGCAGGAGGACTCCGCTGTGGCAGGCTTTGAGACCAGGAACCAGGCCCTCCAGGACGCGGCTTATCAGGCCCAGGTCTACTCCGGTATTATCAATCCGGCGCTGGGCGGCGTGGCGGAGATCAACAATGCCATAACCTGCACCGTGGGCGTGCTTCTGACCATCACCGGCCATTTCGACCTTGGCTCTCTGGTGGCCTTTATCCAGTATGTGCAGCAGGGCGGCCATCAAATCGGATCTCTTGCGAATCTCGTCAACATGGTTCTGTCCGCCGCCGCTGGCACGGAACGGGTCATGGATATGCTGGAGGCGGAGCCGGAGGTAGACACCGGGACCGTAACGCTGGAAGGAACCTGCTGGTCTGACGGCACGCCCCTGCGGGGTCAAATCGCCTTCGAGCATATGGATTTCAGCTATGTCCCGGGGACTCCGGTACTGAAGGATATCTCCTTCGTGGCGGAGCCGGGAAAAAAGATTGCCCTGGTGGGATCCACCGGCGCGGGAAAATCCACCATTGTGAACCTGCTGAACCGCTTTTACGAAATCGACGGCGGCACCATCACCTACGACGGAATCGACCTGAAGGACATCCGAAAGGACGCCCTGCGGAGCACCCTCAGTATGGTGCTTCAGGACACCCACCTGTTTACGGGCACGATTCGGGAGAATATCCGGTTTGGCCGGCTGGACGCCACCGACGGGGAGGTGGAGCAGGCTGCGATCCTGGCCAACGCGGACTTCTTTATCCGGCATTTGCCCCAGGGCTATGATACAGTCCTGACTGCCGACGGCAGCTCCCTGTCTCAGGGCCAGAGGCAGCTGTTGGCCATTGCCCGGGCAGCGGTGGCAAACCCGACGGTGCTGGTGCTGGATGAGGCCACCAGCTCCATCGACACCCACACAGAGAAGCTCATTGAGGCCGGCATGAACCGGCTCATGGAGGGGCGGACAGTTTTCATCATCGCCCACCGGCTCTCCACTGTCCGGGACTGCGACACGATTCTGGTTCTGGAGCACGGCCAGATCATCGAGCGGGGCAGCCATCAGGAGCTGCTCCGGCAGGAGGGGCGGTACTACAGCCTGTACACCGGCGCCGCAGAGCTGGCGTAATCCGCGGAGATCGTATCTTTCGCGGCATTCTGCGTTAATCCCCAATATAAAAACGTGCATTCAAAACAGCTTTGTGTCTTGAATGCACGTTTTTTCGCCAATGCGCCCCACGATTTGCACGGAAGGCGTTACGATTCCAAATTTCCCGTTTGATCTCTTTTCCAGAAACACAAAAAGCCGCCGACCGCAGATGCAGCCGGCAGCTTTTCAGAATGGGGGTTACAAAGTCATTCCGGTTTCTTTTTCGGAACAGCGCCCTTATTTTCACCCAGGCCCACACAGTAGTGTGTCTTCACGTCATCCAGCGTGTCGAACGGCTCCGGCCAAGGGGTAGAATCCTGAGCAGGCTGAATGGGAGACCATGTCTTATGGGAAGCAGGCAGTCGGCCCTGCTTCGGTCCGGCAGCCATCTTGGAATAGGCCTGCCCCTTCTTCGGCGCAGCACTGGGGCCGCCGGGGCCTCCGGGACCACCGGGACCACCTGCCGGTCCCTTAAACTTATTATAGCAGTCAATGGCAAAGTTGGTCACATCCTGGGCGCCACCGGCATCGTTGAGCACGCACTCGTGGACGATCTTCCAGAAGCCGTCCTCCCGGACGTAATCCTCCCCGTACCGCTCCAGCATCCAGACGGCCATCTGCTTGCCGCTGGTGGAAATGCGCCGATAAAGCATACCTGTGGAATAATACAGTGCTCGGGCAGTCTTCAGATCCGTGCCTACCTCCACAATGGGGGTGCCGATGGCATGGAGGGAATACTCTGACAGGGGCAGCGGATCCATATTCTTTGTTTCGGGGTACATCTCATTGAACACCTCGAACATCCGGCGGCCGCCGCCCTCAAGGCCATTTGCCCAGTTGGTCATGACCTCGTCCCGGCCATAGTTTCCGGTCATGTTATAGCCCCAGTACAGGTCGTCCCGGTACTTGGCCCAGAAGGTCTCGATCTCCTCGGTGGTGTGGCCGGAGGCATGGAGGATCGCATGCCATGCATGGACTTTTTCTACATTTTGGCCCGCCTCGATGATAGCGAGCTTTGTCTCCAAATCAATATTTTTTCTCATGATTGACCCTCCTTAGCCCTTTTTGTAGTTGGGATTGCCCTCGGGGCCATTGCTGATGGTGTCCGCAAAGGTTGCGTGCTCCATGGTAAGCTCCGGATAGGGGAAGTAGTTATAGAAGGAGGTATAGGCCTCAAACTTCTCTGTAGGAGTGCCAAACTCCTGCTCCAGATACTTGTCACAGGGCGTGGTCTCCTCGGTCTTAAGGGAAGCATAGGGGAAGCCGGGACGCAGAGCGAAGTCGGTGCCCGCAAAGTAATGCCAGATTTTCCACTGTCCGTCCTCCAGCACCAGGTCTGCGCCGCAGCGCTGGTTGTCCCAGTAGCAGTCCGTTTCCGGGCCGTTTGCAGGATTGATCTCATAGCCAATGGAATACCATGTGACCTGCGCAGTCTTGTTGTCATCTGCGATCACGATCATATAGGTGGTAAAGGGGTGGCAGATATCGGTACCCTTGCCGCCGAACTTGTTTCCATCCACATAATACTTGCGGATATTGTCCATCCCCACATAATAGCCCCAGTTCCGGCCATAGGCTGCGGTATCCGCATGCTCTTTCGTCCACAGGGTATCGAGAATCTCAGCACGGCGATTGGCATGCTCCAGATAGGAACGAATGGACAAAACCTTTTTGACCTCCTCCACCTGATAGGCACGCCATGCACGGATCTCGGGGGTGAAGTCCTCCGGCTTGGACTGACTGGGCTTCATGTGGATCATGGACTGATACTCATATCTGTCATAGGTACCGCCAAAGGCTTCGTGACTTGTATACTTAAACTCCATGGTGAAACCTCCTCTCAAATCCCGTAGCTGAAGGTCTCAGCCAAGGTGGTGTATGGTACAGGCATCTTCGGCGGCTCCTGATAAGGACGATCCACGGAATATGCCCTATAGACCTCTTTCTTTACGGTAGGCACCGGCTCGGGAATGGCAAAGGCCGCAAATTCAGGATCCTCCTGATACTTGCTCGGCTCCGTCCATGGCTCGGCGCAGGGATGGTCAATATCCAGTGCATACAGCAGATTCTTGATCTTCCACTCGCCATCCTCCTCAATGAGGTCTGCGGCCATATACCCGATCTTCCAGATGGACAACGGGCCCCGGGAAGTCACCCGGGTATCCGCCGCCTGGAACTGCCAGAGGGCCTTGGCGCTCTTCATGTCCTCCGCCACCTCAATGATGGGGGTGTGCATATCAGTGCCCTTGACGTATCCGGCGCCAAACATCTCAGCTTCGGCCTTGCCCTTGACGTCCTTGTGGTCCGCCCACTTCTCCATGACCTTTCGGGTCAGAAGCTTTGCATTTTCCAGCTTCTGCGCATAGTAGCCCTTTACGGCCGCAGCGCCCTTAAAGTAGCCGTCATTAAAGCCCAGGCACACATCGTCCTGCTTGCTCCAGAAATTCGGATAGATCAGATCGTAGTCGGCCAGCATGTCGCAATGGGCGACCTTGCCCACGATGTTCTGTACCTCGCGGATGATCATGCAGCGGTCTGCCATGGCCTGCGCTGTATACTGTTTGCTCAACACAATTCCTCCTTTGATATTCTTCACCGGGATGTATCCCACTTAGGATGCTTTCACTGTACGTGGGATTTTGAGGAAAGTCAAATGGTTTGACAGTTTTGAAAAGAACCAGCGGGTTTTGAAAAGACGAACCCAAAATGCAAAACGCATCGCCGCAGTTTTATCACTGAGACGATGCGTCTGTCTTCCGATGTGTATTTATTTGCTTTGCCGGAGCTTTCCGGGTGCAATGCCCTCAATGTTGGAAAAGGCACGGTACATGGTAGCAAGGCTGCAATAACCGACTTCCTCGGCAATCTCCTGCACGCTCCGGTCAGTCGTCAGCAGAAGCTCCTTGGCTTTACGGACTCTGGCACGATGCATGACATCATTGACACTCTCACCGAAATACTGCCGAAAGGATTCTGCGGTCTCTCGGGGCTTTAGCTTAAAGGTTCTGGCAATCAACGTAAGCCCCATGTTGACGTCTGTAGCATTTTCCTCGATGTAGGCATAGATATCATACATCATGCTGTCATAGCGCGCAGAGGTACGTTCCCGGCTGTGCGTGACCAGAACCTCGGCAATCTTCCGGCTTACATCCAGGAACTCCTGTAAATTTTTTGCAGATACCAGATCCCGGCTGAAATCCATTTGAGAGACATAGCGCCAGTTGGCCAAATCCTGCCCCACCAGACGGGAATGGAGCAAATTGATAAACCGGTTCACCGTCATATTCAGGGTGTTGGGATAAGGCAGGCCCAGACAGTTTTCTGTAATTTTCAGAAGCTGTGCACGGAGATATTGCTCCGCTGCCTTTGCGTCCTTGGCCCGAATGGCACCGCAGATTTGATCGACGGTTTTGAAAAAGGTCTGTTCAAAATCGGTACGCTGCGTTGTATCTCGAATGCGCTCCAAGCTGCTTTCTGTCATTTCAAATACAGGCGCCGACATATCCGTAAAAAAGCTGCGGCTGCGTTCAAAATTTTCTACCATTTGAAATGCGGATTCAATGCTGTCGATGCCACTACGAGGCATACTGACATCTGCGTGCAGAGAGAAGCCCAACGTGTCGCAGCTGTACTCCACAACGTCCCGGCAGGCATCAGGAATGTTATCCGACGCCCCGGGATATAAAAGTCCGATCATATATCCCATATGCAGCACCAGAAAACCATTGCAGGAATCCTCCAGTTGGCGGCACAGGTGCTCCATCACGGCATAGTAGACATTCAGGCGGCAGTTGTGACGGTCCTTGCCGGTAAGCACGGTGATCTGTGTATCCTCCAGAGAAAAGAGAACAATGCGAAAAGGACTGTCTGGCAGCGGAAAGTGCAGATGCTGAAGTTCGTCCTGAATTTCATCTCCGATGGACGCAGAACGAAGCAGCAGTGCGCCGATCATGCCGTACACGCCTTCCGGGATTTTTTCCCGGCGAAAGGCACCAACCGGATACAGCGGAGAACGGTCAGCGGTTTCTTTACACCAGATGTCCAGCATAGCAGGACCTCCTTCGTATAAGAGGTATTATTGTTTATTATAACACATCTTTGGGAGCGATGGAGGTAACAAATTTACAAAAGGCAAATTGCTCAAAACCTGCTGTAGCTTCTCAAATCAAGTTGGACATCTTGACGAGACACGCCAAGAGGAGAATAATGAAGGCATCCCGGCGAGAATAGGCTTCGTCGATTTCAGGAGGTAAATTCAATGAAAGAGATCAAGCGGTTTAATTTTAATGACGTTGCGGCGGAATTGGGCTATGTGGCCGTGGGCGGTCCCGGCGGCCCCGGCGGAAGACCGGCAGGCGGCCCCGGTGGGCCCGGCGGAAAGCCGGCAGGCGGTCCTCCGAAATTTCCCACAGACCCGGAATCCATCCGGAAAAACTCTCTGCGGTTCAAGACTATGTGGCCCGATGAGCGTGCCATGCGGCTTCAGAATCACTTCAACGATTACGTTGCTTCGGGCGAGCCCATCGAATTCGAGGGGCATTCCATCTGCTGGGCAATGATCGCCCTGCTCCAGAAGCTCCGGAAGAATCAGGTTCTCATGTATATGCCCCCCTTTGGCAAGAGTCTCGATTTGATCCCCATGCGGCGAGTGGCGGAGCCCAAGGATAATCCCATGATGAAATTTGACATAACGGAGCAGGGGGATGACGTACATATTGTTGTGACCTTGCTCAATGACGGAAACCCCGATCCCTTCCAGATGTCTCTGGGCGATGTAGAGATCAAAGAGATCGGTTCCGGAAAAAACATCTGGCTGGAGCTGGTAGGCGCCCACTACCTGTTCATGTTTGATATGCCCAAAACCTTTGGTGCTGACTGCAACACCATGTACTATAAGGAAGGCGGCGAACAGTGGTACTGCGTTGCCTCCAACGATGCGAATGTAAAGGTTGGTGACAAGCCGGAAAAGAGCCCCTTTGAGGCATAAGGGAGTGACTGCCATGACTTTTACAACGGAGCAGCTGGTGGAGCGCTGGGAGCACCTGCGGGCCATCAAGAATCTCATGGGCCGGATGTCTGCGGACTACACTCTGAAAAAAGAGGGGCAAATGTATGAGAAATACTGGGCCAGACGTGCGGATGTATCTCTGGCCACCAATGAGGGCTGGTATTTAGGTGCCGAGGCCGTAACGGGCTATTATCAGGCTCTGGCAGATCAGATTGCGGCCCAGAGCAAGCTCATTGCGGACATCTTCCCCAATGAGCTGGGCGATAAAACCCCGCAGGAGCGAAACGGCGTGGGCACCATGGACTATAAGCCCGTGGATACCCCGGTGGTGGAGATCGCCGCCGACGGGAAGACCGCCAAGGGGATCTGGTGTCTCCGGGGCAGCCACAGTAAGATTCTCCCCTCCGGCCCTGTGGCCTATTGGGAGTGGGGCTGGTTCGCAGCAGATTTCATTCTGGAGGACGGTGCATTTCGGATCTGGCATCTTCAGTACCTTCAGGAGGTCTGCCGTCCCTGTGGACATCCCTGGTACGGTGACGAGAATGTCTATCCGACGCTTCCCGAATTTGCACCGGCGGCAGACTTTGTGTTCCCCACGCCTACGGTTTCGGAAAATGTCCGGGCACGCTACGGTGCAGAGCGGCCCTTTACCCCATCGCCACGGGTACCGGAACCCTATGAGACCTTCGAGGAAACCTTCAGCTATGGCCGAAAGGAGGCGGAGTAATGCAGTACACCAACGAGGAACTGGCGATCCGCCTGTGGGACACGGAGCATATCCGTCACACCATGAACCGGATGTGCTATTATCTCAGCAACAGAGACTTCCGTGGTCTCATCAACGACCTGTGGGTACAGAAGAACAAGCGCACCGCATCTCTGGGCTATAACAACGGCTATTACATCGGCATGGATGAAATCGTCCGGCATTTGGTACTGGAACAGACGGATCTCCCCAAGACCGGCTCTGCCCGCATGGAGACTCTTACCACCCCCCTCATCAAGCTCCACGGTGACGGAAAAACTGCCCAGTATCAGGGTTATATGCCCGGGTTCCGATCCTCCGCTCAGGCAGACGGAACCATAGAGACCTACCTGACGCTGGACATGTGCTTTGCCGACCTCATTAAGGAGGAAGGAACGTGGAAGATCTGGCATCTGATTCTGATGCACGATCATACCATGGAGGCCGGGAAGCCCTACGGTAAACTCCCCACCTTCGGCTGGAACGATCCGCTGGAGGAGACCTTCGGGACACCCACGGTACCCCAGGAGCTCCACGACCCCAGCTACGGTTGGGAGCTTCTCTACGATGATATGCCCAGAGAGCTGGATACCTACGAGGAAAAATACAGCTATGGCCCCTACGGAGACTTCGGCAAGAAGTACTTCCAGCGGGATAAGCGCTGAGGGAGGGACGGAATATGAGCAATTTAACGATTGAACAGCGGCTCCACAACGCCCTCGGCAGCCAGAAGGTAGAGGAATACAAAGCCCGCCATGCCTACCTCCATGCCATTATGTACTCCAAGCAGGAGTGGGATGTGTTCTGGCATAAGTCCCCAAACACCACTTGGGCCCATCAGTTTGGCCGCATGGTGGGCTGGGAGGAGGTCTACTATAACAGCGTTGTGCATACAGATGCAAATATGCTGGGCCTCGCCATTCAGAAGATGAAGTCCATGGAAGAAATGTGGGGCCATGACTTCCTTTCCACGGGAAAATCCGGCTGTCATGCGCTGGCCTCTGACGTCATTGAGGTGGCGGAGGACGGCATGTCCGCCCGAGCCTTCTACCTGACCCCCGGCACCATGACCGGCGGCATGGGTATGGGGCCGGCAAACGGCCCTGTGTGCCGTGGCGGCGGCTGGCTTTGGGAGCGGTACGGTTCGGAATTTGTATTTGTGGACGGAGCGTGGAAATGGTTCCATGAGCACGTATGCCCGGACACCGCCGGTCAATACGATGTTGGCAACTGGGCCCATGACCGCTATGTGGACTACCGCAGCGGCAAGCTGAAGATCGGTGATCTGGGCGGCTATCCCGATCGTCTCACAGAGCCCGGTACCCTGCACTACGACTATTCCATTATCCAGACTGTTCAGGACACGGTGCCCCCACCGCTGCCATATAAGACCCTGAACGATGAGAACACCTACTCTCCCGGACGGACAGACCCCACCGGGAAGATCACCGTAAAAACCGCCGGGTCTCAAAAGATGGAGTGGGATCAAAGCGACAATTACTTTGATCACGCACTGGATGATGTCCCCAATGAACAAACATAGTATTTTACGGATGTTTCCGTGATCTGAAAGGAGCGTTATCCATGAAAAAGAATTTGTTAGTTTCTTCGCTGTTGGTTCTCGCCATGCTGCTTGGATTGCTGAGCGGGTGTGGTACACAAAACACAGAGCCGTCTGTCACGGATACAACGGTATCTGCAACAGATGCTGCGGTTTCCATGGCCGAGCCCAGCGAAGCCCCGGAGCCAGCTACCTCAGCGCCTGAGGAATCCATGGTGGAAGCCTCTGTGGAGGAAGCACCGGAAGTTCTCGGGCCGGAAGCCTACTACGCCAGCGAGGAATTGACGGAGATCTCCCTGATGTTCCAGTTCCCGGCATTCTTCCAGGGCTTTTTCCCGGAGGGCTGGGGCGGCTCTGACTGGTGGACTGCCTTTGGTGAGAAGACCAACACCCACTGGAACCTTCAGGAGGTATCCAACCTGGCCTGGCAGGAAAATGTCAACCTGCTGTGTGCATCCGGCGATCTGCCTGATACCGTCTGCAACCTTGGCTCTGTCTACAACGGCGGCATCGCAGCAGCAATGCGGGATGAGCAGGTAGTGGACATTTCCGGTCTGGTAGAGGAATACGCACCCCATTACTTCGAAAAGTTGTCTGCGGATGAATACACCCTGAAATGTGCCATGACCGATGACGGCAAGATGGGAAACATGTATCCCTTGCTGAAGGAGCCTTTCCCGGTGACTTCGGGACTGTGGATCCGTCAGGATTGGCTGGATGAGCTGAATATGGAGATCCCCACCACCCCGGATGAACTCTTTGATACGCTGGTGGCCTTCCGGGATACCTTTGGCGCCACCACAGGCTTCTATCAGCAGATTCGAGCCAACACCAATCAGGCGGCAGTGGAAGCAGAAGGCATCTGGAATGCCTTTGGCCGTCCCAACTTCTATCTGGATGAGGAAGGTACGATCCAGTACGGTCCCATGCAGGATTATTTTTACGATTACATCGGCTTCCTCCAGAAGCTGGCTAAGGAGGGCCTGTTCCTGACCTCTGACATGACCGACCAGAGATCCAACGAACTGTTTGCCACCGGCTCCATTGGCTTGGAGGGCGATTCCCCGGACAACGTGGAATCCTACATTATTCTCCTGAGTGAGGAAGAGCAGCAGCGGTGCAAGCTGGTTCCCATGGCCGCTTTGGGTGCGCCCACGGAGTTTGCTCCCAACACCACATACATCAGCTCTGATGCCGGCGGCATGATCAGCATTTCCGGCAACTGCCAGCATCCCGAGGTGGTCCTCAAGGCTCTGGATTACCTGTTTACGGACGAGGGCTTCATCCTCTCCTCCTTTGGCATTGAGGGTGAAGGCTTTACCTATAATGACGCCGGAGAGCCGGAACTCACTGAGCTGGTGCTGAACAACCCCAATGGGATTCCCGCCAGAGCAGCCATGGGCTATTTCCTGAATCCCGGCATCCCGGGCCTGATCGATTATACCCGCAGTCAGGTGGTTTGGGATGACGTGCAGAGATCCTCCATTGAGATTTGGAACTCTGCGTACACGGGAGATTCCATGACCGTATCTGTGGACTCCCTGACCCTGACGCAGGAGGAGCAGGATGAGATCATGGGAAGCCTTTCTGACATGGTCACCTATGCTTCCGAATGGATCAACGGTGTGATCTTCAGCGGCAACGAACTGACAGATGCCTCCATTGCGGAGTTCCAGCAGACCATGCGGGATACCATGCATGTGGAGGAGATCCTGAAGGTCTACAACGACGCATACGAGCGCTTTGAGCACCGGAGCTTTGCACAGTGATCGCTCCTGAGCTGCGGCCATAACCGGAGCCAATCTGGCGCTAAAAATTGGGACTGCTGCAAACACGCATTTGCAGCAGTCCCTTATTTTCGTTTGAGAACCAAATCATAGTTCAGACAGCTGACAGGGCTTGATTTTCAGTCACTGCGCCCGTTCCAGCTCCTGCTCCAGCTTGCGGAAATAGTGATACAAAGGCTCCAATGTCCGGAAGGAATCTGCCAGCCGTTCTGGCAGCTGCGGATCAAACAGCTCCTCCCCTACCGGGATCTGCTGCTGGAAAAAGCAATTTTTCAGCTGATACCAATGATCCAGCTCTGGTGTGCCGCCGGGCTTAGGCCGCTTATATCGTGCAGACATGTCCTGAAAGCGTCCATCCCGCTCCAGCCGCTCCGTAAGCTTTAAGAAGTCATCCGGCTTGTCCATCAGTTTCTTCCGATACAGGTTCATCAGCGCCGCCTTAGGCGCATAGTGAATGAACCCGCAGCTGCCGCCCTCCGGTTCGATCTGGAAATACAGGGACGGGTGTTCACTCCAAAATACATTGTCCTGCCGAATGCAGAACCACAGGTGCTCCTTATAAGGGATCCCGCCGGAATACCGCACATCCCGATAAATTCTGGATGTCTTCAAAATCGTCCCCTCTATGGAGAACTGCTCTCTTACTGCCTGTGCCAGCGCCAGCATCGGCTCATAGAGATCCCTTTGATATTCGGATTTGTGCTGCTGGAACCAGTCCCGATTATTGTTGAACCTGATACCCCACAGAAAATCAATGGTTGCAGGTGTAAAGCCGTTAAACATGGCGCACCTCCTCTTCTATCTGCTCCACCGTAGGCGCCCTACGCAGTTCCCGGTAAACATTTCTTTCCTCAACTACCATGATACAGTATCCTTTCAGAAATACCCAAGAGGGGACGGATATACTCCGTCCCCTGCTTTCATTTATAATTATTCCACCGTAACCGACTTTGCAAGATTCCGCGGCTTATCGATATCACAGCCCCGCAGCAGCGAGACATAATAGGAAAACAGCTGAAGCGGGATCACGGACAGGCTGGGCTGCAGGATCGGTTCCGTCTCCGGTACGATAAACTGGCAGTCCACCGTCTCCGCCATGCGCAAAGCATATTCCGGAATCGTGATTCCAAATACCACTGCGCCCCGGGCCTTGGTCTCCTTTACGTTGGACATGGTTTTATCAAAGAGCTGGCCATTGGTTGCAACCGTTACCACCAGCGTTCCATCCTCGATCAGAGAAATGGGGCCATGCTTCAGCTCTCCGGCCGCATAGGCCTCCGCATGAATATAGGCGATTTCCTTGAGCTTCAGGCTGCCCTCCAGGCAGGTGGCGTTATCCACATGACGGCCAATGAAATAGGCATCGTCCGCATCGTAGAACCGCTCTGCATGGCTGCGGATCGTCGCAATATTCTCCGGGGTCAGGATCTCTTCGATCTGCTCCGGCAGCTTTTGCAGCGCAGTCAGAACCCGGTCATACTCTTCTTTGGAAATACGCTTCATGGACTGGGCAATATACAGCGCCAGAATATCCACAATGGCAAGCTGCGTGGAGTATGCCTTGGTGGTTGCCACGGCGATCTCCGGCCCCGCCCAGGTATAGATCACATCATCCGCTTCCTTGGAAATAGACGAGCCCACTACATTGACAATGGCCATGGTCCTTGCGCCCCGACGTTTTGCCTCCCGCAGTGCGGCCAGTGTATCCGCCGTCTCACCGGACTGTGAAATGATAAGCACCAGAGTATTTTCGTCACAGAGAGGCTCACAGTAGCGGAACTCGGAAGCCAGCACCGGCTCCACCGGGATCTTGCAGAGCTTCTCCATGACATATTTCCCAACACAGCCCACATAGTATGCGCTGCCGCAGGCGACCACATAAACTCTGGAAAGCTTTTTGATATACGCATCGTCCAGCGAAATATCATCCAGCACAATATGACCATCTCGAATTCTGGGAGAGATCGTGTTGGCCAGTGCCTTGGGCTGCTCATGGATCTCTTTGATCATAAAGTGGGCATAGCCGTTTTTCTCTGCAGCAGACAGCTCCCAGTCGATATGCTCCGTCTCCTTATGCATTTCATTTCCCTTGCGGTCATAGAAATGCACGGAATCCGCCGTCATTTCCAGCAAATCTCCATCGTTGAGATAAACTACCTCACGGGTGTACCGCAGTACCGCCGTAACGTCAGAGGCCACAAAGTTGCAGCCGTCTCCCATTCCAACGATCATGGGGCTGGACTGCTTTGCCGCAACGATGGTATCCGGCTCATCCTGACAAATCGCCACAAAGGCATAGCTGCCCTCGATCATATTCAGTGCCATCTGCATGGCATCCAGCAGCTTTCCGGTCTTCTGATAACAATAGGCAATCAGATTACAGGCAACCTCCGTGTCCGTCTCAGACAGGAAGGTATATCCCTCCTTCAGCAGCATCGACTTGAGATCCAGATAGTTCTCCACAATACCGTTATGGATCAGCGCAATTTTCCCATCACTGCTGACATGCGGATGGGCATTGAGATCAGAGGGTGCGCCGTGGGTCGCCCATCTGGTATGTCCGATGCCAATATATCCGGGCAGCTTCTTTCCATCATCGCTGGCTTCTATCAAATTGGAAAGTCGTCCCTGCTTTTTCATCAGGTGCAGCTGTCCACCGTCAAAGGTGCAAATACCCGTAGAATCATATCCTCTGTATTCCAGCTTCGCAAGGCCATCCAGCAGCACCGGTGCCGCCGGAATATGACCTGCAAATCCAACAATACCACACATAAACAAACTCCATTCTGGGACGAACACCGTCCCCTGCATATTTCAAACTCAATAATCAAGATAGATGTTGACACAATATCTTATGATTATACCCGCAATTTCGTTGAAAATCAACCCATATTCCTTTGTGAATTCTCATGATTTCCAGTTCTCTGGATATTTGTATTTTGTCAAATCTTATGCTATGATATCAGAAGAATAAAAAGGAGGAATTTTTGATATGAAATTTGATTTTACTACATTGAATACCGGCGGCGGCGTTCATCCCTTCGTGGCAGAAAAGGGCGTAAAAGACCCGTCTATCATCAGCTTTTCCGTAGCGGAAATGCGGCTGAATCTAGCCCCGGCTATTGCCGAGGGAATGCATCACTGCGTCGATGTGGGCTGTTTCGGCTATGCGCCCCCGGAAAAAGAACGGTATGACAAAGCTGTTGCCGCATGGATGGCTCGTCGCCATCACTGGAATGTTTCTATGGATACCTGCACCCAGACCACAGGCGTTGTCACTGCCATGGGCATTGCGATCCGTGCGCTCACCGAACCCGGAGACGGCGTGATCATCCAAACGCCGGTCTATCCGCCCTTTGCGGGTTCTGTTCGGAATAATGGCCGCACCCTCATCGAAAACCCCTTAAAATGCGTTGACGGCGTCTACACCATGGATTTCGAGGATTTGGAGGAAAAGGCTGCCCATGCAAAAATGCTGCTGCTGTGCTCTCCCCACAACCCGGTTGGTCGGGTATGGACAGAGGAAGAGCTGAAAAAGCTGGGAGAGATCTGCGTAAAGCATAGCCTCTTTGTGCTCTCTGACGAGATTCACTTTGACCTTGACTACACCGGCCGTCACATGGTACTGACGGAGGCATGCCCGGAACTTCGGAACCACGCCATTATCTGCACAGCCCCCAGCAAAACCTTCAATCTGGCGGGCAATGCGCTCAGCAATATTTTTATTGCAAACGAAGAGATCCGCAAAAAGTTTCAGGCTGATCAGAATGTTCATTGCGGACATTTCCTCGGCACCTTCGGCTATGCCTCCACCACCGCAGCCTACGAAGGCGGCGAAGCATGGCTGGACGCCCTGCTGCTCCATCTTCAGAAAAACCGTCAGATTCTCATAGAACGCATGCATCGTATAATCCCCGGCGCCGTCTTTTCTCCGCTGGAGGGCACCTATCTTCAGTGGATCGATCTTTCCTGCATGGGTCTTCCGCAGGATAAGCTGATGGAGAAGCTGGAACAGGCACAGATCTACGTCAACGATGGTGCTACCTTTGGCACCGGAGGGGAAGGACATATCCGCTTTAACCTCGCCTGCCCTACCAGTGCCATCGAGGCTGCCATGGATCGTCTGGAAGCGCTGCTGGGCTGATTTTTTCAACCAAAACAATACCTCCAAGCCCAATGCACCGGGTTTGGAGGTATTCTTCTCAATTTTTCACTTCAATGGGCTTTGCGTCCCGGTTTTCATCATAGATCATCCGCAGGCCGTCCAGTGTCAGCATGGTATCTACAATGTTGATCCGGTCTGTCTGCTGGGCGATCATTCGGGAAAGTCCGCCGGTGGCAATGACCTTAATGCCATCACAGTTCATTTCCTCCATCACCTGCCGGATCAGGTATTCCATATTGCCCACATACCCAGCCACCACGCCAGCCTGGATCTGCTCCACCGTGTTTCTGCCAAGAACCGTCTGGGGCATTTGCAGCTCCACTCTCGGCAGCATGGCTGTCCGGGAGACCAGCGCATCCAGACTGACCTGCAGGCCCGGCCCAATGGTGCCGCCCATATAGGTGCCGTCCGGGCCAACCGCATCGATGGTCGTGGCCGTTCCAAAGTCCAAAATCACAAAGGGGCCGCCATATTTTTTAATGGCCGCAGTACAGTTCACCGCACGGTCTGTACCCAGCCGTCCTGTCTCATAGCACCGGCGGTCAAATTTCAGCCCGGCATCCACATCGGTGCCAACCACCAGCGGCTCCACACCAAAATACTTGATCACGGCGCTGGTGACAGAATACATTACCTGCGGCACCACAGAGCCAATGATGCAGGCTTTAAGGTCCTCTGCACGATATCCAAACCGTTCAAAATAGGAAACCGCCATAATTCCGACTTCATCCGATGTGGCCGTAGAGTTGGTAGACAGCCGAAAGGAGCCAAGCATCTCCTCTCCCTTAAAAATTCCAAATACCATATTGGTATTTCCAATGTCAATGGTAAGCAGCATAGTGTTCGTTCCTTTCCGTATCAGGAGCCAGGCAGCATTGAATCTGTCCCTTTTCCAGTATAATGATTCCATAGCTGCCCATCAGCGCAGCACCCGGATTCAGGACCCACACTCCCTCCTCCTGAAAGCACTCCGCTCTGTGGGTATGTCCGAACAGCAGGATGTCTGCCTGCTGCTCTTTGGCCGCATAGACGGCACGGAGATAACCGGATTTCACCCCATAGCGGTGGCCATGGGTCATCAGGATCCGTTTTCCCTCCAGCTCCATCACCTTCGTCACCGGCCCTGCCGCACCATAATCGCAGTTGCCGGGAACGTTTTCCATCGGGATTTCCGGGAATTCCTGCTTTACCGCCTCGGCGTCCGGGACGCAGTCCCCCAGATGAAAAATCCGGTCGGGCCTTCCCCCTCGGATTGCTTCCATCATCGGCGTCAATCTGCCGTGGGAATCAGAAAACACAAATATCTTCAAAGACGTATGCACCTCTTGCCCGCCTCCGCATAGGATAGTAAAAGAAAGGAGGGGACCATATGAATCAGGATGAACTGCACCGTTGTATGGACGCACTGCAGCGCTCTCCACAGGGGCAGCAGCTTATGGCGCTGCTGGGCTCCGATGGGGGCGCAAGCCTGCGCCGTGCCGCCGATGCACTGAATCGTGGGGATGAAAATGCCGCACAGCAGGCTATGGCGCCTTTTTTGAGAGATCCAAAGATCCAGTCCCTGCTCACTTCTCTGAACCAAACACTGGGTCATGGATGATCTCAGCACAGCCATTAACGGCTTTTTATCCAAGCCCGGAGCCATGGAGCAGCTTTCTGCCATGGCACAGCAGCTGGGTCTGCCCTTCTCCGGCGAGACCGGGAAAGTTCAGGACAAATCGGCGGATCTGCCGGACACTCAGGCCACTCAGCTGCCCTCCGGCATTTCTCCGGAGCTTATGAAAGGACTGATGACAGTTCTTCAGGAAACATCCCAGCCGGATGACACTGCGGTATTTCTTCAGGCGCTTCGGCCCCTTCTGAGCCATCCCCGGCAGGAGAAGCTGGATCAGGCACTGGGGATGCTGCGCTTCATGCGTGCCGCCCAAAAGGCTGGCCTGCTGCTGGAGTCACAGCCATGATCTACAACCCCTATTTTTCTTCCATAGACTGCGCCCTGCAACCGGCTGGCCGCAGGGCCGATGAGAGCCCTCTCTCCGGTCTGCTGTCCCGGCTCGGGCAGCTGGATGGAGAAACACTGCTGCTTTTGGGCCTTCTGGTCCTTCTTTGGAAGGACGGAAAAGACCGTCAGCTGTTTCCACTGCTGTGTGCAATCCTATATCTGCTGATTTAACGGCCCGGAGGTACTGTATCCTTCGGGTCCTCAGTCTGCTCATCATGGCCGTCTTTTGCTTCGTCCATCTTCTCCGCAGCCTTTCTGGCATGAATGGTATCACTGCGTGTCAGCACAGCAAGGCCCACACAGCCCAGTACCACCACCGCAATCAGTACCATCAGTGCCTTTCCCGCACCGCTGGTAGATACCTGCACCGCAAGAATCCCCATCAGAGACGCCGCAATGTAGAGGATCAGAACGCTCTGCCGCTGGTCAAAGCCGGAGTCTATGAGCCGATGATGGATATGGCTGCGATCCGAGTGCATCGGTGACACATGGTGCCACATACGCCGGATACAAGCAAAACAAATATCAAACAGCGGAACCCCCAGCACCAGAATCGGCACTACAAAGGAGATCACCGCATAGAGCTTAAACAGGCCGGTCACAGCCATGCAGCCCAGCATAAACCCCAAAAAGGTTGCACCGGTATCTCCCATAAAGATCTTAGCCGGATTGAAGTTGTAGGGCAGGAAGCCCAGACATGCACCCAAAAGTGCTCCCAGCACCACGGCTTCACTTCCCTGCCCCAGCATCAGTGCGATGATCCCCATGCTGAGGCTGCTGATCGAGCAGACTCCAGTGGACAGGCCATCGAGTCCATCAATAAAATTCACCGCATTGGTAAGCGCTACAATCCATATGATCGTAACCGGAATGGCGAATATGCCAAGGCTTAGATAGGGGATCCCCAAAAATCCAAAGGGATGGGAAATATAACGAATCACAACGCCCTGTGATACAGGAATGGCCGCCGCCAGAATCTGAACCACAAACTTCAGCTTTGCGTCCAGATCGTACTTATCGTCCACCATTCCCAGAATCACAATAATCAGTGAGCCCGCCAGCATGCCTATAAACTGTCTGCTGAGCTCGCACAATATCAGGGACACCAGCAAAAATGCGCCGTAAATCGCAAGGCCGCCTATGGTGGGGATGGGCTTATTATGCATCCGCCGCTCATCCTTTGGAATATCCACAAAGCCGAACTTTGGCGCCAGAGCCTTTACAAGGGGCGTCAGCACAAAGGAGATCGCTGCGGCTGCCAAAACGGCAATCACTGCTGTGATAATCTGCCCACTGGTCGTCATGGAATCCATCCTTTCTCAGCGGGGCACAAAACCGATTTTCTTGTAGACTTTCCGGAGCGTCTTCTCTGCAATGTAGGAGGCCTTTTCGGCGCCCGCCTTATATACGCTTTCCAAATAAGCTTTGTCCTTCAGGATCCGCTGAGCCTCATCCCGGATGGGACCAGTTACGGAGATAACTGCCTCACCGACCGCAGGCTTAAAGTCGCCGTAGCCCTTGCCCCGGAATTCTTCCTCGATCTCATCATAGGTCTTTCCGGTGCAGGCGGAGTAGATCTCCATCAGGTTGGAAATGCCGGGCTTTTCCTGCCGGTCAAAGCGTACGCAGGTCTCACTGTCGGTGACGGCACGCTTAAACTTGCGCATAATGGTATCGTTGTCATCCTTCAGGTAGACGCAGCCATTGGGATCCTTATCCGACTTGGACATCTTGCTGGTGGGGTTCTGAAGGCCCATGACCCGGGCGCCCACCTTGGGAATATAGGGCTCCGGAATCTTAAACACATCGCCATAGATGCCGTTAAACCGGCTGGCTACATCTCTCGTCAGCTCAACGTGCTGCTTCTGATCCTCACCCACCGGCACAAAGTCAGGCCGGTACAGCAGGATGTCCGCTGCCATCAGACTGGGGTAGGCAAAGAGGCCGCCATTGATATTCTCAGCATTTTTTGCGCTTTTATCCTTAAACTGCGTCATTCTCGACAGCTCGCCAAACATGGTATAGCACTGGAGCACCCAGCCCAGCTCTGCATGCTGGTGCACATGGCTCTGGATAAACAGCGTATTTTTCTCCGGATCCAGACCGCAGGCAATATACTGGGCCAGCTGCTCCAGCGTATGCCGCCGCAGATCCGCAGGGTTCTGGCGGACCGTAATGGTGTGCATATCTGCCATAAAATAATAGCAGTCAAACTGATCGGCAAGCTCCGCCCAGTTCTTAATGGCTCCCAGATATGAGCCAAGGGTCAGGTCTCCGCTGGGCTGAATGCCGGACAGGAGAATCTTTTTTTCATCCATATTAAAACCTTCTTTTTGATTGGCATTGTAATTTCAATAAAATACCTGCCTACAGGCTAAAGTATTTTACCACAGGATCTATCGTTTTTCAATTCATAAAACCATCTTTCCCGATATTTATGGGCTTTTCTCCGGTAAATTTCACCGAAAGCGCCATGCATCCGGCTTTTTTCCTTGACATCCGCTGTTCAAAAAATATAATAAGGTGTAGTATATGCGATCATTCAGGAGGTAGCACATGAATTACTTTGAGGAAATGGAGGCCCGGATCCCCCATGGCCGGGTACGCACCCGTTTTGCCCCCAGCCCCACCGGCTATATGCATGTGGGCAATCTGCGAACTGCACTTTACACCTACTTTATCGCCCGGCATGCCGGCGGCGATTTCATTCTTCGTATCGAAGACACCGATCAGAAGCGGAAGGTCGAGGACGCAGTGGCCGTTATCAAGCGGACCATGGCAGACTGCGGTCTTGACTACGATGAAGGCCCCGATGTGGGCGGCCCGGTAGGCCCCTATGTCCAGACTGAGCGTCGGGAAATTTACAAAAAATATGCTGAGCTTCTGGTGGAAAAGGGCGCAGCCTATCGCTGTTTCTGCACCGAAGAGCGTTTGGAGCAGCTCCATGCAGCTGACCCCAACGCAAAATACGATGGCCACTGCCGCCATCTTTCCCCGGAAGAGATTCAGAAGAATCTGGACGACGGCGTTCCCTATGTGATCCGTCAGATCATCCCTGAGGGCCAGACCACCTTCCACGATGCCGTCTATGGAGATATCACCGTGGACAACAGCGAGCTGGACGATCAGGTGCTGCTCAAATCCGACGGTCTTCCCACCTACAACTTTGCCAACGTGGTAGACGACCACCTGATGGGCATCACCCATGTGGTTCGCGGCAGCGAATATCTGTCCTCCACGCCCAAGTACAACCTGCTCTATGAGGCTTTTGGCTGGGAGATTCCTACCTATGTCCATTGTGCCAGCGTCATGATTACCGATCCGGAGACCGGTGCCGTCCGAAAGATGTCCAAACGCCATGGCGATCCCTCCTATGAGGATCTGCTCAAAATGGGTTATCTGTCCCAGCCGGTAAAGAACTACGTCTCTCTCCTTGGCTGGAGCCCCAAAGGTGAGCTGTCTGAGCAGGAGTTCTTCACCATGGACGAGCTGTGCCGCGCCTTTGACATTGAGGGCATTTCCAAGTCTCCCTCTGCCTTTGATCTGGAAAAGCTCAACTATTTCAATAGCACCTATCTCAAGGAAATGACCCCGGAGGATTTTGCCGCCGCTGCCAAGCCATGGATTGGCAAGGTCATTACCGCTGAAAATGTGGATAAGGCCCAGATTTCTCCGCTGCTTCAGACCCGTCTGGATCGTCTGGATCAGATTCCGGAGATGATCTCCTTCTTCAATGAGCTGCCGGAATACGACATCGCCCTCTACACCAACAAGAAGAACAAGCTGAATGCAGAGAGTTCTCTTGCACTTCTGAAAACCGAGACTGAGGCACTGGCCGCACTCCCCCAGTGGAATTACGATGCCATCCACGATGCCCTCTACGCCATCACTGAAGCAGAAGCCATCAAAATCGGCAAGGTCATGTGGCCCCTGCGCATTGCCGCTGCCGGCAAGTCTGTAACCCCCGGCGGCGCCATTGAAATTGCCCTGATCCTTGGCCGTGAGGAGACCCTTCGCCGTCTGAATCTGGGGCTTGCCAAGCTGGAGGCACAGGCATGACGCAGGTGGTCGCCGCCCTGATCTGGGACGGCAGCCGGTTTATGATCTGTCAGCGCCCAGCCCATAAGGCCCGCGGGCTATTGTGGGAATTTGTAGGCGGCAAGGTCGAGCCCGGGGAAACAAAGCCTCAGGCGCTGATCCGGGAATGCCGGGAAGAACTGGGCATTACAGTCTCTCCCCATGCGCTTTTTATGGAGCTGGATCATGTATACCCGGATCTCACGATTCATCTGAGTCTCTATCACTGCTCCATTGCAGCAGGCATTCCCCAGCTGCTGGAGCACAATGATCTCCGGTGGATCACCCCTTCTGAAATTCCCCAGTATGACTTCTGTCCTGCTGATGCGGAAATTCTGGAGCGTATTCAGGCAGAATACCAATGAGCAAAGCGAACACCCTAAGATCGGGCGCATGTCCCGTTCTTAGGGTGTTTTTTCGCTTTATAAAGTTCAGCCCAACTGTTGCTTGAACATTTCCTCTAATGTGTGCCATCCCAGCACTGCGCATTTGGTGCGGGCTGGCATATGGGAGATATCCTGAAGAGCCGAAGCCTCTTCCAGCTCCTCCAGCTCGTCCTCCGTGGTCTCCCCACGGATCATCTTAAAGAACAGCTGACCCAAATGCAGCGCCTCGTCCTTTTTCTTTCCAATGATCATGCCCAGCATGATATCCGCCGAGGCCTGAGAAATGGCGCAGCCGTCGCCCACAAACGCACCGTCTACAATGGTGTCCCCCTCCACTTGCAGCTTCAGGGTGATCTCATCGCCGCAGCTGGGGTTTACCCCGTCCAGACTACAGTTGGCACAGGGCAGATCATGCTTGTGCTCCGGCCGCAGGTTGTGCTCTGTTAAAATTTCGTTATAAAAGCTCCGGTTGCTCACAGTCCCATCCTCCCTCTAACATTTTTGAGGCTTTCCACCAGCCGGTCTACCTCTTCCTCCGTGTTATAGAACATAAAGCTGGCACGCGTGGAGGAACGGCAGCCCAGATGCTGAAGCAGGGGCTGGGCGCAGTGATGGCCGGAGCGCACGTTAACCCCGTCAGACTCTAAGATCTCCGCCACATCGTGGGGATGTACACCGTCCACAATAAAGTTTACAATTCCCTTGTGGTTGGCCGGATCTGCCGACCCCAGAATGTGCACATGCGGGATCTGGGCAATGCCCTCCATAGCCCGACATACCAGTTTGTGTTCCTGGGCCTCCATGGCCGGGAAGCCAATGCTTTCGATATAATCAATGGCCGCTGCCAGACCCACAGCGCCGCCCGCATTGACGGTGCCCGCCTCAAACTTGTGGGGTACCTCCGCATAGACGGCCCCATCTCTGGTCACAGACTCGATCATCTCACCGCCGGTCAGGAAGGGCGGCATCTGGTCCAGCAGCTCCATTCTGCCCCAAAGCACACCGATGCCCATGGGCCCCATGAGCTTATGACCGGAAAAGGCCAGAAAATCCACATCCAGCTTTTTGACATCCACCGGCATATGCGGCGTGGACTGTGCGCCGTCCAGCACCACCACTGCCCCCATTTCATGGGCACGCTTTACGATTTTCTCCACCGGAGAAACGCAGCCCAATACGTTGGATACATGGGTTACCGCCACAATCTTGGTATGCGGATTGATCACCGTTTCAATGGTCTCATCGGTGAGGGTCCCATCTATTTCACAGTCCATATATCGGAGGGTTGCACCGGTGCTGCGACATACCATCTGCCAGGGCAGCATATTGCTGTGGTGCTCCAAAATGGAAACTGCCACCTCATCGCCGGGCTTTAGATTGGAAAGCCCGTAGCTGTAGGCCACCAGATTGAGGCTCTCCGTGGTATTTCGGGTAAAAATCACCTCATTGGCATTTGCCGCTCCGATAAACTCCCTCACACGCTTCCGGGCATTTTCATATTGCTCGGTTGCCCGCAGGCTCAGCGGATAAAAGCCCCGCAGCGGATTTGCGTTATCGTTCTCATAGAAATGCTTCATGGCATCCAGCACACACTGGGGCCGCTGTGCCGTAGCCGCATTATCCAGATACGCTTCCTGATAGCCTCTGAGCAGCGGAAAATCCTGCCGGACGTCTCGATCAAATCCGTTCATTTTACAGCACCTCCTCAATGGCAGCTCGGGCAGACTGCGCCATGTCTTCCCTTCCCATGGTCTCCGCCAGACGGTAAAGTTTTTCACGGGTCAGGATATTCTCTGCGGTCAGGGGATCAATGCCCCGGGAACCAAAGAAGAACAGGGTATCCTCATCCAGCTCGCCAATGGATGCGCCGTGGTCGCCCTGCACATCCTCCTCTGCACAGAGGATCAGTGGAATGGTTTTATTCACCACATCTTCTCCCAGCAGCAGCACATTCTCCTGCTCTGCGCCAACCGAGCCCTTGCAGCCCCGCTTAAAATCGATGGTGCCACGGAAGGTCTTCTGGGCGCTGTCCTTCAGCGTGCCATCTGCCCGCAGGTTACAGGTGGTGTTCTTTCCAATGTGATTTGCAATCAGATTCACGTCCAGTACCTGCCGGTTCTGGCAGAGATAGCCCGCCTCATAGGTGAAATCGGCGCCCTCTCCCAGCAGTTCCATCCGGCAGCCGGAATAAATATCGCCCTTTCCCAGATACAGATGCAGTACTTGAACCTTGGCTTTCGTGGCCACATTACCGCCCACATCGTGGAGCAGCCGCCCCTGCTGGCCGGGCTCCAAAAGCTCCACCAGCCGGATCTCCGCATCCTCCGCCGCTTCCAGCTGGAGCCGAAGTGCTGCATGGCTGTGCTCCATTCCCCGCACTCTGGTGTAGACGGTCAGCTTTGCATGGCGCTCTGCCTTCAGATGCAGGACAGCGGCACCATTTTCCTCCGCTGCGGCGGTAAGATCCATAAGGGTCTCCTTATTCTCCCCCTCCTTTGCCTGCACCACATAGGCAGGAAGCGCAGCAAAGGCCACATCCGCTGCTGCTCCCGCACCGGTGGGCACATTGCAGACCTGCTTTTCAGTCACGGCCTCGCAGCCGGAAAAAACAGGCGTAAGCGCCGATGACTCCGGCCAATCCACCGTAACGTCATTGATATTCATTCGATTCCATGTGATGGATGGAAGCGAATTGATCCGCATGGTATGATCCATGATTATATTCTCCTTTCCCTCCATCAGCCGATGCTACCCTTCATTTCCAGCCGAATGAGGTTGTTCATCTCAATGGCATACTCCAGCGGCAGCTCCTTGGATACATTGTCGGCAAAGCCGCTGACGATCAGCGCCTTGGCCTCCTCCTCGCTGAGTCCCCGGCTCATGAGATAGAATACAGCTTCATCCGAAATCTTTCCAATTCTGGCCTCATGGCCCACATTGGCGTCTCTGGTGCGGATATCCATAGCAGGGATCGTATCCGAACGGCTCTCATCGTCCACCATCAGGGACTGGCAGGATACCGAGGACTTGCTTCCCTTGGCCTCCGGCAGAATGGTAACCGAGCTGCGGAAGGTACTGATGCCGCCGCTCTTGGAAATGGAGCGTGCATTCATATAAGAGCTGGTATTGGGTGCCTTGTGCACCACCCGTGCACCGGTATCAAGATTCTGGGTCTCGCCGGCAAAGGTGATGCCGGTATACTCCATCCGTGCCCCTTCACCATTGAGAATACTGGTAGGATACAGATAGGAAACATGAGAGCCAAAGGAACCGGACACCCACTCGATCCGTCCGCCCTCTTCCACCAGTGCGCGCTTGGTGTTCAGGTTATACATATTCTTCGACCAGTTTTCGATGGTGGAGTACCGCAGTCGGGCGTTCTTGCCAACAAACAGCTCTACACAGCCCGCATGGAGATTGGCCACATTGTACTTCGGTGCGGAACATCCCTCAATAAAGTGAAGATCTGCTCCTTCGTCCACGATAATCAGCGTGTGCTCAAACTGACCTGCGCCGGGCGCATTGAGCCGGAAATAAGACTGTAGCGGAATCTCCACCTTTACGCCCTTTGGTACATAAACGAAGGAACCGCCGGACCAGACCGCCCCATGGAGGGCCGCAAACTTATGATCCGTGGGCTTTACCAGCTTCATAAAGTGCTTCCGCACCATCTCTGCATAGGGGCCGGTCAGTGCGCTTTCCATGTCCGTATATACAACGCCCTGTGCCGCCACTTCTTCCCGGACATTGTGATAAACCAGCTCCGAATCATACTGGGCGCCCACGCCTGCCAGAGACTTCTGCTCCGCCTGCGGAATGCCCAGCCGCTCAAAGGTATCCTTGATGTCCTGAGGCACCTCAGACCACTTGGCCTTCATGTTGGTATTGGGACGCACATAGGTGACGATATTGTCCATATTCAGCCCGTCAATGGGAGGCCCCCAATTGGGCATTTTAGTCTCGTTATAGATTTGAAGAGATTCCAGCCGGAACTGCTCCATCCATGCCGGATCATGCTTTTCCTTAGACAGCTGCTCAACAATTGCAGGTGTCAGACCTGCTTCCAGCCGATAGGCATCTTTCTCTTCATCCCGGATGTCATAGACGCTTCTGTCAATGTCATCCACATAGGTTTTCTCTTCCATATGCCGGTTCCTTTCTCAGCCCTTGCTGGATTCATAGGCCGCAAAGCCCTCTTCGTTGATCCGCTGTACCAGAGACGCATCTCCGGAATCCACCAGCGTGCCGCCGTACATTACATGGGCCTTGTCCACATGGATCCGCTCCAAGAGCCGGTTGCTGTGGGTGATGATCAGCAGTGCGCCGCCGTGCTGCTTTTGGAACTTGGAAATTCCGTCAGATACAATGCGAACCGCATCTACGTCCAGTCCAGAGTCCGTCTCATCCAGAATTGCAAGATCCGGTTTCAGCATGAGAAGCTGGAGCATTTCTGCCTTCTTCTTCTCGCCGCCGGAGAAGCCCACATTCAGATCCCGCTCCGCATAGCTCTCGTCCATCTGAAGTACAGCCATAGCCGCCTTCAGCTCCTTTTTGAAGTTCCAGAGGGAAACCCGCTTGCCTGTGCGCTGCTCCAGTGCGGAGCGGATAAAGGCGCTGACGGTAATGCCCGGAATCTCCAGCGGACTCTGGAAAGAAAGGAACAGACCGTCTCTTGCCCGGACATCCGGGGCCTCATGGGTGATATCCTTCCCCTTGAAGGTGATGGTGCCCTCCGTCACCTCATATCTGGGGTTACCGGCCAGCGTATAGCCCAGAGTGGACTTACCGGTGCCGTTGGGGCCCATGAGCACATGGGTCTCCCCAGCCCCAAGACACAGATTGACATGATGCAGGATCTCCTTGTCCTCCACACGGACAGAGGCGTTGTTCACCTGAAGCAGCAGCTTATTTTCCATGATTACTCGTTTCCTTTCTATGCATTCTGGTACGCTGATACAGCTCCTGAAGGGTGATCCCATCCAGGTAGCCGTCAATGGCATCCTTCAAGCCTTCCCACAAAGAGCAGGCCATGCAGGCATCCTGACGGGAGCAATGGCTTACATCCTCCTCTACGCAGGCCACCGGAGCCAACGACCCCTCGGTACACCGAAGGATCTCCCCCACGGTATACCCGTCTCCCGCCCGCAGCAGACGATAACCGCCGCCACGGCCGCTGGACGCTTCCACCAGTTCCCCTCGTACCAGTATTTTTGTGATACTTTCCAGATATTTCAGAGAGATATCCTGCCGTGCAGCGATCTCCTTCAGCGGAACGTAGCCGCCGGATTGATGCTCCAGCAGGTCACACATCACCTGAAGGGCGTATCTTCCTCGCGTTGAAATCAGCATCGTATTCCCTCCCGCTCAGTATAATATACCCATTTCCCTACTATGTCAATAGGTGATTGAAAAAAAGAAACGTGCAGCCTCGAAAAGCTGCACGTTTTTGCAAGATTCAGGACGCTATTGCCCCGTTTATTCCGTTTTTGAGCACCGAACCGTTGTCCGGCTTGCTCCCCCATAGGTACAGGTAAAAAGGGTCAGGGGCCATCCACTGTCTGTCATACGCTCCGTCTCCGCAGGCGAGAGGGTTTCAAGCTTCTCCACCTGATAGCTATGACGGTCTCCCAGCCCATCCACCAGCGTCACTGTGTCTCCCGCAGAAAGCCGGGAAATTTCACCGAAGGATGATGAATAGTTATGGGCCGCAATGACCAGATTCTCCTCCGAAAAGCTGCCGGCATAGCGGCAGGGAGAAAGCTTCAGCGCATCCATGCTAAAATCCATCTGCACCGGAAGCTGCATATTCAGAGCAGGGATCTCCAAATAACCCAGATACCTGACACCATCGACCGTAACGCCCTGATCCGATTCCGGCACAGGCTTTTCCGCCACGCTGCCGTCAATAGTCTGTCCTGCACTCTGCCATTCCTTTGCCTGATGCCGGATCTCCTGCGCAAGCTCCGGCATCACCGCTTCAGCGGCGGCAGCAGCCTGCTGATCCTCCTGTCGATTATGGATGGTCAGGAATATCGCCGCAGCAATGCACAGTGCCCCCAGCAGAAATAGCAGATTCCCCAGCCGTTTATTCATGGCGTCTGCGCAGCAAGCAGCCTGCTGCAGCAAGGAGCATACCCAACAGTGCCAGTAGGGGAATCGGCCAATTCAGCTGGCCCGTCTGCGGCAGTCCCTCGTTTGCGCCGGGGCTGGGCGTGGGAGATGCCGCCGGCTGACCGCTTGGGCTTGGCGATGCCGAGCTTTCCGGCTCCGGGCTTACCGGCTCACTTGGTTCCGGGCTTACCGGACTGCTAGGCTCCGGACTTACCGGCGCACTGGGCTCCGGGTTTACCGGACTGCTGGGCTCCGGGCTTACCGGACTGCTAGGCTCCGGACTTACCGGCGCACTGGGCTCCGGGTTTAC
Organism: uncultured Oscillospiraceae bacterium; assembly: GCA_959607825.1. Classification (GTDB taxonomy): domain Bacteria; phylum Bacillota; class Clostridia; order Oscillospirales; family Oscillospiraceae; genus HGM13006. Next base: position 79,050 of record CAUHNW010000003.1, on the reverse strand, counting down.
CGGACTGCTGGGCTCCGGGTTTACCGGACTGCTGGGCTCCGGGCTTACCGGCCCGCTTGGCTCCGGGCTTACCGGCGCACTGGGCTCCGGCAATACAGGCACCGCCGTAAATTGTATCTTCGGCATCACAGTTGGAGCATAATCCCACGCTTCATTTTCCAGCATTGGCAGCGCAACGAGAAAAGGTGCTGCATCATAGCGCCCCTCTGCAGTTTCCAGCATCTCCGCCGCCACCAGATACAGGCCGGATTCCAGTCCATCTATCGTGCAGACGCCTTGACCCTCTGTCACAGTCCAAACATCTGCCGGAATAGATTCCTCCGCTGCAAAGTCATTTAGCTCCTTTGCCGCCTGATTCCACTGGCTCGATGATGTGAGACCATCTACAGATACACCGGAGGATTGATAGGATCCCATCAGTGCAAACCGTCCCCTCGCATCCATCTCAGCCACACGACGCAAAGACAGCCCCATCCCACTAACTGCCCTGCCGTTCTGCTGAGCCTCTATGGTAAGACTGACCTTTTGCGCAGGATCCGCCAATTCTGCCGCCCATGCCGGAGTCAGCTGCACCAGCGCCGCCATCATACAGAACACCGCACCGCACAAAAGCGTCCCCAGCCGTTTTCTGTCCATCCGCATACGCCCTCTTTCTTTATCCGGTGCGCCGCTTTCGCAGCACATGCACTGCGATCCACACAGCGCCAAGTCCCAGAAGGGCCAGCAGCAGCTTTCCCTTCCAGCCAAAAGCCTTTGCCGCTACCTGAAGGTTCGTTACTTCCGGCACAGGCTCCTGTGTATCCTCTATTCTGCTGCCCCGTACCAAAAGCCGATGGGTATTGACCCCATAGGGTGTACAGGTCACCAAAGTCACATAATCTTTTCCATCCTCCGGGGCCAGTGCCGACACATCCTCCGGCTCAACCACCAGAATCTGATCCACCTGATACGAGAGTCTTTGATCCAGCGCATACAAAGTAAAGGTATCCCCCGTTTCCAGCTGATCCAAGTCTGTAAACAACAGCGCAGAAGGCAGCCCTCTATGGCCGGAAAGCACGCAGTGGGCACCACTGCCACCCACCGGCAGCGACGTTCCGGCCAAATGACCGATCCCCTTTTGCAGCGCCGCATCACCGGTACCGTGGTAAATCGGCAGCCGCAGACTGATTTTCGGGATCTCCAAGTATCCCATCACGCCGGTACCGTCCGGATCCAGCAGGCTCCAATAGGGATTCTTCGGCCCCGGATCCGCTCCGGTAAAAGCGTCTTGCGGCGCCGCCTGCAATCCTTGATTATACTGAACCGCCGCACTCCAGAGCGCATTTCGCTCTGCGTCCTCCATGTCTGTTACGGTATTTGTATAGTCGGTCATCAGACGATTTTGTCGATGCTGATTCCACAGGTCACTGAACACCGGATAGAGCAGTACCCCAAGACCGGTCAGGAAAATCAGCACCGGGATCAGAATACCAAGTATTTTCTTCTTCATGGGCATTCTCCCGGGTCATTATCCTTCCGCATGCTGCGGCGCATCCACAGCCACAGCAGCAGAATAAACAGCGCCGTGATCCCCAGTCCCGCAGCGATCCACAGACCATAATGGGTATAGACCGAGCGAGCAGGATCCTGCGCCTCGCTGACAGCGGTTTCCGGCACATAGTCCACCCGATGTCCCCGCACCAGCAGCCGCTGGGTATTGATCCCGTAGGGCGTACAGGTAACCAGTGTCACCAGATCCTCCCCGGGCACAACATTCAGGGAATCCGTCTCCTCCGGCTCCACCACCCAGATATCATCCACCTCATAGCAGAGCGTCTGATCCAGCACCGAGAGATAAAAATGATCTCCCTCCTTCAGCTGGTCAAGATCCGTGAACATGGCCGCAGAGGGCAGCCCCCGGTGGGCCGAGATCACGCAGTGGGTACTCTTCCCCCCCACCGGCAGTGCCGACCCCTGCAGATGACCTGCGCCTTTGCTGAGGGATTCTGTTCCGGTTCCATGATAGATGGGCAAGCTCACCGAAATGGTCGGGATCTCAAGGTATCCCATGACCCCGTCCTCCGAAAAGCTCAGCTGTGACAAATAGTCGCTGTCCTCCTCCGGGGTGGTCTCCGCAAAGGCGTCCGGTACCCCCTTGCCCTCCAGAGTCTGGTTGTATTCCTGGGCCCGCAGCAGCCACTGCTGGGCTTGCGCCGAATCAACCGCTTCTGCGGTCTGCACATAATTCTCTATGACCCCATCCATCCGCCGCTGGTTCCAGCGGTCTGCAAACATGGGATACAGCAGCAGGGAGAGGCCCACGAGGAAAACCAGAAAAAACAAAATAGGCATTGCTTTACTTTTTCTCATGGGTCTCTCCTTACCGCTGCGGCTCCGGGGCAGGAGGCCCGCCCCGGAGTATTGGCATTTTATGGATTCTTCACAGGATCAGTTCTGTGCACGCTTTTTCCGGTACCCCATATACAGGGCCGCACCGAGGATCATCAGCAATACGCCTGCAATGCTGATGGCCACAGTACCGGGGCCGCCGGTGGTGGGCAGCAGCGGGGTGGAATTATTCTTCAAGGTCACAACAAAGCGCCAGCTGTGGTCTTTCAGATTTACCGTCTTTTCTGCGATCAGGCTATGATCCGCCTCTGCCAGTGCTGCAAAATCGCACTTGCTTCCATCCAAGCTGTCGGAAAGGATCTGCCCCTCCATGTCAGAGGTCAGAACCAGCTGGAAGGCACCTTCGGGCTGGAAGTAGCCATTGGGGGTGGTGGTCTCCTTTACATAGTAGGTGTTGGCATCCAATCCGATGAGCAGGAAGTCTGCTGTGATCTCCTTCACAGCGCCAGCCTCCGTCCCAACGGCAGGACGGTAATACTCCCCAGTCTTTACGAAGGAGATCGGCTGTGTGCAATTTTCATCGCTATACAGCGTAAAGCCGGCACCGGCCAAAGATGTTGCCTGATTTTCTGTGCGCTTATTCAGCTTAAATTCATAGTTATAGACCGTTGTGCTCTTTTTATCCGTGCTCTGGTTGTTGCCAACTGCCGTGGTATAGGTGAGATAGGCCTCGTTGGCAGCACTGTGCACATCGGTGCCATTTGCTGCATCCGGCTGCACTACGGCTTCGTAGTAGATCCAGATGTTCTTCGCTGCCTGTGCGCTGTCCATGATCTTGGCATAATCCAGTGTAAAGGTCAGTTCCTGCTTGCCGTCTGTATAGGTTCCAGGATTCTCTACGACTGCACCATCTACGCCAAGGAGCTTACTTTCATCAAATGCACCGTTTGCATCCGGGCCCTCGGTATATACCTTCATGGAGCCATCTGTATATGCCATTGCGGTCATAGTATCATGGAGCTGCATCTGCATGGTGGTAATGTTCTGATAATACGGGATCGTCACCTGAACGTAGAACTTTGCGGTCTCTCCGATTCCGGCAGCCGCCGTTGTTCTCCATTCAATGGCCTTTCCCGCTCCCCGGGTTGCGTTGACCTTTTTGTCAATGACAGGGCCATCCTCACTCTTGACGTTGATGCTCAGCGCATTCTCCTGTCCGTTTGTGTCATCTCCGCCGCCATAGACAATGAGCTTGTCCCCTTCTACCTTGGCAAACACGGACATGGGCTGATACACCTTGCTGTTACCGGCAGTGGTGCCTGCAAGCAGCAGATAATAGCCCGGCTCCAGCGTCATGCTCACTGTAGTATTCGCTGCGGTCTCAAAAGCGCTTGGCGTTGGCAGCGCATAGGTTCCCGCCGCTACAGCCGCTGCATAGTCTTCCAGCAGCTTTGTCACATTGGCGCAGTTCGCAAGCTTTTCCTCTGCGTTACTGCCGGTGAGGCCATCGTAGCTGCCTATAAACGTCTCAAAGTCCGTCTGAAACACATAGTCGTTAAAGCTGCTGTCATAGCTCACCAGCTTGTATGCATGAACCGTGTCACCGTCAGCAAGCCCACTGACTGTTACAGTCGCCTGTTTTGTAAAGGGTGCCGCTGCGTTGTCACTGTCCTCATCGACAGCCCACGCTCCGGCCGTCAGCCCCAGCGCCAGCGCTGCCGTCAGCAGCACAGCGCCCAAGCGTTTCCAGATTTTCTTCATTTCCATCGTCCTTTCTTACTTCAGGGGAACTTTTCCGGCCATAGCGCACAAGGTGCCGCCGTGCCTTCCGTTCCGTCTTTTTACGATGTATTTATGCGATAGCGGTTTCCCGCCTTACATCCCTTGGGTGCGCCCTCTCCGGCGCAGCCACAGAAGATATCCGGCAGCTGCCCCACACATGAGCAGCACGCCCATTGCCGTGGGCCATCCAATGCCTCTGCCGCCAGCGTTGGGCAGCTGATACATAGCATGGTTCATGACAGTCAGGGAATAGGCATGTTCCTCTTCTGCCGCAAATGTCCATTCCGTCAGGTCAGCGGATGTCGGGTCAGCTGTAATCCCGCCATTTGCAACATCAATGCGGAAGGAATCCGTCCGGGGACGGAACCCCGGCGGTGCTGTGGTCTCTTCGATCCGGTATGTCCCCTGCTCCAGTCTTCTGGTTGCCACAGAGCCATCCTGACCGGTTGTATAGGTTCCATATGTCGTCTTGCTGCCATCCGCTTCCTGCCGGTATACCGTGAAAACAGCGCCGGAAAGAAGATTCCCCGCTGCATCGGTTTTCCGCAGCGTCAAGGCCACCGCAGTGTGGTTGACAACGGTCTCAACGGGATCTCCATTATCATCTGTCATACTTGCCTGTCCGTTCTTAACAACAACAGTATAAACCATATCGTCCAGCGCATATCCGGGCGGGGCCGTGATCTCTTTGACATAGTAGGTGCCTTTGGTTTGAACCGGGAACTCCACAAAACCGCCTGCGCTGGAAACCGCACTATCCAATCGCTTTGTGCATGCTCGATCCGCATACAGGCCAAACAGGGCATCAGCAAGTCCTTCTCCGGAATCACCGACTTTATCAAAAGCAATTTTTCCGGTATTCTCACTGTTGTGCACCACCAGAAGCGCATGGTCAGCATAATGTAACGTTCCATCCTCCGCTTTCCAATAACCATTAAGCCTGTTGTAGTCGCCTTCCGTGCCCTCCTTGTATCGGGCAGCATCGTACTCCACCAGATAATCCGCATAACCGCCAGGCTCTGCGGCATCATAATCCTCTTCTCCGATGGCGATCTCACGGATGGTATACTGTGCCATTCCACCGTCCACAAATAGTGGAAGGTTCTCCCACGAATACGTCCAATTGTTGTCCGCACTCAGCTCCTGCACATAGTCGCCCCGCAAGCGTATGCCATTGCACAGCAGTTCTACCGTTACCGGAAGCTTCCGTTCCTCAGGCGTTTCCTCCCATTTTTTCTCCGCCTTTACCTCGGTCAGCAGCTTGGAGCGGTTCAGCAGCGTCAGCGTTGTCGTGCCTTCTCCCTGAATCCATTCATTATTGCCGTCCACTGTGGATTCCAGTACTTCCTCTGCCATCCGGATCGTTCCATTATCCGTCACTTCAATACGGATCTTCTTTGCGCCCTCATAGCCGGTGGGAATTTCCTCCTCCAGTATGTAGCTCTCCGAAGTGGCCGCTTCCCCAAAAATCCCCAGCCGGACGTAAAAATAGCCGTTGGCATCGGTCGTAATCGTATTGTCCGGAGCCGGAACGGTATAGCCATCATCCACCGCATTATTGTCTGTAGAATAATAGCTGGTGCCGGGCATCTGATACAGCTTCAAAGGATTTCCGTTTTCCAGCGACAGCCGGAAGGACACGTTTTTCAGTCCGTTGTTGGTCACCGAATCCACTTTATGTACCGTCAGCAGTCCGGCTTTAACATAGAGATTTTCAAATTCCACCGTCTGGTAGGACGCCTCCGGCAAATCTGCCGCATACGCTTCCGCTACCACCTTTACCTCACTGTGAGAATCATAATTTTTCCATGCTTCTTCCGCAGTTGTCTCCCCGGGTGCATTCCGAATCCGGTAACGATTGGTATGATTCCACTGTGTAGCATCCAGAGTATAGTTGCATTCCTGAACCGTGTAGGTTCTCCCCTGGCGTACCCCCAATACCCATGTGTAGGTATGCGTTGCAGCATCGTACTCCGTATAGCCTACGTCCGTGACGTTGTTCACCTCATCGCGCGCATCCAGCGTCAGGTGATAGTCCTCTACCTCCTCATTATCACCCAGATGGTTCACTGCCAGATAGAAGGGCTCCTTCTGCTTTTTGATCTCCTCCATTGCCGCCGCATCGCCGGCAAAGGTCTTCCTAATCACCAGCTGTGCTTCCTTTGCCACCAGAATACCGTCCACATGCCAGCCATCGCTGTGTTCATATTTCAGCACATACCAGCGGATCTGGAAGTTGTCGGTGTTGAGCTGCTCCGTTGGAATTTCCTTGCCGTCCAGAGAAATCACCGTACCGGCACTCCGTAGCTCGTTAAACACATATTCATCCGACGGGAAGCTCTCCATCTGAAGGGAATAGGTTCCAGCTTCATCTGAAACAGGCGTATCCACAGCAGCTCTCAGCTTTGCGTCTACATCATAGGCAGTATCAGCCCCCTCGGGCGGTGCGATGATCTGTATATCCAGCTTATTCTGCATGGTGCTGTATGGAACCTTCTCGCCGCCATAGATACGGGTAGCATAAACTGAGCCGCCAAAGGCACTCCCCGGGTTGGGCTGATATCCGTTGCCGGTATTGTCCATGATCTCACAGGCCAGATTTACGAAGAAGTTGACCGTTGCAACACGGTCGCATGTACCGCCGTCCTTGCCTGCCCATACGGCGTTCAGCTCCAAGATATTGTCTTCTCCCATATATTGTTCAATCTGGGATCCCGTATAAATGCCCGGCTGCAAAATGGTGTCTGAGTTTCCCACTCTCCAACCCTGAAATGTGTAATAAACACGGCGCTGCTTCGGGTCAGTTCCGCTGTAATACAGCTCCGCATAATCATGGTCCGGGCTTAGGATTCGGTAGCTTTCGGACAGGTCACTTTTCGACATGGTATAGGTCACCTGACCATACACTGCGCCATTTTGAATTATTTTCTGCACACCGGCTTCAAACTGCCCCAGCTTCGTCAGGCTTGGGGTCACATCTGCACGATACTCCACGGAATACAATGCATCGCCGGTCGGCGTCGCCACAATTCTAATGGGGCAGGACAGTGAATCAAAGTGAAAGGTAAGCTTTCCATCAGACTCCGTCACCGTATAATCCACGTCTTTATCCAGCCGTGCATTGGTGGTTTTATTGCGAACCAGCCATTCCACTGCATCCGAAACCGGAAGCGTCACCTCTGCTCCACTGCCGGGGGCAATCAGCTGTTCCTCCGGCAAAGTCACATCACTGCCCAGCAGCTGCTGAGGATCCAACACGTCTAAATGGAAAAATCCGTTGGCCGTTATTTTTACACTGTCCATTGTATCGCAGAAGTTCGAAAAATACGACTCGCTGCCCACCCGGTTGTTCGGCATATAGTAAATATAGCTGGTGCTGCGTGCACTGACAGGGATCCACCAAGCTCCGTCCACCTGTTTTGCCGGCGTATCCGCCCAGATATGGGACGGGTCATAGGAATCCGTGTGCGGAAAGATCAGCTTCCCGTTCAGATCCGCCAGATCCGCCTGAGTGAGCCCGTAGTCCTTGTACACATCATAGAGTTCATTTGCAGACACCGTATAGCGGTAGCCGTTGCTTGTTCTCCACCAATCGGGCCGCATGGTGGTGGTAAGCTGTGCAGCCTGTTTCCATTCCCCATCGATTGCCACATAGCAATAGACCTGTGCCGAATCCGTGCCTGTTGCAGCACGATCCTCGATCTCCGCATCGGAGGTATCCGCCACGGTCACATTGAGATTGGCCGTCAGCCCGGAAGCCATCAGCGCCATGGGATCCAGTGCTTCCCCGTTGCTCTGATCCATCCACGAAAGCTGTGCCAAATCGGTGCCGCCCGCAGTCAGCGCACTTTCTGCAACAGGCTGTCCCTCACGGACCGTCAGCGTCAGAAGCGCAGTGTCAGATTTTTCAGAAGCACCGTCCTCATCCGGTGTAATGGCTAGCAGCGCTTCTGCGCCGTAAATACTCAGCCGGTAGCGATAGGTGTAGAGATCCAAATCCTCCAGGACCGGTTGGCTCAAATCCCGATAGCGCTGCTTCTGGCCGCTGCCATCCTGCCAGTAGTAAAGAAGCTCACTGGCCTTTTTCTGCATTTCACCGGTTCCGATCAGCGTTCCCTGTGACTGAAAAACATAGAGCAGATCTGTCCCGGAGGCAAGCTCCAGCGTAAGGCACTTCTGCTCAGAGTCCAGAATCTCCGTTCCGTCCCAATCCATATCGTGAATACGAACCTGCACCATTTCCGTGCCTGTATCCGGCTGTGTCTCCGCATTACCGTTCGGTGCCACAGATTCCTGCGTCGGAGTCTCTGTGGGTGTCGGCACATCGTCCGTTGGTTCCGGCGTATCATCCGCCGATCCGGGGACGCTGTCCCCAGACTCCGGCACATCCTCTGTAGGTTCTACGGAGGATTCCTCCGATGACGGAATATCAGCCTCCGAATCTTCCGGAACAATGGCCGCATCCACGCCGCTTTCCTCCAGCTGAGAAGATACATCCGCCGCAAGGCCGCTATAGGTAAGTACAGGCTGTAGCAAAACCAGCAGCGCCAATAAAATCAGCCCTGTCCGTCCTGCCCAGCCGGTATTGTTTCGATTCTTCTTTGTATGGTATTGCCGATGCTTCATATTTTCATTCCGCTCCCTTGGGGACATCTATGAAAATTTCCCGATCTGAATCATATGAAAAAGTAGGTCTTCAAATCCTCACGCATATAGATGATGCAACATCCAATTACATGCTTTTTACACTTTCAAGCAATGTATACCACCATCATTTCAAAATGTCAATGGATATTTCTGTATTTTACCCTGCTCCTTGATCCGCTTCCACGTAGATCGGTCTTGCGCTTTTCAGCATATGAAACCGCTCCTCCGATCCCGGCACACCAAACAGTGTATAGAGATCCGCAGCCCGTTGCTCCAGCTGAAAGTACGCCTGTGATTGTTCATCCCTTGGCACTGCACCTGCAACCATCGGTATCCTGCTCTTCTTCCGTGCCATGGAAAGCACCTGCCGCCCTCGATCATTGAACGCAAGTACACGCAGGTATGGAAGCTCCCGCTGCATATCCTGTTCTGTCAGGCCAAGGAACAGACACATCAGTGTTCTGCGAAGGCGGCTGTAGGCAAACCGTCGGGACTTGCAGGCCATTATGATATTCTCTACAGAGCACTCCCTGCGGCACGCCTTCCGTACCTTGCTGTAAATTCCCTCGGACTCAAATGCCATCCGCTCAAAGGCTGCATCCGGCAGACTGCGGAGCACCGCCCGCATGGCCTTCTCCCCGCACTCCATGGTGTGCATCATTTCCTTCTTGTAAAGAGCGGAAACGGGTATGCTGCGCATCGCATCCGGCACCGCAATATTCAATCGTTCTGCATCTATCCGCTTACTATTATAATGTATACCGCAATCATTTGATATCCTTTTGGCGGTCAGCAGACTACGGAGTTCCCCCGCAGACGGGATATTGCGATCCCTTTGGAACGTAAACGGCACCATCGTGCCTCCAACCTGTCGAATCGCCCGAAGGTACTCTACCCCAAGTGCATTATTGGGCAACTCCAAAAGCTCCCCATCCAGCCCCATGGCAATAAGTGCTCTGGTGCGTGCCGCAGCAAAGGAGCATCCGCTCTCAAGCGAAATTTTCAGTTCCTGCTGAAACTGCGGACGCTCCAGCGCTTCCGCCAGAGCATCCAGCGGCTCCACCTCACCACACTCGCTACCAAAGGACAAAACATCGATACATCCGGTCTGATCAAGGCACCACACCGCTTTTTCCGCAAAATATCCGGCCGCATTCACCGCCGCTGTAATGGGCAGCTCCAATACCAGATCTGCGCCACTGCGCACTGCCGCCTCTGCCCGGACTGCAGGCGGAAACAGTGCAGGCTCCCCCCGCTGCACATAAAAACCGCTCATCAGGCATACGATTGCGCCATCCGTTCCGATCATTTCTCTTGTTTTCTCGATCTGAAGCAAATGCCCACGGTGAAAGGGGTTATATTCGCAGATAATTCCGGCAGTCCTCACGAAAAAAATCCTCCAAAATGATGAAATTGGGTAAAATAACAGTTGTCCTCCGGGCATTTTTGTACTAGAATGTAATGGAGTATGGGCGCCCGGGGTATTCTTTCTCTATTGTACCCGGGGAGCGATATATTTGCAACAAAAGAAATACTTTTAGGAGATGACATTCATGAACGTATTAGTTATCAATGCCGGCAGCTCCTCCCTCAAGTATCAGCTGCTGAACCCCGCCACTGGCGATCTTCTGGCCAAGGGTCTGTGCGAGCGTATCGGTATCGACGGCAAGTTCACCTATAAGCCTCAGGTCGAGGGCAAGGAAAAGCTGGACGCTGTTGACGTTGCCATGCCCACCCATGCCGAGGCCATTGCAGCTGTACTGGACGCACTGGTTGATCCCAAGAACGGCGTGATCGCTTCCATGAAGGAGATCGACGCAGTTGGCCACCGTGTGGTCCATGGCGGCGAGAAGTTTGCCTCCTCCGTGGTCATCACCGATGAGGTCATGGCTGCAATCGAAGAGTGCAATCCGCTGGCTCCTCTGCATAACCCCGCAAACATCATTGGCATCAAGGCATGCCAGGAGAAGATGCCCGGCGTTCCCATGGTAGCTGTATTCGACACCGCTTTCCATCAGACCATGCCCGCAAAGGCTTACACCTATGCCATTCCCTATGAGTACTACGAGAATGACAAGATGCGCCGCTACGGCTTCCACGGCACCTCTCATCGCTATGTTTCCCAGCGCTGCGCTGAGATTCTCGGCAAGCCCATCGAAGAGCTGAAGATCGTTTCCTGCCATCTGGGCAACGGTTCCTCCATCACTGCCATTGACGGTGGCAAGAGCGTTGACACCTCCATGGGTCTGACGCCTCTGGCCGGTCTGCCCATGGGCACCCGTTCCGGCGATATGGATGCCGGCATCATGGAGTTCATCATGAAGAAGTACAATATGTCCATGGCCGACATGATGACCACCCTGAACAAGAAGTCCGGCGTGCTGGGCATCTCCGGCGTTTCCTCCGACTTCCGTGATCTCGACAACGCTGCCGCCGAGGGCAACCAGCGTGCCGCTCTGGCCGTCGAGGTCTTTGAGTATGGTGTCCGCAAGATGATCGCTGAGTATGCTGCCGCTATGGGTGGTGTGGACGCTGTTGTGTTCACCGCCGGTGTTGGCGAGAACTCCGCTGACATGCGTCTGCACTTTGTAGACGGCCTGCAGTTCATGGGCATCGAGATTGATCCCGAAAAGAACAACATCCGCGGCGAGGAGCGCATCGTCTCCCCCGATGGTGCAAAGGTCAAGGTTCTGGTGATCCCCACCAACGAAGAGCTGATGATCGCAAAGGATACCGCTGAGCTGGTCGGCTAATTTCATTTTCTCATCTCCCAGTGTACTTATGCAGTACGCTGGGAGATCGTTTTATGCAGGGTTTTCAACCCCTGAAATTTATGGTATAATATCTTCAATCTGAAATTCAGGCGGTGATTCCTTGACTTCTTCCGACTCCGCTTCCCGGATGTGCAGAATTTTATGTATTCTTGCAGGCTTCTTCGGCGCAGTGCTGGCTGCAATCTTATCGGTAAGCGGCCTGACAGCAGGATTGGGCAATGTACTGCATGCTTTCTTCTGGATGCTGATCATTTTGCTTTGCTGCGGCGTGGTGCTGCTGAAATGGCCGCTGTTTTCCCGACCGGCGCATACCGGACTTGCGCTTTTGGGTATCTACTTTGCCCTGTGTCTTCGGATCTCTCTATTTGATTATATTTCCGGAGATTATACCTCCTTTCTTTCCCATTGGGTATCCTCCATGCGTGGGATGGGAGCCGGTGCCGCACTGTCCACCCCCATTGGGGATTACAATATGCCCTATCTCTATTTGCTGCTGCTGATCTCCCGGCTGCCCTTTTATGATCTCTACTGCATCAAAATTTTTTCGGTCATCGCAGACGCTGCCGCCGCTCTTGGTCTTGCGTATCTTGCAAAGCATTTTACCGCAAAAGATACCGTGCCGCTTTTTGTTCTGCTGGCCGCCCTGTTCTGCCCCACTACATGGCTGAACTCCGCCTACTGGGGACAGTGTGACAGCGTTTATGGCGCACTGGCGATCTGGGGACTATATTGTGGATTTCAGAAAAAGTCATGGCAGTGCTACCTGCTCTTTGCCCTGTCCCTGAGTTTTAAGCTTCAGTCGGTTTTTCTTCTGCCCATTCTGGCCTTTCTGTTGGTATGCCAGATGATCCGGCTTCGGGACATTTGGGTATTTCCAGCCGCTTTTGTGGGCGTCACCATTCCGGCGCTGCTGGGCGGGAGAAGTCTTGCCAATACCTTTTCCATCTATCTGGGGCAGACCCAGTCCTACCCCTATCTGACGCTCAGCGCCCCCTCCTTTTGGAGCTTGATCGGCAACAACTATTATGATAATTTTGCACAGGGGGCCGTATTGCTGGCGCTCTGCCTCACGGTGTTTGCCATTGTGTATTTTCTCATTCATGCCTCAGCCCTTCAAGGTCGTGAGCTGCTGGCTCTTGGCCTCATCTTCAGCCTGATGATCCCATGGCTGCTGCCCAAAATGCACGAACGGTATTTTTATCTGGCCGAAATGCTCTCCCTTTGCTATGCAGCACTTTACCCCCGCAGGCTCCATGTACCGGTCATTTTAATGACCGGCGGACTTCTCAGTTATCACCTGTATCTCTTTGGCGGGACCGGCATTTTGTCGCTGGAACTGGTAGCGGCAATCTATGGCCTGCTGCTGCTCTATCTGGTACTGGAGCTCCATTTATCCCTGAAAGATCATATTGGGACATTGTCTGTCTCAGAAGGAGGAAATGATTATGAAAAGCCTTGAATACCTGTGGAGTGACCGCCGCCGCCGACTGGGCCTCCCGCTGTCGCTTACCCGTTATTCCCTTAGTGAAGATCGGCTGTTTCTGGAAACCGGCCTGTTGAGCACCCGCTGTGAAGAAATTCTTCTGTACCGTGTTCGGGATCTCTCCATGAAAATCTCTCTGGGACAGCGGATCTTTGGCGTTGGCACCGTAACCGTCCAGTCCTCGGATAAATCCTGCCCTGTTCTGGAGCTTCGGAACATCAAGCATCCCCGTGAGACCAAGGAGATCATCCATCAGGCAGTGGAACAGATGAAGCTCCAGCGGCGCATGCGTGTGGGCGAAGTGATGGGTGACGATTATCATCACGATGATATGGAGGATGACCACATGGATGATGACTGGGAATAATCATAAAAACCTGAAATACAAAGAAAATACGCACTTTCTACTTGACACATTCTTTCCCAAGTGGTATAATCTATGAGCCGCATTGAAGAGGCTTTTTTAAGTATGCCCTTTTTCGGGCACCGCCTCCAGAGCGAGACTAATGTAAAGGCAGGTGCAAAGCACATGCAGGCAATCATTGTTACCGGCGGCAAGCAGTACAACGTTACTGAGGGTCAGCTGGTCTATATCGAGAAGCTGAACGCCGAGGCCGGCGAGGCTGTTGTGTTCGATCAGGTTCTGGCCATCGTTGACGGCGAGAACAGCAAGTTCGGTACCCCCGCAATTGAGGGCGCTAAGGTGGAGGCCAAGGTCGTTCGTAACGGCAAGGGCAAGAAGATCACCGTTCTCAAGTATCGTCCCAAGAAGGGCTCCGCTTCCAAGAAGGGCCATCGTCAGCCCTACACCGCAGTCCAGATTGAGAAGATCTCTGTCTAATGACTACCATTCGGTTTCATCGCAGGCAGGGCAGGCTTCTGGGATTTACCTGTCAAGGCCATAGCGGCTATGCCGAAGCCGGCGAAGACATTGTCTGCGCCGCTGTTACATCGGCTGTCCGGTTGGCCGAGTGCACTATCAACGATGTGCTCCATGCCGGGGCGGAGGTCTCCGTCCACGAAAAAACCGCCACGATTCAGCTTACGCTTCCCTCCCCCTGTCCCAATTCCGACAGCTGTGAGGCTGTGATGCAGGGTCTGTACCTGTATCTCCGTGAGCTTTCCATTGAAAATCCCCACCATATAACGGTTTTGGAGGTGTAATTCATGCTTAAGATTGGTATTCAGTTCTTCGCCCATCATAAGGGCGGCGGTTCCACCAAGAACGGCCGTGATTCCGAGTCCAAGCGTCTGGGCGTAAAGCGCGCTGACGGTCAGAAGGTCGAGGCCGGCAACATTCTGGTTCGCCAGAGAGGCACCCATATCCATCCCGGTCAGGGCGTGGGTATCGGCAGCGACGACACCATCTACGCCCGTGTTGACGGCGTGGTTCGGTTCGAGCGTCTGGGCAGAGATCGCAAGAAGGTCTCCGTCTACGAGGTAGCCGAGCAGTAATTTGCTGAAAACAGGAGGGTGCGTTATGCACCCTCTTTTTCATCTGTCTGTCCATTTTTGTCGAAGGGCGGCATCCCCGCCTCCCGTCTTCCAGCACTACACAAAAGGAGAATAACCATGGCACAATTTGTCGATAAAGTACGGATCTTCGTGCAGGCCGGCCACGGCGGCAACGGCTGCATGTCCTTCCTGCGTGAAAAGTATATCGCCGCTGGCGGCCCTGACGGTGGTGATGGCGGTCACGGTGGCAGTGTGGTGCTGCGGGTCGATACCGGCATGACCACCCTGATGGATTTCCGCTATAAGCGCAAATATACCGCTCAGCCCGGCGGCAACGGCCGCGGCAGCAATATGAAGGGCCGCAACGGCGACGACCTGATCATCTCTGTGCCTCTGGGCACTGTGGTTCGGGATGCAGAAACCGGTGAGGTCATCCATGACATGTCTGATCAGCAGGACTTTGTACTGGCCAAGGGCGGCCGTGGCGGCTGGGGCAATCAGCGCTTTGCGACCCCCACCCGGCAAGCGCCCCGCTTTGCCAAGGCGGGCCTCCCCGGCGAAAGCCACGACGTCATTTTGGAGCTGAAGCTGCTGGCCGACGTTGGCCTTGTAGGCTTCCCCAATGTAGGAAAATCGACACTGCTGAGCGTAGTTTCCGGCGCCCATCCGAAAATCGCCAACTATCACTTTACTACACTGTTCCCCAATCTGGGTGTTGTCTATCTGGGCGAGGGCGAGAGCTTTGTAATGGCAGACATTCCCGGCATTATTGAAGGTGCCTCCGAGGGTGTCGGCCTTGGCCACGACTTTCTCCGGCACATTGATCGCTGCCGCCTCATTGTTCACATCGTAGACGTATCCGGCAGTGAAGGACGCGATCCGGTGGAAGATCTGGAGACCATCAATCAGGAGCTGGCACAATATTCTCCCGAACTTGCAAAGCGTCCGATGATCATCGTAGCAAACAAAATGGATATTCTTCAGGAGCCCGAAAATCTGGAGCGTCTTCGCGCTTATACCAGAGAGCACAATATGCCCCTCTATGAGATGTCCGCCGCCATCCATAAGGGAACCATGGAGCTGATGCGGGAGATCTATAACCGCCTGCAGGAGCTCCCCCCCATTACGGTATATGAGCCCGAGTATGTGAAGCCCCTGCCCCAGGCCGGCAGTGTTGAGGATATCACCATCGAGCCCCAGGACGGTCTCTGGCTGGTCTCCGGCCCATGGCTGGAACGGCTCATTGCCGATATCAATTTTGATGACTATGAATCCCGGATGTATTTTGATCGCCAGCTCCGCAAGTGCGGCCTTTTTGACCGATTGGAAGAGATGGGCATTGAAAAAGGCGACACGGTCAGCATTTACGATATCGAGTTTGACTACGAGCCCTAATTTCCCCTTCCGCAAAAAAGTTTTAATTTTCTAAAATTTATGCTTGACATTTTGGATTTTTGCTGTATAATAAATCATGCCTTTTGGATCACATCCCACAGGGCATGAACATAGGGGATTAGTGTAACGGTAACACACCGGACTCTGACTCCGTTTTCGGGGGTTCGAATCCCTCATCCCCTGCCAAAACCGCATTTGTCTCTGACAAATGCGGTTTTTTGTCGCTTTGAAACAGGAGCAGAACAGAAAAGACCCCTTCGGTATAAACGCCGAAGGGGATGCCATGCTGGATTACCGTTTGATTTCCATAGGGATCTTGTATTCGTTCTGATACAGACCCAAAACCTCTACGTTGGAATAGTAACCATCGGAGATCTTATAATGCTGCCGTCCGCCAACCAGAATAATGTCCGCCACGTTCACATTGGTACGAACCTTCTCATTGCTGGCATTGGCGCCGGGACGCTCCCAGAAGATCGCTGCGATCTTCTCTCTTGGGATCACCGTTGTCTTAAAAGTTTCCTTAATCACGATGGCGTTCTCATAGCAGATCACCCTGCCCATGATCGTTTTGATGCAGTAGATCAGCAGCAAAACTCCCACCAGAAGCAGCACGATGCCGGTTACGCCGAGACTCGCAAACGTTCCCTTGGAGATCCCGTAACCCAATACGCTGATCCCCGCAATGAGAAAGATAAACGCTACCATCAGCATACCGCTGACTGCCAGAGGCAGCGTTTTTGCTTCCCCAAATTTCTTACCATAGCTCTC
Organism: uncultured Oscillospiraceae bacterium; assembly: GCA_959607825.1. Lineage (GTDB taxonomy): Bacteria > Bacillota > Clostridia > Oscillospirales > Oscillospiraceae > HGM13006. Next base: position 62,415 of record CAUHNW010000003.1, on the reverse strand, counting down.
TTCCACATTCATTTCCTCCTTAGGCTCAAAGCCTCTAAAAGATGTGGCTAATATATCACACTCTGCACAAAAAGTCAGTATTAACCTGTGGATAATTGGTAATTTCAGTACAATAGCCGTTAGCAAGCAAACTTTTTTGTGCAACTTGCCTCTTGCTTTTCACAGTACCTACACAATTCTGTTTTCCAACAGAGATTGATACTTTCCAATCATCCCCCTTTGTGATATAATCCATGTAAAATAATATACTGGAGGTATCTCCAATGCCCATAACAAGATTCGATTTTGGCGGTCTGATTTTTACCGTCACCCGGGACTTTGCCCGGCTGGAACGCAATTTCTGTAAGGTCGTAGGACTATATCAGGGTCAACCCAGAATTCTTACCATTTTGAAGTCCAACGAAGGCGTTACCCTCAGCGAGCTTTCCCCACTGTGCAGCATCGGACTTCCCAGTCTCTCCGTCTCCCTCCGCAACCTTCAAAAGTCGGGAATGATCCGAAAGGAAGGGGCCGGAAAAAATCAGCGGATTTATCTCACAGACCTTGGGCAAGACCATGCCAGGGCCTTTCATCAGGAGATCGATGCTTTCTTCTCCAAATATCTGTCCACCATCGGATCCGATGGTCAGGAGCAATTTACCCAGTATCTACAGCAATTCGACCACTACATTCAAGACTTTAATGACACCTACAAAACCCAGCACGGCTGGAAAAAGGACTGACAGGAGGAACCAACTTGGAAGCACTTTTGCACCATTCCCTCACCTCCCGCGAAGTGAGTGCCGTATCCGCTTTGGGGCTGGCGCATATGGGTGACGCAGTCTATGAAATATTGGTGCGCTCTATGCTGGTTCTGGACGGGCACACCACCAGTGGGCATCTGCATAAGGATACCACCGCCTATGTCTGCGCACCGGCACAAGCAGCTGCCGCCGATCTGCTTCTGCCTCACTTGTGCGAAGAAGAATCAGGCTATTACCGCCGCGGCCGCAATGCCGCCGTGCACAATATCCCCAAAAACGCCACCCACAGCCAGTATTCCAAGGCCACCGGTCTTGAAGCACTGTTTGGCGCACTGTATTTGCTGGGCCGGACCCAGCGGATCCGTGAACTGTTTACCATCATTATGGAGGAACAACATGCCACTTGACGCCGTAACCCTGTCCTCAGTTGCCGAGGAGCTCCGTACCCACATCATAGGTACAAAAATAGATAAGATCTATCAGCCCACCCGGGATCAGGTGGTGTTTCTGATTCGCAGCCGTGAGGGAGCCCTTCGGCTGCTTCTTTCCGCAAATCCAGCCTCACCACGGGCCCATTTTACCAGCGAGGCTGTAGAGAATCCCGCATCTCCCCCCATGTTCTGCATGCTGCTTCGGAAGCATCTGGCAGGCGGTCGCTTTGAAGCCGTCTCTCAGCCCCCCATGGAACGTGTGCTGGACTTTTCTCTGGCCTGTACAGACGAATTTGGCGACCCCGTCACCAAACACGTGATTCTGGAGATCATGGGCCGCAATTCTAACCTAATCCTCACCGGCGGCGATGGACGCATTATCGACTGCGTACGCCGGGTAGACTACGAGATGTCCGAGCAGCGTCAGGTACTGCCGGGGCTCTATTATCATCTGCCCCCCAGTCAGAACAAGTTGAATCCTGCGGAAGCAACGCTGGAAGACATCACGTCCCTGCTTCAGCAGGTCAGTACGCCCACCCGGCCAGATGGATTTCTGATGGATCATTTTGCCGGGCTGCCGCCGCTGATCTGCCGGGAGCTATGCTATCGCTACGATCCCACATTGGAGGATCTCAACGTTCTCTCCCCCGCCTCCCGCTATGCCTTTGGCGGCTGGTTGAAGGCCGAATTCCAAAAAATCACCACCTTGCCTCAGGCCCCCTATTTGCTTCTAAAGGCCGGTAGTCCTTGGGACTACACTTATATGCCCATCACACAGTATGGCACTCTGGTAGAATCTCAGCCCCAGCAGAGTTTTTCTCAGCTGCTGGATCAATTTTACGCCCGCAGGGATCTGGCTGCCCGGATGAAAAGCCGCTCTCAGGCAACCCTGAAAACTGTCACAAACCTGCGCAACCGTACCGCCCGAAAGCTGGAAAATCAGAAGAAGGAGCTGGCCGCCACAGCAGATCGGGATGCGCTTCGAATTCGCGGCGAACTGATCACCGCCAATCTCTATCGGATGCAGCGGGGGCAAAACAAGCTGGTTGCAGAAAATTATTACGATCCGGAGCTGAAGGAGATCGAAATCCCCCTGAATCCCACCCTGTCGCCCCAGCAGAATGCGGCCAAATACTTCAAGGACTATAATAAAGCAAAGAATGCCGAGCTCTATCTGACAGAGCAGATCCAAAAGGGAGTAACTGAGCTTTCCTATCTGGAAAGCATTCTTGATGAGCTCAGCCGTGCCGAAACAGAAAAGGATCTCTCTGATATCCGCAGGGAGCTGATCTCCGGCGGCTATCTCCGGGATACCGACAAAAAGAAGCACATGAAGACCGCCCCCTCCAAGCCTATGGAATTTCTCTCCACCAGCGGACTTCGGATCCGTGTCGGCAGAAACAATGTACAGAACGATCAGCTGACGCTGAAATCCTCCTACAAGTCCGATCTCTGGTTTCACACCCAAAAGATCCATGGAAGCCATGTGATCCTTTCCTGTGAGGGCCGTGAGGCAGATGAAGCCAGTATTTTAGAGGCAGCGCAGCTGGCAGCCTACTATTCTCAGGCAAGAGAAAGCCAGAATGTTCCGGTGGACTACTGCCTCGTGAAGCAGGTGAAAAAGCCCGCCGGCGCAAAGCCCGGCATGGTGATTTATGAGCACTATAATACGCTCTATGTTAATCCCGACCAAGCGTTGACCAAAACCTTAAAAGCAAAGTAAAGATCCGCACGGAACACTTGATGTCATGTTCCGTGCGGATCTTTTCTTGTCGTTATTTTTTTCGCCCCATCAGCTGCTGTGCTTCTTTTTCCAGCTCACCGTACAGCTGGTTCAGCGTCCACTGCTGATTGGTCTCCGTCAATGTGGCCCGATGGGCCTGCTCCCGGGTCACCTGCCGTGAGACGTCTATAAGGCTGCTGAGCAGCTCTCCTTTTGCCCCGCAAAATACCGCCATTCTGCCTGAAAACCCCGGTACAGTGCCGTTGAGCGTCCGCTCTGGTGTCTCCAGCAATTCATTCAGTGTACACCCAAACTGCGAAGGCTTTACAGCAAGGATCCGCAGCAAAGGAAGCTGCCGAAGCAGGAAACGCCATGCCTTGACCTCTGCTTCTGTGTAGTTACAAAGAAGGATACTGGGCGGTGTCATAGATTCTTCCCCCGCTTCTGGAATGTAAAGCCGATGGTTTCACGGCCACAGTGTGAGGAAATAATGCTGCCTGCACGAGCCGTGAGGACCTCCCGGAAAATGCCGGATTCCTCCGTGAGCCTAACCAGATGGGCAAAAAGCTGCTCATCAATCCCCGCATGGTAGACGCAGGCTATGCCCCCGTCTCCCTCCTGCTGTGCCAGATTCAGCTTGTCCTTCAGAAATTTTTCAAAGGCATCCGGCGTTTTGCCCCGATACTTTTTCCCCACTGACAGGGTCCCCCCTGCCATTTCGACAGCCGGCTTAATCCCTAGAATATTCGCTCCAAGGGCAGTTACCGTACTGCAACGTCCGCCCTTGGCCAGATAGGTAAGCTTTCCAACGATAAAAGAGGTGTTGGTGCGCTCCACCAGCTCCTGCAGCGCTCCATAAATCTCACCCGCAGTCATTCCCCCGTCCCGCATTCGGCAGGCTTCAATGGCGAGCAGACCGCCGGAGCAGCTCAGCGCCTGGGAGTCCACCACATAGACATCCTGCAGCTCCGCTGCGGCAAGCATCGCATCCTGACAGGTACTGGAGATGCCGCTGGACAGCGCAATATGCACCACGGAAAACCCCCGGCAGGTATACTGCTCAAAGAACTCCCGGTATTCCTCCGGTGGAATGGCCGAGGTGGTAGGCAGCACGCCCTTTTTTTCATAGGTGTCGTAGATGCTGTCCGGGCTGATGTCAATACCGTCCCGGTACACCTTTCCATCCTGATGAATATACATGCTGGTAACCTGAATTGCATACCGTTCCCGCATTTCCGGGCTCAGATCACATGCCGAATCGCAGGACACCATAATGGGCTTTGGCAATTACCCTTCCTCCTTTACAAGATGGGCGGAGGCCTGATAGATCTCCTTGCGGAAATCCGGCTCCGGGCTCAGGCGCTCAAAGATCACCTGATAGCCGTATTTCTTGGCTGCTACCTCCAGATGGGCCATGGCCACCCCAACGTCAAGGCACTGATAATAGTTAAACTGGTTAAATTTCAGGATCTTATTGTTCTTCCGGTAGATATGGATCCGGTGGGTATCCACCAGATACCGTACCGGCTCCGCATTCATGCAGCTGGGGGCCATCCAGGTCAGCTCCATGATCTCTTTTCTGGGTGAGGCCATATCGCCATAGGCAATGGCGGAGAGTTTTTTCTTCTTTTTGATCTCCGAAGGGTCCTGTCGAAAGGGTTCGTCCGAACGACCAAAGGCCACCGTAGTGATATAGGGCAGCACATCGGGAAAATCGTGCTCCGGCTCCACATCCAGCGTGCTCTGCCAGCAGGTTGCAATGCCGTGGGCTGTCAGCCACAGCACCGCCATTTCGCCGATATATCCAGCATTTTGCAGGCAGTTTTTGATTTTTTCCGAACGAATCACCAGATAGTGCGGAGCTTGCAGACGCGGAATCCCATTGAGAATATTCCGCATATCGTCCAGAGGCAGGATGTCAAAATTCCATTCAATGGAGTCGTCCGGTACCTTCATCTCCGAGAGAAAGTCCACCAGCTCATCGATCAGCTCCGGCTCCAATTCCTCCATATCATAGGATCGGATCGAACGCCGCTTCAGTATCGCCTCATCCAGCGTCATCATACCGCCTCCTCTGCATCAAGATCAAACAGGAACCGAACCACTGCCTCGCCAATGGGCCGGGACTGCCCGGCAGAGGGGTAGCAGTGGATCTTAATGGACGGATTAAAAGTCAGCTCCGTCACTGCGTAAATACTCTCATCGGCGCAGCGGGTCACATCCTCTGTCAGAATATCAACGCCGCAGAAAACCGCCCCCACAGCCTTTGCCGCCTTCAGGGCGATTTCTCGATAGGACGGGTGCACAATGTCTGTGCAGTCAATGGCCTCGCCGCCGGTGGATACATTGGAATTCTGCCGCAGCGTCACCCGCTCGCCCTTTTGGGGAACCGTCATAAAGCTCATGCCCATGGTTTCCAGATGCAGGGCCTCTTCCGCCCCCATTCCGATAAAGCTCAAAGGACGCTTGTGCTCCGGCCCCCGCCGGGGATCATTGGACTTTTCAATAACCAAATCCCGAATGGTGCGGACGCCGTCGCCAATCACATAAGCCGGGATCCGCTTGGAAACCGCCTGAACCACATTCCCGATCACAAGGAACCGGTAGTCGTCTCCGGGGATATACTCCTCGATGAGCACCTCGCTGCTGTTCCGGAATGCAATGTCCAGTGCCTTTTCAAAATTCTCCTGAGAGGGATGCGACGTAAAGACCGTAACGCCTTTCCCGTAATTGGTGAAGTTCGGCTTTACCACACAGGGGCCTTCCCGGTGATACCGGAAGGACTCCATGGCCGCCTCCTTGCTCTCAAAGATCTCGCCTCGGGGCGTCGGAATCCCCTGCTCACCGAGCAGCTGCTTGGTGAGATTTTTATTGCGCATGATCAGGATACTGGCACAGTTATCACGGCTGGTCTTGGTGGCCTGCTTGACATACTCCACCCGGTCTCCCCGGCGGAGCCGCACAAAATTGTCCACCCGGTCCAGTACCTCATACTTGACGCCCAGCTTCAGGCAGGCTTTGATCAACGCCTGTGTGGAGAGCTCCATATCTTCAAAGCCCTTGAGCAGATAGTACTTCTCATTGGAAAGCTCCAGCGCACGCTGGGCACACTCCATGGCAAAGGGCACATAGCCCTTCTCTTCAATGGCACGATATACCCGGTGAGCATAGAGCTGCTCCTGATCCACCAGACGCTTTTTGCTTTGCTCCAGCACCTCAATAGCTCTGGGAATATCGAGTTCCCCATAAAACGTCTCCATCTCCTCCACCAGTCGGATGGCCGCCTGCTGGAGGGTCTCGGTTCGCTCCGGCAACACAATTTCCACGGAGGAGATATCATAAGCCGCCGAACGGATATGGTTCTCATGGGCCTGCCGCTGAAGCTCCGGGGTATAGTCGAAATCCGGCTTGGAGGCCATATACAGCAGGAAATACTCCATAAGCTCCATGTCGTCCTTGCTCATACCATTTTTGTCCAGCGGGTTCAAATCAAACATCCGAAGTTCAATATGGTTCACGCCGTTTTCCCGGAGATTCTTCATCAGATACTTTCCTCTGGGCTTCAGGCGCACCGGAGAATAGAACTCACTGGAAGAATAGAGGTCGCCCTTGCGCACCTCGGAAACAATCGAGTTGATATAGGCAGGCATGTCCTGATAATCGAGAATGATCTCGTCCTTATTCCAGTAGCCATACTTGCTGTTGCGCATGGAGGAATACCCCAGAAATCTGCCGCCGCCAACCTCTTTTCCCTCCGCCAAAAAGCTTTCGTGGAAAATAGGACTGGCCGCTGTCATCACCACTGGGAACCAGCTGTAGAGATAGCAGTTTTTCGCCAGCGTTAAATACAGCTCGCTCTGGAGGCACTGCGGATCATCACAACGGCCAAGGATCTGATGCAGTCTGCGGATCAGATCCCGATCAAAGGAGAAATTATAGTGAATGCCGCAGTACAGCATGATCTTTTTCCCGTATTTGTCCGCCAGATACTCCCGATAGGTCTCTTTGCTGTGGGCTTCTCCCACAAACTTTGCCACCGGGATCTCCGCCTCATCCCGGATCATCGGCGGATTGCTGATGGGCCAGAGATACTCCGGCGCATCGTTCTCCACCGCAACCGTGGTGGAGACGATATCGTGAAGATTCTCCAGCTGGTCATACACCTGATGTGGATTGGCACAGACCTCCGTACCGATCTCCACCTGCGACTCCGAAAAATCCGTGGTGATAAAGGGATGCGTGGCCTTATTTCCAAAGGGATGGGGCGTCAGGGCAATGTGCCCATCCCCCCATACCCGCATATTTTCCTTTTCCAGCCCAATGGCACTGCGCAGAAGCAGCTCCTTCATTTCAGGCTGTTTGATAAAGATCTCTCTCAGCTCCATGTTCGGTCTTCCTTTCTGTTGGAAATCCACCTGCTTACTCCGCCGCTACCGTTACCGTTCCATTCTCTGCATGAAGGGTAATGGAAGAAATAGGCGCTTCAAAGCTGTCGATGATCTTTTCCGCAATGGGATCCTCCAGCTCACGCTGGATGGTGCGCCGAAGATTCCGTGCTCCGTAGGTCTCAGAATAGGACTTCTCCACAAGATAGTCAATGACCCCCTGATCCCATGTAAGGTTCAGGCCCCGATCCTCCAGCGACTGTCTGAGCTCGCCCAGCATAATGCCTGCGATCCCCCGGAAGTTCTCTTTGGAGAGCTTGTTAAAGCATACGATCTCATCCACACGGTTGATAAACTCAGGCCGCAGGAACTCCTGCAGGGCCTTCATGGCCTTTTCTCTGGCCTGCTGAGAGGGGCTGCGATCAAAGCCCAGGGAAGTGCTCCGCTGCTCACTTCCCGCATTGGAGGTCATAATAATAACCGTGTGCTCAAAGTTGACGGTGCGGCCCTGAGAGTCGGTGATTCGGCCATCGTCCAGCACCTGCAGCAGAATATTGAGTACATCCGGATGGGCCTTTTCCAGCTCGTCAAAGAGAATGATGGAATAGGGCTTCCGGCGCACCTTCTCCGTGAGCTGCCCAGCCTCGTCATAGCCCACATAGCCCGGAGGGGAGCCAATGAGCTTGGAGACTGCATATTTCTCCATATACTCCGACATATCCACACGGATCAGGCTGTCCTCGCTGTCAAACAGCTCCGCTGCCAGCGTCTTGACCAGCTCCGTTTTACCCACGCCGGTGGAGCCCACAAAGATAAAGCTCACAGGACGGCGTTTGGGCGAGATACCCACACGTCCCCGGCGAATGGCACGCGCCACTGCCGAAATGGCCTCGTCCTGACCGACGATCCGTTTTTTCAGGCTGTCCTCCAAGGTCTGAAGCTGCTGATATTCCTGCGCCTCCACCTTGCTGGCGGGGATCTTGGTCCAGAGCTCGATGACCCGGGCCAGATTCTCTATGGTCAGGGCCGGCCGGGGCTTTGCCTCCAGCTCATGGATGGTGCTGTCCAGCTGTAAAGCCTTGCTGCGCAGCATGGCAAGCCGCTCGTAGTCCTTTTCATCATGCTCGCCGTCATCGGTAAGCATGCCCATTTCCAGTTCAATATCCGCCCGTTCCTTCTTGGAAAGGGCCAGCTGGCGGATCTCAGGATCCTTCAGGTTCACATCGGAGCATGCCTCATCAATCAGGTCAATGGCCTTATCCGGCAGAAACCGATCAGAGATATACCGCTCCGACAGCAGCACCGCCTGCCGTGCGATTTCCGGAGAAATGCTGACCCCATGAAATTCCTCATAATAGTGGGACACGCCCCGGAGGATATCCACCGCCTCTTCAATGGTGGGCTCATTGACCGTCACCGGCTGGAACCGGCGCTCCAGCGCCGTGTCCTTTTCGATGTGCTTCCGATACTCGTTAAAGGTCGTGGCGCCAAGAACCTGGATCTCGCCGCGGGACAGTGCGGGCTTGAGGATATTGGCGGCATTCATGCTGCCCTCCGCATCCCCAGCACCTACAATGGTATGGATCTCGTCAATGACCAGAATGATGTTTCCGGCCTTTTTGATCTCATCGATCAAGCCCTTCATACGGCTTTCAAACTGTCCACGGAATTGGGTGCCCGCTACCATGGCAGTCATGTCCAGCATATAGATCTCCTTGTCCAGCAGTTTGTAGGGGACGTTTCCATCCGCGATCCGCTGGGCAAGGCCCTCGGCAATGGCGGTCTTACCAACGCCGGGCTCACCGATCAGGCAGGGATTGTTCTTCTGACGGCGATTGAGGATCTGGATCACCCGTTCGGTCTCCGTTTCCCGTCCCACCACATGGTCAATTCTGCCCTCCTTGGCCTTTCGGCTCAGGTTCAGGCAGTAGGTCTCCAAAAACTTCCGGCGATCCTTCTTCCCGCCCTTCTTTGGCTCCTTGCCGTCTCTGGGCTGCTCCGGCTTCTGCCGGTCCACGTTGCCGGAGAGCTTGCTGAGGAATGGGAAGGTAGCGGTACGCCCGTCCTCTTCCTCCTCCGGCGCATCGTCTTCCTCCGTGGGCATCAGCTCTTCGCCGCCCAGCGCCCCCATCATCTCCCCTGTGAGGTTTTCCAGATCCTCATCGGTGATGCCAAGCTTCTTCATCATGTCGTCTACCGGCTTGATGCCAAGCTCCTTGGCGCACTTCAGGCAAAGGCCCTCGTTTTTTGTCTCGCCGTTCTCGATCTTTGTAATAAAGATCACGGCGTAATTCTTTTTGCATCTGCTGCATAAAGATGGACGCATAATGTTTCTCCTTTTTGCCGTTTCCGGCAGATATATTGTCAGGCCCAAAGGGCCGCTTTCTACTTGGTAATGATTTTGGCAATTTCACCATTGCCTGCCAGCCACAATCCGCCGCTTCCGGGCGCCATGACCGCCGCTCTGGCACCGGCCGCTTCACTTTCCAGCAGCCGACCACTGTTATCATAGACTGTTACACACTGATAGTCAAGAACGTAGAGTTTTCCATCACTCAACGCAATGTCACGAATGGGGCCGTTGTGTGCTACTGTTCCCACCAGATGGCCTTCCATGGCAATCCGCAGCAGTGTACTGCATCCGCCGGATCCATAGCACAATACCGCACCTTCCGCATCGGTACGCCACAGTTCCGGGAAGCCCTGCTCCAATGTACCAGAGCCCACTTCATTCCCCTGTATATCGTAAAAAAGAATTGTATTTTCGCAAAGGACGGCAAAGGCTTCCCCTGCCGCCTTCAAATGGCACCGATTTCCATCGGGCAAATCACGCCGAAGCAGTTCTGTTCCGGCAAGGTCATATAGCCGCAGGCTCCAGACCCCCTGCGTATCCACACACAGGCCGCCGGTTACATTCCCCGCCACGGCAGTTTCCACCATGGCGGCATCCAGCAGGCCAATCTGACCTGTCTCCTGTCCCGTAAAATCCAGCAGCTTTGTAACCGTCAGATAGCCGGATCCCCGGGTGATTACTGAAATATGGCGTCCGTCACTGTCCAGTGCCAGTACGCCGCTGGGCATATCCATGGACGCAAAGCCATCCGGAAGGGCGCAGTAAACAGCGTTGTCACTCCATGCTGAAGGGCCGTGGCCGCTCAGCAATTGCACCGCTGCAAGGCCGGTATCCAACCGATCCATCACATTGCCCCGGCTGTCCAGATGATACAGGACACCGCCGCAGCTGATCACAGCACCATCCTCCAATGCGGAGATCTCTACAGACCCATCACAAGGAAAATCAGTCCATGAAATCGCCTCCGCCAGAAGTGCCTTCCCACTGCTGCAGATCTGTTCTTTCCAGAACGGCCGGGCTGTAAAATATCCCACCGCCAATGCCAGCCCGGCCAGCACCAGCAGGATCACTGTCAACTTCCATTTTGTTCGACTTCCATACATTCCTGTATGGTCATCCAACATGAAATGAAACCTCCCCGCATTCATACCAGAGTTTTGTCATATATAATCCGCCCGGCGGCAGCGTAGGCCCCGCAGCAGTGCGGTCTCCTTTTTCCAGTATTTCCGTCACCGCTTCCGGCGGGAACTTTCCCTCCGCAGCATAGATCACCGTACCGGACATGGCTCTTGCCATGTTGTAGAGGAAACCGTTGGCGCAGATACGCAGAAGGATCAGCTGATCTCTGCGCTCCACCTCAAAATAGTGAACAGTACGGACCGTAGACTTCACGTCAGTGCCCACAGAGCGTACCGCCGAAAAATCATGGGTGCCCACAAATCGGTCTGCCGCCTGCTGCATCACGTTCTCATCCAGATGCTTGGGATAAAAGCATGCCCGATTCACATAAAAAGGATCCCGGATCCGGGAATTGTATATCTGATAGGTATATTCCTTTTTGACACAGGAGCCGATGGCATTGAACTCTTCCGGCACCTCAAACGCCTCACGCACCACGATATCGTGAGGCAAATGGGTATTCATGGCATAAGGCAGCCGATCCACCGGGATTCTGGAATCCGTATGGACATTTGCCACATAGTTTCTGGCATGAACACCCGCATCCGTTCGTCCGCAGCCGGTAATCTTGGCTTTATGGCCCAGTACCATGGACGCCGCCCGCTCCATGGTCTCGCAGACGGATATGGCATTTTTCTGCACCTGCCATCCGTGGTAGGCAGTGCCCTCATAGGTGAGGATCATGGCAATATTGCGCATGGTATTGCTCCTTTACAGTCCAAACTGCCGCAGAACGATCACACCGGCCAGCAGCGCAAGGCTCACCGCAAGCCCGATGGTATCCCGGCGCTGCCACACCAGCGGCGTCATCCGGGTCCTTCCCTGTCCGCCGGTATAACACCGGCACTCCATGGCCGTAGCCAGCTCATCAGCCCGACGGAAGGCACTGACAAACAGCGGCACCAGAATTGGCACCAATGCTTTTGCCTTCTGCATGAGGTTTCCTGTTTCAAAGTCGGCGCCTCTTGCCTTCTGGGCAGACATGATCTTGTCGGTCTCTTCAATCAGGGTAGGGATGAACCGCAGTGCAATGGACATCATCATGGCCAGCTCGTGTACCGGCACATGGATTTTTTTCAGCGGCCCAAGGAGCCGTTCCAGTCCATCGGTCAGGGTAATGGGCGAGGTGGTATAGGTAAGCAGGAAGGTACCCGTGATCAGCATGATAATCCGTGCCACCATCAGGATGGCATTTTTGATGCCGTTATCGGTGATCTTAAACCGCCACACCTGCACCAGCACATTGCCCTGGGTATAGAACATATTGAGAATTGCCGTAAACACGATGATGATGACCACCGGTTTAATGCCCTTCAATATGGTTTTCAGCTTAATTTTAGAAATGCGCACTGCGCAGATCAGATAGACAAGGGTCAGCCCATAGGCAACCGGCCCCTTGCAGGTAAACAGCGCCACAATGAACAGCACCACCGCAAGGATCTTGGTACGGGGATCCATCTTATGGATGGGGGTCGTGCCAGGGAAATACTGTCCAATGGTGATATCCTTCAGCATGACGCCGCACCCCCCTTCAGCTGCATCAGTGCTTTGGCCGCCTGCTCCGTGGTATACACGGTGGGATCTACAGGAAGTCCCAGTGCCCGAAGCCGCCGGAAAATTTTCGTGACCTGTGGGATCGCAAGCCCCATGGTCTCCAACTCCTCCGCATGGGAAAACACCTGACCGGGTGTGCCATCCATGGGAATCTCCGCATCATTGACCACCACCAGCCGGTGTACGCTGTCTGCGATCTCCTCCATGCTGTGGCTGACCATAATAACCGTGGCGTTCTTCGCTTTTTGATATCCCCGGATATTCCGCAGGATCTCTTCCCTTCCCTTGGGATCCAAGCCCGCCGTAGGCTCGTCCAAAATCAATACCTTTGGCTCCATGGCAATCACGCCTGCAATGGCCACGCGGCGCTTTTGTCCGCCGGACAGTTCAAAGGGCGAAAGCTCCATGACCTCTTCCGGCAGCTCCACAAAGGCAGCAGCCTCCCGGACCCGGCGGTCAATTTCCTCCTCGCTGAGCTTCATATTCTTAGGTCCAAAGGCAATATCCTTGTAAACCGTTTCTTCAAACAGCTGGTACTCCGGATACTGGAATACCAGTCCCACCTGAAAGCGCACCTGACGGGTAAACTGCTTGTCCTTCCAGATGTCCTCGCCGTCAAACAGCACAGTACCGGAAGACGGCTTCAGGAGGCCATTGAGATGCTGGATCAGGGTGGATTTTCCTGATCCGGTATGTCCGATAATACCCATAAATTCACCGGGCATTACAGAAAAATTCACATGCTTCAGGGCATAGTGCTCAAAGGGCGTGCCCTGAGAATAAATATGGGTCAGATCTTTGGTTTCAATAATAGGATTCAATCTTTTTTCCTCTGGCTGATATGTTCGGGATCGCCCGCGCAGCCATCCACTGGGCGTCACCATATACCGTCTCTATTACGCTCTGGCAGCTTCCTGATAGATGGCCTGCGCACATTCCTCCACGCTCAGCGCATCCAGCGGCAGATGCCACCCCTGCTGATTCAGGGTATACATCAGTTCAGTGGTCTCCGGTACCGTCAGACCAACCCCCCGGAGCAGCTCCACCTGTGAAAACACTTTTTGGGGCGTGTCATCGGCAATGACCTTTCCATCGTTCATCACTACCACACGATCCGCATCAACAGCCTCCCGCATATGATGCGTGATCAATATGACCGTCACCCCAAATTTTTCTTTCAGCTCATGGATCGTGCTGACTACCTCTCTGCGGCCTACCGGATCCAGCATGGCCGTGGGCTCATCCAGCACCACGCACTTGGGCCGCATGGCCAGAACACCTGCAATGGCAACCCGCTGCTTCTGTCCGCCGGAGAGCAAATGAGGGGCGTGCTTCCGGTATTCGTACATTCCAACAGCCTTTAAGGCTGCATCTACCCGCTCCCGGATCTCTGCGGGCGGTACCCCCAGATTTTCCAGTGCGAAGGCCACATCCTCTTCCACCACATTTGCAACGATCTGGTTGTCGGGATTCTGGAACACCATACCGACTGTGCGGCGAATGGGGATGGTCTCACCCTCTTGTCTGGTGTCCATTCCATAGACCTTAATCTCACCCAGATTGGGCAGGAGTATGGCATTAAAGTGCTTGGCCAATGTGGATTTCCCGCAGCCGTTATGACCAAGGATCACCACAAAGGTCCCCTGCTCAATGGTAAGATCCAGATGTTCAAACACACGGATCGGATCTGCGCCCTCTACCTTATTGTAGAGAAAGGTCGCGTCCTTTACGTTGATGGCATTTTCCATATAAATTAGTCCTCCCGGGTATAGCGGCCGGTGGCTCCGCAGGGAAGCACCAGCCCCGATGCAGTCACTGGCAGCCCCAGCTCACCGCTGTCGGTATGTCCGCCGTATTTCGCGGCAAAAATACTGTCTGATATATATCCGACCACAGAGGGCGCAAGTCCTGTGGTATAGGAATTGATGATCACGAACAGCGGATTGTCGGAAAGCACCCCGGCGCAGAGCTTCACAAAGCCGTACAGATCCTTTTCCAGCTTCCATACCTCTCCGTTTGAGCCGCGTCCATAGGAGGGCGGATCCATAATGATTGCGTCATAGCGCCGCCCCCGCTTGATCTCCCGCTCCACAAACTTCCGGCAGTCATCGATGATCCACCGGATGGGCCGATCCTCTACTCCGGAGAGCTTTGCGTTCTCCCGAGCCCATGCCACCATTCCTCTGGCTGCATCCACATGGCATACGCTGGCTCCTGCGGCAGCACAGGCAATGGTAGCTCCGCCGGTATAGGCAAAGAGATTCAGTACGCTGATGGGCCTCCCGGCCTTTCGGATCTGATCCATGGCCCAATCCCAGTTGGCCGCCTGCTCCGGAAAGATCCCCGTATGCTTAAAGTTCATGGGCTTGACCTGAAAGGTCAGCTCTTTGTATCGGATATCCCACTTTTCCGGCAGCTTTTTTGTATTCCACTGGCCGCCGCCGGTATGGCTGCGCTGGTATCGGGCATTGTATTCCTTCCATCCCGCATGGTTCCTCGGGGTCTCCCAGATCACCTGCGGGTCAGGGCGAACCAGTGTGTACTTGCCCCAGCGCTCCAGCTTTTCGCCGCTGGTGCAGTCCAGCACCTCATAGTCTTTCCAGTCACTTGCGATCCACATAATTGTTCTCTCCGCTCCTTACTGTACCGCCGGCATCGAAACGATCGGGTCCGATTCCTCCGGCGCTTCCTCCCCCGGCTGATTTCCATCTGTCGGTGTTGTTTCCTCCGGGGTTTGAGTAGGGGTTTCATCATCATTCGAATAGGTACGGGTATAGTTCTGCACCGGGGCAGTATGGATGGTACAGGTCTCATTTACAGGATCCGTGGTCGTGCAGCGGGGCTCTGTATAACCGCTCTGCCGCTCCAGTACGCCAACGCAGTACTGCTGATCCGCCACCGCAATACCAATGGGGAACTGGCGGGAGATATTCAGCATTCCATATTCCGCCGTGGTACCGCGCTGCCGGCAGTATTCGTTGGCCACATGGAGGTTCTCGCCTGCGGTGCACAGCTCTGTTGCCACATGAACCGTACAATAGCTCGTAGGCACATCCGCACTGTCCAGCTGAACCGTTACGGTCCGATCTCCCCGGACATCGTTGGCACACCATTCGCCCGGCAGCATACCGCTGTCCTGGCAGACATCCACATCCACCACCGTAGTGGGCCGTTCAAAGGCTCTGTTTTCCTTTCCCTCGTGGATCTTGGTCATAACCTCATTCCACAGCACCGAGGCGGGATTCTCTATATTTTCGTCTTCCAGTACGACCTCCTGCGGCTGGTCATAGCCGCACCACACCACACCGGTATAATAGCCGGTATAGCCGGCAAACCAGCGATCCTTGTCATCCGAGGTGGTACCGGTCTTACCTGCCGTATCGATGCCCGCTACCTGTGCCTCATAGCCGGTGCCGTCCTTCACGGTCTCTTCCATCATATAGGTCAGATAGTACGCAGTCTTTTCACTCATATTTTCATTGGAGTGCTGGGTGTTGTCCAGCACCACATTGCCATCGCTGTCGAGAACCTTGGTGTAGGTTCTGGCCTCCCGGTAGGTACCGCTATTCTCAATGGAGGCATAGGCAGCGGTGAGATCCCGGATGGTAACGCCCCGTACCATGCCGCCCAGTGCCAGCGACCAATAGCTCTTATCGGTATAGCTGACGCCGTTGAGCTCATATTCATCTACCAGCGTATCCAGATGCATCTGCTCTACCGCATAGTTATAAGCATTGTCAAGGCCCACATCGTCCAGCACCTTTACCGCCACCGTATTGGTGGAGCGCTTCATGGCCGTCAGAACATTGGTAAGGCCGTGATAGATATCATCCTCATTTTTCGGCCATGCCGTTGTGCCAAAGCTAAAGGGCGTATCATCGTATACCGTTGCCGGTGTAATAATGCCGTATTCCAGTGCGGGCGCATATACCGCCAGCGGCTTGATGGTGGAACCGGGAGAAAGCAGGCTTTGGGTGGCACGGCTGAAGGTAAGGCTGCCCTCTTTCTTTCCAACGCCGCCCACAATGGCCGCAATATCGCCGGTATCATTGTCAATGATCACCATGCCGGATTGCAGCTGCTGATAGGTGCTGGAGGTTTTGGGGATATTATCGAGGTTCTCATAGACCTCCTCCACAGCATTCTGCACATCCACATCAATGGTGGAATAGATCTGATAGCCGCCGCCCAGGATCATCCGGTTGATGACCTCAGTGTCATAGCCGGTAGCGTCTGCCAGATCGCTGACAACGTCCCGGATCACCTGATCTACAAAATAGGAATAATAGTCAGAGTCATCACCGTTCTCCTGAGAAGAATCCGCATAGCGGAACACCAGCTCCTCCGCCTTTGCGCTCTCATAGTCACTCTCGGTGATATAGCCCTGCTGGTACATCTCATATAGAATGTTGACCTGCCGCTTTTTATTCTCCGCCTTGGTTTTATCGCTGATATAGGGGTCGTAAATGGAGGGGTTATTGGTGATGGCAATCAGGCTTGCGCACTCCGCCAGATCCAGCTGACTGACGTCCTTTCCGAAGTAGGTATAGGCTGCTGTGCGGACGCCATAGGACTGCTCACCTAAATAAATGGTATTGAGGTACCATTCCATAATCTCTTCCTTGCTGTACTGCTTTTCCATTTCCAGTGCCCGGAATATCTCCACAAGCTTTCTTCGGACCGTAACCTCTTTATCGTTGGTCAGGTTCTTAACCAGCTGCTGGGTCAGGGTCGATGCGCCATAGGTGCTGCCGCCGCCCAAAAACAGGTTGGCAGAGGCCTTCATGGAGCGGAACCAGTCCACGCCATGGTGCTGGAAAAAGCGCTTGTCCTCAATGGCTACCGTTGCATAGATCAGGTTTGTGGGAATATCCTTATAGGACGCCCAGATCCGGTTCTCTTCCCCATAGAGGTTTTGCAGTGCCTGATACTCCCCGGTGGATTTATTCTGATAATAGATCACGGAGGTCTGATTCAGCCGGAAGCTGTCCAGAGAAAAGGATACCTGCGGCATCAGATAATTTCGAAGATAGGCGGTAAAGATACATGCGAAAATTACAAAGCTGATGGCCAGCACCAGCAGTACAGATCCCACCGCTTTCCCAAACTTTCGGAAAAATCTCCCCGCAATTCCGGATTCATTTGTTGTTTTTTTTGCCATATTGGGCGCACCTCCGCAGTGATTTCAGCCTGCTTACATCCTTTGGGCGGGACAGGCGTCCGCCCCAGTCTTTCGCCATTTGGGCGCAGAATTAGAGTTTAATATATTATATCACAGCCTGTCAATCAGTTCCCCTGAGATTTTTTCAAATAGGACCTGTTTTTTCCGCCTGAAATTAAAACATTCTGTGAATATTCCGGCTTCAGACGGATATGATGTTTTTGAGGGGCAGCGGAATCGTCTCACCGCTTCTCTTCCGTATCGAAGACAGCCCCCGTTTTCTCCGGCGCTTTTTCCATTCTTCCTGCTCCAAACAGCCTGTTTTTCGTCAATCTGCGCAATTTTTCTTCAAAAAAATGCGTCTCCGCAAAAAATAGCACTTGATTTTCCGGCTCCATGGCATTACTATATTCATGCAATCAATGTAATCCGCGCAAGCCGCAGCGGAAAGGAGTTTTTCATGAGCGAATATGGCGATAACATCATCTCCATCAGCGATGACGAAGGCAATGACTTCGAACTGCTGGTGCTGGATGAGGCTGATATGAATGGCGTCCACTACCTTGCCCTCACCGAAGCAAAGAACCCTGACGAGGAAGAAAATCTGGAGGTCATTATCCTGAAGGTCATTCAGGATGAAGAATCCGGGGAGGATCTTCTTTCCACCGTTGACAGCGATGATGAGCTGGAGGCAATTTATCAGATCTTTGAGGATCAGATGTTTGCCGATGACGATGGTGTACCGGACGATTCTGACGACGAATAAAGAGATCCCTGCTTGGTGCGTGATGGATCCTGTTAAACCCACATTATAACTACGGGATGCTGTACTCCCGCTGCTGCTTGCAGGCCTCCTGCCGGACTTGTCCGCAGAAGTTGGAAGCAGTCACGGCAGCGGGGAGGCAACCCACCTGCCCTTCCGTGCAGGTTATAATTGGATTCACACGGCCGAAGCGGGGGTCTTTTTTCAACTGCGAAAACACCATAGCATCAGGCCGGGGGATTCCTCCGGTTTTTATTTTCGTCAGAACGCTATTCTTGTGTATTTCCCCATGAAGCTTCCATTTTTCTGTCATATTTTTATGAACTTTTTTGATTGGGCTTGAAACGGAGTCTGATTTGCTATATAATTGACCCCAATCAACAACAGGAGAGGACTGACCCTACTATGAGCGCATCCAGAGAAAAGCGCCTGCGCCGGGAAATCCGGGACGCAGAGGCAAACAGCGACACAGTAAAGAAAAAGAAAAAGCAGAGAAAGCCTATGACGCAGGCCAAGGCTAAGAAGCTCCGCAGTGCCATTGGCTCCGCCATTGCCATTGTTCTGGTTCTGGTCTTTATTGGACTGATTTTTGTAAACAGCGGCTTCGTTCAGACCCACGGTACTGCCGTGACCGTTGGAAGCCATAAGGTCACCCCGGTGGAATTCGACTATTTCTACCATGATACCTATTATAATATCTACAGCCAGTATGCATCCAGCGGCCTTTGGAGCTACATGGTGGATACCACCAAGCCCATTGAGTCCCAGAGCTGCACGATGGGCGAGGACGGCGAGACCTGGAAGGAATACCTCACCAGAACCGCAATGAATTCCGCCAAGCAGGTCTACGCCCTGTATGATGCCGCTCAGGAAGCCGGCTACACGCTGGATGAGGACGCCCAGAGCACCATCGACACCACAAGAGACAATCTCTCCACCTATGCTTCCTCCGCTGGCTATAAAAAGGCCGACGACTATCTGGAAGCCAATTACGGCAAGGGTGCGGATGTGGATTCCTACATTCAGTATCTGACCGTGCAGCAGATTGCCTCCTCCTATGCTCAGGAGAAGACCGACAGCTTCACCTACACCGATGACGAGCTGCGCACCTACTATGACGAGAACAAGCAGGACTTCGATAAAATCACATACCGTCTGTTCAACGTTGCCACACAGAACGATGATACGGATGCAGCCAAGTCCACTGCCGACAGCATGAACGCTGACCTCACCGGCACAGAAGAGAGCTTTATCAAAGCCGCTCAGGACTATGCTCCCGAGGATTCCGCAGAGAGCTACGAGGACGAGAGCTATACGCTTCGCTCCAATCAGGGCTATTCCTCCATCAGCTCCGACTACGCTGACTGGCTGTTCTCTGATTCCCGCACTGCCGGTGACCACGAGGTATTCGCTACCTCCTCCGGCTACAGTGTTGTCATGTTCGTCTCCCGTGACGACAACAATTACAACACCGTCAATGTCCGTCATATTCTGGTGAAGGTCGCCACCTCCGGTGATAACAGTACCTCCACCGATGCCGATTGGGCCGATTGCAAGGAAAAGATCGATGAGATCCAGAAGGAGTGGGAGGCCACCGATCAGACCGAGGACGATTTTGCGGCACTGGCCACCGAAAAGTCTGAGGATACCGGCTCCGCTTCCAACGGCGGCCTTTATGAGGGCGTCTACAAGGGCCAGATGGTCACCGAGTTCAACGACTGGTGCTTTGACGCAAGCCGCAAGGTCGGTGACACCGCCATCATCAAGACCTCCTATGGCTATCACCTGATGTACTTCTCCGGCACTGGCGATCTCTACTGGAAGACCCTTGCCGACACTTCCAAGCGCAACGCAGATTACACCGCATGGTACGACGATTTCTCTGCCTCTTATGAAGCAAAGAAAAGTACCATGGGCCTGTGGTTCACCAATAAAGAGCTGGCTCAGCTGTCCGGCCCTACCAGAACCACTGCTGCGAACTAACACGAACGAAAAGGAGCCCGGACCTTCTGTCCGGGCTCCTTTCTAAAAGTGATAAGAATTTGAAAGGAAGATTCCATGGATCAGTTTTTACGGGAAGCCATGTTTTACGGCGAAGCGGCGCTGGAAACCCTTGCAGGAAAGCACGTTATGGTATTTGGCATTGGCGGCGTAGGCAGCTATACCGCTGAAGCCTTGGGACGTGCAGGGGTGGGGCATATCACGCTTGTGGATAACGACACCGTGGGCGTTACCAACCTGAACCGCCAGCTCTGTGCGCTGCACTCCACACTGGGCCAATATAAATCCGACGTCATGGCCGCTCGGCTCCGGGATATCAACCCGGAGGCCGAGATCTGTTCCCTGCCCCAGTTCTACGACGAGGCGCATAAGGAAGATTTTTTCTCGCTGCACCCGGATTATATTGTAGATGCCATTGATCTGGTTTCCTGTAAGCTGAGCCTGATTGAAACCGCTAAGACACGGAATATCCCCATCATCTCTGCCATGGGTACCGGAAACAAACAGGATCCCAGCCGTTTTCAGATCACGGATATCAGTAAAACCACCGGCTGTCATCTGGCCCGCATCATGCGCCGGGAGCTGCGGAACCGGGGCATCACGCACCATACGGTTCTGTTCTCTGATGAGGTTCCCATCTCTCCCCTGCCGCTGGAAGCGCCGCCACCGGGCAGACGAAGCATCCCCGCTTCTCTGTCTTGGGTCCCTTCCTGCGCAGGTCTGATGCTTGGAGGATACGTGGTGAGAGATCTGCTGGGGGTTCTTTGATTTCAGCAGTCTTTATGTATAAATCGCTCCCTCCTGTGGAAACCTGCCACGGGAGGGAGTTTTAACATGAAAGAAAAATGGAAATATGCCCTCAGCGGAGCTGCCGCCGGAACCGCCAATGGCCTGTTTGGCGCCGGCGGCGGTATGATCCTGGTACCGCTGCTGACACGCTGGGCCAAGCTGCCGGATAAAAAAGCCTTTGCCACCTCCATCAGTATCATTGCCCCCATGTGCCTTGTATCCATTGTGATCTATTATTTTCAGGGAAGCCTTGCGCTCTCAGATTCGCTGCCTTATTTGGTTGGCGGCCTGCTGGGTGGCCTGCTGGGTGGAAAGCTGTTTGGAAAAGTCTCCGCCACGTTTCTCCACAGGGTGCTGGGGCTCCTGATCTTATACGGCGGCATTCGGAGCCTGATATGCTGACCTTTATTGCCGCACTGGCTGCCGGACTCATTACCGGCATTTTATCCGGTTTTGGCATTGGCGGCGGAACAATTTTAATGATCTATCTCACAGGCTTTGCAGGAATGGCTCAGAAGACCGCCCAAGGGATCAACCTGCTCTATTTTCTCCCAACTGCCGCAGCGGCCCTGCTGATCCACAGCAAAAATCGTCAGGTGGAATGGAAGGCCGTACTTCCTGCCGCCCTATGCGGCTGCCTCACAGCCGGGATCCTCAGCATGGCGGCCATGCATATGGAGCTGGATCTGCTCCGCCGACTCTTTGGCGGCTTTCTGATTCTCACAGGGATTGCAGAGCTGCGGAAAAAATAAGTTTGGACCGGAGTTTCCAGCACACAGTGCCACGCTCCGGTCCAAAATCATTTCTGTTCTCTTAAAACCCTGTCCCCAAAAAACGAAGATATCCCTCTAGGATCAGGGATGCCGCAACCGCATCCACATTTTTTCGGTGCTGCTTCATCTTCTTCCCGCCTGCCGACAGGATATTATGCGCCTCAATGGTGGTCCGGCGCTCATCCCACAAAACCACCTCCATACCGGTTCGCTGCTCCAGCATCTGCGCAAATTCCCGGTAGAGATCCGCTCTTGGCCCCTCAGAACCGTCCATATTCTTCGGGAAACCCATGATCAGCCGTTCCGGCTTTTTTTCCTGCACCAGCGCCGCCACCTTGTCGGCAGCTTTTTCCCGGTTCCACTCTGAGATCACCGTGGTAAAGCCCACGATCATCCCCGAGGGATCTGAAACGGCAACGCCCGTCCTTGCATCGCCGTAATCCAGTGCCATTACCTTCATGCCAATTCCTCCTGCTCATCCGCAATGTTCTGCCTCAGTATACCACATTTTGTTTCCCCGGGCAAGGAATCGGCTGTATCCTGTGATAAATCATATTTTTTCTCAGAAAAACAGGATTTCCGTATTGACCGCAAAAAAAATCTGTGTTAGAATAGCTTTACCTGTGATTTCGGGCGGGATTTCTATGCCCGTTTTCAGCTGCACACGGCCCAATGGGCCATTCAAATTTTTTATGAGTGCAGTGATACAGGGAGGCAATTTTAAGGAGGTGCCGAAATGCGCGTTAAAGTGACTCTGAGATGCAATGAGTGCAAGCAAAGAAACTACAACACCATGAAGAACAAGAAGAACGACCCTGATCGTCTCGAAATGAAAAAGTACTGCAGATTCTGCAGAAAGCACACCGTTCACACCGAGACCAAGTAATGGAGGCTACCGTAAATGGCAGAAGCTAAGAAACAGGAAAAAGAGGGCTTTTTCCGCCGGACCGGCAAGCGCATCAGCAAATGGTTCCGTGAAATGCGGGCTGAGCTGAAAAAGGTTGTATGGCCCACCAAAAAGCAGGTTCTCCAGAATACTGTAGTCGTTCTTATCTCTGTGCTGGTCATCGGCGTCTTCATCTGGATCTTCGACGCCATCAGCAATCTGATCGTTCAGTGGCTCATCGGCCTCTTTAACTAAGGCAGGGTGACATCATGGCAGAAGAAGCAAAATGGTATGTTGTCCATACCTATTCCGGTTATGAGAATACCGTAAAAGCCACCATCGAGAAAAGTATTGAGAACCGCCACCTTCAGGATCTCATTCATGAGGTACTGATCCCCATGGAGACTGTTACCGAGGTAACGGACTCCGGTTCCAAGACCGTTGAACGCAAGATTTACCCCGGCTATGTACTGCTGAAGATGATCATGACCGACGAGGCATGGTACATCATCAACTCTGTTCGCGGCGTTACCGGCTTTGTCGGCGCTGACGCGGACGCAAAGCCGATGATTCGAGCCATTCCTCTCACCGAGGAAGAGGTTCTGCAGCTCGGCATCGAAAAGCATACCGTTGAGGTTCCCTACACTTTGGGCGACACTGTCCAGATCAACGATGGGCCTCTTACGTCCTTTACCGGTCGTGTGGATGCACTCGATATCGACAACAATTCCGTCCGCGTGGTGGTTTCCATGTTCGGACGCGAAACGCCGGTTGAGCTGGAGCTCGATCAGGTAGAGCTGGTTCAGGAATAATCGGCTCAATCCCCCCGGCCCGGCTGGCCGGAACGTGGGAGGGGTGTTATACTCCGCCAAATATACGCTATGCGTATCACCACATTTTTTCAGGAGGTGCTCTTCATGGCACAGAAAGTAACAGGTTATATCAGACTGCAGATCAATGCCGCTAAGGCTACTGCTTCTCCTCCGGTTGGTCCTGCTCTGGGTCAGCACGGTGTTAATATCGCTCAGTTTATTAAGGAATTCAACGAGCGCACCAAGGATCAGGTTGGTTTCAAGATCCCCGTTGTAATCACGGTTTATGCCGACCGCAGCTTCACCTTTGTCACCAAGACTCCCCCCACCGCTACCCTCATCATGAAGGCTGTCGGCGTGGAGAAGGGCTCCGGCGAACCCAACAAGAATAAGGTTGCCACCATCACCAAGGCCCAGGTCAAGGAGATCGCTGAGAGAAAGATGCCCGACCTCAACGCAGCTACCATCGAGGCTGCAATGAGCAACGTGGCCGGCACCTGCCGTTCCATGGGCATTACCGTGGTAGACTAATTAACCAGCATCCGAGGTTAGCGCAAATCTGTAAAGCGTGCCTCATAACGTGGGAGGATTTTTCCGACGAACCACTATAAGGAGGATATTCAATTGAAGAAAGGTAAAAATTATCAGGAGAGCGCAAAGCTCATCGACCGTTCCGTACAGTATGACGCTACGGACGCCTGCGCTCTTGTTGTCAATACTGCAAAAGCTAAGTTCGACGAGACCGTAGAGGTTCACATCCGTCTGGGCGTTGACTCCCGTCACGCTGACCAGCAGGTTCGTGGCTCTGTAGTACTGCCCAACGGCACCGGCAAGACCCGCAAGGTTCTGGTCTTCGCAAAGGACGCCAAGGCTGACGCTGCTCGTGAGGCTGGCGCAGACTATGTTGGCGGCATGGACATGGTCGAGAAGATCCAGAAGGAAAACTTCTTTGACTATGACGTTGTTGTTGCTACCCCCGACATGATGGGCATCGTTGGCCGTCTCGGTAAGGTTCTGGGCCCCAAGGGTCTCATGCCTTCCCCCAAGGCCGGCACCGTAACTCCCGATGTTGCTAAGGCCATCGGCGAGATCAAGGCCGGTAAGATCGAGTATCGTCTCGACAAGACCAACATCATCCACTGCCCCATCGGCAAGGTTTCTTTCGGCTCCGAGAAGCTGGTTGAGAACTTCGACACCCTCATTGCTGCAATCATCAAGGCAAAGCCTGCTGCTGCAAAGGGTCAGTATATCAAGTCCTGCGTCCTGGCTTCTACCATGGGCCCCGGCATCAAGGTCAGCACCAGCAAGTATTGATCTGATTCTAAAAATCCGAAATTTTGTGCTTGACAGGCAGCGTCCTGTTTGGTATAATAAATAACGCTGCCAGAGACAGCAGGAGGCTTTTGCCATAAGGGTTCCCCATCCTGCCGAGGAAGCACAATGGATTATTTACGTCTTTTGTGTCCTCGTACTGCTCTGGTACGAGGACATTTTTTCTGGAGGTGACATACAAATGCCTAACGCTAAGGTTCTTGAAGCAAAGAAGGCTACTGTCTCTGCTCTTTCCGAGCAGATCAAGGGCGCTTCCGCTGGTGTTTTTGTAGATTACAAGGGTATCACCGTGGCTCAGGATACGGAGCTCCGTACCCAGTTCCGTGAGGCCGGTGTTGATTACACTGTTGTAAAGAACACCCTGACCCGTCTGGCTTGCCGCGACAACGGCTATGATTTCGATGAGGTGCTCAATGGTACCACCGCTTTCGCAGTGTCCACCGGCGATCCCATCGCTCCCGCCCGTATCGTCAGCCAGTTCGCAAAGAAGAACAAGATCCTGACCATCAAGGGTGGTTTCGTTGAGGGAAAGATGGTTTCCGTCAATGAGCTCAACGCTTTTGGCGAGCTGACTTCCAAGAACGATCTGGTTGCCCAGGTTCTTGGCACCATGCTTGCTCCCATCAGCTCTCTGGCCTTCGTGCTGGATCAGATCCGGCTTCAGAAGGAGGCCCCCGAGGCTGCTGCTGCAGAATAAGCAGAATTATTTATCTAAAATCTGTTAAATGGAGGAATTTACAATGGCTAGCGAAAAGATTACTGCTATGATTGAAGAAGTTAAGACTCTCTCCGTTCTGGAACTGGCTGAGCTGGTTCACGCTCTGGAGGAGGAGTTCGGTGTTTCCGCTGCTGCTGCCGCTGCTCCCGCTGCTGGCGCTGCTGCTGCTGCTCCCGCTGAGGAGGAGAAGACCGAGTTCGACGTTGTCCTGAAGGAAGTCGGCGCAAACAAGATCGCCGTTATCAAGGTTGTCCGTGAGCTCACCGGCCTTGGCCTGAAGGAAGCTAAGGCTATGGTTGACGGCGCTCCCGCTAACGTGAAGGAAGCTGTTGCTAAGGCTGACGCCGAGGCTATGGTTGAGAAGCTGAAGGAAGCTGGCGCTACCGCCGAGCTGAAGTAATTTAGCTTTTATCGAACCCCGTTCTGTTGATTCAGGACGGGGTTCTTTTTTATGCGCCTCTGTCACACATGGTAGATGCAGGACAAAATCCGACACCTGAAATTCCCAAAATCACACCAAATCTTCACATTTCGCTCCTTGAATCGTTTGCATTGCAAACATTATTTGTGTATAATGTATACATTCTATTTCTGACGTCTAACCCATTTTGTCAGATATCACTGCCAGCAGTGCTGGGGATTGGAGTCTATATCATGGAGATCAAACAGATTGGCGCAGTGGCGCAGAAAATCAACGACAACATCAGCCGCGTGCTCATTGGAAAGAAGGATGAAATCGACCTGATTCTGGTGAGCCTTTTTGCGGGCGGTCATGTCCTTTTGGACGATGTGCCCGGCACCGGCAAGACAGTTCTGGCCAAGTCCTTGGCAAAGTCCATCCGCTGCGACTTTAAGCGGATCCAGTTCACCGCCGATCTGCTTCCATCCGACATCACCGGCCTCAGTGTCTATAATCAGAAATCCGGTGAATTTGATTTTCAGCCCGGCCCAGCCTTTACCAACATTCTTCTGGCCGACGAGATCAACCGTACCACTCCCCGTACCCAGTCAGCCCTGCTGGAGTGCATGGAGGAAAAGCAGATTACCATCGACGGCGAGACCCGTCCGCTGGGTTCCCCCTTCTACGTAATCGCCACCCAGAACCCCGTGGAATCCTCCGGCACCTTTGCGCTGCCGGAAGCTCAGCTGGACCGTTTTCTGGTGCGGCTGACCCTTGGATATCCCTCCACCAGTGAGAGCGTTGACATCTTGAAAAACTACATAGACGGTTCTCCGCTGGTTACGCTGGACGCTGTTGCCACCGGAGAGGAAATTACAGAAATTCAGAATGCAATTATCGGTGTTACCGTATCGGATCCCATCCGCAATTATATGGTCGCCTTGGTTGAGGCCACCAGAAAACATGAGGATGTGGAGCTGGGTGCTTCCACCCGTGGCATGCTCTCCCTGCTCCGGGCCTGTCAGGCATACGCCGCCATTCATGGCCGGGACTATGTACTGCCCGATGACGTAAAGGCTATGGCCGTGCCGGTCTTTGCCCACCGTCTGATCCTGAAGGTAAAGTACAACTCTGCAAACAAGGCCTCCGAGATCGTGAGTCGTATTCTCTCCTCTATCCCCGCCCCCACCGAATCCACCACGGAAAAGCTGTAAGGTCAGGTGATCGTGCTATGACCGCTGCCATTTGGCTGATTATTATTGTAGGCGCCCTAGCCATCCTGCAATCGAAATACTATGCAAAGGTCTCCTTTCGTCATCTTCATTATGAACGGAAGCTCAGCCGAAAGGCTGTATTTGAAGGTGAAACGCTGGAATTGCAGGAGATCATCGCCAACCGGAAGCTCACGCCACTTCCCTGGCTGCGTGTGGAATCCAAGCTCTCCCCCTGGCTGCGTTTCCGATCCCAGGAAAATCTGGAGATTATGGACGACCGGTTTCACCGGAGTGTCTTTTATCTGCGCCCATACCGCCGTATCACCCGGCGCTACAGTGTAAAATGTATCCGTCGGGGCTATTATGACCTCTCCATCACCACCCTGACTGCGGGCGATCTGTTTGGCCTGAACTCTGTCAGTCAGGAAGCGCACTCCGATGCAAAGCTGTTTGTCTATCCCAGCCTTTTGGGCGAAGATCAGCTGCCGGACGAGGCGCTGCGCTGGCAAGGTGATGTATCCGTGCGCCGCTGGATCTTTCCGGATCCCATTCTCATCAACGGTATCCGGGGCTATCAAATCGGTGACAGCAGGAAGGATATCCACTGGCGCGCCTCGGCCCGCACCGGCACACTTCAGGTAAAAACACACGACTATACCGTATTCCCCCGACTGCTGCTTGTTTTTAACATTGACCCAGAGGATAATTTCTGGGGTCAGCTGACTGCCCAGCAGATGGAGGAGATGGAATATGGCATCCGTACCGTGGCCACCCTCTGCAACTGGGCCATTGTCAACGGCATGGAGGTTGGGCTGTATTCCAATGCCTCCATCTCCTATGCACCGGACGTTCCCATCGACATCGAGCCCGCCTGCAATGCCGCACAGATGAATCATATTCTTGAGACCTTAGCCGGTCTCCAGTTCAAGGAGCACGAGTCCATCTACCGTACCATGGAGAAGCTGGTGGAAAACGACACCTCCGAAACAGATATTCTGGTGTTCTCCACCTTCTGGAACGCCTCTCTGGACAGCCGTGCCCAAGAGCTCCGGCGGAAGGGCAATTCCGTCACCCATATTACGCTCAGAAAGGAGGCCATCCACTTTGAAGAAACTGTCGATGCAGCGGATGCTGTTTGAGTGCATCAACTTTGTGATGGCCCTGCTGTTTGTAATTCCTCTGGGCGTTCTGATGGAGCAGCTATGCCATTATCCCCTGTACCGCTGCTGTCTGATTCCCTGCCTGTCCATTCTGGGCTTTGTGCTGGGGCGGATCTCCATGCCCCGTCCTATAGGTGTCTCTACAGCCCTATGCGGCATTGGGCTGGTGATCGGTGTGGTTTTTGCCCTGCTGCTTACGCCGGCCGGACTGCTCATAAAGCTGCTCATCACGCTGCTGACCGCATTCTTTTCTGTATTTTTCTTCTTTTCCGCCAGAAAGGCCGGATACACGGTATACGCCCCCATGGCGGTCACCGGCATCCTGATTCATGTAGCCGTATTGATGGTCTGTACCGGCCTGCAGTGGCCCGACAATGTATCCCGGCTGCTCAGTTGGGTCTCTATTGTTTTTTTCCTGCTGACGCTGTTTGCGTTCAGTGCAAAGGGCCTGCGCAAAAGCCTGCACAAAGGCAGTGGTGACCGCCGTGTGGTCTATCCCGCCGGTATGCAGATGGGTAACTTCCTGCTGGTCACAGGTTTCATCATTGTGGCCGCTTTTATCTCCAACATCTATCCTATTTTCCATCTGTTTTCCGCAGGCTTTGCCTATGTGATCCGGGCTTTGATCGCCTTTTTCGCCTTCTTCTCCAGCCTCTTTGACCGCCGCACCGTTGGTGTGGATGTGGATGAAGGCGTAACAGAATCCGTTGCTGAAGAAAGCATCCTCAACGCCGAGCCCAAAGGGGAAGCCAGCTGGATCACCACTGGTGTAGAGATCTTTGCCTTTATTTTAGTCGTGCTGTTTCTCTGCTATGTACTCTATCGGCTCATTGGGAAGCTTCGGGAGCACGGCGTACAGCTGCCGGGCTTTCTTCGGAATCTCAAAGACCGCTTTGCTCCAGTAACCGAGGAGGATTATGTGGATGAAACGGAAAGCCTCTTTGACGCCAAAGAAATGCTGGGCGATACTCGTGCCCGAATGAAAAAGGCACTCAGTAAATTGCGGGAGCGTCCTCAAAAGCTGGAGGATTTCACTGATCCAACCATGAAGCTGCGCTTTGCCTTCCAGCAGATGCTGAAAAAGGTATCTGCCCGGGATCCCAGCGCCCCAGCGAAAACGCCCAACGAGATCCTAAAGCAGGAATACGCCGGAGAACAGGACTTTGAGACATTCATTTCCTACTACAATGAGGCCCGGTATTCCAAGCAGGTACCGCCGGAGGATGCCGCCGACTGCGCAAAGCATATTTTGAAGCAAAAGCTATAAAGTCAAATTTTTTTTGCACTGAGCGGGTTAAAATGCCCCGCTCAGTGTCTTTTTTACAAAAAACGAGCTTTTCTGCAAAAAATGCGCACAAAAAACAATAAATCTCTTGACAGCACCCGGGCTTTATCCTGTATAATCGTTGGGATACCGATGATAGAAAGGATTCAGAATGCGATATATCATGAGACATTGCAGGCTGCAAGATCAGTTTCGGCGTTCCTTCGCCCTTGCCGCATTGCTTCTTGCCGTTTCCCTGCTGCTGGGAGGCTGTGCCGCTCCTGCGGCCATGGCCGCCGCCTCTGTCCCCGCTGCCTCTCCAGCGGCAGATCAGGCCGTCTGGGGTGCCACTGTCACGGAGGCCGTAGCCACACCGGATGTAAAGGAGGCCAATACGGCAGCAGGCAGCGCTGCTGAGATTGATCCGCTTCGGGGCAATGACATGCCCATCACCGAAGGGATGCTGTCCGCCGCAGCCATCGAGGAAGCTATGACCGCCTATAACATCCAGCAGGGCAGCTCCGCCGCCGCAGCGCTGGTCAAGATCAACGGAACCTATTCTGAAACGCTATCCGAAGCGCAGCAATCCGGTCTGCTGGTCTTTCTCTTCGAAGGCGCCGGTGAAAATCAGGATCCCGAGGAACGAAAGGACGCCATGTGTGTGGTGGTAAAGGACGGACAGATCCTCTATCTCAGCCTCTGCTGTTCTACCATCCCAGACTATCCCTTCTCCCCTTGGAAGAACGATGGCGACGATGTTCCCACACTGGTTTCCGGAGTCTACAGCTTTGATACCGTAAACCACAACGGAAAGTATGCAGCCCTGCGGGTCTTGGATGACCATGTGATCCGCTTCCACGACACGGACGAGTTTTACCCGGACGTCTCAAATAATCAGAGCATTCAGGTGCACCGCCGTGGCCGGGAGGAAAACTCACCGGACGATGAACAGTGGGCCAACTCCATCGGCTGCCTGCTGGTGGGCCACGCAGGCACCGACCCCACTGACGACTATGCCAGGTTTGCCCATGCTGTCGGGATTTTGAAGGAATCCGCCGGAGGCAGCACGCCCTATCAAATGCAGGCATACGGGACTCTGATCGTAGACCGCAGCCTTGGAGCCGATTACCTCCGTGCTGTCGGCTATACCGATGCGGCCATTGAAGCCATCGGCGCATAAAACCTGTATATGCCGGAGCCTTTGCGGCTCCGGCATTTTTGCTATTCTGCCAGTCCCCTTTTCATTGCATGCGGCGGCGGAATATAGTATAATATCTCCAAATTCCGAAAAAGGTATGATCAACATGAAATTCTCTAAACGCATGGATCGCTTTGGCGAGTCCATTTTTACCGTCATGAAAAACCGCCGCACTGCGGTGGAGGCTCGTGGCCAAGAGGTCATCGACTTCTCCATCGGCGCACCCAACATTCCCCCTGCACCTCACATTACCAAGGTACTCAGTGAAGAGGCGCTGAAACCGGAGAACTATCTCTATGCCATTGTAGACCTGCCGGAGCTGTTGGAGGCTGTAGCACAGTGGTATGACCGCCGTTACGGCGTCAAGCTAGACCCCAAAACGCAGATCACCAGCGTACTTGGCTCTCAGGAAGGGCTGAGCCACATTGGCCTTTCGATTCTGGATGAGGGCGATGTGGTGCTGCTGCCGGAGCCCTGCTATCCTGTTTTCGCTGACGGAACCGCATTGGCCGGTGCCGAGCTCCACTACATGCCGCTGAAAGAGGAAAACAACTATCTGATCGATCTAAAGGCAATTCCGGAAGACCTTGCCCGGCGTGCCAAGCTGATGATCGTCTCCTATCCCAACAACCCCACCTGCGCACTGGCTCCTGACAGCTTCTACGATGAGCTCATCGCCTTTGCAAAGAAATACGATATTATTGTGATCCACGACAACGCCTATTCCGAACTGGTCTACGACGGCAATACCTGCGGCAGCTTTCTGAGCCACCCCGGCGCCATGGATGTTGGTGTGGAGTTCAACTCCCTGTCTAAGACCTACGGCATGGCCGGTGCCCGTGTAGGCTTCTGCATCGGCAATCCTGATGTGGTCGGTAATCTCCGAACCCTGAAATCCAATCTGGACTTCGGCATTTTCCTGCCCATCCAGAAGGCGGCCATCGCCGCCATTACCGGAGATCAGCGCTGTGTACAGGAAGTCAGCGCCGCCTATGAGGCCCGGCGGAACTATCTGGTGGAGGAGCTTGGAAAGATTGGCTGGCACATTCAAAAGCCTGCCGGAACCATGTTTGTCTGGGCAAAGATCCCCTCGGCCTATGCGACCAGTCAGGATTTCTGCATAGCGCTGCTGGAGCGTGCCGGTGTCTCCGTGACCCCCGGCAGTGCCTTTGGCGCACTGGGTGAGGGCTATGTACGTTTCGCACTGGTTCGGACACAGGATGAAATGAAGCGGGCCTTTGCCCGCATTGCCGAAAGCGGCGTATTGGAGGGATAACTTATGAAAATTGGTATCATCGGTACCGGCAATATGGGCGGTGCTCTCATGGACGCCTTCTGCAAGGACGCAGAAAACACCGTGATTGCCTGCAATCACGGTCAGGAAAAGCTCCGGGCCGTCTGCCTGCGCACCGGCGCAACGGCAGCCGGAACGCCAGCCGAGACCATCGCAGGCTGTGACTTGATCCTTCTGGCAGTCAAACCCATTGTCATGCCGGAAATTCTTCAGGAGATTGCGCCGATGATCACCAAGGATCAGATCATCGTGTCTATCGCCGTTGGACTGACGATTCAGTCCTATTTCGATGTGCTGGGCCCAGAAAAAAAAGTAGTCCGTGCCATGCCCAATACCCCTGCTGCCGTACAGGCCGGCATGACAGCCTTCTCCTTTTCCAGTAACGTTACACCGCAGGAGCAGGACAGCGTTTTGAAACTATTTTCTCTGGCCGGCGGAACCTCTGTGCTTCCGGAGCGGCTCATGAATGCAGTTTCGGCACTGACCGGCAGCAGTCCCGCCTATGTGTACATGTTCATCGAAGCTATGGCGGACGCAGGCTGCTACGCCGGTATTCCCCGACAGCAGGCTTATGCGCTGGCCGCTCAGGCTGTATTGGGCTCCGCAAAAATGGTGCTGGAATCCGGCAAGCATCCCGCCCAGCTCAAGGATGAGGTGTGCTCTCCCGGCGGTACCACCATTCGCGCCGTGGCTGAGCTGGAAAAGGCGGGCATGCGCAGCGCCGTCATTGAGGCGATCCGCACCTGCGTGGATGCCGCCGGAAAATAAAACGATTTCAAACCACCGGAGCAGTCTTAGCGCACTGCTCCGGTGGTTTTACAGCACGTTAAACAAATATGGCAGTTCCATTCGTCCCAAATGCCGAAGGTTCGCCTTCAATTCCCTGACTCGAAGCAGGAATTCCCCCTGATCCTTCTGTCCCGCCGCTTCGATCAGTCCCGGAAACAATATGCCGATATCATCAGCCTCTGTGTGCCGCAGCGCCATGCCGAAAAATCCTTCATGGCGGTTCCACATCTGAAAGGCCCGTGCCGCCGTCTCCCCAGCCCCATGGTAATCTCCCTGCACCACTTGAATTTCCGCTTGATCCAGCACGGAAGATGTCTCTGTACACAGGTCATCTACCCGCCATGCGGTAAACCAGCAAAAGGCTGTCAGCAGCACCAAAATCCCCACCGATAGTGCCATTTTCTTCATTCTCCCGCCTCCCGCCGTACAATCTGAACGGTTCCACCGGCAGTCCCCGTCATCCAAAACACCTCTTCCAGCGTGACCTTCTCCCGGGCCAGCGCCTCATCGAGCCATGCAGGCTCCTTTCCAATGGCCTGTAAATTCTCCTCCATGATCCGTCCGTTGCAGATCAAATTGACCGGAAATTCCTGACCGGGCGCCTTCTTTCCGGCAGTTTCCGGGGTCAATGGGGCATACTTTGGGTAGAGGAAGGTCGTCAGCTGACCGTTGGTCTCCAGCACCGCATACTGAACCTGCTGGGGATCCAGAATTCCCGCCTGCCGCAGGCAAAGATTCAATTCATCGATTGTGAGCCGGTTTTTTGCCATGGCCTGTTGGTCTATGATGCCTTCCCGAATAATAAACACCGGCTTCCCACAGAGAAAAGCCCGAAATCGCACCGAATGCATACTCCATTCAGAGGCCAGCAGCTCCATGGCCAGCAGTGTAATGATTGGAATCACACCGGAGAGCAGCGGAATCCCGATGTCCTGCATGGGCACCGCCGCCAGATCAGAGATCAGAATGGCAACCACCAATTCCGATGGCTCCAGCTCTCCCACCTGCCGCTTTCCAAGCACCCGCAGCGTCAATACGATAACCAGATATAAAACGATCGTTCTCAGAAACGAGATAAACATGACATCACCCGGTCTCATTCTGCCCCTTTTTCTGTGGTTCATGCGCCGCTCCCTGTAGAAAAGAATTCATGTTTTTTCCCGGATAGCTGTTGACAAACGGGTAAATCGTGTTAAAATGATATGGAATATGCAAAGGCAATGACGGAAAGAAGTATGGCGCTTCCCAGCATAGCGACCGGAGGACAGTGAAAGCTCCGGCAAGGGGATTCCATGCAGGCCACTCCTGAGCTGACCGGAAAACCGGTACGTTCGTCCCCGTTAAGGCGTCTGAGGTGTCCATTGGGACAAATCAGGGTGGTACCGCGTGAGATGTTCTCCCGCCCCTGTTTTTCGGGGGCGGGAGTTTTTTCTTTGCGGCTTCCTTTTCGTGATTGCTTAAAATATGGAGGAATTTGTATGAAAAACTTTGGAGTCAACGAGCTGCGTGAGATGTTCCTGTCCTTCTTTGAGACCAAGGGTCATCTTCGTCTGCCCAGCTTTTCGCTGATCCCCCAGAACGACCCTTCCCTGCTGCTCATCAACTCCGGCATGGCGCCCATGAAGCCCTTCTTCACCGGTGAGCAGGAGCCCCCCCGTCATCGGGTCACCACCTGCCAGAAGTGTATCCGCACCGGCGACATTGAGAACATCGGCCACACTGCCCGCCACGGGACCTACTTTGAGATGCTGGGCAACTTCTCCTTCGGTGATTACTTCAAGAACGAGGCAATTCACTGGGCATGGGAATTTCTGACCTCTCCCGAGTGGGTGGGTCTGGATCCCAACCGCCTGTATCCCTCTGTGTTTGCCGGCAACGAGACCACCCCGGCCGACGATGAAGCATTCCGGATCTGGAACGAGGAGATCGGCGTTCCCGCCGACCACATCTTCAAGTTCGGCAAGGAAGATAATTTCTGGGAGCACGGCTCCGGCCCCTGCGGCCCCTGCTCTGAGATCTACTATGACCGTGGCGAAAAGTACGGCTGCGGTAAGCCCGGCTGTACCGTAGGCTGCGACTGTGACCGCTATATGGAGGTCTGGAACGTTGTCTTCTCCCAGTTCAACAACGATGGTGAGGGCCACTATACCGAGCTGGTACAGAAGAACATCGATACCGGCATGGGTCTGGAGCGTCTGGCCGTTGTCTGCCAGGACGTAGACAGCCTTTTCGATGTGGACACTGTCATGAACATCACCAACAAGGTAACGGAGATAACCGGCGCCAGCTATGGCCAGAGCCATGATAAGGATGTATCCCTTCGTGTCATCACCGACCATATCCGTTCCGCAACCTTCATGATCTGCGATGGCGTACTGCCCTCCAACGAGGGCCGTGGCTATGTGCTTCGCCGTCTGCTTCGCCGTGCGGCCCGTCACGGAAAGCTGCTGGGCGTCAACGAGCCTTTCCTCTACAAGGTCTGCGACACGGTTGTTCATGAGAACGAGGGCCACTATCCCGAACTCCGGGAGCGTCAGGCCTATATCACCAAGGTCATCCGTGTAGAGGAAGAGAATTTTGACAAGACCATTGATGCCGGTCTTCGGATCTATAACGGCATGATTGAGGAGCATAAGGCCAAGGGTGAGACCGTATTTTCCGGTGCCGACGCCTTCAAGCTCTATGATACCTACGGCTTCCCCATCGACCTGACCATTGAGATGGCACAGGACGAGGGCATGACCGTGGATCAAAATGCCTTCCAGGCACTGATGGAGGAGCAGCGTGTTCGTGCCCGTAAGGCCCGTGAGGCACTGGGCGATCTGGCTTGGGCGGGCATTGATCTGGGACTTGACGATGCCAACCCCACCGTATTCACCGGCTATGACAAAAACCTCACCGGTCAGGGCAAGATTCTTGCCATTGTAACCGATGGCGAGCCCTGCTCTTCCATCCGTCAGGGTGAAGAGGGCATCATTGTTCTGGATCAGACTCCCTTCTATGCAGAAATGGGCGGCCAGTCTCCGGACGAGGGCACCATTACGCTGGAGCACAATGTCTTCACCGTTACCAACGTCCAGAAGGACAAGGCCGGCAAGTACCTCCACTACGGCGTAATGGATCACGGCACGCTGGAGGTCGAGCAGAAGGTCTCCTGCATCGTAGACCGGGAGCGCCGGGATGCCATTTCCCGTGCCCACTCTGCCACCCATCTGCTGCAGGCCGCTCTGCAGACCGTGCTGGGCGATCATGTGCATCAGGCCGGCTCCCTCAACACCCCCGATCACCTGCGTTTTGACTTCACCCATTTCTCCGCCATTACGGAAGAAGAGATCAAGGCAATCACCGAATATGTCAATGACGCCATTCTGGAAGGTCTCCCCATCACCACCAAGGTCATGGGTATCGACGAGGCAAAGAAGGAGGGCGCTATGGCCCTGTTCGGTGAGAAGTACGGTGACACCGTCCGTGTCGTCTCCATGGGCGACATCTCTAAGGAGC
This sequence comes from uncultured Oscillospiraceae bacterium, assembly GCA_959607825.1. GTDB lineage: Bacteria > Bacillota > Clostridia > Oscillospirales > Oscillospiraceae > HGM13006. The sequence goes on along the minus strand of CAUHNW010000003.1, from coordinate 25,992 downwards.
TCTGCGGTGGTACCCACCTCACTAATACAGCAAAAATCGGTTCCTTCACCATCGTATCCGAAGGCTCCGTTGCCTCCGGCGTCCGCCGTATTGAAGCCATGGTTGGTAAGGAAAACCTGCGTCTTGCCGCCGCAAACACCTTCCAGCTGCGGAAGGCTGCCGCAGCCATGAAGACCACCCCGCAGGATCTGCTGACACATTTGGAGCAGGTCATCAAGGAGGGCAAGGAGCTCCGTCAGCAGCTGGATCAGATGCAGAGCAAGCTGCTGGCCAGCGATGCCGAGCGGTTCCTGTACGCCGCCAAGAAGGTCGAGGGCCTTAACGTGATCACCACCACTCTTTCTTCCATGAGTGCCGGCGCACTGCGGAAGATCGGTGATATGCTCCGTGAAAAGGACGACAGCGTGGTTGCTGTACTTTCCTCCGTTTCCGATGAAAAGATCACCTTCAATGCCGTCTGCGGCAAAAAGGCAGTGGCAGCGGGCATCAAGGCAGGCGATCTGATCCGTACCGTTACCGCCATCACCGGCGGCTCCGGCGGCGGCAAGCCCGATTCCGCCATGGGTGGCGGCAAGGATCCCCTGATGCTGGACAATGCCCTGGCCGTTGTAGATAACTTTGTTTCCGAGCATGTAAAGAAGTAAGGAGGAACTATCATGGAAGACTGCATTTTCTGCAAGATCATGGCGGGGGAGATTCCCACCACCAAGATCTATGAGGACGAACTGTGCTTTGCCTTCAAGGATATTGAGCCGCTGGCTCCCACCCATTTTCTTGTGATCCCCAAGCAGCATGTCGCCTCTGCCGCCGTGATCGGCCCGGAGATGGAGCCTGTGATCGGGCACATCTATGGGGTCATCGCAAAGCTCAGCCATGAAATGGGCTTTTCCGAGGGCTTCCGTGTGGTAACGAACTGCGGCGCTGACGCAGGCCAGACGGTGCATCACCTGCACTTCCACGTACTGGCCGGAAAGCAGCTGGGAAGCTTCAACTAAATCATATGCTCCGGGGTTTACGGAATTTATCCACGAACCCCGGAGCATTTCTTGCATTATGCGAAAAACCGCCCCGATAAACGGGGCGGTTTTTCGCAGCTTATTCATACTGCAATCCATAACCAAACGCGCCTTCCACGCCGCAAATTCCTGCTGCGAAGGAAGCACCACGTGCCAGCGCCGTCTCTATGGCCTGAGGCTCTGGAACCCCATGCTTCAGGCCACTGAGGTAGGACACCAAAAAAGAAGCGACCAGCGAATCTCCCGCCCCCATGGTGTCAACCACACGCTCAATTTTTACTGCCGGTTGAATGTAAAACTCCCGGCCATCATAGAGGATGCATCCGTCTGCGCCGCGAGATGCGCACACCAGATGTGGCCCAAGGCTGCGGATCCATTTCAGCCGCGCCTTAATGTCCTCCTCTGTCGCATCCATAGAACAGAATGCATAATCCACATAAGGCGCAACCCGCTCATAATAGGCATCGTCCGAATCATCGGAGAAATCGAAGGATACCGGGACACCCGCCTCACCGATCTTGTGAAGCTCGGATTCGGTAAAGCTGTAGTTTCCGGAGTGCACCACATCAAATCTTCGGATATACTGGAGGTCAAAAATGTCCAGCACGAAGGGAATCTCCCGGCGAATACCACCTTCATTGGAATGGAGCCATACCCGGTCGCCGTCCACAATGGTATTGTAACTGCATCCGTTTTCCCCTTCCAGCTGGCGGCATTTGAAGGTCTCTATGCGCTCAAGCTCCAATGAGCGGATCACATGAGCCGCTTCCTTATCATTTCCAAAGTAGCCCATATAGGCGCACCGGTCCGCTCCAAATCGATGGGCATAAACCGCCACGTTGACGCAGTTGCCACCGGGATACATGGTGGAAATATGCTCATACTTATCCACCACATTGTCTCCAAAGCCCAGAATACTTACATCATATACCATCGTATTCTTCATCCTTTACGATATAATCTTCCAGCGAATAGTGATAATACTCTCCTACCGTATACTCGATTCCCAGATGAACCAGCCTGTCATTCTGATCGTAGCACTTTTCCACCATGTAAAACAGCGGTGTTCCAACGCCGATCATCATCTTTCTGGCCAGCGCCTTGCTGGCCGTCACAATGTCCAGCGTAGTATTCCGGTAAGCCTTCACCTGCACACCATGGCTTCCAAGAATGTGATAGAGAGACCCGGTCAGGTCTTCACTTTGGAGGAATGAATACTCCGGCAGCGGGAAATAGTTGATATCCAGCATCACAGGGATACCATCTGCCATGCGGAGACGGACGATCTTCTGATACTGCCCGCTGCCATCCTCACCAAACAGCTTCTGCGCCGCCATGGGCAAGGCTGTGATCTGGTTTTCCAGCACATTGGTGGATGGGGTCATGCCGCAGACCAGGCAGCTTTTGGTGAAGCTCATCATGTTGTCAAGCTTTCTGGAAATCCGCCGGGGCTGCACAAAGGTGCCCTTCCCCTGCCTCTTAATCAGCCAGCCCTCCTCGCACAGCTCCTGTACCGCCTGACGGACGGTAATGCGGCTGACGCCATAGATCTGGCTGAGCTCCGCCTCCGTAGGGATCTTTTCTCCGGCGGCATACACCTTTCCCTGTATATCCCGCAGCAGCTCATTGCGCAGCTGGACATACAAAGGTGTCATATCATTTGATTCAAGTTTCATGTACTTCCTTCCGGGTCATCCCGGTTTCCTTTCTCTTTCCTCCTGCGACCTCAGCCCTGACGATAGCGGCTGAGGAACTCCCGGGTACGCTCCATCTTCGGTGCGCCAAAAAGCTGCTGGGGAGGACCTTCCTCCACGATCACGCCTGCATCCATAAACACGACCCGGGATGAAATATCCCTCGCAAAGCTCATCTCATGGGTCACGATCACCATGGTCATGCCCTCCTGCGCCAGATGGCGGATAACTTCCAGCACCTCGCCAACCATCTCAGGATCCAGTGCAGAGGTAGGCTCGTCAAAGAGCAGCACTTCCGGCTCCATGCACAGGGCCCGTGCAATGGCAACTCGCTGCTTCTGTCCGCCGGAGAGCTGTGCCGGGCGGGCATTGATATAAGCGCCCATGCCCACCTGACGGAGATATTTCTTCGCCAGCTCCTCCGCCTTGACCTTGCCTTCCTTCCGGACGATCTGTACACCCATCATGCAGTTTTGCAGGACAGTCTTGTTTGCAAACAGGTTAAAGGACTGGAACACCATGCCAACCTTGGCCCGAAATGCCGTCTTATCCTTGGGCTTCAGGGAAATAGGCTGGCCCTTATAGTATACGTCACCGGAGCTGGGTTCTTCCAGCAGGTTAATGCACCGCAAAAGCGTGGATTTACCGGAACCGGAGGAACCGATGACACTGATGACCTCACCTTTTTGGACTTCAAAGTGGATATCCTTTAATACCTCATGGGAACCAAAGCTTTTCCCCAAATGCTTCACCGTGAGGATCACTTCATTCTTATCTTCCGGCATTACGCTTCCTCCTCTTCCAGCACCAGTTCATAGTTCCGGGAACCGGCCATGAGCTTTTCAATGAGGCGCACCAATCTGGAGGTAACAAAGGTCAGGATCAGATAGATCACGCAGATGATGCAATAGGTCTCAAAGAACTTATAGTATGTACCGGAAACCGTCCGGGCAATGAAGTAGAGCTCTGTTACGGAGATTACGTTCAATACGGAGGTATCCTTGATGGCAGACACAAAGGTGTTGCCGATCTGAGGGATCAGATTCCGGAGTGCCTGAGGGATGATCACATGGAACATGATCTGAATATAGCTCATGCCGATGGCCTGACCGCCCTCCATCTGTCCGGGATCAATGCCGCCGATGGCACCGCGGACAGACTCTGCCATATATGCGCCGGTATTGAGGCTCAGCACCAGAACGCCAGCCCCCAGCGAGGGCATATCCAAATTAAACACAGACATGCTGCCATAATAAATAACCATGGCCTGAACCATCATAGGCGTTCCACGGAAGACCTCCACGTAGACTGCAACCACAGCCTTGAGCACCCGGGTCAGGATCTTTGAAAACACGGTGGCATGCTTATCGACTGTAATACTCTGTACAAGGCCCACCGCAAAGCCAAGGGCGCAGCCTAAAATTGTACCCAAAATGGCGATTTCCAGCGTAACGCCTGTGCCCCGCAGGAATTCACCGCCATACTTTTCAGCCAGCATGGTGACCCATCCAAAAAAGGTTGTTGGATAATCCATGAATTGTCTCCTCCTCAAAGTGGTCGTTCCTTGCGGTCTTCGCCACTTTTTTGCTTTCGTTCCATACCGCCATAGCGCTCCTCTGCCTGCCAGTAGAACAGAGCTGTTATAAAGCGACCTGAATAACCTGATTATAATGGAATTCTACAAACAAGTCAAACGAAAAAATATTGAGTTTTTTCAGGCTTTTTCATGAATAAATTGAATATTTGCTGGATAATTCCCGTTTTCTATTGAATTTGTATTGAAAAAGGTTTAGAATTGGAATAAACATAACATTTTATAATGTTTTATGATCTATTTTGACGAATTTCAGGAGGTTCGCTGCCATGATCGCATCCAATCAGCCCTCTGCCATGGGCATCCACTATCTCTATCATTCACTGGAGGATATGCTGAACTGCCAGCGCCGTGCCGGTTATGAGAGCATGGAGCTCTGGTGTGCCGCACCACATGTTCTTTTGACCCATCAGGGCGTGGCCGAGCTGCCCCGGCTCAAATCTGCCATTCACGCCTCCGGCATGACACTTCGGTGTCTGACCCCGGAAAATTGTACCTATCCATGGCAGTTTGCCGCAAAGGGTGAGGCGCTGATTGCCCAGTCCCGGCAGTACTTCCTCCACGGGATCCAGCTTGCCTCAGAGCTGGAATGCCCGCTGGTGGCAGTAAACTCCGGTTGGGGGCTTGCCGATGAATCCAGAGAGGAAGCCATGAAGCGCAGCCTTGATATGCTGCTTTACCTGAGCCAGCAGGCACAGCCCTTGGGCGTCACATTGGTCATGGAAAGTCTCCGTCCGGAGGAAACCAATCTGGTTCGTACGCTGGCCGAAACCAAAGCCTTCCTTGATACCCTGGACCAGCCCAACCTCCGTCCGATGATCGATACCTGCGCTATGGCTGTGGCCGGAGAAACGCTGGAAGACTGGTTCTCAGCCTTTCATGGTGATATTGCTCACCTGCACTTTGTAGACGGCACTCCCTACGGGCATCTCTGCTGGGGCGATGGGAACAGAGATTTGGCCGCTGCCATTGCAGTACTGGCGCAATACCACTATACCGGCGCCTTGACGCAGGAGATCACGGATGGCCGCTACTATGACGATCCCGCCGCCGCTGACCGGCAGAACATCGAAGCCCTGCGGCCCTATATGGCCTGAGACAATTTTCCTTTTTTCTTTCCGCACTGCTGTAATTTCCACAGCAGTGCATTTTTTCTAGCTTCTTCCCTTTATTTTTCTTTCTAACATTAAAGTATTACTTGACAACGACCAGAAAAAGGCATAAAATAATAGTTAGCTAGCGAACGGGCCGAGAGTCCCGGCGATTCGCTGATTCGAACCTATTCTAATAAGGAAAAGAGGAAACCAACATGAAAACAAATCTCTGGAAGCGTCTCGCTTCCGCTACGCTTGCGCTGATGATGCTGGGCAGCTTTGCCGCCTGCGGCAGCAGCAGTTCTGTCGCTGAAGGCTCTGCCGCAACACAGTCTGCGGCCTCTGCTCCCACTGCCGAAGCTGCTGCTCCTGCCGAGGATGCAACACCCGCAGCTTCTGTAGCTGAACCGGCCGGCTCCGCTTCGGAAGATGCTGCCGCTTCCTCCGAAGATCTGAAGACCAAGTGGGCATCTCTGAAGGGCAAAACCCTGAAGGTGGCCACCAGCGGCCAGCAGGCCGGCTGGAGTCAGGATGACGGCAACGGCGGTGTTGAGGGTATGGACATCGACATCATGAACTACATCTGCGATTACTACGGCATTGACCTTGAGTGGATCGTGGCAGATCCCACCGGCATCTGGGGCATGCTCCAGAGCGGCGAAGCCGACACCATCGCCTGCGTTACCACCGTCAACGAAGACCGTCTGGGCGCTTACTGGTTCACCAACACCTATGCATGGGAATCCTACTGCATCGTCTCCCGCACCGAGGATGGCGTACCCGAGGCCGGTGATCTGGATTTCTGGGACGGCAAGACCATCTGCACCCCCGCCGGCTCTAACCCCGCTCTGATTCTGGAGGATATCATTGCGCAGGAGGCCGAAAAGGGCGTTACCATCAGCGCTGTATACCCCGACTCCTCCGCTGTTCTGATTCAGAACGTTGTAAACAAAGAAACCGACGGTGCACTGATGTGTACCTCCACCTGCGCCTATAAGGTTCGTGATCTTGGCTATTCCGACACCTTGACCATTCAGGACATCAAGTGGAAGAACATGCCCATCGTCTATGCCTTCAACCGTGTAGAGGAGAACAAGAACACCATTCTCGCCATCAATGATCTGATTGCGCAGATGCAGGAGGACGGCACCCTCACCGATTTCTCCAACAAGTGGTTTGAGATGGATATTACGCAGCTGCCCGAGGGCGAGATCAATTATGTCACCTCCACCGGCGAAAACGCTTGGCAGAGCAACGAATAATTCAAAACCTTCCTGAATCCCAGAAAACCGGAGGCACTCCCTCCGGTTTTCTCCAGATTCTATGAAATGGGGGATATCCCGTGTATAATTTTGCACCCGAATACTTTTTCGAGGCCTTTCGTCCCATTTTAAGCTGTCTGAAAATGACGGCTGTGATCACTTTATGCTCCTTTGCGCTGGCCTTTGTACTGGCAATTGTGCTGGCACTGCTGGCTATGATGAAAAACCATGTTGTACAGGCCATTTTGAAGGTCTGGCTGAGTCTCTTCCGGGGTACGCCGCTGATCGCCCAGCTGTTTCTGTTTGTCTATGGCGTATTTCCCCTGCTGCCAGGCGGCTCCAGTCTGAGTCTCGAAGCCAAGGCGGTTCTCTGTCTCGCCCTGAGCTATTCCGCCTTCATGGCGGAAACCATCCGTGGCGCCATTCAATCCGTGGACAAGGGGCAGATGGAGGCCTGCATCACCTGCGGCATGACCACACTGCAAGGGTATACCCACGTGGTGCTGCCTCAGGCCTTCCGGCTGGCCATTCCGGCATTGGCCAACAACTTCATCGAATGCTTTAAGGGCTCCGCCCTCTGCTCCATGGTGGGCGTAAAGGACATGATGCTTCAGGCAAAAATGCTGGCCAACAAATCCTACCGCTTTATGGAGGTCTATCTCTGCGTGCTGCTGCTCTACTGGGTCATCAATATGATTTTCGTGGCCATCCAGAAGGTCATTGAGCAGAAGGCCAACGCAAAATACTAAGGAGGCGTCCCCATGATCCGTTATGAGAACGTACATAAGGTCTTTGGCACGGTGGACGTGCTCAAGGGCATCAGCTTTGAGATTCCCACCGGTCAGGTGGTCTGCATTCTTGGCCCCTCCGGTTCTGGCAAAACCACACTGCTTCGCTGCACCAACTATCTGGAAACGCCCACCAAGGGTATCATTACCGTGGGGGATAAAACCGTAGATGCCGACCATCACACCAAAAAGGACGTGCAGGAGCTCCGCCGTCTGAGCACCATGGTATTCCAGAACTACAACCTTTTCCGTAATAAAACTGCGCTGGAAAATGTGATGGCCGGTCTTACCATCGTACAGAAGCAGTCAAAAGCCGAAGCCCGGGATGCTGCTGAGCACTATCTCAATCTGGTCGGCATGGGTGACCGCATGAACCACTACCCCTCCCAGCTCTCCGGCGGCCAGCAGCAGCGAGTAGGCATTGCCCGGGCGCTGGCATTAAAGCCCCATGCGATTCTGTTTGATGAACCCACTGCCGCATTGGACCCGGAGCTGGTGGGAGAGGTGCTCTCAGTGATGAAAACCATCGCAAAAACCGGCATTACCATGGCCGTTGTCACCCACGAAATGGGCTTTGCCCGGGAGGTTGCCGACCGTGTCGTATTCATGGACGGCGGCGTGGTGGTGGAGCAGGGCGAGCCCCACGAGGTCTTTGACCATCCTCAAAATCCCAGAACGCAGCAATTCTTACGTGCAGTCACAAAAAAGGATGCGGCAGATGCATAAACCTCCACCAGTGTTCTGCTCAATTATGCATGCCCGCCATATTTTCCAAGCAGAAAAGCCAGTATCCAAACGGATACCGGCTTTTCTGCTTTTCTCAATGATGCAGTACCGCACTATAACGATTCCGAGTTCAGACGCTCGTCCCACTCCTTCTCCTTGAAGCCCACCAGCACGAAGGTATCGCCCACCAGGATTGGACGCTTTACCAGCATGCCGTCGGTGGAGAGAAGCCGCAGCATCTCCGCTTCTGTCATGCCCGGCAGCTTTTCCTTTAGCCCCATAGACCGGTAGAGCAGTCCGCTGGTGTTAAAGAACCTTTTCGGTTGCAGCCCACTTTTTTGCTGCCAAAGGCTCAGCTCCTCAAAGCTTGGATTGTCCGCTTTGATGTCCCGCAGCTGATGGGGGATCCGGTGTTCCTCCAGCCACTTCTGTGCCTTCCGGCAGGTGCTGCATTGGGGATAGCATACTAAGGTGATCAACGGTATCGCTCCTTTTCTCTTTTTTCCATTAAAAACACACAAAAAACCGCTAAAAACTGACGTTTTCAGCGGTTTAATGCTTGGTGGGGGATGGTGGATTCGAACCACCGAAGGCGAAGCCAGCAGATTTACAGTCTGTCCCCTTTGGCCACTCGGGAAATCCCCCATATTCACTTTGCGAGGGTGGAGCTGGTAGACGGACTCGAACCCCCGACCTGCTGATTACAAATCAGCTGCTCTACCAACTGAGCTATACCAGCAACTCTCAAAGAGCATGGCTATTATATCCCCGCTTCAGCATTTTGTCAAGCACTTTTTTCACAAAACGGCAAAATTTTTTCTCCGCCTTGTAAAGCGCATCTCAAGGTGGTACACTAAACACAAATATGCTAAAAGGAAGGCTGCTTGCTATGTGGGACGCTCAGACAATTGAAACCGGTGTATTGGAGGAATTTGCGGGACTGTGCCGGATCCCCCACCCCTCCGGACAGGAAAAAGCCATTGCTCAACATTTGACCAGCCAATTGGAAGCGCTGGGCTTTTCCCCCATGCTGGATCATGCCGGGAACCTGCTCTGTGATATTCCCGGCTCCGCAGGGCTGGAAAATCGCCCCCGTCTTGCCGTGCAGGCCCATATGGATATGGTCTGTGTTGGGGCGCCGGACTATAAACCGTCGTCAGACCCCATCCGCACCAAAATACAGGATGGTTTTCTCTGCACCGATGGCCGCAGTTCATTGGGTGCAGACTGTGGTATCGGTCTGTCCGCCATTATGTATCTTCTGCAGGCGCAGCGGCCTCACGTCCCTCTTCGGATCATCTTCACGGTTGACGAAGAGCGAGGTCTTGCCGGTGCCATGAAGCTTGACAGAAATGTACTGGAGGACTGCTCCGGTCTCATCAATCTGGATGGATTTCACTTTGGTGACTTGATGATCTCCAGCGCCGGTGGCCGCCGTCAGACCTTCCGCCGGGCCCCTGACTGCTTTTTCCCCATGCTGGACAGCCCTGTTGCACTTTCCATTTCCGGGCTTCTGGGAGGGCACTCCGGAGATGATATTGCTGCGGGCCGAGCCAATGCCGCGCAGCTGCTTCTCTGGCTGCTGCAATCCGTGGAGATCCCCTATGAGCTGGCAGAGGTTCATGCAGGCACCTCCCACAACGCCATTCCCTCCAGCAGCACGGCAACCATTGTAGTGGATCAGCGAGACACCGAAAAGCTTCAGGCACTGCTGGATCAATTTCAGCAGGATGCCCGCCGGATGTACCCGGTTGAAACCGGACTGTCTGTTCAGTTTACTGCCGCCGCCATGCCCGCCTCTGTTTTGACGGTGGACGAACGAGATGATTTTCTGGCACTTGCAGGTCTGGTTCCCTGCGGCGTGCAGGAGATGCACCCGCTGGTATCAGACGTTGTGGGCACCTCCGGTACGCTGGGTGTACTGTCCGCAGACAGCAGTCAGCTGGAGATCCGCAGCTTCCTTCGCTCCTGTCAGGATGCGGCAATGGAGGCGCAGGGAGATTTTCTCGCCGCTGCCGCAGAGGGCTTCGGCTACACCGCCGAAAGTGACACCTACGCCGCATGGCCCGGCGTTTCCGAAGATCCCCTGTCTACCCTCTTGATCCAGCAGGGCGCTGCAATGGGGCTTACGCTCCGTAAAAATGCCGTTCATGTGGGACTGGAGCCATCTGTATTCCATCAGCTTGCACCGGATATGCCGATGATCTCCACCGGTATGGATGTACTCTCCCCGCACTCCGCCGGAGAACGTGTCCGAATTTCCACCATTGCGCCCTTTGTACGTCTGCTGGATGCATGCCTGCAAAATCAGGGAAACTAGTCTGCTTTCATCCATTTATACTACATCTTGTGGTTCCTCCGACTATTTGCCGCAAAATTTTGTGTTTTTTTCAGATAATTCGCACTTTTTCTCTTGACATTGCAGGAGCTCTGTGACAAAATATAGTAGCATTGTAAGACGTCAGGCACCAGATATTGTGTTCCGCAAGCGATCAACACAATATCTTGGTTACAAATAAGGAAAAGAAGAGGGAGAACTATGATTCAAAGCATTATAAAGCGGGACGGCCGTGTGGTGCTCTATGAGCAGGGCAAAATTGTTTCCGCTATTCTGAAATCTCTGGAAGCCAGTAGAGAAGGCACTGCTGATGACGCCGCCCGGGTCGCCGGAGCCGTGCAGGCCGATTTGGAGGCCCGCTATCCTTCCGCCTCCCCCAATGTAGAGGCCATTCAGGACGCCGTTGAGCAGCAGCTCATGAATCACGGCTTCAACGCCACCGCCAAGGCCTATATTCTCTATCGGGCCAACCGCACCCGTGCCCGTGAAGCAAACACGTCTCTCATGAAGACCATCGATGAGATCACCAACATCGATGCCCGTGCCAGCGACATGAAGCGGGATAACGCCAACATCGACGGCAACACCGCCATGGGCTCCATGCTCCAGATCGGTGCAGCAGGGGCGAAGGCCTATAACGAAGCATATCTCCTCCGCCCCGAGCATGCCAAGGCATATCGGGAAGGTGACATTCACATTCACGACTTTGACTTTTATTCTCTGACCACCACCTGCTGTCAGATTGATATTATCCGGCTGTTCCATGGCGGTTTTTCCACCGGACATGGCTATCTCCGTGAACCCCAGGGCATTGCAAGCTACGCCGCATTGGCCGCCATCGCCATTCAGTCCAATCAGAATGACCAGCACGGCGGCCAGTCCATTCCGAACTTTGATTACGGCATGGCAGAGGGCGTTGCAAAAACCTTCCTTCGCGCCTACCGCCGCTGCCTCACCGAAGCAGTCGAGGACAAGCTGGATCTGGACGATGCCAAGGAAGCCGTTCAGGAGGCCATCTACGCCGCCGGCGAGGCCACCGGTGAAAACGCCCGCCTCCGCAATGCTCCGGCCTTTGACCGTGCTGTGGCCGCCGCACTGTGCGCAGGCTTCCAGCTCTCCGGAAAGGACGCTGCCAAGGTCATTGCCCGGGCACGCCGTCGGGCGGAAGAAGCCACAGACCGGGACACCTATCAGGCTATGGAGGGCTTTGTCCACAACCTCAACACCATGCACTCCCGGGCAGGCGCTCAGACGCCCTTCTCCTCCATTAACTACGGCACTGACACAACCCCTGAAGGCCGCATGGTCATCCGCAACATTCTGCTGGCGCTGGATGCCGGCTTGGGTCACGGCGAGACCTGTATCTTCCCCATCCACATCTTTAAGGTGAAGGAAGGGATCAACTACAATCCCACAGACCCCAACTATGATCTGTTCCGGCTCAGCTGCAAGGTCAGCGCACGCCGTCTGTTCCCCAACTATGTATTTCTGGACTCCCCCTTTAACCTCCAATACTACAAGCCCGGCCACCCGGAGACGGAGGTCGCCACCATGGGCTGCCGCACCAGAGTCATGGGCAATGTCTATGATCCCACCCGGCAGATTGCCTATTCCCGCGGAAATCTTTCCTTCACCTCAATCAACCTTCCGCGTCTGGCCATTGAGAGCCATGGGGACGAAAAGCTGTTCTATGAAAAGCTTCAGGCCATGCTGGAGCTGGTCGCCCAGCAGCTGCTGGATCGTTTCGAGATTCAGGCCAGCAAGCACGTCTACAACTACCCCTTCCTGATGGGGCAGGGCGTCTGGCTGGACTCCGACAAGCTTTCCCTGCAGGACGATCTCCGTGAGGTGCTGAAGCACGGCACCCTCTCCATCGGCTTCATTGGTCTGGCCGAGACCCTCACTGCCCTCTATGGTCATCACCACGGCGAAAGCGAGGAAATGCAGCAGAAGGGGCTTAAAATCATCAGCTATATGCGTGATTTCTGCGACAAGAAATCTCAGGAGCTGACCATGAATTTCACCCTGCTGGCTACCCCCGCCGAAGGTCTTTCCGGCCGCTTTATCCGCATGGACCAGAAGCGCTACGGCAAGATCCCCGGCGTGACAGACCGGGAATACTATACCAACAGCTTCCACATTCCCGTCTGGTATCCCATTTCCGCCTACGACAAAATCCGGCTGGAAGCGCCCTATCACGCACTTTGCAACGCCGGCCATATCAGCTATGTGGAACTGGACGGCGATACTGCCAAGAACGTTGAAGCCTTTGAAACCGTTGTCCGCTGGATGCACGACTGCGGCATTGGCTATGGCAGCATCAACCACCCCGTCGACCGTGATCCGGTTTGCGGCTATGTGGGCGTCATCGGTGATGTCTGCCCCCGCTGCGGACGCCGTGAAGGCAAGGAGATCCCCCCGGAGCGTGTTGCTGAGCTGCGGAAAATGTACCCCGAAATGCCCGCATTTCAGGGAATTGAATAATGACCCAATACACCATCGATATCGCATACTTTAAGGAGGTATGACCTATGAAAACGGAAAACATGCATGTTAAAATGGGCGAAGGCGTTGGCTTTGAGCGCATTCGCCGTATCACCGGCTATCTGGTTGGCACCATGGACAAGTGGAACGATGCCAAGCGAGCTGAGGAGCGTGACCGGGTCAAGCACGGTCTTTCCACCCATGCTTAATCTGGCCGGCATCACCGAGGACAGCATCGTAGACGGTCCGGGCATCCGCACTACCTTTTATGCGCAGGGCTGCCCACACCACTGCCCCGGCTGCCATAACCCGGAGACCTGGGCCTTTGAAGGGGGTGTTCCCATGGAGGAGACCCGGCTGCTGGAAATCGTTCAGAGCAACCCGCTCTGTCACGGTGTTACCTTTTCCGGCGGCGAGCCCTTCGCTCAGCCCGAGGGCTTCGCAGCGCTTGCAGCGCTGCTCCACGAAAAGGGCTATGAGGTGGCATCCTACTCCGGCTACACCTTTGAGCAGCTTTTTACCGGCACCACGGCACAGAAGCAGTTGCTCTCGCAGCTGGACGTGCTCATTGACGGGCCATTCCTGCTCTCCGAGAAGAGTCTGGAGCTGAACTTCCGAGGCAGCAGGAATCAGCGAGTTCTTAATGTTCCGGAAAGCCTTCGGGCAGGCAGCCCTGTTCCGGAAACCAGTGACCGCTGGCTGGGGGAATATTGATCTGATCCTATACACATCAGGCCGGACGTTTGGCGTCCGGCCTTTTTTTCAGAATTGTTATGCATTCTCTCGTTTCTGCTCTTTTGCGGGTAACATTTTACACAAGGTTCTCAAATGGACGCTGTTTTTTCTTCTCTGAGTATGCTAAAATATTCAGACATAATTTTCTTGTCAACACTGCACATGAAGGAGCATATGCATGGATGCAATGAGAAAAGTCGGCGTCATCGGCCACCGGAATCCTGACACGGATTCCATTTGTTCCGCCATCGCCTACGCTGATCTGAAAAATAAAATTGGCGAAATGAACTGCGAGCCTCTGCGGGCCGGTGCCGTCAATGGCGAAACGGAATATGTGCTGCGGCGATTTGGCGTTTCCGCCCCGGAGCTGTGCCCGGACGTCAGTGCGCAGGTAAAGGACATCGACATCCGCCCCATGCCCGGCACGGATGGCATGACCACGGTGCGAAAAGCATGGGAAACCATGCGGGATCAGCAGATCTCCACCCTGCCCATCACAGACTCCGCCGGGAACCTGATGGGTATTATCACCCTGAAGGATCTGGCCATGGCCAACATGGATATTTCCAGTACAAATTTTCTGTCTGTATCCCACACCCCCTACCGCAATATCATCGAAACGCTGGGCGGCACACTGATCACCGGCGACCCCGACGGCTGCGTCACCTCCGGCAAGGTGGTAGTAGGCGCCGCCAGCCCGGAGATCATGGAGGAGATTCTGGAGCCGGGAGATCTGGTACTGGTGGCCAATCGATATGAATCCCAGTATTGCGCCGTTGAAATGGGCGCCAGCTGTATTGTGGTATGCACCGGCTCCGCCGTACCGAAAACCATTGTTCGGCTGGCCACGGAAAAGGGCTGCACCATCATTTCCACCCCCCACGATACCTACCCCGCCTCCTGCATGATCTCCCAGAGCGTCCCCATCTCCCACTATATGCTGCGGAATAATCTGCTGACCTTCCGCACGACGGACTCTGTGGAATATGTAAAAGAGGTCATGGGAAAGGTACGCTTTGTCTATTTTCCCGTGCTGGACAGCGAAGGAAAGTATGTGGGTGTGATCTCCCGCCGGAACCTCTTAAATCTTCATCGGAAGCAGCTGATTCTGGTGGATCACAACGAGAAGACCCAGTGCGTTGACGGCTGGGAAGAAGCCGAGATCCTTGAGATCATCGACCATCACCGCATTGGAAATCTGGAAACCAGCGGCCCCGTGTACTTCCGCAATCAGCCTGTGGGCTGTACTGCCACGGTCATCTATCAGATGTATCAGGAAGCGGACATTGATGTATCTCCCCAGATTGCAGGACTTCTGTTGTCTGCCATTTTGTCCGACACGCTGAAATTCCAGTCCCCTACCTGTACCCCGCTGGATATTCGCACAGCCAAAAATCTCTCTGAGATTGCCTCGGTGGATATTGATGAGCTGGCCCACGCCATGTTTGAGGCCGGGGAAAGTCTGGAGGGAAAAACTGCCGAGGATATCTTCCAGCAGGACTATAAGATCTTTGTACAGGGCGGCCTGCAAATCGGTGTCGGGCAGGGCAGCTTCATCAGCGAGGCCAACTACCAGAAGGCACGGGACATGGTTTCCCAGTACCTTTCCAACACAAAGCTCGGCGTAGATATGGCCTTCTATATGCTCACCTCCCTGCAGGACCAATCTGCCCGCATTCTCTGTGCCGGTTCCGGTGCACAGGAGCTTCTGACCCGTGCCTTTCATACGGAGCCAAGCGCCGAGGGTGTGCTGCTGCCGGGTGTTGTCTCCCGTAAAAAGCAGTTTGTGCCGCAGCTGATTCGTGCGCTTCAGGAGTAATGCGCCGCTTTGGATACAAATTATAAATTCCTTGCTATTCCAATATTTTCATGGACGCAGCAGCCTGTATTCTGCCCATTCTATCGGCAGGATGCAGGCTGCTCTTTTACGGGCCGCTTTCTGTTTCAATTCTCATTAACCCGCCAATTTTTACAGTTTCACCGCGCCGTTTTGTCATGATTCCGACAAAATTTTTCTGTGTTCTATTTTTATCTTGACAATACCCCCCCAACATATATAATTAATTTTGCCTGAGCTATTTGGCGAGGAATTTCCCCGCTGGACGGCGGGCTATTTTTTTGAAAGAACGGGGGAGGATAATGGCAAAAGAACTCATTCGTCTCCAGAACGTCTCAATGAGCTTTGACGGGGAGCAGGTTCTCAATTCCATTGATCTTACTATCAATGACAGTGAATTTCTCACATTGCTGGGCCCCAGCGGCTGCGGCAAAACTACCACCCTGCGCATCATTGGAGGTTTCCAGAAGCCGACGTCTGGGGACGTATTTTTCGATGGAAAGCGGATCAACGATGTTCCGCCATACCGCCGCAAGATCAACACTGTATTTCAGAAATACGCACTGTTCCCGCATCTTGATGTCTATGACAACATTGCCTTTGGTCTTCGTGTCTCCAAGCTCAGTGAGGACGAAATCGACCGCAGAGTATCGGAGATGCTGGAGATCGTCAGTCTGAAGGGCTTCCAAAACCGAAAGGTCACAAGTCTTTCCGGCGGCCAGCAGCAGCGAGTGGCCATCGCCCGTGCTCTGGTCAACCAGCCCAAGGTTCTGCTTCTGGACGAGCCCCTTGGTGCCCTTGATATGCGGCTCAGGAAAGATATGCAGAATGAGCTCAAACGGATCCAGCAGGCGCTGGAGATCACCTTTATCTATGTTACCCACGATCAGGAGGAGGCGCTTGCCATGTCCGACACCGTTGTTGTCATGGACAAGGGCAACATTCAGCAGATCGGCTCCCCTGTGGATATTTATAACGAACCGAAAAACGCCTTCGTGGCGGACTTCATCGGGGAAAGCAATATTCTCGACGGCATTATGCGGAAGGATTACCTTGTGGAATTCTTCGGGCATGAATACGCCTGTCTCGACAAGGGCTTCTCGAAAAACGAGCCCGTGGATGTGGTAATCCGTCCGGAGGATATTGACATTGTAGCCCCTGCGCCGGGTCTTTTGACCGCAGAGGTCACAAATGTCATCTTCAAAGGCACCTTCTATGACACCTTTGTGGATGTTGCAGGCTTCAAATGGCTGATCCAGACCACCGATGTCCACAATGTCGGTGAGAAGATCGGCATCAGTCTCGACCCCGACGCCATCCACATCATGAAAAAGAGCAGCTATTCCGAGCAGTTTGGTGACTACAGCTCCTATAGCGCAGAGTATGATGAGATGGAAGAAGATCCGGAGGGCGAAGGCGATGAAGAATAAGTTTCTGGCTGGGCCTTATCTGGTGTGGATGCTTATTTTCACGCTGGTGCCGCTGGCCATTGTGGTGTATTATGCCTTTACCGACTCTGTGACCGGTGCCTTTACGCTGGCAAACCTGGGAAGAATGGGAACCTATCTCCCCATTTTCCTCCGTTCCATCGGTCTCGCTGCCATTGCCAGCCTGATCTGTCTGATCATCGGTTATCCGGTTGCCTACTGCATTGCCTCCGCCAGTGAAAAGTGGCAGAAGCTGCTTTCCATGCTGGTGATGCTGCCCATGTGCATGAGCTTCCTGCTCCGGACGCTGGCATGGGTCTCCCTGCTGGACGATACCGGTATTATCAATCAGCTGCTGGGCCATCTTGGCATCGGCCCTCTGCCACTGGTGCGCAACAATGCCGCTGTGATCCTCGGCATGGTCTATAACTATCTGCCCTATATGATCACCCCGCTCTACACTGTGATCATGAAGATCGACCCCAAGCTGGAGGAGGCCGCACAGGATCTTGGCTGCTCCGGTGCACAGGTATTCCGCCGTGTTACCCTGCCGCTGAGTATCCCCGGCATCGTGTCCGGCATTACCATGGTCTTTGTGCCCGCTGTCTCTACCTTCTATATCTCTCAGAAGCTGGGCGGCACCGGCACGGTTCTCATTGGCGATGTGGTCGAAAGCCAGTTCAAGACTGCATACAATCCCAATCTGGGCGCAGCTCTGAGCCTTGTGCTGATGGTGATGGTGCTCATCTGCATCGGCATTATGAACCACTTCTCCGGTGGTGACTCTGAGGATGAGGGGGTTATCGCACCGTGAAAAAGTTCTGTAAGGTTTTCACCGTTCTGATTTTCCTGTTCCTCTATCTGCCCATGATTGTTTTGGGTGTTGCCTCCTTTAATACCGGCACCGATGTTGCCACATGGGAGAGCTTTACCCTTGGCCAGTATCGGGCACTGTTTCAGGACCACACACTGCTGCCCCTGCTGGGCAATTCCTTTCTGATTGCCATTGTGGCCGCAGTGATTTCTACCGTTCTTGGCACCATGGCCGCTGTTGGCATCCATTCCATGCGCCGCCGCCCCAAGGCGCTCGCTATGACCCTTACCAACATTCCCATGACCAACCCGGATATCGTCACCGGTGTTTCCTTGGCACTGCTGTTTGCCTTTGTGGGAACGGTTTTGAAAAAGAATCATGTGATGGGCTTTTCCACACTGCTGATCGCCCACATCACCTTCGATATGCCCTATGTGATCCTCTCTGTGATGCCGAAGCTCACGCAAATGGATCCCGACCTGCAGGAAGCCGCACTGGATCTGGGCTGCAACCCGGTGCAGGCATTCTTTAAGGTCGTCATTCATGAGATTCTGCCGGGCATTATTTCCGGAGCTCTGATGGCATTTACCATGAGCCTGGATGATTTTGTGATCTCCTACTTTGTCTACGGCCCCAGCTTTGTGACCCTGCCGGTAGAGATCTACAACTACACCAAGAAGCCACTGCAGCCGAAAATCTATGCGCTGTTTACACTTCTGTTCCTTGTGATCCTGATTCTGATGGTTCTCATGAACTTCCTTCAGCTGCGTGACAGCACACATCGCCCCGAAAACAGAAAGGAGTCTGTATAAATGCGCCAACGTATTTCCTCTTTTATTCTTTCCTGCCTTTTGGTACTACCCATGGCCGCCGGCTGCTTTACTACCACTTCCGTTGCAGCCGATGAGCCCGTCACAATTAACGTCTATAACTGGGGACAGTATATCTCTGACGGCTCAGATGGATATCTAGATGTCAATGCCGCATTTACTGAGGCAACCGGCATCAAAGTCAACTATATGACATACGACACCAATGAGAGTCTTTACACGAAATTGAAAACCGGAGGCTCTTCCTATGACATTATCATCCCCTCAGACTATATGGCAGGCCGCCTCATTGATGAAGGCCTGGTGCAAAAAATCGATTATACGAATATCCCAAACTACAGCTATATAGATGAGGCATACAAAAACACCGCTTATGACCCCGACAATGCATATTCTGTCCCCTACACATGGGGCACAGTGGGTGTTATTTACAACAAGAAGTATGTTGATGAAGCCGATACCGGTTCCTGGGATCTTCTGTGGAATGAAAAGTACTCTGGCAAGATTCTTATGTTTGACAACAACCGTGATGCCTTCGCCATTGCAGAATCCCGGCTTGGTTACTCTCTGAACACCACAGACGAAGCAGCCCTCAAGAACTGTGCTGAATCTCTGAAAGAACAAAAACCGCTGGTACAGCAGTACGTCATGGATCAAATTTTTGACAAAATGACTCGTGAGGAGGCATGGATTGCTCCCTACTACGCTGGTGACTATTTAACCATGGTCGCAGATAACCCCGATCTGGGCTTTTTCTTTCCCAAGGAAGGCTTTAATATGTATATTGACTGCTTTATGATCCCCACCTCTGCAGAGCATAAAGCAGAAGCTGAGGCCTATATCAATTATCTTCTCACGCCAGAAGTGTGCGGCCAAAACCTTGAATTTCTCGGCTATTCCGCATCGGAAACTGCCGCAAAGGACTACATGGATCCCGAGGTTAGTAGCAACGATATCGCCTACCCCAGTGCTGAAACGCTCTCCAATTCTGAAGCATTTCTCTATCTGCCCACGGAGACAAATCAGCTGATGGACTCTCTTTGGCTGGAAGTGAAAACAGGCAACTCCAGCAATAGCACCGTCTTGATTATATCTGCAATTATAATCATTGTGGCAATTGTTGCGATTCTTGTGCTGGTGTCTATGAAAAAAAAGAAAAAGAAAGCACAGCGTGGAAAATCTGCTGAAAAATAACCCATACTAGATACGCCCACAGTAGGATCGAATGCGATTCTGCTGTGGGCATTTTCTATAATATCAATTGCTGTGCATCTTTCTATTATTACTTTGTATTTTCTATCCACGTCTCATAGCGCTGCTCAATGGTACAGGTTGGATTGGGATACACCCGGCAAAGCAGCCCCCGCAGCTGATAGGAACCCAAATAGTGGTCATAGGGCGGAGCCAATGTGGTGAGAATATTGGCGTTGGATTCCTGCCAGCCATAATCCGGTGCACCGGCCTCGGGATACCACCAGCCAAAATCGCAGTTTACAACGTTCTTGTCCATTTGATCGACCAGATGTGCTTTCTGGGTGATTCTTCCCCGCTGGTTCTCGATCCACACCCAGTCGCCCTCCCGGATGCCCTGTGCGGCCGCTGTCTCCGGATGCATCCGCACCAGCGGAAAAGGCTCCAGCTTCCGAAGCGAGCGGATCTGCCGGTTGTTGGAGACAAAATAGGGCTGCTGCCGACCGCCGGTGGTCAATATCAGCGGATACTCCCTGCTGAGCTCCGGATTGGACACCAGCGTTTCCGGCGGCTCCTGCCAGGATGGCAGCGGGTCTGCACCTGCCTGCTCCATCTTTGTAGAAGCAAATTCATATTTTCCCGTGGGGGTCTGGAACCCATGCCGCTTGTAGTTATAGTAGGTACGCTCCGGTGCAAGGAATCCCCGCTCCTGTATTGCCTCCAGGGTGATGTCCGACAATTCCGGCCTGCGCCGGGCCATTTCCCGAAGCTGCTGCTGCATCATGTCCTTCTGCTCTGTAAAGCCATAATTCCAGCCGACCCTGCGGCATAGCTCCAGAATAAACTCCTCATCGGATTTACACTCCCCCACCTGCACACATTTTCGCTGGGAGAGCAGCACCTGATCCGCAAATTCCGGCATACAGAACAGGCAATCCACTTCCGGCCACAGGGCTGCCGGTAATACGATATCCGCCAGCTCCGCCGTTGGATTCATAAAAATGTCCATATAGACCAGAAAATCCAGCTCTTTCATGCACGCATAGGTATGCTTTGCATCCGCCAGCGATAACAGCGAATTGTTGGCATTAATAAACATTCCCCGAATTTTATAGGGCTTTCCGGTTCGGATGGCTTCCAACACCATGTAGGGATGGGCCATCATGTCCCCTTTTAAGAAGGGATACGGGCCCGTTAGTCCCTTTTCCGCCACCACTTTTGGAATTTCATTGCAGGGCGGCAGTCCCGCCGGTGCGATCTCCATACTCTCCACAAATCCTCCGGGCACATCATAGTTTCCCGTGATGGCCGGGATCATGTAAATGGCCCTACAGGTATCCATGGCATTAACGCTCTGCTCAAAAGCACAGCCCTGCTCCAGTGCCAGTGGCTTTGTGCTGCCGATCCATCGAGCCGCGCCAAGGATCTTACTCTCCGGGATCCCTGTAATTTTCGCTACCCTTGGAAGATCATATTCCCGGCAGCGTTCCTTCAGCGCATCAAAGCCGTAGGTATACCCCTCTACAAATTCGTGGTCATACAGATCTTCAGAAATCAGGATGTTCAGAATTCCCAGCGCCAGCGCCCCATCTGTCCCGGGCCGCACCCGAAGCCAATACTCCGCCTTCTGCGCCAGCTCCGTTGGTTGAGGATCTACCACTACAATGGGCGTCCCCTGCCGCACCGCATCCTTGATCCACCACTGAAGCTCACCATCTGCGCCACTGACAGCAGGATTTGCTCCCCAGACCAGAATGCCCCCGGGCTTCACCTTTCCGTAATAGTCCACTCCCGCAAAGAGCCCGGAGGTCATCACCGCCCCGGTACGTCTGGGCCCCAGACAGATCAGACCGCCGGCAGATGAAAAATTCGGCGTTCCAATGGCGTTGCCCAGCCGGAAGAAGTACGGAAGATGATGCCGTCCGGTGCCGGTGAGCGCCGAAATACACTCTGGCCCATAGTCCCGGATCAGCCCATTCATCCGTGCCGCAATGGTCTCATAGGCTTCCTCCCATGAGATACGCTGCCATTTTCCGCTGCCCCGTTCCCCCAGCCGTTTCATGGGGTACAGAAGCCGTTGGGGATGATACATCTGCTCCACAATGCTCATTCCCTTGACACAGCCCCGGCCCCGATTCAGAGGCCCTTCTTTGGATGGACGCGCTTTGACCACCCGTCCGTTCTCCACCGTGAGCTCATAGAGGCAACCTCCATGGCAACCCCGGCATGCGGTACGAAAGACCGGCATGGCACTCTCCCCTTTCATTGCAGTATTCAGGCTTGCAATCCTTGAAAAAACCTGCTACCATTGCCATAATATAATTGTATTATATAGGATTCTGCCGAAAAAGCCAATGGCTTTTTCCACTTGCCCCATGATCAAGGAGTGTATACATTATGATTCGCCTTTTGGCCATTGATATGGATGGAACCTGCCTGAACGGGCGCAGCCGCATCAGCCCCCGCACCATGGCGGCGCTGGAAGCGGCGCACAATGCACGCATTCTGATCGTCCCCACCACTGGACGTTCCCTCACCTGTCTGCCCCACCAGCTTGCGGCACGGCGTGACCTCTACCGATATGTCATCACCTCCAATGGTGCTCGGGTCACAGACCTGCAAACCAGCCAGACATTGTTTCAGGCAGAAATCCCAAAGGATACGGCGCTTTCCCTTCTCAAAGATCTCCGTAGCCTCCACATGGGCCGTACCGCCCATGTCAACCACGACTATCTGGTGCAGGGACAAATACTGCACGCCATGGGACGGATCATTTATGGGAAGGATGCCAAGGAATCTCCTTGTGTTTCCGATTTAACCGATGTCATTTCCCGAGGGGCCTGTAATGTAGAAGAACTGCAATTCTTCTTTTTCAGGAAGGACAGTGCCAATGCGGTGCGGCAGGTGCTGGCCCCGTATCCCACGCTGCTGTCCGCCTATACCGGTCTCTATGTGGAGATCTACCACCGGAACGCCTCCAAGGGGGCAGCCCTGTCAGCCCTCTGTCAAAAGCTAGGCATTCCAAAAGAGCAGGTTGCCTGCATAGGGGACGGAGAAAATGACTGCTCCATGTTCGCCGCTTCCGGCCTGCCTCTAGCCATGGGAAACAGCGCCCAGTCTCTTCAGGCCATGGCCAAAGCCGTTTTGCCGGACAATCGTCACGATGGTGCCGCCGAAGGAATTTTTCGCTATGTGCTGGAACAGGAACCGGTTCACAACCCCTAAGATTTATTTGCCTTTTCCCCCGGCTATGGTATCATAAGAAATTGTGAAGAATAAAACCGAAAGGATGAATATACATGAAATTAGGTATCGTCGAAAGCGAGCCTGTTTCTGTAAGTCTCCGCAAACGCACAAATGCCGATAAAGCTTGATAGGACAGGCATTTTCGGTTGAAGTCAAAACATATAAGTTTCTATTCCCCTACGCATCCCCACGCAGAAATGGCGTAAAAATGGCGTAGAGGAACCGGCGGTACGCAGTTGCGAAAATCGCCTGCTGCAACATTACTAAGAATATTCAAGCTGCCCTGCGCACAAGCAGGGCAGCTTTTTTATCTGCGCACCGGCGTGGAGAGATACAAGGCGTTTCACTCTGCGTTCGTTTGCGTCGCAGTGTCCGGTGCGAAATACTTCCGCCATGGGAAGCGGTCGCAAAATGTCCAGTGCTCTTCATAGAACGCGGAGAATCGCCCGATGACATAGCCGTTGATCAGCGCGCACAGGATCGTCCCCCACTTCACGCCCTCGAAGTGCCAAAGTCCGAAGGCAAGAAAGCTCATCGCCACGCCGACAAGACAGCTCACGCAGTCATACCCGGTTTTGAACCGGTTGATGTCTGCACCGAAATGGGCGGAGACCTCCTTCACAAATAGCTCGTAGACCTCGGGTGAAATATAGGTGTGGAACATGGCGGAAACACCGGTCGCGCAAAAAAAGCATCCCCAGCGCATAGTAGATCACGCGCAGCCAGACGCTGCCCGCCGGAAGCGCGGCGCCAAGCAGCATGAAAGCGTCCAGCACAAAGCCGTAGACGACCGCCGTGACAAAGGAGAAGAGATATGACACGCGGAAGTGCAGCAGCAGGCACATGGCGAGCAGCAGCACAGCCTGCAAGCAGTATTCCGCCATGCCGAAGGTGACGAAGCTCCACACGGGAGACAGCCAACGGTAAAGAAGGTATGCAGGCGCGACCACCATGGAAACGCCGAAGTCGGCCTTTTCCATCAGGACAACGCCCCGCGCGACAAATACGATGCCGAATACATAGGCAAGCTCCGTGCTGAATGTTCTCTTCATTTTTGATCCTCCAAACAAAAAATGAGCCTTCTCCGTTTGGTATAGAAACGGAAAAAGCTCATTTATATTGTACCACGCCTGTTAAGCGGCGCAGAACTTTGGCAGCGCTATGCCTCATCCTCCGCCAGCATCCGGTATCCGACGCCAAGCTCATTGATGATGTAGCGCTTTTCACCGGGCGTCACGCCCATTTTCTTGCGGATGTTCTTCATGTTGACTTGCAGCTTCTTGACGCTGCCATAGTCTGAATACCCCCAGACCGCCCGAATGATGGCGGCATACGTCAGCACCTTTCCCGCATGGACGGAGAGAAACGCCATGATGTTGTACTCCGTCTGAGTCAGGTCGATCTCCTCTTTGCCAACAAAGACCTGCCGCGTATCATAGTCGATCAGCAGATCCTGAAGGTGGAATTTTCCGCCGGGGGTACTTTCATTCTCTTCACTGTGCCGATGGCTGCGGAGAACGGCGCGGATACGGGCCAGCAATTCCTCCGTGCCAAAGGGCTTGGTGATATAATCATTCGCCCCCAGATCCAGCGCCTCCACCTTGTCCCTCTCGTTGGAACGGGCGGAGAGCACAATGATGGGCACGGTGTCCGATTCCCGGACTTTCTGAATCAAGTCCAAACCATCCCGATCCGGCAGGCCGAGATCCAGAACGATGAGATCCGGACGATGGGAGGCGTACATCATTATGCCGAGCGCACAGGTCTCCGCGCAGAGCACCTGATAGTCGCTGGTTTCCAGATTGGCTTTGATAAAGCTTCGGATGTTGGCCTCGTCCTCTACGATCAGGATCTTGTACTTGTTATTGCCCATCGTCCTCACCCCCTCTTTCCAGCGCAAAGCGGAATACCGCGCCGCCGCCACGTCTATTTTCTGCGGTAATGTCACTGCCGTGCGCCTTGACGATGGCGGCGCACACAGATAGTCCGATCCCCATATTGCGGCGGGTTCCGTCCACCGGCGCGGCGGACTTTTCATAACTTCCGGTGAAAATCTTTTGAAGCGCATCCTCCGGAATGCCGCAGCCGTTGTCGGCGACCTCAAATACCGCCTTATCTCCCACAAGAGAAACGGAAAGCGTCAGTTCCGTCATGCCTTTTGCGTGGAATACGGCATTTTCCAGAAGATTCAGCAGTACCTGTTCAATAAGGAGCGAATCCATGGGAATGTCCACAAATTCCTCCGGTATCTGTGTGATGACCTTCTGATTCGGATGCTTTTTGGAAAACTTCATGAGAACCGAGTCGATCAGCTCATCCAGAACAGTCGGCGTTTTCACGACCTCGACCTTCGCGCCGTCGATCCTTGTGACAGACAGAAGATTCTCAACCATGCGGATGAGCCATTCGCTGTCCTCCTGAATTTCTCCCAACAGCTTGAGCTGTTGCTCCTTTGGCAGCGCGTCATACTTGGAGATCAGCGTGGAGGAGGACCCGTATATAGAGGTGAGTGGTGTGCGCAGATCATGGGAAATCGCCCGCAGCAGATTGCCGCGCATTCTTTCCTTTTCGTTTTCTGAGCGCAGCTTTTCCTGATCGCGGATGCGAATATTCAGTGTACTGGTGGAAACGGCGACGACCATCATGATGACAGCGGATAGGATACTTTCTTCTACGAAAAAGTCAAAGACATAATAGGGATAGGTGAAGGCAAAATTCACCGCAAACACACTGACGATCGCCGAAGTGATGCCATAGCAATACCCATGCGTTTTCAGCGAGATCAAAAATACGCCGAACACAAAGATCATGGGCACCAGCGTCTGCGTGGTAAATAGCTTCTGAATCAGCAAATTGACGGTAAAGGCGCTGAAAAAGACGATGAGCGAAAATAAAATATCCTTTTGTCGTTGGCGG
>CAUHNW010000002.1:0-218377 GCA_959607825.1 uncultured Oscillospiraceae bacterium | reverse complement strand
TTAACGGGCTTCTATTCATCTTGTGCGAGAGAGAAAAATTCTACTATTTTTTATTGCGCTCTTGACAAGTCTCTGCACATCACGTATAATAACTGTATTATAACAGTTAATACAGTTATTCCACACGTTGAGAAACGAGGTGCTTCCATGCTGAGTATCAACTACAAGGACCCCCGCCCAATTTATGAGCAGGTGCGGGACGCCCTGCGGCAGCTCATTCTGTCTGGTGCCATTGCACCCGGGGAAAAGCTCCCCTCTGTGCGGGAACTGGCAGCCTCTTTGGCCATCAATCCCAATACCATCCAGCGCTCCTACCGGGAGCTGGAAAAGCTCGGTCTCGTCAATACCGTGGCCGGTAAGGGAGCCTTTGCTGCCACCGATGGCACTGCGGCGCTTCGCTGGAGGGAGGAGCTAATGGCCACGCTCTCAAGCACTCTGCGGGAGCTAAAGCTTCTGGGTGTTTCAGAAAGTGAGCTTCAGAGCATGGTCTTAGCCGTATTCAGAAAGGAGGACGAAACATGATCGAAGTATCCGAGCTTACAAAATCCTTCGGCACCTTCCAAGCCTTGGACCATGTCAACATCCATGTGGATTCCGGCAGCGTCTACGGCCTTGTGGGCCCCAATGGTGCCGGAAAGTCCACGCTGATCCGTCACCTTACCGGTGTCTACCGCCCCGACAGCGGAAGCATTACGCTGGACGGACAGCCGATCTATAATGATCCCAGCGTAAAATCCAAGATCGTCTGCATCTATGATGATATCTACTACTATATGCACGCCACCACCCGTGACCTTATGCGGCTCTATCGGGGACTTTATCCCGGCTTTGATATGGACCGCTACCGAAAGCTTCGGGAGGTTTTCCCGGAAGTGAAGGAAACGGCGCCCCTTCGCAGTCTTTCCAAGGGTATGCTGAAGCAGAGCGCCTTCTGGCTCTCCATGAGCTGCCGCCCGGAGGTGCTTTTGCTGGATGAGCCAATTGACGGTCTCGACCCGGTCATGCGCCGCCAGATTCTCTCCATTCTCATGGGTGATGTGGCCGAGCATGGTACCACCGTGCTGCTGTCCTCCCACAACCTCCGGGAGCTGGAGGATATCTGTGACCACGTGGGGATCCTGCACCATGGAAAGGTGCTGCTCGAACGCAGCCTTACGGATCTTCAGGACAGCATCTGCAAGATCCAGATTCTCTTTGGGAACACGCCCCCGGCAGAGCTTCCCGGCCTCAAGGTGCTGCACGAATCTGCCGCCGGAAGGCTGAAAACCTATATCATCCGCAGCGCCCCGGATGTGGCGCTTGCCAAGCTTTCGGCCTACGCCCCCCTTTATATAGAGGCGCTGCCGCTGACATTGGAGGAGATCTTTATTTATGAGTTAGGAGGTATGTCCTATGAGGCTCAAAACATCCTGCTTTAACCCCAGCCTTGGAATGAGCAGCCTGCGGCGCTTCTGGCCGCTGCCGGTATGCAGCTTTTTTGCGTTTCTGCTGTCTCTGGTTCTGCCCCTTTACCATTTTCTCCATGCGGAAGACGTAACTGGGCTGTTTTCCTATCAAGACTTTTCCGCCCCTGTCTCTAAATCAGCGAGCGTCTCGATCTATCTGGGCAACCTTTTTTTACTTCAGACCCTGCTGGTGGCAGCCGGAGCACTGGTGGCAGCCCTGCTGCTGTTCCATCACCTCCATGGCAAGAAGGAAATCCAGTTTTATCTGAGCTTTCCCATACGCCGCAGCGGCCTGTATTGCACCGCAATGTTTTCAGGGCTTTTGATGATTTTACTGCCCATGGCAATTTGCTATGGACTCGCAGCCGGTATATGCCTGTACTTTCATGTGGGCCTCTACGCCATTATGCGGCTATTTGCCGCATTCTGCCTGATTCTGCTGCTGTTTTACGGCATGTCTGTGCTCGCCTGCCTGATGGCCGGTCAGAGCTTCGGCGCATTTCTCCTGTATGCAGGAATGCACGGTGCCGCCCTGGTGATCTGGATGGGTCTTTCCAAAGTAGTCGAGTGCTTCGTGATCGGTTTTTCCTCCACGCTGGATCCGCCCCAATGGCTGATTTGGCTGATCCCACTGGTACACCTGTTTTCCGTCAACACGCTGGACACACAGAATGATATTCAGCTGTTCATCCCCCTGATCTATGGTCTGACCGGTGTGATCCTGCTGGTGCTTTCCGGAGTGCTCTATCAGATCCGTCGGGCCGAAACCGCCGGAGAAATGCTGTCCTTCTCCTTTGTGAAGGTTCTGAGCAAAATACTTGCATCGCTGGCCGTGGGCCTTGGGGGTTTTGCTCTGCTCCGGCTGATCGCCTTTCCGGATCAGGCCCTCCCCTTCGGCCTTCTGATGCTGCTGGTACTGGTGCTGATCGCCATTGGCTGGATCGCCGCAGAGATGGTGATTCAGAAATCCTTCCGGATCTTCCATTCCCGTTCTGTTCTGCTGGGCGGTGCACTGCTGGTGGTCGCAGCCGCCTTGATGCTGGGTGCCAAAGCGGATGCCTTCGGATACATCCATCGCACACCGGATTTCAGCAGCGTGGAGTCCGCCAGCCTTTCACTCGCCCACGGGCAGGGCTTTAATTATACGGAGGTTTCCCCCACTGATGCCCTTGCCATTCACCGCACCGTGCTGGAGCATACAGAGGAGCTTGTTCCATCCTCCAGAGCGCCAACCTGCGTTCAGCTCTCTGTCAGCTACGGCCTGCAGGACGGCAGTACCATGGAGCGCACCTATTCCTTTGAGGAAGCAGCACTGCCTGAGCTGGTGCAGGCCGCCCTTGCGGTTCTGGATCAGCCGGAGAACGTCATGGGCGACATATTCAGAGGCTGGACCACCACTCCCACCACCGATACATTTTTCGCCGGCACCGTATATTCCTACATCGATGGCAGCGCAAGCTATTTTACAAGGGGCATCAGCGACACCTCTGAGCTTTCTGCCCAGGAAGCCCTTACCCTGTACGCCGCTGTACGCAAGGATATCGAGGAAGGCAATGTTCCATCTTCCACACGTCTCCTGTTTTCCTATGACGAGGATTGTCCGGAGAGCTACGGCAGCCTTTTTCTGGCTTTCTTCAACAACCCCTATGATGCCTCCGACGGAAGCTACAGTCTGTATCAGGAAACCGCTCCTCGGGAGTCTGCTAGTATTGATCTTTTTCTAACGATGGCCAACACCATCGCCGCCATGGAAAATATGGGCTTCCAATTTGCCAAATAGCCTGACCTGCCTGACACGGGCGGAGCTCCTTCGTTTTCTGGAGCTCCGCCCAACATTTTTCCTGCATACTCCGTAAAAAATGTGCATCCTGCAAAAGAATTATGAACATTTGCGTAGATATATTGCATTTTTTGAGGCAATGCGCTATGATAAGCGGTACGTTTACAGGGATTTTACAAAAAAATTCAAAACAACACAGAAAGGAGTCTATCATGGCAAACAATACTGCCGCACCGTCTGACAACGAAACCAAGGTTCAGGACAGTGCATCTGCTGTTTCCCCTGATGGTCTTGATTCCCATTGTGCGGATTCCAGCGCAGCCTCTGAGGCTGCCGCCGCCAAGCTCAAAACCAAAAAGAAATTCTTCAAAAAGCATTCGTCAACGCATCAGGAGGATGACCTCAGTCATCTGAATATGCCGCCCATGCAGGGGCCGGTGCTCCGGCGCGTCATGTGGCGCAACTGGCGCAGCAGTCTGCTTTTGCTGTGCTTTGTCAGCGTCTATGTAGAGCTGTGCCTCCATGTTTGCGTGTTCCGTGAAGTGGACGAGCGCATCGTATACCCGATCCTGTTCGGACTGCTCGGCGGAAGTATCATGACCTTCTTGTGCACGCTTCTGCCCAAAATTCCCGGGCGTATTCTCACCGTGATTCTGGTCATTGCCAATGTACTTTATGCAGAAGTACAGCTGGTCTACCATGCTATTTTCGGCAACTTTATGCCCATTTCTCTGGCGGGCATGGGCGAAAATGTCGTCACAAACTTCGGCAGTCAGATTCTCTATGGCATCAGTCAGAACATCGTGCAGATTCTCTTGCTGCTGGTTCCGCTGATTCTGGTGGTCGTTCTGCTGATCCTGCACAAGGCGCCCCAGCGCCGGGCCGGCTGGAAGCAGCACTGCGCTTCTCTGGGCGTTATGGCAGTGGTCTGCGCTGTGCTGGGCGGTCTGCTGCTCTCCGGGCGGGATGAAACCTTCTCCGTCTACGAGATCCTCACCAACGTCAACACCTCCACAGATACCAGCTACAAAAACGTCGGCATGCTGGCCACCACAGAGCAGGAGTTTCGGTACATGCTTCTGGGCGTCAGTCAGGAGAACGCCACCCTCAGCAGCGTTTCCATGGGCCGTTCCGCACCCGGGCGGCATTATTCCTCTCAGGAATATAATGCAATGGACATTGATTTCGAGGCGCTGGCCAATTCCACCGATGACGAAATGCTCAAGAGTCTGGATCAGTTTTTCGACACCATGGCTCCCACCCGAAAGAATGACTACACCGGTATGCTGAAGGGCTACAACCTGATTTCCATCTGTGCAGAGTCCTTCTGCCCATACTTTATCAGTGAAGAGCTGACCCCCACCCTGTATAAGCTCAGCAACACCGGCATCATCTTCGAGAACTACTACGGCACCTTCCAGAGCGTTACCACCAACGGTGAGTACACCATGAATATGGGTCTCTACCCGGATATGTCCCGAACCAAGACCCAGTCCAGTTTTGACGTATCCTCCCATAACTACCTTCCCTTTTGTCTGGGCAACGCCCTGAAAAATGAAGGCTATCAGACATGGGCCTACCATAATTACATCGGCGATTTCTATAACCGGAACATCACCCATGCCAATATGGGCTATACCTTTAAGGCAGCGGACTCCGGTCTTGACATTACAGTGGACTGGCCCTCCTCCGATCTTGAGATGATGGAGGCCTCTGTGGATGACTACATCAGCAGCGGTTCCCCCTTCCACGCCTACTATATGACCTTCAGCGGCCACTACCAGTACAACTGGGACAACGCCATGAGCGTCAAGAACCGGGACAAGGTGGAAGATCTCCCCTATTCGGATACCGTAAAGGCCTATATTGCCTGCAACCTCGAGCTGGAATATGCGTTGGAGTACCTGATGGATCGTCTGGAGCAGGCCGGAGTCGCAGATAAGACCTGCATTGTCCTGACCAACGACCATTACCCCTATGGTCTCACCGAGGAAGAGTATAATGAACTGGCCGGCGAAGAGCTGGATACCACCTTCGAGCGGTACCGCAACTCCTTCATCTGCTATGTTCCCGGCCTGCAGAACAACATCTATGTGGATGAATACTGCTCCACTGCGGACATTCTTCCCACGATGCTGAACCTCTTTGGCGTAGAATATGATTCTCGTCTGCTGGAGGGCACCGATATCTTCTCCAACGGCATCCATATGGCAATCCTGTCCGATCAGTCCTTTATCACCAAGGCATTCCGCTTTGATGCCGCCACGGAAACCGTGACCGTTACCCAGCAGGGGCTGGAGGTCAGCGATGAAACGCTGGACAACTACCGGCTCTATGTTTCCAACAAGTTTGCCCTGTCCACTGGCATTCTGAATAATAACTATTATGGTCATGTATTTGGAAAATCCAGCACCGGGCAGCTGGAGGACACCGTGGTATTTACCGATATCAAGAGCATCTTTAATCAGGCCAGTGTCCTGTATATGTATCGAAACGGCTATGTAGACCCCATCTCCGAGGACACCTTTGGCGGCCGCAATGTGGCTGAGGTGGGCGAGTTTACCGATGTGCTCTATCGTATCGCCGGTCGGCCCGAAACCACAGCGGATTATCTGCCGCCCGACTACATAGGCGATGAGTTCAATGAGACCAATGACTATTACGATGCCGTCTGCTGGGCTTGGCAAAACGGCATTCTGATGGACGGCGACATTGATGACCTCTGGGACGACGATGTGGACTACCGTACCGCAGGACTTCTGATCCTTCGATTCGCTCAGTATATGGGCATTGATACAACCGTGGATGATGTCACCCTGAACACCGCCATTGAGGACCATCCCCGGCTGTCTCAGGAGACCGTTCACGCCTTCCTCTGGATGAACCAGGAGAACATTACCACAAAGGATTCTGAACTCAGCGAGCTGTTTGAAAACTATTCCACCCGCATCAGCCGCTACCAGATGACTTCCTTCCTGTTCTATCTCTGCACCTACGAGCTGCAAACAGAGGAGCAGGCTGAATAAATCCGGTTGCCGCAAAACAGGCGTTTTGCACACTGCCTTTGGAGCATAGAAAAACAGGGCAAGAGATCAGGGAACCTTCCCGATCTCTTGCCCTGAATGTTTGTGCAGCTTTTGGAATTGCCCGGAGACAGCCCCGTCCCTGCATGATTTTATACACCCTTTCTGGCGGCGCTGGCGGTCCTATATCCGGCGTTTCCCTTGACATACTAATTTACCCCACAAAGCAGCGCAGCAGGCAGGATCAAGGGATCCTGCCTGCTGCTTCGTAATTCCGATCGTTATTCCGCCGTTCCGTACTCCGTCCCTGCATAGATGGTTCCTTGCAGATGCTTGATATTGGCGTCCAGATCCAGACTGATCACGCTCATGCCGCTGATGGTAGCGCCGGAGTAGGTGCCTTCAGCGGGAATCTGCTGCTGCTGCACATCATAGCCCAGATATGCCGCCACATTGGCCGCATAGGAGAGGATCTCCGACTTACTCATATCCGTTGTCACCTGCGGCAGGATCACCTGCGCCAAATCCACCAGCGTAGCCGGAGACGCCTGCATGGCGCCGTCGATGATCTGGTTGATGATGTTCCGCTGCCGGGCTGTGCGCTCATAGTCGTTGCCGGTATAACGGTTCCGGGCATAGCACAGGGCCTGCTTGCCGTTGAGCTTCTGCCAGCCGGAGGACCAGAGATAGTCGTTGCTCCAATCCTCATCCATGAGCTTGTTCATGGACCAGATGTAATTGTTGGTGACCTTCTGTTCGTCCTCCGTCACATTGATGTACACGCCGCCCAGCGTATCAATAACATCCATAAAGGAGAAGAAGTCCACTGCCACATACCGGTCAATATGTACCTTAAAGTTTTCTTCCAGCGTCTGCTCCAGCATATCCGGGCCGCCATAGGCGAACGCATGGTTCAGGCGGGTATTGCCGTGGCCGGGAATGCTCACATAACAGTCCCGCAGGAAAGAGGTCAGATAAATGGTCTCTGTCTTCTGATTGATGGATACAAGGATCATAGCATCCGAACGGCCAACTGTACCAGCCTCTCTGGTGTCAGAGCCAATCAGAAGGATATTATACACATCATCGGAAATCGGCACCTCATAGGTAGAGCTGTCCGAGGTGACGTCCTTAATATGATTGTTCCACTGTTCCAGCTCCGAAGCGGTAGCCTCCAGATCGTCCTTCTTATCCGCTTCGTCCAGTGCCTCCAGATAGGAGTTCTCCGCAGTCTCCTGAGGCAGCTCCTCTGCCGTTGAGACGGTTGCAAAATAATCACTGTTGGCCGCCTGATAGTTGATCAGATCCAGCAGATAGTTGATAAACAGTCCCACTCCGCCAAGGAGCACCACAAGGAAGATGATAACGCCGATCAGAACCTTTTTCCGGGTGGACATACGCTTTTCATCGTAGCCCTCATCGTCATCCTCATCGTAGTCGTAGTCATCATCTTCATCGTATTCATCGTACTCTTCATCATCGTATTCTTCATCATCGTCATCATACGCATCTTCTGCGTAATCTGCGTCATCATACGCATCCTCTGCGTAGTCAGTCTCTTCCTCCTGCTCGTCATCCAGGTATTCTTCCTGAATTTCCTCCCCTGAGGAGCGGCCCCGCTTCTGCCGGGTTTTATCCTTGGGTACCGGCAGCTTTTCCGCTTCTTCCTTCTCTGGCTTTTCTCGTTTATCGCCAAACAGCTTCATATCATCATTCCTATTTCATTATTCTTTTTCATTTTTATGGGCAGGGCAATGCCGCATGCGTCACTCGGCGGAAGACCGACGAAACAATTGTGCAGTGCTGCCCGAGATTATTATAAGAGTCTTTTGAACGTATGTCAACGCTCATTCCCCCAACCGCTTGCTGCCGGTCATCTGGCAATTGGCGAACGAAATGAGCATCATCATTTTGCTCCTGTTAGTATGATTCCCACACGCAGCATTGTCAAGAACAAAACGGTATCAAACGTTTCATTTTCGTATCATATTCCTGCTATTTCGCCGTTTTTTCTCTCTCATAGTTCATTATTTCTATACTTTTCCAGAAGCGTCAGGAGCTCTTCGGTATCGTGGGCAATTGCCGCCGCACCGGCCCGCTCCATGGCCTCGATGTCTCCATAGCCCCAGCTGACGCCGATGGTGGGAATGCCGTGGGCAGATGCACCAATTACATCAAACTCCGTGTCCCCCACCATGACCGCATCTTCAACATTCCCTGCCAGCTCCAGCAGATATGCGATCACAGCTTCCTTGGAATCCCGTCCGCTGTCCATGGACGCGCCGCAGATCCGCTCAAAATAGTCGCTGAGCCGGAATTTCTCCAGAATCTCCACCGCCGTGGTCTCCGGCTTTGAGGTTGCTACAAACAGCCGATACCCCTGATTCCGCAGCGTCTCCAGCAGTTCCCGAATGCCGGGATAGGGTCTGTTTTCAAATTTCCCCACCGTCAGATAGCGGCTCCGAAAAATCCGAACCGCCTCCTCCACCTGATCCTCCGGGACGCCGAATTTGGGAAAGCTCTCCCGCAGAGGCGGCCCCACAAAGATGCGTAGCTGATTGCGGTCCTCCACACGGATCCCGAAATGCTCCAGCGCCAGCTGCGCACATTTTGTAATGCCTTCTCCGGAATCCGTCAGAGTCCCGTCCAAGTCAAAGAGTATAACCACACTTTTTCATCCTTTTCTGTTTTCTGCTGATAGCATACCACATTTGGCGCCGGAATCCCAGCAAAATAATCCGGTTGACCGCAAAAAGGGCTGCCGCAAGACGCAGCAGCCCTTTGGATCCTGATTTACTTTTTGTGCTCTACCATGCTGACGGCATCTGCGATCAGTGCAGCCACGCCATCGGTATCCAGAATGGAGGTATCAATAGACAGCATTGCACTGCCTGCATCGCCCCATTTCTTGTGGGTAAAGAAATTGTAGTAGTCTGCTCTGGCCTTATCCTGCTTCTTAATGCTCTTTTCTGCCAGCGTAGGATTGGTAATGGCCTGATCCGCCATCACACGCTGCACTCGATACTCCATCGGCGCATGGAGGAAAACCGTCAGCAGATTCTTTTTCTCCCGCAGAATGTAGTCCGCACACCGGCCAACGACAACACAGTTATCTGCCTGCGCAACCTTCCGAATGATATTGAACTGCGCAAAGGCCAGCTGCTGGTTCAGAGGCAGGTTATCGCTGGTGGCTGCCCCAGTCATATAGAGGCTGTAGATGAGGCTTCCGCTGGGCTTTTCATCGTAATGCTGCATCGCTGCCGGAGAAAAACCGCTTTCCTCTGCCGCCATGGTCAAGATTTCCTTATCATAGAAGGTGTATCCAAGCCGCTTGGCGACCTTTTCGCCGATCTCTCTGCCGCCGGATCCAAACTGTCTTCCAATTGTGATAATCATAGGAACACCCGCCTTATCTTAAATTGAGAGCTATGGGCCCATCTTCATTCTCATCATAGCACTTTTCGTCGGAAATATCAACTTTCTTTTCAATTATTTTAGTTTTTTGTGCACTCTGTATGCTTCAAGGCATTTTCTCTCGTTAAAAACGCAGAACCTTAATGAGATTCGTGGAGCCGCTGATCCCCACCGGAATGCCCGCCGTTACCACTGCCAGATCGTCCTCCTGCACATAGCCCAGCTGCCATGTTCTGCTGCGTGCCAGATTCAGCAGCTTATCCGTGGAATCCACCACCGGCGCCAGTGCCGTCTCTACCCCCCACACAAGGCTCAAAAGCCGCCGGGTGCGTTCATCCACCGTCAGCGCCAAAATAGGGCAGCCGGGACGGTAGCGTGCCACTGCCTTTGCCGTGATGCCGCGGTTTGTCACGGTAACGATGGCCTTGGCGTCCAGTTCCATCGCTGTGGTACAGCAGGCCCGGGAAATGGCCAATCCCACGTTGCGGCTGTGGACGATCTCCTGCTCCGCAAACGTTTTCCAATAGTCTATGCTGCACTCCACATGTTCGGCAATGCTCGCCATGGTTTCAAGGGCCTCTACCGGGTATTTCCCCGATGCAGTCTCTCCCGACAGCATCACTGCACTGGCTCCGTCATAGACCGCCTGGGCCACATCGTTGACCTCTGCACGAGTGGGTCTTGGATTCCGGATCATGGAATCCAGCATCTGGGTCGCCACGATCACATTTTTTCCGGCCTTCCGGCAGCGCTCAATGATCTCCTTTTGCAGCATGGGCACCTGATAGCTGGGCACCTCTACTCCCAGATCGCCCCGTGCCACCATGATCCCGTCTGCTGCGGCAATGATCTCGTCAATATTGTCGATGCCCTGCTGATTTTCGATCTTTGCAATGATCTCCATGCTGCCGGCTCCTACACGGTCAAGGAGACTTCGGATATCCATAATATCCTGCGCAGAGCGGGTAAAGGAGGCCGCAATAAAGTCAAAGCCGTTCTCCACCGCAAACAGGATGTCGCTGCGATCCTT
The DNA here is from genome assembly GCA_959607825.1 of uncultured Oscillospiraceae bacterium. Classification (GTDB taxonomy): domain Bacteria; phylum Bacillota; class Clostridia; order Oscillospirales; family Oscillospiraceae; genus HGM13006. The sequence continues at coordinate 207,685 of CAUHNW010000002.1, read as the reverse complement.
CGGGGACAGGAACGGCAGATCCACCGGCGTTCCCGGCAGGTTGATGCCCTTTTTATCCCTGACCTCGCCGCCATTGGCCACAGTACACACAACGTCCTGCCCGGATATCTCCTTGACGATCAGCTCGATCAGCCCATCGTCAATGCAGATCCGTACACCGGGCTCCACCACACCCGCAAGGTTCTGGTAGGTGGTGCAGCAGCCATTCTGGTCTCCGATGCATTTCTGTCCATAGAGCGTAAAGGTCTGTCCGGCCTCCAGCTGCGCTGCGCCGCCCTGAAAGCAGCCGGTCCGGATCTCAGGGCCCTTGGTGTCACACATGGTTCCAATGGGAAGTCCAAGCTCCTCCCGGATCTCCTGCAAAAGATTCAGCTGTGCCAAATGGCTGTCATGATCCCCGTGGGAAAAGTTCATTCTGGCCACATTCATGCCGCCCAGACAGAGCTTTTTCAGTACTTCCTGATCCATGGTCGCAGGCCCCATGGTGCAGATGATCTTTGTTTTGCGCATTGGGATCCCTCCTTGCCTCCCGGCATCGTAATGGTATGCGCCGCCCGCCCATCGGCCAGCGGACTTCTTTGGCTATATTATACCATACGTTTGTAACAACGCAAGTAAAAATGGAGGTTTTCCATGGTTTTCTCCGCAAAACAGGTGCGCCGGATTCCCCGGACACGATTCCATATTCTTTCAGCACCCGCATTCCCCTACGTGCGGCATCGTCACCGCAGGCCAGTGCATAGGCGCTGTAGTCCCGCAGCCCACGCCACGCCTTTTCCGTGATTGCCGTCCGTGGCCGTAGCAAAGGTGATGTCCTTCAGCCGCCGCCGATTTTGCGGAACCAATCACAAAATTGGCCCCGGGCGATTTGCCCGGGGCCAACTTCATCATTTTATTCACTGTGCGTCTACCGCTGCCATATGCCGGATGAGCTCCAAAATCTTATTGGAATAACCCATTTCGTTATCATACCAGGCCACGACCTTTACAAAGGTATCGGTCAGTGCAATACCCGCCTTGGCATCAAAGATGGAGGTTCTGGGATCTCCAAGGAAATCCGTGGATACCACTGCCTCATCGGTATAGCCGAGGATACCCTTGAGCTCGCCCTCGGAGGCGTCCTTCATGGCCTTGCAGATCTCCTCATAGGTGGCGGGCTTTGCAAGGTTTACCGTCAGGTCTACCACGGATACATCCAGCGTGGGAACCCGCAGGCTCATGCCGGTGAGCTTCCCATTGAGGGCGGGAATGACCTTGCCCACAGCCTTCGCCGCACCGGTGGTGGAGGGGATGATATTGCCACTGGCCGCCCGTCCGCCCCTCCAGTCCTTCATGGAAGGGCCGTCAACGGTCTTCTGGGTGGCTGTGATGGCATGAACCGTGGTCATCAGGCCGTCAACAATGCCAAAGTGATCGTTCAGCACCTTGGCCACCGGCGCCAGACAGTTGGTGGTGCAGGATGCGTTGGACACAAACTGCATATCGCTGCGGTACTGATCCTGATTGACGCCCATGACAAACATCGGTGTGTCATCCTTAGAAGGTGCGGACATCACAACATGCTTTGCGCCTGCTGCCAGATGGCCCTTGGCCTTTTCCTTGGTCAGGAACAGGCCGGTAGCCTCTACCACATACTCGGCGCCTACCTTTGCCCACGGAATATTCGCAGGATCCTTTTCCGCAAATACAGGAATCTCCCTGCCATTTACAATAATGCTGTGATCCGTACTGGACACCTCACCCTGAAAACGGCCATGGACAGAATCGTACTTCAGCATATAGGCCAGATACCCCGGCTCACACAGATCGTTGATTCCCACGATCTCAATTTCCGGCACATTCACACTGGCGCGAAAGGTCATACGGCCAATGCGGCCAAACCCATTGATACCAACTTTAATTGCCATAAGTCTACCTCCTAAACAACTTTCTCCCATCGGTTCAAGGACAATATACAACAAACAAAGTTCAGTTTATGCCGCCCTGCCTCCGATTATTCCTACGCATGATAACTCGGCGAACTCGTTCCACTTGTTACATACGTTTATTACGTTACTATCCTATCACGTTTCCACTGTGCTGTCAATGGCGGCAGAAGGTTTTCTCTGTAAAATTTCATAGTTTTCCCCGAGATTCTCCGATATATTATGGCAAAACCGTGAAAAGCAGTAGGTTTTGCGGAAAAAGTATTGAATTTCCCGGGAATCATGCTATAATGAAACCAAGTTTTCCGCTTGTGAGGTAACGGTATGAGCATCCTGTCCAATCGATTTTACGGCCTGTTTACCTGCTCCTTTTGGGGAGCGGGCATTTGTCGTATTTAGATTGGATCATAACCTTCCGGGAAAGCATCTTCTGCGCGCTCCTGCTGAACGTTGGATTCAGTCGGAGGGCGTATTTTTTATTCTGTCAAAAACAAATTGAAATAAAGGGGAAATCAACATGGTCATTATTATGAAGCCCGGCACCACCAAGGAGCGTATTGATGCGCTGGCTCATGAGCTGGAGGTAAAGGGACTGAAGGTGGGCATCACCAACGGCGTTGGCTGCTCCATTCTGGGTCTTGTGGGTGATACCACCAGCCTTGATGCCGATGATCTGATGCTGCACGAGGGCGTAGAGCGGGTCATGCGGGTACAGGAGCCTTACAAGAAAGCAAACCGGAAATTCCACCCTGCCGACACCGTGGTTGACATCGGCGGTACCAAAATCGGCAATGGTCATTTCACCGTCATTGCCGGCCCCTGCTCTGTGGAGAACGAGGATCAGATCATCTCCGTTGCTCAGGATGTCAAGAAGAGCGGTGCAAAGCTTATGCGGGGCGGCGCTTTCAAGCCCAGAACATCCCCCTACTCCTTTCAGGGTATGGGCGTGCAGGGCCTTGAGCTGCTGCTGAAGGCCAAGAAGGCCACCGGCCTCCCCATTGTCACGGAGATCATGAGTCCCAAATACTGTGAGATCTTTGAAAACACCGTGGATCTGGTACAGATCGGTGCACGGAATATGCAGAACTTCGATCTGCTGAAGGAAGTGGGCAAGATGTCCAAGCCTGTTCTTCTGAAGCGGGGCCTTGCCAACACCTACGAGGAGTGGATCATGTCTGCGGAGTACATCATGTCCGAGGGCAACGAGAACGTCATCCTCTGCGAGCGCGGCATCCGCACCTTTGAGACCTACACCCGCAACACGCTGGATGTCAGCGCCATTCCCTGCCTCCGTAAAATGACCCATCTCCCCATTATCATCGACCCCAGCCATTCCGGCGGCGCTGCATGGCTGGTGGAGCCCCTGACCATGGCGGCCATTGCCGCCGGTGCCGACGGTATCATCGTAGAGGTTCATAATGATCCTCCACACGCCAAGTGCGACGGCAAGCAGAGCCTGACCCCCGGCCAGTTTGATGATCTGATGAAAAAGGCCACCGCACTGGCACAGTTCATGGGGAAACCCCTATGAAAACCCTCCATGTAAATATCCCCGGCCACGAATACGACATTGTTTCGGAACCCGGGCTTCTGGATCAAGCCGGTTCGCTGCTGCGTCCCATTCTGAAAGGCCGCATGGCCGCCATTGTCACGGACAGCAACGTTGAGCCCCTGTATGCCGCCCGTCTTGCCCGCAGTCTGCACCTTGCAGGCTTTCAGGCCGCACTGCTGGAGATCCCCGCCGGAGAGACCAGCAAATGCCCGGAGGTTCTGGCAGAGCTCTGGGAACAGATGATGGATGTGGGGCTCACCCGCTCCGACGCCGTCATTGCGCTGGGCGGCGGTGTGGTAGGCGATCTTGCGGGCTTCGCTGCCGCTACCATTCTCCGGGGTGTGGACTTTGTCCAGATCCCCACCACCCTGCTTGCACAGGTGGATTCCTCCGTGGGCGGCAAAGTGGCGGTAGACTTGCAGGCAGGAAAAAATCTTGCAGGTGCTTTCTATCAGCCCCGGATGGTGCTGATGGACCCCGACTGCCTGAAAACACTGCCGGATCGTGTCTTCTCCGACGGCATGGCCGAGGTCATCAAATACGGCTGTATCTGGGACCGCAGTCTGTTTGACCTGCTGGCCGCACTGAAAAACCGTCAGGGCATTATGGCGCATATCGAAGATATCACCCTCCGCTGCTGCGATATCAAACGGCAGGTGGTAGAGCAGGATGAGCACGACACCGGCCTCCGTATGCTTTTGAATTTCGGCCACACGCTGGGACACGTATACGAAAAAGCCTATCACTATGAAACCTATACCCATGGAGAGGCCGTTGCCGCAGGCATGGTAGCTGCCGCACGGATCGGCAGCCGTCTCGGTGTTACCCCCGCCTCTGCGGAAGCCGAGATCACCCAGCTTCTGCGCTGCTACCAGCTCCCCACCGGTATCTCCGCCGCTCAGCAGGACTATCAGGAAACGCTGGTAAAGGACAAAAAGAGCCAAGGCAAGGACATCAACCTGATCGCTCTGACCGAGATCGGTCATGCCGAGCCCGTAAAAATGCCCCAGACCAGACTGCTGGAGCTTGTAAAGGAGTGCGGACTATGAACCTTATGATCTCTCCTCACGTTCTCTCCGGTCCCATCACCCCGCCGGCCTCAAAAAGTCAGGGGCACCGGCTGATCATGGGCTGTGCGCTTTCCGCCGGTACCAGTCGGCTTCAGGACGTGTCCAACAGTCAGGACATCACCGCCACATTGGAATGCATGAAGGCGCTTGGCGCAGGTGTGCAGTGGGAGGACGGCACCACGTTGTCCATCGCCGGCAGCGCCGGTCAGGCGGCCCCGGAGGGTCTGGTGCTGGACTGCGGCGAATCCGGCTCCACCCTTCGCTTTCTGATCCCCATTGCTTTGGCACTGACCGGAAGCGTGTCCTTTCGTGGCCATGGCCGTCTGATGCAGCGTCCTCAAACGCCGTATTTTGAGATTTTTCAGGAAAAGGGGATCTCCTACCGGCTGACAGGAGACCTGCTGACCGCAAAGGGGCAGCTTACCCCCGGCCGCTACCGGCTTCAGGGAAACGTGTCCAGTCAGTTTATTACCGGTCTCCTCTATGCCCTTCCGCTGCTGGACGGAGACAGTGACATTCAGCTGACTACGCCGCTGGAATCCGAGAGTTATGTCAATCTGACATTGGATGCGCTGTCCCACTTTGGGATCATTATATCCCCCACGGCGGACGGCTGGCATATTCCCGGTGGGCAGCACTACCAGCCCTATGGCGGCCATGTAGAGGCCGACTACTCACAGGCAGGATTTTACTATGCCGCCCGAGAGATCGGCAATCCCATAACCATCACAGGCATGAATCCCCACAGTGTTCAGGGGGATCGGATCGTGGTAGACTATATGGAAAAGCTGGCCCAGCCGGGCCCAGTGGAGCTGGACGTTCGGGACTGCCCGGATCTGGTGCCCCCATTGGCCGTCCGTGCTGCCCTGCGGGGCGGCGATACCGTCATCTCCGGTGCCGCACGGCTTCGGCTGAAGGAAAGTGACCGGCTGGCCTCCGTCACCAGCGTTCTGCGCAGCCTTGGCGCACAAATCGAAGAGCACCCGGATTCTCTGACCATTCACGGTGTCCCTCAGCTTCAGGGCGGCATATCGGTCGACAGCTGGGGGGATCATCGGATCGCCATGATGACGGCAATCGCCGCCACCGCCTGCCGCCGCCCTGTGACCCTCACCGGTGCGGAGAGCGTAAACAAATCCTATCCGACCTTCTGGAACGATTATTGCCGGTTGGGCGGATGCATACAGGAGGTCTCATCATGAATTACACAATATTTGGCGAAAGCCATGGCCCGGCCATCGGTGTCGTTCTGGAAGATGTCCCCTCCGGCATCCAGCTGGATATGGAGCTTCTGGCCTCGGAGCTGCGCCGCCGGGCCACCGGCAGCAGCCCCCTTTCCACCCCGCGGAATGAAAAGGATCAGGTTGAGATTCTCTCCGGTGTGTTTGACGGAAAGACCACCGGAACGCCCCTCTGCATGATGATCCGCAACGGCGACCAGCATTCCAAAGACTACGCCGCCATCCGCTATCTGGCCCGGCCCGGCCATGCCGATTTTACCGGCTTTGTCCGCTATGACGGCTTTAATGACTACCGAGGCGGCGGTCACTTCTCCGGACGCCTCACCGCCCCGCTGGTGGCTGCCGGAGCCGTAGCAAAGCAGATTCTTTCCACCCGCGGCGTCTCCGTTGCCGCCCATATCGCCTCCATTGGCAATGTGCAGGACCTCCCTGTGGATGCCGCCGCACCGGATATGGAGCAGCTTATGCAGTGCGCCCAAAAGCCTTTTCCGGTTCTCTCCGATCCCAAGGGCGAGGCCATGCAGGCGCTGATTCTGGATGCGAAGGCCCATCAGGACTCCATTGGCGGCACCATCGAATGCGTCACCAGCGGTCTGCCCATGGGCCTTGGGGCGCCGGACTTTGACCGCAACGCAGAAACCGAATACGCCCGTCAGCTGTTTGCCATTCCCGCCATTAAGGGACTGGAATTTGGCGACGGCTTCGGCCTTAGCCGGATGCACGGCAGTGAGGCCAACGACCCCTGGGCCCTAAAAAATGGCGCACCGGTCACCGTGACCAATCACAACGGCGGCATTCTGGGGGGCATCACCAATGGCATGCCAGTGGTCTTCCGTGTGGCGGTAAAACCCACCCCCTCCATTGCCCAGCCCCAGCACACCGTCAACATGCTGACCGGCGAGGCCGCAGAGATTACCATCACGGGCCGTCACGACCCCTGCATTGTCCACCGTGCCGTTCCGGTGGTAGAGGCCGCCGCGGCACTGGCCGCCCTGCGGCTTATGAAACTCTAGGAAGAAGGCGATTGCAATGAGTGAACTGGATATGATGCGCGGTGCCATTGACGAGATCGACAACCAAATTGTCCATCTTTTTGAGCGCCGCATGGCAGTTACCCGTCAGGTAGGCAAATACAAGCAGAAGGTCTCTATGCCGGTTCTCGACTCTGACCGGGAGCGTCAGGTGCTGGCCGGAAAGGCTGCACTGGTATCCGATCCCCGACTGAAAACCAGCGTTACCCTGCTCTATGAGACCATCATGGGTATCTCCCGCCGTCAGCAGCGGGAGATCGTCCGGGAAGGTGCCGAAGAACCGAACTATGCCCGGTTTCAGGCTGCCTATACACGGCGCCGTCAGCCGGTCTCCAACCCCAGAGTGGTCTATCAGGGCTATCCCGGGGCCTACAGCGAGCAGGCCGCCCGTAACTTCTTCGGCGCTGATATTGCCCCTGTGGGACTTCGGCAATTTGAGGATGTCTTTCTTGCCATCAAGGAAAGCCGTGCCGACTACGGCGTTGTCCCCATTGAGAACAACTCCACCGGTGCGATCCGGCAGATCTACGATCTGCTATCGCAATATGAATTCTATCTGGTGGGCGAAACGACCGTACGGATCGAGCACTGTCTGATGGCCCCCCACGGCGCATCTCTTGACACCATCACCCATGTCTACAGCCACGAGCAGGGACTGTTCCAGTCCGAGAAGTTCCTAAACGATCATCCCGATTGGATACAGACGCCTCTGGCAGACACCGCTGGAAGCGCCAAATATGTGGCCGAGTCCGGCGACATCACCAAAGCCGCCATCTGCTCCGCATGGGCTGCGGACATCTACGGCCTCGATATTCTGGCCACCGGAGTCAACTACAACGATATCAACACCACCCGCTTTGTGGTGGTCTCCCCCTACATGGAGCTTCGAGACGGGGCAGATAAGATCAGCACCATCGTCACCACCCCCCACGAATCCGGCTGTCTCCATGAGATCCTCACCATTTTCGCCGTCAACGGATTGAACATGGTAAAGCTGGAATCCCGCCCCCTGCAGGGCCGCAGCTGGGAGTACATGTTCTTTCTGGAGTTCACCGGCAGTCTTCAGGCTCCGGAGATGGACGGCATTCTGCACGAAATTTCCCAGACCGCCGGAGATTTCCGGGTACTGGGCAACTTTAAGAGTAACTTGGAGTAACCAATGAAAAACATCGTATTATGCGGCATGATGGGCTGTGGAAAAACCACCTGTGCCCACCTGCTGGGCACACAGCTGGGCCGTCCTGTGGTGGACACCGACGATATGGTGGTAGAAATGGCGGGCATGAGCATTTCCGATCTGTTTGCGCAGAAAGGGGAAGCTGCCATGCGGGATCTTGAAACCGAAGCCGCCCGGCAGCTCAGCACAAGGCAGGACCTGATCGTCGCCACCGGAGGTGGGCTTCCCCTTCGCTCCGAAAATCGGCAGCTTCTGCGCCACACCGGTATCGTGGTATTTCTCCGCCGGGATCCCGGCGAGATCTATGACACAGCCGACATGTCTGGTCGACCCTTGGGGCAGCAGGGCCGGGACGCATTTCTTTCCAGATTTGCCCAGCGTGAGCCTGTCTATCGGGAATTTTCCCACATTATCATTCAGGATTTCTCCAGCCCGGAGGCCACCGTGGCAGAGATCCTTACAAAATTGGAGGGACAGCTATGAGATTTTTAGTTATCAACGGTCCGAATCTGAACCTGCTTGGTTCCAGAGAACCGGAAATCTATGGAAAAAGCGGCTATGATGCGCTGATCTCCCGGATCCGTGAATCCGCCGCCAGCATGAACGTGGAAGTGGAGTGCATGCAGTCCAATCATGAGGGTGCGATCATTGACGCCATTCACAAGGCCAAGGGTTCCTTTGACGGCATCATCATCAACCCCGGTGCTTACACCCATTACAGCTATGCCATTCTGGACGCACTGAAGGCTGTGGCACTTCCCGCCGTGGAGGTTCATATCTCCAACATCCATCAGCGTGAAGAATTCCGTCACAAGTCTGTCACTGCCGCAGGCTGCGATGGGCAGATCTGCGGTCTCGGCCAATTTGGCTATGTAGCCGCCATGGGCTACCTGATCGAAAAGCTCGCCAGCCATGCAGGTTGAGTATCACAACGGCACAGGGCTGCTGTGCGTCATCGGTGATCCCATTGGTCACAGTCTCTCCCCCCTGCTGCAAAATACCATGCTGAAGGAGCTGGGAGAGGATTACCTCTACCTTGCGCTGCCGGTCAAGGCCGGCACTGTGGAACCGTTTGTCTCCGCCGCCAAAGCCATCGGCATTCGGGGCTTCAATCTGACCATGCCCCATAAGGAGCACATTATTCCCTTCCTGTCCCATATGACACCGGAAGCCCGGCACTGCGGCTCTGTCAATACCGTCCGCATCATCGACGGGCAGCTGGAAGGCCATTCCACCGATGGGCTTGGCTTCCGAAAGAGCCTTGAGACCTTTGGACGGGATTTTCCCGGTCAGACGGTGACGATTCTGGGGGCCGGCGGCGCTGCAAAATCCATCGCCATGACCGCAGCGGAATGCGGCGCAGCGAAGATTTATGTAGCAAATCGTACGCTGCTGCGGGCACAGCAGCTCTGCGAAAACGAACCCACTATGGAAGCGCTGCCGCTGGAGCAGCTCGATTCGGCGCTTCCCCAGACCGACCTGCTGATCAGCACACTTCCCGTGGGCATGTCTGGCGTAGGCGGGAGCAGCGTCCCCTATCTGGGCGCCCTCAAGCCTGATGCGCTGTGCATGGACTGCATCTATGCCCCCGCCACGACTCCCTTTATGGAGGAGGCCCGCCGGACCGGCCACGAAGCCGGAAATGGCATTGGCATGCTGATCTATCAGGCCATTTTCGCACTGGAGTTCTTCCTGCACAAAACCTTTTCCCCGGAAACCATATCCCGGCTGGGTACGCTGCTGCAAACCACCTGCGGCGTAGACCCAAGAGGCCAATGATTATGAAAAGAGCCGAAACCCACTTCACATTTGGGTTCCGGCTCTTTTTCACTTTGTATATTTCTCTTGGAGGTACTCCACCACGTCTGCAATGGCCCCCTGATCGCAGTCGCAGACGATCACATCTGCGGTATCCAGTGCCGCCTGACTGCTCCCCGCCGGGGTAAAGCCCACCGCAGCCGCCTCCAGCATGGCAAGGTCATTTTCATTATCTCCGGCGCAGTAGATGTGCTCCCGCCGGATGCCCAGCAGCTCCGCCAGCCTCAGGACGCCGGTTCCCTTATTACAGCCGCCCGGCGTGATCTCCAGCAGCATGGGGTGGGAGAAGAACACCCCATACCGGTCTCCGAACCGTTCCTTCATCCACTGCTGCATCTGCTCCAGCCGCTCATGTTCATCCTCAAACTTGGCATAGACCCATGGTGTCGGAATTTCTCCCAGCTCTGCCGTCTTCGCATGCTGTCCGGTGATCTCCAAATGGATCTTCGTCACCCCATTGGGCCGAACCGCATAGAGCTGTCCTGCCCCGAATATCTCCACTGCGGATGTAGGAAACGCATCCAGCACCGCCGCAAAGTCCGCCTTTGCCGTTGCCGGAAACGCTGCCTCGAACATCAGTTTCTCCGTGGAAAGGTCATAGATCTGTGTGCCGTTTGCCACGATCACCGGTGCGCCGATGGGGAGCCCCGGGGCCTGAAGGCGCACGGACTCAAGCCCCCGCCCGGAGGCCAGCGTAAAGCTTCCGCCTTCCTTCACAAAGAGCTCCAGTGCTTTTCCGGTGCGCTCCGGCACCTGCTTGCTGCGATTTACCAGGGTGTCATCAAAATCCGACACCAGCAGTACGCCTTCAAATATTCCCATACGATACAATTCGCTCCTTCGCGTGTATTTCTTCCATGTCCTTCTACACGCAACGCTCTACGAGGTTCTTTGACCGTCTTTGGGGCCGCTGCATTACGCAGCGGCCCCTTTCCTTACGCCGCCATGACTCTCTGATACCGCATAAGGATCGCCGCCAGCTGTGCTCTGGTGGCATAATCTCTGGGCATCAGGTACACGCCGTCGCCATTCTGACTGCCGTTGATGAGTCCTGCGGCATTGGCCCAGCGCAAGGCATCCTCCGCATACGCAGACACCTTCCCCTGATCGATAAATTCAGACAGATCCGCCTGCGCCGTCACATCACAGCCTTTCTTCTGGGCGTACCGGAACAGGATCGTGGCCGTCTGCTCCCGGGTAATGCTGCTGTTCGGCTGGAAGGTGGTGGACGTCATGCCGTTGACCACGCCCTGATCCGCAGCCCAGATCACTGCATCGGCATACCAGCTGCCCGCCGCCACATCGCCAAAGGGATTTTGCATTCCCTCAACGCTGGGACTGCCCTCCATCCGGTAGAGCACCGTCACCAGCATGGCACGCGTCATGTTCGCATCCGGGGAGAAAGTCGTGGCTCCAGTGCCGTTGAACAGCTTCATTGCCACCACATAGTCGATGCCCACATGACTCCAGTTCTGGGGTCCCTTCACATCGTTGAATATGGCGCTGGGACAATGGATGCCGTCACATTGATCCAGGCACGGAATCACAGTCTCCTGGGTCTTTTGGCACAGAGTACAGGTCTGTTTCAGCAGACCTGTTTCCGTGAGGGTGGGTGCCTTTACGGTCTCCCCCGGGCCCCAGCTGTGACCCTTGGCCGCCGTATACAGGTCCATATAGCTGTCGCCGCAGACCTTGCAGGTATAGAGGGTATACCCCAGCTCCTCGCAGGTTGGCTCCGTAACAGCCGCCCCATAGTCGTGCTGCAGCTTAGGCTCCGGCTGGGTGTAGGTCTTACCGCAGCCGTGGACGCAGTTAAAGGTTCTCACGCCCTCATCCTTACAGGTCGGTGCAGTGGTTACAGTTCCCTGGTCGTATTCATGACCCACGGGATTCCGGAAATCCGTCTGGTAGCTGTCGCCGCACTCCGTGCAGGTACGAGTGGTGTAGCCCATCTCCTCACAGGTAGGCTCGGTAACCGTCTCGGTATAATTGTGCGGAATCATGGGAATAGGCTGGGTATAGCTGTTCGTACAATCGGGATGGATGCACTTGTAGGTGATCTCGCCCTCCTCCGTACAGGTGGCCGCCTTGGTAATAGTGCCGGAATCATAGGCATGCTCCGTGGGCTGCACGAAGTCCCGCTTCTCGCTGGCACCGCAGCCATAGCTGCACTTGTAAATGGTATAGCCCTCCGTATCGCAGCCGGGCTCCACCACTGTATCCGCCACAAAGTCGTGCTCCGCCTTGGGGATAGGTGCAGTGTAGCTCTTGCCGCATTCGGTGCAGGCATAGGTGATCTCGCCCAGTGCCTGGCAGGTGGCCTCCTTGGTGACGGTGCCGTCATCGTAGCTGTGGCCCGTGGGGGCAACATAGCCATCGGTGTAGGTGTCGCCGCAGGCCGAGCAGGTGTGGGTGGTAAAGCCCGGAGTGTCACAGGTGGGGTCGTTGACAGTGGCCGCATAGCTGTGCCCCGTGGCAGGGACAGTCTCCGATCTCACCAGCCGCCCGCACTCGGTGCAGCTGTACTGCTTGAGGCCGGAGGCTATGCAGGTAGCCTCTGCAACCACGGTGCCCGCATCCAGGGTGTGCTCCAGCAGCGGAATGGGTTCCTGGGCGGCGGTCTCCTGATTGCACCGGGTGCAGAATTTGCCGTCGGTAAGGCCCTTGGCGGTGCAAGTGGCCGGATAGCCCGGTACCGTAACCTCCTTGTGGCCCAGTGCAGCAATCTCCTGGCCGGTTTTCACGTCGCCGCAGTTCAGGCAGTACAGGTCCGCCGTGCCCGCTTCGGTGCAGGTGGCCTTTTTCGTGCTGGTGGACACATAGTAGTGGTCCTCCTTCGCCACCTTGATGTCAAAGCTGACGGTCCCGCCGTTGTACTGGGTCACGGTGACAGTATGGGTGCCCTCTGTGAGCTTTTCGGCGGGATTCAGCACTGAATCCCCCTCCTTCAGCTGTATATAGTAGGCCGCCTGATCCAGCTTTTTGCCGCCCAGCGCCTGATAGGGCTTGAGGCCGGAGAGGTTCACATAATCCTCCGTGGTGCAGCCAAGATCGTGGGGCAGGGTCATGAGCTCCTTGGTAAGCGCGTCGTTTCCATAGCCGAAGTCCAACTTTACGATGTTGCGATCAGCATTTGAGAAGATGCGTTTTGCCTCATCGGACAGACTGTCTCGGATCGGAGTATACATAAGTATAAATACATTATCAGGTGTTGCTAGCTTGCCCCCGCCTCCAATCAGTTCGTCCGTTCCTCGCGTCGAGAAGGGAATTTGTTGGGCAAATTTACAGCCCGTAACCTTTGAAAGGACAGGCGTGCCGTTCTGGTCAGTAGTTCCGATCAGCGTGCCATATTGATATGCTACGATGGTTTCTTGGCCGTCTATATAGCTGTGCACGGTGCTCCCTACCGGCATTTTATTCAGCATGACCCAGGAGTCTTGGATGGTGCTCGCCTCCTCATAACGGCCCACCAGGCCGCCTGCAGAGGTCACGTCAATTCCCTCAGCGGTGATGTTTCCCGCAAAGTCCTTGCTGGAAACCATATAGCCGCTGTTGCTCATGACAGCGCTGCTGCCCGCTATGACGCCAGCCAGGCCGCCCGCCATCAGCGACCCCTCCTGGTAGTAGCGCGGTACTTTGTCATTATATGTCAAGTTAAGATCCGTTGCACTGCTGGAGGCGTTTACGGAGGTGTCCACGCAGGCCACGCCGTTCATTTTTCCCTTCAGCATGCCCACTACGCCGCCCAGAATGACGCTGCTGTTGACAGTCATGTTACCGGTTGGCGGAGCAATGGTAAAGGATGCCGAGCAGCCGGTAATCTGGCAGTTTTCGATGGTGCCGGTCTCCGTCAGGGCCCCCGCCAGAATGCCGGCGTGGATTTTGCCCGAGTACCGGTTGGAATCGTAAGGCACATCCGGACCAACAGCCACGTTCAGCGTGGTATTCTCCACCCGCAGGTTCCGAATGGTGCCGCTGACCTTGCCAAACAGGCCGCTGTACCAATCCACACCCTGATTCTGGCCGCTGCCTGCGGTGGTGAACATGGATGTGAGTTTCGCGTTGCGAATGGCATGGCCCGCGCCGTCAAAGGTGCCGGAAAACTCCAGCATAACCGGGATAATAGTGGTGTTGCCCGTAAAATCCAGGTCCTGCCCCAGGACAAAATACGGATTTGGCTCCCCAAAGACGGTCTGCTTCATATAGCGCGAGTGATAGATATTGATATATTGCTCTGGGGTCTCAATGAGGTAGGGGAAATCCTCTGTGCCCAGGCCCGCGGCGAAGCACCCAGGCTTTTCCGCCGCCCGGAAGCTCACCGTGCCCATGTCGGCGCTGCCGAACATCAGGTGCAGAGAGCTGGCGGACCCGGCGGAGGCATCCGATGTGACAGTGATCAGGTTGCCGTCGATCTCAAAGAGGGAGCCCCCCTCCTCCTGATAGGTGGCGATGCCCTCAAACATCTCGCAGAAGTCGGCGCTGAAATAGTCCTGGAGGCTGTAGGCCGGGTCGGGCATCCAGATATGGCCGCCATACTCCACCGCCATGGGATCCGCGGAGCCGGAAAGGGTGCCGTTCTGGAGCTTATACTGCATGGAGAGTGGCCGGGTCAGCAGATAGTCGCCCTCGGCGGTGCCGTAGACCATATCCATGGTGGCGGTGGGGCTGTAGATCTCCCGCATGCCCAGGAGCACCTGGCCGGAGGCCGCCGCCAAATCGTCGACCACGTCGGAAATGGTCTGCTCCACATCGCTCCGGGAAATCTGAATGCCGGAATAGGTGGTGTAGATATCCGTCTCGTTCTCGTCCATATAGGCGGTGTGGTACAGAGCCATAGCCTGCTCATAGTATACACCGGTGATATAGGCGTAGTAGATGTAGCCGATCATGTCCTCGGTCTTTGCAGCCGCGTTTTCCCGGGCCGCCGCCTTTTTCTCCTCAGTGGTGTCCGCCCCCAGCAGGGCCAGATAGTAATACTCGCTGAGGATGCTGGTGATGCTGCCGCCGTTGGCGGAGACGTAGGTGCCCTGGAGATAGCTGGATAGATTCGCCACAGCAGAATGGAGGTCGCCGGTGTAGCGGACGTTATTCAGCTGATAGAACTGGTCAAAGACGTTCTTCTGATAGTCCTGGCTGATCTTTCCGGTGTCCACGGCATACGCGCCGCCGCTGCTGGACAGGGCCGCAGACAGCATGGGCGTCACCCGCTTATCGTAATAGGTCAGGGACTCGAAATACTGGTTGAAGAAATCAAAGAACGTGTTGAGGTATGTATAGTATTCCTGTCGCTGGGCCGTATTCTCGATCTGGGTGGACATGCCGCTCAGCTTTGCCTCCAGATTGCTCATTTCGCCGGTGAGCTGCTGAATGCCGTTGGTCACGGTGTCGTGAACCTGATAGATGGCGGCCTGCTGCTCATCCAGCTTGCCGTTAATGGCGGCCAGTGCCTCGTTCACCTCCGTGAGATCCACCTGATAGAGGTTGTCGCCGCTCCCGGAGCTGCCGCCCATACCCAGCAGATCCTTACCGATATTGGTAAAGCACCCCAGCACGGCCTTGCCCTTGCTGTCGTATTTCCCTGCCTTGTCATCCTCCAGAGACTGGGCGCAGCCCCGGGCCACAGAGGCCAGAATTTTCACGCCAGTGCCAATGATGGTTCCAATGACCGCATCGGCCTGGGGTGTCATGGCAGGGACGACTGCCCCAAACAGGATCGACAGAGTCAGCATCAGACTGATCATTCGTTTTTTCATGTGTTTCTCCTCCTCCTGCTTCACCGCTGTCCGCAGTTTATTTTACATTACATATCAGAACATTGATTATGATCGAATTATAACATAACCAGGGAAGATACGCAAGAGAATTCTTGTGAAATCGGAATGATTGTTGCTTCCGCCACCACGCCTTTACGCTTTCCGCTCCGTATACTGCCGTACAGCGGGACTCCCCATTCTGCACACAGTTTCCGATTCCCCATGTCACTGCGTGCTGTCCCTCTTTAATTGTCAGAAAAAGGGCGGAAACGCACCATACGCTTCCGCCCTTTTTCTGTATTATTTATCCGCCCAGATACGCCTTCTGCACTCTGGGGTCGCTGAGCAGATCCTTGGCGTTTCCGCTCATGGAGATCGTTCCGGTTTCCAGCACGTACGCCCGATCCGCAATGGACAGCGCCACCTGTGCGTTCTGCTCTACCAGCAGAATGGTGGTGCCGGCGCGATGCAGCTCTTTAATGATATCAAAAATCTGCTCTACCAGAATGGGGGCAAGGCCCATGGAGGGCTCGTCCAGCATCAGCAGCTTGGGCTTGCTCATCATGGCACGGCCCATGGCAAGCATCTGCTGCTCACCGCCGGAAAGCGTACCGGCCGTCTGCTTGTAGCGCTCCTTCAGCCGTGGGAACCGCTGATAAACGTCCTCAATGGAGGCCGAAATCTCGCTGGCATCCCGGGTATAGCCGCCCATCTCCAGATTTTCCTGTACGGTCATCTGCAGGAATACACGGCGTCCCTCCGGGCACAGCGCCATGCCGTGGGATACCACCTTATGCGCCGGAATATTTACAATGTTCTTCCCATCAAACTCCACGCTGCCGCTTCTGGGCTTCAGCAGACCGGATACCGTGTTCAGGGTCGTGGATTTACCGGCACCGTTGGCACCGATCAGCGTTACGATCTCGCCCTCTTCCACTTCAAAGGAGATGCCCTTAATGGCATGGATGCTGCCATAATATACATGAAGATCTTCTACTTTCAGCAGACTCATCGTTTAGCCCTCCTTCTTTTTGCCCAGATATGCTTCAATGACCTGGGGATTGGCCTGAATCTCCTGGGGCGTGCCCTTGGCAATGATCTTGCCGTAGTTCAGCACCGCAATGCCCTCGCAGATGCCCATGACCAGATTCATATCGTGCTCAATGAGCATGATCGCAATATGGAAGGTATCCCGGATCTTCCGGATGTTTTCCATCAGCTCTGCAGTCTCTGAGGGGTTCATACCGGCAGCAGGCTCGTCCAGCAGCAGCAGGCACGGATTGGTTGCCAGCGCCCGGACGATCTCCAGCCGGCGCTGAGCGCCGTAGGGCAGAGAGCCTGCCTTGTGATCCTTCAGATCCCGCATATCAAAAATGCTCAGCAGCTCCATGGCACGCTCATGTGCCATCTTTTCGCTCTTCCAATAGCCGGGCAGCCGGAGGATCTCAGAGATCATGTTGCCCTTCATATTGTTGTGAAGGCCAACCTTCACGTTTTCCTCCACTGTCAGGTCCGTAAACAGGCGAATGTTCTGGAAGGTACGGGCGATACCGGCCTTGTTCACCTGTACGGTGTTCATACCATGGGTATCCTTGCCATCCAGAAGGATGGTGCCCCGGGTGGGCTGATAAACCTTGGTGAGCAGGTTAAACACGGTGGTCTTGCCTGCACCGTTGGGGCCGATCAGGCCCGCAATCTCCGTGCGGCCAACCGTCAGGTTAAAGTCGTCTACAGCAGTCAGGCCGCCAAAGTCGATGCCCAGATGCTTGGCCTCCAATACCGGAGTTTTATCCAGGTCACGCTCAGGGATGATACTGTCACTGGGTACAGGAACCATCTTACTCATCTGTGCCGCCTCCTTCCGCAGTCTTCGCAGGTGTCTTCTTCCAGAATGCAATGACGCTCTTCACACGCTCCCAGCCGCTCTTCAGGGTGGGGTTATTGGTGACCAGCATAACGAGGATCAGCACGATGGCATAGATCAGCATCCGGTAATCGTTCATGGAACGCAGGGCCTCGGGCAGGATCGTCAGGACGGTAGCCGCAATCACGCTGCCGCGGATATTGCCCATGCCGCCCAGAACCACAAATACCAGCACCAGAATCGAGGTGTTGAAATCGAACTTCTTGGGTACGATGGTGGAATAGTTCATGGCATACAGGGCGCCCGCCATACCGGCCAAAGCCGCAGAGATCACAAAGGCCATGAGCTTATACTTGGTGATATTGATGCCCACAGACTCCGCTGCAATGCGGTTGTCCCGGATTGCCATAATGGCCCGGCCGGAACGGCTGCGGATCAGGTTCAGAGTCACCGTCAGAACCACCAGCACCAGAATGAAGCCCGCCACAAAGGTTGAAAGCTTCGTTACACCAGTGGCTCCCATGGGGCCGTTGATCAGCACCTTGCCGTCCACCAGTCCCAAAGCGTCAGAGCTCTTCATGCTGAAATGGAGGCCGGAGCCGTCTACCCCCACATAGAGGTTATTGAGGATGTTCTTAATGATCTCCCCAAAGGCCAGCGTTACAATGGCCAGATAGTCGCCCTGAAGACGGAGAACCGGCACACCGACGATCACGCCTGCAATGGCAGCCATAATGCCGCCCACGATGATGGCCAGCAGCAGACGAACCGGTCCGCTGGGCACTGCATTCTGAATGCTCATGGCCAGTACAACACCGGAAAAAGCGCCTACGCTCATAAATCCGGCATGGCCCAGGCTCAGTTCCCCCAGAATACCGACTGTCAGGTTCAGGCTCACCGCCATACAGATGTACACACAGATGGGCACCAACTGACCCGACAGGGAGTTGGAGAGCTTTCCGCCCGATACGAGAAGCTGCATGATCACAAAGGCAACGATCACAATGCCATAGGTGATCATATTGCTGCGGGTGGTTTTGTTGAGTTTTTTCATCCTTCCCACCTCACACTTTCTCACGGATCTTCTTGCCCAGCAGGCCCGCAGGCTTAATGAGCAGAACAACGATCAGAACTGCAAATACGATTGCATCGCTGAGCTGTGTGGAGATATATGCCTTTGCAAAGATCTCGATGACGCCCAGCAGAATGCCGCCCAGCATAGCGCCGGGAATCGATCCGATGCCGCCAAGAACTGCCGCAGTAAATGCCTTGATGCCGGGCATAGAGCCGGTGGTGGGCATCAGGGTGGGATATGCGGAGCAGAGGAGCACACCTGCAATGGCGGCCAGACCGGAGCCAATGGCAAAGGTCAGGGAGATGGTGCTGTTGACATTGATGCCCATCAGCTGTGCAGCGCCCTTGTCCTCGGACACGGCACGCATGGCCTTGCCCATTTTGGTCTTGCCGGTAAACAAGGTCAGTGCAATCATAATCACAATACAGGCCAGTACCGTAACGATCGCTACAGAGCTGATGATCAGCTTGCCGCCGGCCAGCTCCAGAGAGGGCAGGTTGATGACAGAGGTAAAGACCTTGGGATCGGACTTCCAGATCAGCAGTGCCGCATTCTGAAGGAAATAGCTGACGCCGATGGCGGTGATCAATACAGCCAGAGATGGGGCAGAGCGCAGGGGCTTATAGGCCAGCCGCTCAATGACAATGCCCAGCAGGGTACAAACCACAACAGCCAGAACAACGCCCACCACAGGGGGCAGATTCAGATAGCTCATGGAGCAGAAGCAAACATAGGCGCCAACCATGATCACGTCGCCGTGGGCGAAGTTCAGCATCTTTGCGATACCGTAAACCATGGTGTAGCCCAATGCGATGATGGCATAAACGCTTCCCAGACTGATTCCGTTGATCAAATTAGAAAGCAGGTTCATACCACACACCTCCCTTTCAACTTATTTTTTCTAAAATCGGCAAACGGGGGTTGCCTTCCGGCAACCCCCGTGGATTTTTGCAATAGAGGGGCGATTAGTCCATGCCGGCGTATGCGCCGTCCTTAATAACCATACCCTTAGGAGCCTTGGAAACCTCACCGGTGGCGGACCAGATCATGCCCGTGCCGGTCAGGCCATCGAAGCTGAAGTCACTGGAAGTGAAGGTCTCAATCATCTTATCGCAGATGTCGGAAACGCTCATGTCAGCAGTAACGCCGGCCTTCTGGCAAGCCTCATAGATCGCATAGACACAGTCATAGGCATCAGCAGCAAACTGGTTGGGCGTATCGCCGTACTTCTCCTTATACTTGGAAACAAAGTTCTGCGTCTTCTCATCGGAAGCATCAGCGGAGAAGGGAGTCAGCAGCATCAGGCCCTCGGCCAGAGAGGTATCAAAGCCCTCCAGATCCAGAATGCCGTCCATGCCGTCCACGCCGAAGAACTCGGGATCATAGCCCATACCGGCAGCCTGCTTCAGGATCAGAGAAGCGGGGGTGTAGTAGATGGGCAGGAAAATGAGGTCAGCGCCGGCGTTCTTAGCCTCGCCCAGCTGTACGGAGAAGTCGTTGGCGGTATCATCGGTGAAGGTGGTAGCGGAAACGATCTCCAGACCCAGGGTCTCAGCCTCAGCGGCAAACTTGTTGTAGATGCCGGTGGAGTATGCATCGGAGTTGTTATAGATTACAGCGATCTTGGTGCCCAGCTTCTTCTCGGAGATGTACTGTGCAGATGCGGTGCCCTGGTTGGGGTCGGTAAAGCACATCTGGAATACATTGTCCTTGCCATCGATTACATCGGTGGAAGAAGCGGAGGGAGTCAGCTCAAACATATGATCCGCATTGGTCTCTGCACCAACTGCTACGCAGGGAGCGGTGGTGGTGGTACCAACCAGCATCTGCATGCCCCAGTCCTTCAGGTTGTTGTATGCGTTGACGGACTTCTCAGGATCATGCTCATCGTCTTCCCACTTGATCTCAAACTGAATGCCGCCCAGAGCGTTGATCTCCTCTACAGCCAGCTCGGAGCCGTACTTGGTTGCATTGCCATAAATAGCGGCAGCGCCGGTCAGGGGGCCAATGCCGCCCAGCTTAATTGCGGATCCAGAGGTATTGCCGGTAGCGTTTTCAGCGGTGCTTGCAGCAGCCTCAGAGCCGGCAGCCTCAGCGACACTGGCGGTGCTGGAAGCACTGGTGCCGCAGGCAGCCATGCTCATGACCATAGCCAGAGACAGGCCCAGAGCCGCAGCCTTCTTGAATTTCTTCATTATTGGTTCCTCCAATCATGTGTTGTAATGACATCTGTGTCATTTACAATTCGTTACTACTTTATCACACTATAGTGCTTTTCGTCAAGAAGCGGGCCGGAACCATTTTGCACCGAATTTTCATGGAATTTTCCCATTCTTTTGTATGTTTTATCCTGTGCCCCCGAAAAATGAATTTTTGCCTTCATTTTGTCGTTTTTCTGCACTTTTTTACGACTTTTTTGCTCCAAAAAGCTCCAATCAGGCCGCACAGGATCCCCAGCAGCGCACCGCAAAGCACATCACTGGGATAGTGTACATAGAGATACAGGCGGCTCAGAGAAATGAGCACTGCCAGCACCACGGCAGGCCGCCAATGACGACAGTGGGAAAATGCCAGCGCCGATGCCGCCGCAAAGGACGCTGCCGCATGGCCCGAGGGGAAGGAATAATCCCGCAGCTTTTTTATCAGCAGGATGATATCCGGCCGATGGGTATAGGGTCGTGGACGGGCCACCAGCGGCTTCAGCAGAACATTGCACAGCAGCAGATCCACTACCAGTGCAATGCTCACCGCCAGCCCGTATTTTCTCGTTTTCCGGGGAATCAGCAGGCACAGTGCCAGCAGGATCCAGATCCATCCCGCCTCACCCAGCATGGTGATGGCCGGTACAATCCGATCCAGCAGTCCGCACCGCAGATGATTCTGGATCCAATCCAGGATCAAAAGATCTATCGTTGTAATCAAGCGCTCACATCCTTCTCACGATTTCACGGTAGTATAGCATATTTCCCGTCATTTGTCACTGCGGCTGCGTAAAAGCCCGCCGCAGATTCCCGCAGCAGGCTGAAACTTTCGCTCATATTTTCCCCATCAAATCAGGAATCCCACCAGCGCTACTGCCATCCCCAGCAGCCAGCCTGCCGTCACATCCTTGACAAAATGGACCCCCGCCAGCACCCGGGATACCGCAATGAGCAGGCTGATCCCCAGCAGAGGCCCGCCGATCACCGGAACGGTAAACAGTGCCGTCCCCGCGATCACTGCGCCGCAGGCTGCGTGACGGGAAGGGAAAGACTTCCCCTTGGTATCCTTTGGGGTAACGGACGGGATTCCCAGCGCCTCATAGGGCCGCGGCGCATTGATGACACTTCGAAGCCCCGTCACCAGCAAAAAACCCGCCGCAGGCACCAATATGCCCCGAAGCAGCCACTGCCGCTGCGCTGCAAAAAAATACAGAACCATCAGCGGATACGCCAAATAGACGATCCCCGGCAGCAGCTTTACGCCCAACACCACCAATTTCCGGAGCCATTCCCGGCCCATGACCGTTTCGTGCAACGATCGATAAAATTCTTTCTTCAAAGCAGTTCCCCCATTGACATGATTCGACAATCTGTGTTATGTTTGGGATGCGAAATACATCTGGAAAGAAGGCATTCCAATGACAGATACCCCCGTCTCTACAGAGCAGTGGCTCCAGCAGGAGCTCAGCTTTATCAACACCACCATGGCCCACACCCTCAACGGCCAACTGAAGGCCAGCTTTGTGGCCTGCGATGACCAGTCTCAGTCCCTGACGCTGGAGTTTCCGCTGGAGGGCTGGCAGGTCAACGGCCTCGGCACCCTCCACGGCGGCATGGCCTATACCATGATGGATCTGGCCATGAGCATCGCCGTCTACTGCTTCTCCCGTGAAACCATTCCGCCCACCGTATCCATGACTGTCAACTATCTCCGTCCCATTCCCATGGGAAAGTCCGTTCTGATCCGGACGAAGCTGACCTCACTGGGGAAACGAAACGCCACAGCCTACTGTGAGGCCGTCATCCCCGATTCCGGCAAAGTCGCATGCACCGCCATCGGCACCTATGCCGTGATCCGCAAACAATAGCACTGTAAGGAGCCTGTTGCTTTTGCAGCAGGCTCCTTTTTCTTTACCCCTGTGCCTTTTGCAGACGAATGTCCTGCCCAATAAATTTCAGAATCACATACTCCCCCATGAGCCGGGAGGCAATCTGGGGCGTATATCGCCGTGCGATCTCGCCCTGAGACAGATTGGTGGAAATAATGGTGGGTTTTCCTTCCAGAATCCGGCCATTGACAATGCTGTAGAGGGCCGGAGAGATAAAGCTGGTGGGCATCTCCGTTCCAAGGTCATCCAGAATCAGCAGGTCACATTCCATGATCCGCTGAGTCATGCGCTTTTCTTCTTCATCTGCATTTCCAAATTTCTGCTTCTCCAGACAGGAAAACACATGAATCGCCGTATCATACACCACGGAGTACCCCATAGATACCACCTGACGGGCAATACAGGCGGACAAAAACGTCTTTCCGAGTCCCGTGCCGCCGGTCATCAGCATGCTTCTGGAGTGGAGGGAAAACCGCCGCACATAGTTGACGCAGGTCTCATATACGATCTCCATCTCTTCTCTGGGACTGATCCCCAATGCAGGGTCCGGCACCGTACTATAGTAATCCAGAGAAAAATCGTCAAAGCTGCTGAGATTTCCCGACAGCAGGCTGGTGAGGGTTTTCTTCTGCTCTTCCTGACAAAAGTGTTCCAAGCAGCTGCACATCCGCTCCCCCACGTATCCCGTATCGCTGCACTTTCTGCACATGGGGCCATCCGTCAGATACTTCTCTCCGTAGCCGCTCTTCCGCAGGATCTCCCGGCGTTCCTGCTGCAAATGGAGATTCTCCCTGCGAAGCAGCTCCACCGCCTCCCGGGGATCCTGTCCGTTCCGAAAGGTCTCCGCCATAAACTCCGCCATGGTGCGCCGCAGCTGTTGATCCAGCTCCTGCACTCTGGGATATTCCCGGTAGATCCGCTCCCGGCGCTCCTGCTGGATACGCTGGAACTGATCCACCGCCTCCTGATGGCGCACTCTGGCTCTGGCCAGAACTTCCTTTTCATAGCCCATGGGATCACTCCTTCAAACTCTTGAGAAAACGCTGCAAATTACTGACCGATGCTTTGTCCTCTGCCGCCGAATCAGCGCTGACCGCCGAAGCGTTCTGGGGCTGCACCGATTTGGCCTCTGCCGACACCTGCCGTCCGGTATGCAGATTTTTCTCATGCCAGTTCAGCAGGATCTTATTCATATAGCGCCACGCCAGCTTTCCGGTGGCCAGCACCGTTTTTTCATAGGCTTGCCGAATGGCATCCACCTCAAAGCCCATATTCAGCCATGCGTGTATGTACTCCCGCTCGGAATCCACCAGCGGACGATCCAATCCCATGGCCTTCTTCACTTGAGCCTCCGGCGCCATCATCTCAAGGCTGTGGCTGATGTAGGCCGAAGCCTGTTCCAAGGTCTGTATGCCGTTATTGGCCCAGCTATAGCATTCTTTTTCCAGTATCCGCATGGACATGGTTCGGTTTTTTCCATAGGTCTTATTGTAGTACTCCACCTTTTGAAGGCAGTAGGTCAGCGCCATGCTGATGACCTCCGGCGGAAGCTTCAGGTAATCCCGCAGGGACAAGAGTGTTTTCAGCTCCTCCCCGGTCAGGATCCGGCCCATCCGCCGGCTGACCTCTCCCTGCAGCAGCTGAAATCCGGGGTCTCTGGCAGAAAAAGCCGTCACCTCTTCGCCGGTGTATACCGGTGCCTGCTGCCGGTCAAACCGTGCTTTGGGTACCACTGCATCCATCAGTCCCAGACGCTTGAGCAGGCTTTCCGCCCACGCAAGGTTCTGGTTGGTCATCCCCAGCTGGGTCTCAGCCTGCTTCAGCGTTACATCGCCGGTGGCCTTCATATATAGATATACCATTGCCGCATCGCCGTTTCCGGCGGAAAGCAGCTTCCCCAGCTCCTGCGGAGACAGAGTGATATAGTCCAGTGTCAAGTTTTTTCCTCCTGTCAATCCACCAGCAGAGCGTTCTCCGGCTCCACTTCCTGTGCCAGATCCTTGCTTCCAAAGTAATAGTCCAGAATGTCCTTGGCCACCTGTGAGAAAAAGCCGCCGGTGTCACCGTGTTCTACATAGACCGCAACTGCGATCTCCGGGTTATCCGCAGGCGCCCAGCAGACAAAGGATGCGTTATCCGATCCACCGTTACCGTGCTGCGCCGTACCGGTTTTGCAGGCTACTGTAATATCATAGTTCGAAAAGTATTTATATGCCGTTCCGTCCGGCTCCGTTGCGCAGGCAAGCATGCCTTCCTTGATGACCTGATACTCAGACTGGCTCAGCAGTCCCGTAGCCGCCGGCGTATCGTTTTGCGCCGCCACCAGCGTCTGGAAGTCCGAGGACACCGCACGCCGCAGGAACGTTGCGTTATACAGCGTTCCGCCGGTGGACAGTGCCGCCACATAACGGCACAGCTGAAGGGGTGTTGCCGTTGTAATGGACTGACCGATGGACGCCATCAGCGTATCAGCCTTGTACCAGTCCTGATCCAGCTCTGTGTCGTACAGTGCTTTCTTATTCTCGCGAGATGCAAGGATTCCCTTTGCATCCGGAATCTCCGACCCGGTGGACTGGCCAAAGCCGAAGCTTTCGCCCACGGCATCGATCTCTTCGATCTCCATCATATCCCCCACCGTATAGAAGTACACGTTACAGGAATCCGCAATGGCCCCCCGCATATCCAGGAGGCCGTGGCCGCCGCCATAGCTGGAGGTATAGATCCAGCATTTGCCCGGGAAATCGGAGTATTTGGTAAACCGTCCCGTGTCATTGACCGTAAAGCCGTCCGAAATACCATGCCGAAGAGCGGCAACTGCCGTGATCATCTTAAAGGTAGAGCCCGGAGCCAGCGCATAGTTGAGCGCACGATTGGCCAGCGGATCGCCGTCCGCCTCCAGCAGCTCATTATACTTTTCTGCATAGTCCTTGGGATCATAGGTGGGATAGTTGGCAGCGCAGAGCACCTCGCCGCTATTGACATCCATGGCCACAACCGCACCGGATTTCGCATCGGAGCCGTGGGCCGCTTCCTCGTCATTGCCGTTCTGCTGTTTGCCCATTTCCGCCATTTCCTGCACATATTTTGCAAGAGAAGACTCCGCCACCTCCTGCATTCCGATATCAATGGTCGTGACCACATTGCTGCCGGTCTGAGGCCCCACCTGCCAGTATTCATCCACCACCGTACCGTCTGAGGTGACTGTTACCACCTTTTGTCCATCGGTTCCGTGGAGATACTGCTCAAAGGCCGCCTCCATGCCGTCCTTTCCTACCGTAGCGTCCATGCTGTAATTCTGCGCCTGATAGGTGCTCTCATATTCCTCTGCACTCATAAGGCCCACATGGCCCAGAATCTGTGCCGCATAGTCTGTATTGAATTCCCGTACGGTAGTGGTCACAACATCCATGCCCGGGATCCCCAGCTCCTTGAGGATGGCCAGCTGATCCGCCGAGATATCCTTTACCGGCGTATAGGTGTCAGCATAGGCATAGCTGGGCAGATCCAGTTCATACCGAAGGCCCATGATCAGCCGTGCTTCCTCCTCCGTATATTCATCGGAGATGCGGTATGCCTCTTTGAGTTTTTTCGCCAGATTCTCCGCCGTCATATCCGCATCCCAGCCGCGATTCAATAAAAAGCGCCGGTAATAGTATTGATCCGTGGATGACAGCTCATCCGTGGTATACACATAGGGGGTGGTGTCCGAAATCGGCAGATTCTCCTCATACGCAATGCCATTCTTAATGCAGGTCTGCGCCAGCTGCAGCAGGTATCCGTTGGGATCCTCTGAATTAAACAGCACAAAACTCTGCAGGGTCACATTGTATGTGGCCCGGTTGCTCACCAGTACGTTGCCATGACGGTCAAGGATCTCGCCTCTTGCCGCCGAAACATATTGCGTATATGTGGTGGTATTGGAGCTGCCGTAGGCATTCTCATTGCTCTTTGTCAGCTGAAGAGAAAACAGCCGGATGGCATAAGCCGCCGCCACCAGAAAAATCAAAAACACGATAATACCGCCGCGAAAGCGATAGGTTCTATCCATGGAATCCTCCAATCCGGGAAATATAGCGGGTAATGGGGTAAAGCACTGCAAGGAACAACGCAGAGAGTATGCACTCCGGCACAAAGTCTGTGATCCAGATAGACGCCGGAAGAGCCCCGGAGGAGCACTGCGCCAGCACATAGACCCCCTGGGTCAGCAGCAGCACCGGAATGCTGACGCTGAAAATGGTCCCCCAGCTCTGCATCAGGAATCGCTGGGCCAGCAGGCCCGTGGCCATTCCAACCATGGTCAAAGACATAATGTGCCACGCCCCCAGCAGGGAGAGCGCACCGCTCCATGCCCACAGGCAGCCGCCCACAAGGCCAAAGATGCTGCCCCGCTCCACGCCTTCCCACAGGCCGATGCAGGCCACCGCCATGGGCATAACGCAGGGCTTATAGCGCAGCTTCAGCGCACCAAATACCGCTTCATCCAGCATCAGCGCCGCCAGCAGAACCACTGCGTAGAGCGCCATTTTCATGCGGTACTGCATTTTACTGGACATATCAGTACGCTCCTTCCTCAGTCCTTGATGTCATAGGACTTGATGACAAATACCTGCTCCACTGCGTCAAGATCCACGGTAGGCGTAATCACCGCATACTTTGCCACGTTGGTCTCGTCATCGCCCACATCGGTCACGCCGCCGATCACCAGTCCCGGGGGATAAATATCGCCGTCACCGGAAGTCAGCAGCTGGTCAGAATTTCGGATCGTCGCAGAGGAGCTGAGATAGCTGGCCCGCAGCTTTCCCTCTTTCATCAGCGTAAAGTCCCCCTGTGCAATGCAGGTGTAGCCGCTGCCGAAAATATAGGCGCCGATCTCTGAGGTGGTGTCCAGAATCGTTGTGACCGTAGCCCAGTTGGTACCCACTTCAGAGAGGATCCCCACCACCTGGCCAGTCTCCGTAATGGCGCACATTCCGGCCTCCAGCCCAATGGAGGAGCCCTGGGAGATGGTCATGGTACTGCCATAGCTGCCGCCGCTGCGGGATACCACATTGGCAATGGCAAGATCATAGTCTGTATGCTTCTCCGTCAGATTTTCCAGCTCTCTGAGGCGCTCATTCTCCGTTTTGTAGGTCTGTGCGTCCCGGATGTCCTGATTCATATTGGCCAGCTCCGCCTGAAGCTGTTCATTTTCCGCCTGAAGCAGCTCATAGCCGAAGAGATAGTTATAGAGCCGTTCCGCCTTATCCACCAGCAGCGTAACGCCGTTTTTTACGGGGTTGAGCACCACGGATACCGCATTGTTCAGCACACCGGCCTTGCCGGGCCACAGAAACATGCTGCCAATGGTGATCAGCGCCGCCAGCACGGCCAGCACCAGTACCACACGGAGCCGGGTGGTAAAGTATTTTTTCATCCTTCAGCCTCCAGCACCGGGATTCCTGCCCGGCGGAGCATCAGCCCCGTCCTGCAGACCGGAAGGCCCATTACATTGTAGTAATCGCCGTTGATCTTCTCGATGAACATGGCCGCATAGCCCTGAATGCCATAGGCCCCCGCCTTGTCCATAGGCTCTCCGGTTTTTACATACCACCGGATCTCCTCGTCAGAGATCGGGCGGAAATATACCTCGGTCTCCTCGCAGTGGGTTTCCGTGCCCTTGGGGCTCATTACCGTTACGCCGGTGAGCACACGATGGCTCCGTCCGCTGAGGGCCCGAAGCATTGCGATTGCCGCTTCCTCACTGTGGGGCTTTCCAAGGATTTTGCCATCCAGCTCCACCACCGTATCCGCCGAGAGCACAACGGCCTCCTCCGGATGGCCTGCGGCCACTGCCTTGGCTTTTCCAAGAGACAGGTGCACCACCTCCTGCTGAGGCGTAAGCCCGGGCTCCAGAACCTCATCGGTGTTGGACGGCTCTACCTGAAAGGTCAGCCCCATCTTTTCCAGCAGCTCCGCCCTGCGGGGGGAGCCGGAAGCTAAAATCAATTTCATTTGGATTTCCTCCATATTGTTCATTATTCAACGCCGCGGACATAAAGTCCTCTTGTAGAAACACCGGGATCAAAGCTGCCGCCCCGGAGATACTCCAATGCCACCGCATTGACCTGCTGGGCATTTTCTGTGGTGAAGCTGAGCCGCAGTGCCCAAAGCCCCAGCCCGGACAGATTTTGCAGTTTGTCCGCAAAATAGAGCTTTTTGCTGTTGAAGAGCTGGCTTCGGCAGGTATCCCCATCCCGCAGCACCGGGAATCGGCTTCCGGTCCGGTCCACCAGATTCGTCTTGGTGCTGCCGCAGATGCAGGTGCCCGCCCGGCCATGGATCAGACAGTTTTCCGTGATCATCAGCGGAAGCCGACCATAAGCGAAAATTTCCGTGGGAACCGGCTTTGACAGATCCCGCAGCTGGGGCAGTGTCAGCTCAAAGGATGCCGTCAACGACGAAAGTCCCATGGCCGCATAGTAATCTGCACTGCCGGAATTGAATACATTCAGGCCGAAATCTCCCCGAACCTGCATGCCTTCCCGGCGCACCGGCTCGATCATGCCGATATTGCCCACCAGTGCCTCCGTGACCCCAAGCCGCTTTGCCTCCCGAAGGCCGGAGCGCACCTTGTTCCACTCTCTGTCCCAGATCACCCGGGGCAGAACTGCGCACACATGAAATGCGCCGCAGACCGCTCTCGCCGCCGCATCCCCGGAATCCAGCAGCCACAGCGGTACATAGAGCACTGCTGGCCGCAGTGCGGCAAGGCCATCCGTCACCTGTGCAAAGGATTGGATCTGCACCGTAAACACCGGCCGCTGTACTCCGCTCCGGTATACCTGCGGCGCAGCAAAGCTGCCTTCCCGCCGCTGGGGCACCTGTCCTCTTACCGCTGTCAGCATAGCCAGCGCATCCCGGCGCAGGCCGTTGATGGCAGAGGCTGCCAGCGTCAGCCCCGGTGCCAGCTCCGTTTGAATGTTATCCACATAATAAGGCGTTCCGCCGGTTTTGCAGAGCCGCTGGCTGAGGCTGTCCGGGGTCAGGGCAATGTTGCGTGCCTGCTCCGGCACGGGCCCCTGCACCGCCAGCACATGCCCGTCCCGGTCCGAGACCTGAAGCACCGAGGCGGCCCCGGGGTACAGCTGTACCCGGAACTGTACCGGCACCCGCTGATTTTCCGTATTCTCATAGGTAGCTCTGGCCCGGGCCATCATGCTCCGATCCACAGCCTCCTCCTGCCGTGTTCCAAACATCTGCTGGCCCTTCCGGCCCGCATAGTAGCCGTCTGTAAAGCCCTGCCGGGAAAAGACCTTCTCCAGCTCCCGCAGTGCCTGCTGGGTCACCGGGCGTCCCATGACCGCATCCTTATAGATGCGAGTGGCAATGGCCACATATTCCGCCCGCTTCATACGTCCCTCGATTTTGACGCAGGCTACGCCCATTTCCTCCATCTGCCGGAGATAGCCCACCAGACAGTTGTCCTTCAGGCTCAGGGGATAGCGATTTTCTTCCCGGTCATAGCCGTAATTCAGCCGGCAGGGCTGGGCACACTGGCCCCGGTTGCCGCTGCGCCGTCCGATCATGGCAGAGAGATAGCACTGGCCGGAATAGCACATGCACAAAGCCCCGTGGACAAATACCTCCACCTCAATGGGGCTGTTTTTGCAGATGTAGGCAATCTGGTCGTAGCTCAGCTCTCTCGCCAGCACGACCCGGCTGATCCCCATCTCTGCCGCCCGGAGCACGCCATCCAGATTGTGCACCGCCATCTGGGTGCTGGCGTGAATGGCCACATCCGGTGCGATCGTGCGCACCAGCTGACATATCCCCAGATCCTGTACCAGAATTGCGTCAACACCCGCTCTTGAGGCTTCCAGGATCTCTGCTGCCGCAGCCTTCAGCTCCCGATCCAGCACCAGCGTATTCAGGGTCAGATAGACCTTTACGCCGCGCACATGGCAGTAGCTGACCGCCTGCCGCAGCTGTTCCGGTGTGAAATTTTTGGCATTCATGCGGGCATTAAAGCCGCCGCAGCCCAAATATACGGCATCGGCGCCGTTTTGCACCGCAGCCACCAGCGCATCATTGGAGCCTGCGGGAGATAATACTTCAAGCATAAATCGTTCCTCATCATATCGTGATTCCCACGGAATTCCTCCATGGGCGCAGTACTTCTATTGTGAAGTTACATTATAGCACACTTTTCGTTTCGGTGAAACCCCCCGGCATCGGGAAATAGCGGAATTTGCCCCATTGTTGCATTTGTTTCCGAATGGTTAATTTTCTGCGTGGTTTCTGCGAACCGCCTTCAAATTGGTAAAATCCATGCTATAATGTCGTAAAGTATATGTGAGCTCTGCGGAACTCCGCTTCCCCGGCCCCGGCCGGGAGATTGGATGTGTTATCATGACAAAGAAAATAGCGCTGCTGCTCTCCGGTATGATACTGCTGAGCGCCTGTGGCGCCCCGGCCCATTCTGCGGCGTCCACTGCCGCGGAGTCCGCCCCGGCCCAAGCATCATCTGTGGACAGCTCCGGCCTTTCGGCCCCCTCCGGCGAGATCACCCTCAGCGGTGACAGCATTACCGTCAGCGGAAACGGCGCAAAGGTCAGCGGCTCCACCGTTACAATTACGCAGAGTGGAAATTATACCGTCAGCGGCACCCTCTCCGATGGTCAAATTCTTGTGGATGCAGGCAAAGAGGATGACATTACCCTGACCCTCTCCGGTGTCTCCATCACCTGCACACAAAGTGCGCCCATCTTCATCAAGAAGGCCAGCTCTGTTTCCATTGTCCTTGCCGACGGAACCGACAATACCGTTGCCGACACGGACAACTACGTTCTGGACGAGGGTGAGGATGAACCGGATGCAGCAATCTTCTCCAAGGCTGATCTGAGCATTTCCGGCTCCGGCAGCCTCCATGCAGAGGGAAATTACGACATGGCCATCCACAGCAAGGATTTCCTGTATTTTGACGGAAACGGTACTTACGACATTCTTGCTGCCGGAGACGGCGTCAAGGGCAAGGACGGCGTTCAGATCACCGGGACGCCCACCATGCAAATTACCGCCGGAAGTGACGGCATTGCGTCCAGCAACAAGAAGGATGCTTCTCTGGGCGGCATTCTGGTGAATGGCGGTACCCTTTCCGTTACCGCCGGGGAGCATGGTCTCAACGCCCAAACGCAGCTTTCTGTTCTGGACGGCACACTGACCATCGATGCACAGCAGGACGGACTCCATGCAGGGACCGCCGTAGAGATCGGCAGTGAAGACGGCAGTACCGTTCCGGCACTCACCATTACTGCGCAGTCAGACGGCATCCAGTCCGGCACCGACCTGACGCTGCTGTCCGGCAATCTCTCTATCACCACTGCCGGCGGCTCTGCCAATGCCCCGGAGCACACCGAGGAATTTGGTTTCCCGGGCTGGTTCGACCAGACCCAAACCACCGAGGACGAAGATGCTGTCTCCGCCAAGGGCCTGAAATCCGATGGAGATATGACCGTCTCCGGCGGCACCGTTACCATGGACACCATGGACGATGGGCTCCACTGTGCCGGGGCGCTCACCATCTCTGACGGTGCAAACCTGACCATTGCCTCCGGCGACGACGGCGTTCACTCCGACAACACGCTGGATATCACCGGCGGTACCATCCGCATCACCAAAAGCTACGAGGGGCTGGAGGCTGTATATATCACCATCTCCAGCGGTGATATCTCGCTGGTCGCCTCTGACGACGGCCTCAATGCCGCCGGCGGCAGCTCCGCAGACACCGACTTTCCCTTTATGGGACCGGGACAGGAGGGCGTTGCCGAAACACTGGAAGAGGCCAGCTACTATATCCATATGACCGGCGGCTCCCTGAATGTAGACGCCGGCGGCGACGGTCTCGACTCCAACGGCGCCTTTTTTATGGAGGGCGGCACCGTGGTCGTATCAGGCCCCGAGGACTCCATGAACGGCGCGCTGGACTACACCACCACCGGTCAAATCACCGGCGGCACCCTGATCGCCTGCGGTGCCTCGGGTATGGCCCAGAACTTCGACAGTTCTTCCACCCAGTGCAGTCTGCTCTATCATTTGGATGAAACCATTGCCGGCGGCACCACCGTGACCCTGACCGATTCCTCCGGCAATGTCCTTCTGGAGGCGGAAATGGCAAAAAGCTATAGCAGCGTTGTGATCTCCACCCCTGAAATGCAGGTGGGGCAGACCTATACCCTGACCTGTGGCGATACCTCGGTAGAGGCCGAGCTGACAGATACCATCACCGCCCTAGGTTCCGGCGGCGGTTTTGGCGGCCCCGGTGGCCCCGGTGGTGGCCCCGGTGGCCCTCCCGGCTGGTAATTATCATATTTGGATCCCTGCCGCAGGCTGTGCGGCAGGGACTTTTTTCCGCTGTTACTTGACATTCTCTGTCAGCATCCCGTAAGATAGAGAAAAGCCGTGGACAGGGGGCCATAGAATGGAAATCGAATACCTGCACGAATTTACCGTGATCGCAAATCTGGGCAGCTTTTCCCGTGCTGCCGAAGAGCTCTGCATTTCCCAATCTGCACTTTCCAAGCACATTGTAGCGCTGGAGCGTGAGCTGGATGCACCGCTGCTGATCCGCAACTCCCGAAACGTTTCTCTTTCTCCAGCCGGTGCGCAGATCCTGCCTCTGGCTGCGGAGATTTTCGCTCTGGGCAATAAGATCCGGGTATCCGCCGCCAAGGAGAACCAGCGTGGCCGCCATATTCTCACCG
The DNA here is from genome assembly GCA_959607825.1 of uncultured Oscillospiraceae bacterium. GTDB lineage: Bacteria > Bacillota > Clostridia > Oscillospirales > Oscillospiraceae > HGM13006. The sequence continues at coordinate 174,350 of CAUHNW010000002.1, read as the reverse complement.
TTGCCTCTATCCCGGTAATGGCGCAATACAATATCACCGGCGTCCTCGCACGGTTTCAGCAGCGCTATCCGCAGGTCACGCTGGACGTGGCAGAGTGTGAGCAGCACGATCTGTATACCATGCTTCGGGAGGGCCGCTGTGCGCTGGCCTTCACCAGACGAGGCAGCTTGGAGGAAGCCGATCTGGAATATCTCCCCTTTGCGCAGGATCACTTGGTTGCCGTGCTCCGCCGGGATCATCCTATGGCAAGCCGTCGATCCATTCAGCTGGCTGATCTTCGGCAGGAAAATCTGCTCTGTCTGGACCAGAAAACCGGACTGTTTTCCCTTTGTACCCAGCTGTGTCTGGACGCCGGATTTCAGCCGCATTTTGTCTATACCGGCCACAGGCCGGAAAATATCGTGGGACTGGCTGCCCAGGGCATGGGAATCGCCCTGCTGATGCAGCGGCATACGGATTATGTCCGCTGTCCGGATGTGGTCACCATCGACATTGCGCCGCAGGTGGAAAGCTCCATCTGTCTGGTCCGGCTGAAGGACGTCCATCCCAACGCCTTGGGTCAAAGCTTTTGGGATTTTGTGCAGGATGAGGCTCTGCCGCTCCCCTGACAACATGGTATTCCCGCCGGGAATCAATCCCCGAGAAAACGGAATTGCACCGCAAAACGCCCCTTGATACAATGATATCAGAATGAACCTACAGAGTCTGGAGTGAACAAAATGGAAGTAACCGATCTTCGCAGTGCCCTTGCACTGCTGGAAACCATGCCCGGAAATCTGGTCACAACAGACGTGGAGGTTGATCCGGAGGCTGAGCTTTCCGGCGTCTACCGCCACGTTGGCGCAGGCGGCACCGTCATGCGCCCCACCAAAATTGACGGGCCCGCTATGATCTTTAACAATATCAAAGGGCATCCCGATGCCCGTGTGCTCATTGGCCTTTTGGCCAGCCGCCAGCGGGTGGCCGCCCTGTTGGGCACCACCAAGGAGGATCTGGGAAAGCTGCTGTGCCGCTGCGCCCAGAACCCCATTGAGCCTGTGGTGACAGATGATCCCGCCCCCTGTCAGGAGGTCATTCACCGGGTCACCGATCCCGATTTTGATCTTTACAAGCTGATCCCTGCCCCCACCAATACCCCCAAGGATGCAGGCCCTTATATCACCATGGGCATGTGCTACGCCACCCATCCGGATACCGGCCGCAGCGATGTCACCATCCACCGGATGTGCATCCAGAGCAAGGACGAGCTCTCGATTTTCCTGATGCCCGGTGCCCGCCACATCGGCGCCATGGCAGAGCGTGCCACAGAGCTGGGCCGCCCGCTGCCCATTTCCATTTCCATCGGCGTAGATCCCGCCATCGAGATCGGCTCCTGCTTTGAGCCGCCAACAACCCCCTTGGGCTATAATGAGCTGGCCATTGCAGGCGCCCTGCGGGGCACCCCTGTGGTCATGCACAAGTGCGTCTCCATTGAGGAAAACTGCATTGCCAATGCAGAATATGTGATTGAGGGTGAAATTCAGCCCGGTGTCCGGGTGGTGGAGGATCAGAACTCCCACACCGGCTATGCCATGCCGGAGTTCCCGGGCTACAATGGCCGTGCTTCCAGCGAATGCTGGCTCATCAAGGTCAAAGCCGTTACCACCCGAACCCATCCCATTATGCAGACTGTCATTGGTCCTTCTGAGGAGCATGTCAATCTGGCCGGCATCCCCACGGAGGCCAGCATCTGGGGGCTCATCGAAAAGGCGCTGCCCGGGAAGATCACCAACGTCTATGCCCATCCCTCCGGCGGCGGCAAGTATATGGCCGTGCTCCAATGCAGAAAAACCGTCCATACCGATGAGGGAAAGCAGCGTCAGGCAGCACTTCTGGCCTTCTCCGCCTTCCCGGAGCTGAAGCATGTGATCCTTGTGGACGAGGACGTGGATATCTTTGACAGCCGTGATGTGCTCTGGGCCATGAACACCCGCTTTCAGGGTGACCGGGATATCGTTACAATCCCCGGCGTCCGCTGCCATCCGCTGGACCCCAGCTCCAATCCCGAGTATTCCCCCTCTATCCCGGATATCGGCGTCAGCTGTAAAACGATCTTCGACTGCACCGTTCCCTTCCACATGAAGGAGCGATTCCAGCGCGCCGAATTCTTGGATGTGGATCCCCGGCATTGGCTGCCGGATTTCGACTTTTCCTGAGGTAGGCCCATGGAAGCTACGAAACGCTTGGTCATCGGCATCACCGGTGCCTCCGGCGCACCGCTGGCACTGGAGCTGCTCCGGCAGCTTCAGGACTGCCCACAGGTGGAAGCCCACGTAATTCTCTCCCACTGCGGCGAGCTGACGCTCTCCCATGAGGAAAATATGGATCAGGAGGATCTAAAGGCCCTGTGCCACACGCTTTATGACAATCAGGACTACGGCGCAGGCCCCGCCAGCGGCAGCTTTCAGACCATGGGTATGGTAATTATTCCATGCAGTATGAAGACTCTGGCCGGGGTCGTCAGCGGCTACTGCGATACACTGCTGCTTCGTGCCGCCGATGTGACCCTGAAGGAACGCCGCCCTCTGGTATTGGTTCCCCGGGAATGCCCCCTGAGCACCCTGCACCTCCGGAACCTCACCACCGCCAGTGAGCTGGGCGCTATGATCGTCCCGCCCGTCCCCGCCTACTACAATCATCCCAAGACCATAGAAGACGTAAACCGTCAGGTGGCCGCAAAGGTCCTGTCCCGCTTTCAGCTGGGCGCCGTGCCGGAATGGAGGGGAATGACCCCATGACCCTACAGGAAACACTATTGGGCCGTCCCCTCACCTGCACCATTACCCGGCTGGATGACGGCATTCACGTGCTGTTTACCGGCGGGGATCTGAGCCACATTGGTGCAGTCTCCGTCTGCGATCCCGGCAGTGCCGCCCAGACGCTGACCATGCCCGGTCACAAAGAGCAGTATATCTCCGCCCCATGGGCAAAGGCTATCGCAGATGCTTCCGGTCTTCGGTGCTGCGTTGTATGCGGCATCCATTATGACGGCGCTTCTCCGGAGCAGATCAATGCCGTGATGGATGCGGCGGATCGTATCCTGATGCAGCTGCTCTCCTTCCTATAAAAATAAAATGAGCAGAGATTCCGAATCATCGGCGTCTCTGCTCATTTTCCACTTTTATAATCGAATATCCGGCACCCCGTTGGCGCACCGTCCCATGGTTTCCTCCACGTACTGTACCGGAACATCCTGCCCTCTTGCCACGATTCCGTTTCTTTTTAGAACGACCAGCAAGATCACCACCAAAAGGGTCACGAGCACAGCCCGCAGGGCCAGAATCCAGATTCTATTTTCCTCCTGCCGGAATTTCATGCTGTGTCTCCCTTCTGCGTATGCCTCAATTCCATAACATAATACAACATCTTTCCACAGATGGCAAATCATTTTGCAAATTTTACAAAAAATCCACATTCCTTATGGAAGCAAAAAATACAGCCGCTGGTCATCTGATGCCTCGGGCCAAAATTGAAAGCCCAGTCCGTCAAATTCTTTGAGCGCCTCCACGTCCGTGATCTGATGCTGGGCCATATAGCGCACCATGGTGCCTCTGGCCTTTTTGCAGAGCGTTCCCTTTTCCCGGAACTTTCCTCCGGTCAGCTGTCCAAAGTACACCGTCACCCAGCGGACATTCTCTCCCAGCCCCTGTCGGGCCGCCCGGCTGTATTCCTCCGAGGCCAGATCAATCACCAAGTCATTCTGCTCCGAAAGAGCAGTGCCCAGTCGCTGCCCCCAGAACCGATACAAGGTGCAGCAAAACTCCGGCTTTGCCTGCATTTCCAACCGATAGGGCACGATCCCGTCAAAGGGCCGAAGCACCCCATAAAAGCCGGACAGGATCCGCAGATGCTTCTGTACATAGGCATATTCCGCATCGGTAAACACCGTGGGGGCCATATGCTGATACTGAATGCCCTCATAGGCAAACAGTGCCGGGGTCAGTCCCCGCTCCAGCTCCATCTCCTGATATCGTCGGTAGTTGAGCTGCGCCAGCTGGTCACTGCATCCCAGCAGCTTTTTCAGTTCCTCATAGGAAAGCCCCCGGAGCCACACAAGCAGCTGCCGTGTCTCCGGCAGAAAGCAGGGAAGCCCCGACGCAGGAAATGCGTCGGGGTCATCGTTCATTTTCTTGGCCGGTGAAATAATAATTTTCATGCTTCCTCGCTTGTCGTCTCAGTCGTCCCAGCTGCCTCAGCCGCTTCCGTCTTCTTCCCGCCAAAGTCACGGGTCAGCAGCCATTCACAGATAAAGGAGATCACAATGCCTACCAGCAGACCGGTCTGGGGATTGGTAATGGCCAGTACGCCGCCGATCAGTCCCGCAACGCCCCGCTGGGTATTATTCTTGCAGAGGCCCAGCGCCACATAGAAGCAGCCAAAAGCCTGAATCATCAGCGTCAGACTCATGGACAGGGGCAGGATCGGCCGGATCAGCGCCACCAGCGGCAGAATCAGACAGCAGACCCATTTTGCCACATTAAAGGTAATGCAGCCTCCAAAGAAGGAATACATGTTCTCCTTGCCGGTCTTGTAGCGCTCGCAGATGGTCACCATCATGGCAGACCAGAGGGGACCGGACAGGGTTACGGTGGGGCAAAACAGGCTCTGAATGATATTCCGCACGCCGCAGCAGATATTAGTGAGATTGGGATTGACCCGTACATCCTCATCCGGACGGTACTGCTTGGCATCCTCCAAAAATTCTGTACCGGTAACGATATCGCCAAAGGAGATGATATACGCCACCACCGCCATCACCGCCGCAGAGGAAATTACATGCCATGACGGCAGCCCAAGGGCCGTCAGGCAGAAATTGTGGAGCACATATTGCAGGCCCGGAATGGGATTGAAGATTACGCCATCCGACAGCACGTTTACGGGTGTGGAGATTTCCCCTGCCAGCATACCCACGATATAGGCCAGCAGCAGTGCCGGAACAAAGCCGCACTTGGCCAGAAACTTCATAATCTTATGGCCGGGCTTGTTTTTCTGCTTATTAAAGCCCGCAGAAAACAGCAAAAACAGTGCAGCCAGCACGCCTACCGAGAAGCTGATGGGCGAACCATAAAAGCCCACGCCGCCACTTTCCACCGCTGCAAATCCGTACTTGCCAATGACCGCCGAAAATCCGGCGCCAATGAGGATGCCTGCCTTAACAGACACCGGCACCTTATGTACCAGCTTGGAGGCCAGTCCTGTCACACCAAGAATCAAATACAGCAGTCCCAAAATCAATTGCAGCATCACCAGTGCCTGTATCCGCTCCGTCGTATTCTGGAACGTCAAAAGCCATGTGGTCACCAGCGGAATGGCCGGCGTGATCCAGCCGCCCACAATGGGATCTCCCACAATGTTCTGAAAGACATAAAGAAGCTCATGGATACACACAATGGACAGTGCCACCGAAAAGGGCAGTCCAAAAATGTCCTGCAAATACGCCACTGCGGAAACGCCCGTGACAAATACCACCATGGCCTGGATCATTTCCGGCAGTTCCCATGGGGCGTGGATAAACGGTACTCGAATGCGGAACATTCCCAGCTTAATTGCCGGCTGCTCCGCTCCCTCCTCTCGGTGGGCTGTTTTCATCATGATCGCCATGCACATACTCCTTTGTGTTGGTTTTGTGAAGATATTGTGAATAATATCATAACATCCGTTGGGGCAGAAGTCAATTCTCCCCGCACATATTCAACAGTGGAGAAAAAAATGTATCCGCAGGCGGCAGGAATCTTTCCACTCCAAACCGCCTGCGTACGTTTCAGGATTGCAGCAGCGCCGCATAGCTTCCGATGTCCGTGGTTCTGGCCACATAACTCCGGGTCACGGTAAATCTACCGCCGTCTGTGGACCATTTTCCGCCGTTCATCTTTACGCCAAAGCAGTAGTACTTTCTGCCCAGCTCTACCGTGGTATCATTATAGCTTCCGGTGGGATAGGCCAGCGCATAAGGCACCTTGCGGGTGATCCGGGCAATATCGATCAGGGATTGCTTCAGCTCCCACTGCTGGTCATCATAGCCCAGATCCCCCAGCACCGCATGGGATACCGTGTGGCTCTGAATGGACACCAAGCCGGAATCGCTCATCTCCCGCACCTGCTCCTGATCCATATAGTTTTCTTTTCCCAGCAGCCCCGTGGAGATAAATATCGTGGCCTTCATGTTGTACTCCTGCAAAAGTGGGTACAGCTCCGTATAATTTCCAATATATCCATCGTCAAAGGTCAGCAGCACCGGCTTATCGTAGTCCTCCAAATGGGTCAAATCAGAAAAGAATATGGGCTCATATCCATTGTCCCAAAGATATTGCAGCTGCTGCCGCATATTCTCCGGAGATACAAACAGGTCGGAGATCCCCCATGTGTTGTCCCCCACCTCATGATACATAAGGATCGGAATGCGGCGGCCCGACTGGATCAGGCTGGTATCCGGCGACAGGGTCAGATATACCGTCCCCCATTCTTCATCCCATACCAGCCACAGCCCCGCATCAGAGGCAGTTTGCCGCACCGGCAGCCAATATTCTTCCTGTCCCCCAATAAAATGAACGCCTCCATTTTCCGGTGGAACCGGCGTACTGAGGCCATCGCTCTCTATAAAAGGCATTTCCGTCTGACTGCCGTCATGGGCCGTCAGCAGTGCCGCATTCCCCTCTGTCTCAGGCTGAAGCGTCAGCCACGGATAAACGGCCTCCAGCTCATCGGCCCGCACATATGCCTTGCCGTCCAGCTTGATGCAGGTGAGCCCCACGCCGTCTGCAATGACCGTTGGCCCTGCCTGAACGGTCTCAGTCAGGGAATCCGGCAGCGGGGTCGGTGTTGGTGTTGGTGTCGGCACTGCCGATTCCTCCGCTGCACTGCCCTGCATTTCCCGTTCGCTGGGCTCTGCTTCCGATCCGTCCGATTCCAGCAGCGCCGTTGTGCCCCACACCTGCGGCTCCGCCTCGGGTGCCGCAGATGCAATTGATCCCGCTGCCTGCTGCCCGCAGCCCGCCAGCAGCAGCAGTCCGGTTAGCAATAATGCGATCTTCCTCATAGACTTTCTGTCCCTTCCGCCGCTCTGCGGCCATCTCTATCAAAAAGGACGCAGGATCTTTCCAAAAGGTTGCAACAGCACACTGCTACTCCCCCGCAGTGCGCCGTATCTTAAAAGCAATACCGCATAATTTGGCATTGTGTAGTATTGCCTTAATATACGCCCAGCTTTCCGATGTACCGGTCGATCATCTGGAGCTTATCTGCATTGGCTCCGCCCACCCGGCGGCTGAGTCCTGCGGAAAGAATCTCCATCACCAGCTGCACCCCCACATAGGAGTTAAAGAAGGTGTTGGTATCCACATCCACGGTCAAAAGCACCGTGGCATATTGGGCCAGCGGCGCACTGGGCCGGTCTGTGATCACAATGATGCTGGCTCCGGCATCCTCTGCCAGCTGCATGGCCTGATGATCCATCTCCGAATACCGTGGAAAGCTGAACAGGATCACGCAGTCCTCGCTTCCGATATCGCACATATGGTCAATGACATTTACAGAACTCTCCCATGTAGGGATCACATCTGTCACCTGATGCCGGAGCAACAAGTTAAAATAAGAGGCCACACCAGTATTGGCGCGAGAAGCCACAATATACTTTCTCCGAGCCTTTAGCAGCAGATCAATGGCTGCATCAAAGGCCTCCTTGGGATTATTCCGCACCACGGAGGTGATGTTGGTCTCCGTATTCATTAGGAACTCCTGGATATAGTTCTCATCGTTGTGCGCCATGCTGGCCTGAAGCCGCTCATAGGGCACCGCCACCGCCGAGGAAATGCGGCCCAGCCGCTCTGTGTGGGACTTTCTGAGGCTTTTCTGAAAGTCCATATAGCCAGAATAACCCAGTGCCCGGGCAAAGCGGATGACGCTGGCCTCACTGACGTCCAGCTCCGCCGCAATCTCTGTGGAGGTCATAAAGCAGGCGTCTGTTTCATGATCCAGCATATATTCCCCGATGAGTCGGCTGGTTTTGGTAAGTTTGGCCCGTTTCATGGATTCTCTCAGCTGCTCCATATGGACTTCCTCCCTGATCTTATTTTGTCCATTAAATCATATTCCGGTCAAAAAAGCAATGGGCAGCCCGGAACGGCGGGACTTTTACCGCCGTTTGTTGTGTCTTTTTGTGCTATAGTGTTGCATTTCCCGAAAAATTGTTGCGGTATGGAAAAATTATATGTATAATAGTTTTGTTCCGAATGCGGAACATCTATTGAGAAAGGATGATATTTGAATGGGAACTGGAAAGTTTGTCACTGTTTATCCCGGCGTATGGACTGAACGGGAAAAGCCCTATGCCGAGGAATATTTCGCAAAAATCAAAGAGCTGGAGGACCGCGGCCCCATCGATGTGCAGGCCCTGATCTCCGGTAAGATCGAAAAGGGCACCCAGGGCTTCTCCAATGTACTGGAAGTCAAAGAAGATATGATGGTCTACAACGCAAAGAAGTATGACCCCGACAACAAGCTCTATACCGATGATGAATATGCAAAGTCTCTGGGCTTTGACGGAAAGATCGCCATGCCGGCCTTTGCCGCCCATGACGATAGCTTCCTGACCGCCTTCAACGGCAAGGCCAGAGATTTCCTCGCCGTTACCGGCCTGCACCACGAGGTGGAGCAGCTGCTCCCGGTCTATGCCGGCGATACACTGTATCTGGTAAAGGACAAGCTGGAGCTTGTGGATTTGACCCCCAAGGAGGGCAGCATCTATCGGAATCTGGTGCTCAAGTGCACCGGTTCTGTCTACAATCAGAAGGGGGAAAAGGTCCTTGGCGTGATGTTCTCCGCCCGCGAGAATCTCAAGAGCTACGAAGACCCTGCCGACATGGGCAACCAGCGCGGCTGGGAAAGCCCCGACTGGTGGACCCGTCCTGTCCATTACTACACCGATGCGGATTGGCAGCAGATCTTTGATACATGGGCCAAGGAAGACTACCGCGGTGACAAGCCCCTTTACTGGGAGGATGTCAACGTCGGTGACATGCCCAATGTCACCATTGACGGCCCCATTCACGCCTCCTGCTCTCCCACCCCTCCCTACGGCATGGCCGTGGGCGGCAGCCGCACCATGAAGGAGCTGGCCGATCCCGAGGTTCGGGCCAAGATGACCCGGGATCCCAAGTACGGTGTCTACGTACCTGAGGATATGAAGGAGTGGGATCCAGAGGTTCCTCCCTATGACGATCCCCGCGCCAAAATGGGCCCCCCGCCGGATATGCCCAAGGAAGAGAAGCGTTCCATCTTCATCAACTTCCTGGGCCGTGATTTTGCCATCCACCACATCAACAACTGGATGGGCACCCATGGCTGGATTCAGAACATCCGCTGGGGCATCATGACCAATCCCACCGAGCAGGGCTTCTGCTTCCCCAAGAACACTGCCGTATCCGAGATGATCGAGAAGATTCCTGCCATGGCCGGAAAAAAATGCAACACACATGGTCTTCAGTACGATGTGATGAAGATTCATTCTCAGGTATACGACAAGTACGAGAAGGACGGTAAGCACTATGTAGAGCTGGGCTTCTGGATCACCACCATCAACGATGACGAGATCTACGAGGAAGGCGGCGCAACCATTCTGCTTCCCAGCAAGAACGCCTGATATGTTCCGTTGACATGCTCCCTGTTCCGGGGCCGCAAAACTTTTGCGGCTCCGGATTTTTCATTGCTTTTTTCTTCCGCTTCTGGTATTCTATAATTAGTTGCCTAATTATCAGGAGGCGAAGCATTTATGTCAACCAAAAGTGCATCCTTTATCAACGATCTTACAGAGGGCTCTGTGGCAAAAAAGCTTTTATACTTTGCGTTTCCCTTTATGCTCTCCAATCTCCTGCAAACCGTCTATAACCTTGTAGATATGTCTGTGGTGGGCCACTTCATGGGTTCTGCGGGTCTGTCGGCGGTTTCCACAGGCGGCAGATTGGTGGAGCTTCTGACCTTTGTCTGCACGGGCTTCTGTACCGGCGGTCAGATTCTTCTGTCCCAGCAGGTCGGTGCAAAGAAACACAGCGAAATGCAGAAAACCATTGGGACGCTGTTTTCCTTCACCATGCTCTCTGCCATTGTACTTGGGATTTTGTCCATCGTATTCCATAATGATCTGCTGCGGCTGCTGAACACCCCGGAATCGGCCTTTCAGGAGGCAGCCAGTTATATGGTCATCTGCAACAGCGGATGCATTTTCATCTTTGGCTACAACGCCCTTTGCTCCATTCTCCGTGGCATGGGAGACTCCAAGCGGCCACTGGTGTTTGTGGCCATTGCCTCTGTTGTCAACCTGATCCTTGACCTGATTTTTGTAGCAGGCTTTGGCATGGGTGCCGCCGGTGCCGCCATTGCAACGGTGATCTCGCAGGCGATCTCCTTCCTGTCTGCTCTGATCTATCTGATCGTCAAGCGGGAATCCTTTGGGTTTACCTTCTCCCGTGCCTCCCTGAAGATCCATGGCCCCACATTGAAGATACTGACGAAGCTGGGGGTACCGCTGGCCTTCCAGATGGCCGCTATTTCCATCTCCATGCTGTTTGTAAATTCCTTCGTCAATGCCTATGGTGAGGCAGCCTCCGCTGTCTATGGTGCAGGTCTGAAGCTTCAGAACATCCCCTCCATTATCACCCATGGCATGTCCACGGCCAACGCCTCTGTGGTGGGCCAGAACATGGCCGCCGGCCGGCCTGACCGGGTAAAGAAGTCCGTTCACACCTGTTTTGTGCTCAATGGCTGCGTCTACGGCGTCTTCATTCTCGCCTGTCTGCTGTTTCCCCGTCAAATCTTCACGCTGTTTACCACAGATGAGGCTGTGCTGGCACTGGCTCCCACCTATCTGCGGATCTCCTGCATTGGCTTTGCCGCCTCCATCTTCAATTCCAGCTTTAATTCTGTCATCAACGGCATTGGCTTTACCTCCCTGTCCATGGCCATTGGCCTGCTGGACAGTGTGGTAGCACGGATCTCTCTGAGCCTGCTGCTGGGCATCACCCTTGGATTTGGCCTCAATGGCTTCTTCCTGGGCCATGCGCTGGCCATCTGGGTCACCGCACTGATGGCCTTCGGCTATTATCTCTCCGGCCGCTGGCAGCACTATAAGCTTGCCGTGCAGAAATAGGAGAACAGATTCAAAATGGGAATGCTTCTCAAAAAGCATTCCCATTTTTTTATTGTTGACTTTTGGCTTTCCTCTTTTCCTCATCCTGCTGGCGCATCCGTTGGATCCACGCCTGCCGCTCCCGATAGGCCGCAATGCCTTTGGCCGCTGCCATTCCCGCAGCACCGAGCACCATCATGCCGATCCCCAGCGCAAAGGGGGCCGGAAGCCCTCGGGCATAGCCATATTCGCCGCCAAATTCAATAAAGAGCGTGTAGAGTGCCGTCCATACAAAGCCCAGCGCCAAAATGATTTCCCCGGCCTTCTCCAGCCGTCGAAGCTTCCGGGGCATTTCCTGTTTTCCAACCACCGGGCTGCTTCCCTGCTCCGTGGCCATGGCGTCCCGGAGCTGACCAAAAGCAACACCAAGATCATCCGCTTTGTCCTTGGAATTGGCTGCCACAAACTGCCGGTAGATTCGGCTGCCATCAATACCGCCGGGCAGCGGCTCCTTCCACTGAGGCTCCACCTTCTGCGGCCGCTGCTCCAGCGCATCGAGATACTGAAACTTCGGTTCAATATCTGCCTGGGGCAGCGGCATTTTTTCCGCTTCCTTCATTTCCCGGGAGAGCTCTGCCACGCTCTTCACCTGCGCCGGGTCAATGTCCCTTGCCGCCGTCAGCAGCTGCCGCAGGGTCTGCTGCTGGGCCTCCAGCCATTGGAGGTATTGTGGGAATATCTCCCGGATGGTCTCCGGATCCTGCTGCATCCGGGAAATTTCATCCATGGTGAACCACGCCCGGCGCAGCGTGGCGATCTCCCTCAGGGTCTCCACATCCTCCTGGGAATACTCCCGGTATTCCCGCCCGTTCCGCGCTTCCTTCTGGGGCACCAGCAGACCCTTTTCCTCATAGAGCCGGATCGTCTTCCGGGTCAGGCCCGTGGCCTCACAGACTTCTTTCAGCTTCATTTCTCCCACTCCCATCTATCCTTAATGCATACGCTATTGGTCATCCTGCTCCCATCCCATTTTTCTCACCCACCTGTTCTGCTCACGCTTCCATCTGGCATGTGCGATCAGCGCCCACAGACCGCCGCTGATCCCCATTGCCAGCCAAGCCTGCCACAGAAAGCGCATTCCCATGGCATAGAACACCGCCACACCAAAGGAGCAGAACGTCACAGCTGTGATCGGAACCTGTATGATCCTCAGCCACAGCGGCTCCTTCACTGGATCCCGATCCCGCACCGGCAGATTCTCTTCTCCAAGGGTCTTTTGGGTCTCATCCAGCATCAGCTGACTCTTGCTCTTATACACCCACGGCCAACACAGCGGCTTGCCATCCATCAGCAGCATGGTATCCTGTATGGAAACGCGCGGCGGTCTCTCCTCCTGCGCGTCCAGGTATCGAAATTTGGGCTTGATATCTGCCTGCGGCAGCGGCATCTTTTCCGCTTCCTTCATCTCCCGGGAGAGCTCTGCCACACTTTTCACCTGCGCCGGATCAATGGCTCTCGCCGCCGTTAGTAGCTGCCGCAGGGTCTGCTGCTGGGCCTCCAGCCATTGGAGGTATTGTGGGAATATCTCCCGGATGGTCTCCGGATCCTGCTGCATCCGGGAAATTTCATCCATGGTAAACCATGCCCGGCGTAGTGTGGCGATCTCTCGCAGGGTCTCCACATCCTCCTGGGAATACTCCCGGTATTCCCGCCCGTTTCTGGCTTCCTTCTGGGGCACCAGCAGACCCTTTTCCTCATAGAGCCGGATGGTCTTCCGGGTCAGGCCCGTGGCCTCACAGACTTCTTTCAGTTTCACGGTCTCCCCCTCCTTTTGCCTTTATTTTACGCTCGGCCCCTGGGGCCATGTCAAGTGTAAAACGCAAATTATTTCTATTTCTTCTTAATTTTCACTCATTTCCTTCACGCTGTTCTCATAGATTAGATTCATGGTTTCAAAATCCCCTAGAATATGATAAAATAAAAACCTATGATTTTGGCGTTTCGCTTCTCGCCTCGGAGGCTGCATATGAAACTCGATCCCAGAGCCCTCAGCGATGACGGCTATATTATCGACCAGCGGTATACAGACACCATCCCCTTCGGTGGCCGTCCCTCCAGCCTCAACGGCTGCGGCTGGATCGCCGCCTATAACTTTCTAAAGGCATTGGGCCAAAGCCCTGATTCCGAGCTTCTTCGACGGCAGCTGGAACGGACGCTTCTGCCGGGGGGCCGTCTGGGCGTCAATGTTCTGGCCTTGATCTATCTGCTTCGCCGTCAGAAGATCCCTATGGAATTTGCCCTGCGCCCCTTCCATGTCCAGCAGCTGGCCCAGCAGAGCCGAGCCGGGATCATTTTCTACCGGGCCGGAAAAACCAATCACTACGCCGCTTTTACCCGGGAGCCGGATGGGCGCTTTCGCTTTTTCGGTGCGGCTGCCGGTGCCTCCCACCACAGCATGTCCATGGCATCATTTTATTGGGATTATGTAAAGTTCCCGCTGACTCTGATGATCGCCGCAAAATAACACTACATAAAGGACGGAATCCATCCATGGAATATCCAAATCTGGAGCAGGATTTTCAGACCATTCCCGACTCCATCATCCGCAGCATTGCCACAAGGCTCACCGATTGCCTTGAAAAATGCGGCCTCTACTACCGGCTGTTTACCCGAACCAAAACCGCCGCCTCCACCCGTGCCAAGCTCAGGGCAAAAAACTATCAGGACGGAAAACGAATGCAGGATCTGTTCGGCATTCGCATCGCTGTCTACTTTCAGGACGATCAGGCCCTCTGCCGCCGGATCATTGAAGACCGTTTTTCCGTGGTCTCCATTACGGAAGACCGGCCGGACGCCGATACCTTCAGCCCGACCCGGCTTAACTTTATCTGCAAGCTGCCCATGAACTGCCGTCAGGAGCTGCCCGGGGTCATTTATGAGCAGTACCCCATTGATACCACGGTAGAGATCCAGCTGCGCACGGTCTTCTCCGAGGGCTGGCACGAGGTGGAGCACGATCTCCGCTATAAATCCAAATCCGACTGGGCAGGAAGTGCAGATTTGAGCCGTGCCTTGAACGGTATTTTTGCAACGCTCATCACCTGTGACTGGTCCATGCTCAACATCTTCGACAAGCTCTGCGATCGGAAGTACCGGGAAAAGGACTGGACAGCCATGCTGAAAAACAAGCTGCGGATCCATGTGGAGGAGCAGCCCCTTTCCCCGGAGCTCTGTTCCCTTCTGGATCATCGGCCGGAGCTGGCGGCGGAGCTTTATCAGATCGACCGGTTCAGCCTGTTGGACTTTCTCTCAGACGGCCGCTTCCCGGGTATTCTCCTGACGCTGGATCATCTAGTCTATCTTACCAACGCACTGGTAATGCACAATCCCGAGATCACCGCCATGACCCCGCCGGAGCTGCTGGAAAGCATTGACGCCTGCGCCCGAAAGCGCTGAGACAGATCATTCTGCCTAGGTATTTCCCTATGGTCTCGGCATTTTTATAACTTCCGACAATATTTTTCCGCACACAAGCATTTCGTATTGTGTGCGGAAGTTTTTTGCAGTATAATCCCACCATACCAGTTCGGCAGCATAGACGCTGTCTATTGGGCAAATTCAGAGAAAAAGGAGCCTGAATCCTATGTACGAAAACATGCTGGATACCATCGGCGCTGTTGCCGCCGTGGATCCCGAGCTGGGCGCAGCCATGAACCGTGAGCTGCACCGTCAGCGCCAGAATATCGAACTCATCGCCAGCGAAAACATCGTCTCTCCGGCTGTTATGGCTGCCATGGGCAGCATCCTCACCAACAAATACGCTGAGGGCTATCCCGGCAAGCGCTATTACGGCGGCTGTGTCTATGTGGATCAGGTAGAGCAGATCGCCATTGATCGCGCTAAAGAGCTCTTTGGTGCCGCCTATGCCAATGTCCAGCCCCACAGCGGTGCGCAGGCCAATATGGCTGTATATTTCGGCCTGCTGGAGCTGGGTGATACCGTTATGGGCATGGATCTCAGCCAGGGCGGTCATCTGACTCACGGCAGCCCCGTGAACATGTCCGGCAAGAACTATCACTTTGTATCCTACGGCGTCAACGAGCAGGGCTACATCGACTACGACAAAATGGCCGATCAGGTCAAGGAAGTCAAGCCCAAGCTGATCGTAGCAGGTGCCTCTGCCTATCCCCGCGCCATCGACTTTGAGCGGATCGCCCAGATCGCCCATGACAACGGCGCCATGCTGATGGTGGACATGGCTCATATCGCCGGTCTGGTGGCCGCAGGCTATCACCAGAACCCCGTCCCCTATGCCGATGTTGTCACCACCACCACCCATAAGACCCTCCGCGGCCCCCGGGGCGGCCTGATTCTCACCAACAGCGAGGATATCTCCAAGAAGATCAACAAGGCCATTTTCCCGGGCACCCAGGGCGGCCCGCTGGAGCATGTGATTGCCGCCAAGGCCGTCTGCTTCGGAGAGGCGCTGAAGCCTGAATTTAAGGAGTACGGCAGAAAAATCATTGAAAATGCCCAGGCTATGGCCCAGCAGCTGCTGGCCCGGGGCGTGAAGCTGGTATCCGGCGGCACCGACAACCACCTGCTGCTGGTAGACCTCACCGATGAGGAGTGCACCGGCAAGGAGCTGGAGCACAATCTGGATGAGGTACACATTACCGCCAACAAGAACACCGTTCCCGGTGAGAAGCGCAGCCCCTTCGTCACCTCCGGTCTGCGGCTGGGTACTCCCGCCGTTACCACCCGTGGGATGGGTGTCAACGAAATGAAGGAGATCGCCGACTGCATTGCCGACTGCATCTACCACTTCGACACCAAGAAGGATGCGATCACCGCCCGTGTTGATGCCCTCACCGCAAAGTTCCCCCTGTACGAATAAGCACTACGCAGACAGGCGGCCCGAATGCCGATTCGGGCCGCCTGCTTTTGTACTGAGGGACACGCTGAATTAGGTTCCTTCCGTGCTGTTCTGTCGGTTCTGCTCCAAAATCGTCTCAATCCATTGGGGCGGCGCACCGGGCTGGGGGCTGTGATAGATTTCATCCGCAATTTGGGGAGTGAGCGCTTGATAGTCCCCATCTGCGGCACGTACAAATTTTAACAGCCAGTTGCCGTCCGTTCCCGAAACCGTTCCAAAAAAATAATAGCAGTTACAGTTGATATCGTATCCCACAATCGTTACCTCTGCATCGGAAGGAATGGCGGCGCAGTTCTCCGGCCCGATCTCTCCATCATCTGCCGGAAGATAGGTCACTCCGTCGATCACCGGAGCCTCAAAATCAACGTGCTGTAATTCGGCAATTTCATGGGGCTTATCCTTCCATACCGAATAGATCAGCCATAGGCCATATAAAGTAATTCCCACCAGAATTACCGAAACAACCACAAGCACGTTTTCCCCTAATTTTTTGGATCTCTTTTCGTGGTTCAATGGTTGCCTCCTTCTCTTTTTTTCATGGATGATCTTTATTGGCAATTCCAGCATATCACATTTTCCCTCAATTGGCAATTGTTACATTGTACAACGGCAATCGGCATTTTTGTGGATTATGTATGGTCGCGCCAGCATTTACGCCCCACATTTCGTACAAAAGTGACAACGCCAAACATTTGGTGTTGTCACTTTTATCCATACTGATATTGGCTTTCTTATTTCAGCACCACGCTGTCCCGCCCCAGATACTCCTGAAGCTCCCTCAGCAGCAGCACATCGCATAGGCACGCCGTGCCCATCCGCTTCTTGGTATCCGCAAAATACAGTACCGTTTTGGTGTAGCCCGGGAACATTTTCAAAATTGACTTGACCCGTGCAAGCTGTTTTCCTTCCATGGTGTCCAGCTTCAGGTACAGGGTCTGCTCCGGTCCTGCTACATTGCGTACGGGTTCTCTGTCATAGGGCTGCTCCCGCATGGGGCCAAACTGCCGGATTGGCTGGGCCTCCGGAGCCACCCCCAGCGCCACATCCTCCAGCGGAACCGCACTGTCTACCATCAGCTGCGGTTCTTTTTCGTCCCGGGCAGAGATTTTCCCCTTTACCAGTACGGCGCTGTTCTCCTGAAGACATCCGCCGTACTGTCCCAGCACCCGGGAAAAGCATAGCATTTCCATGGCGCCGGTATCATCCTCCAGTGTCACATAGGCCATCAGCGAGCCGTTCTTGGTGGTCTTGCTCTTGACCTTTGTTACAATGCCTGCAATGGCCACCTGCTGACCATCCTGATACGTCCCGGCCTCTTCTCCTCCAAAGGATTCCATGATCTCCCCAATGGGTGCTGCCCCGGCCTTTTTGACACTGGCCCGGTATTCGTCCATGGGATGGCCGGACAGATACAGTCCCGTGGTCTCCTTTTCCAGCTGCATTTTCTCCCGGGCTGTCAGCTCCGGGATGTTGGGCAGGGGTACCGTTGCAGGCTTTACCGCTTCGGTTTCTGCCAGATCAAACAGGCCCAGCTGTCCGTCCACGTTATGCTTCTTGGCATCTGCCACCGCACTCATGACCAGCTCGTAGACCTTCAGCTGCTGGCTGCGGTAAGCGCCAAAGCAGTCCATGGCGCCGCATTTGATGAGATTTTCTACCGTGCGCTTATTGAGATCAATGCCGCTCATGCGCTGGCAGAAATCCTCCAGAGAGGTAAACGGCCCGCCGTTCTCCCGCTCCTTCATGAGGTTGGCTACAAAGCCCATGCCGATATTCTTGACGGCGCCCAGCCCAAAGCGAATGCCTTCTTCCGTTACGGTAAACTGGTCGTCCGATTGATTCACATCCGGCGGCAGCACCGCAATGCCCAGCTCCCGGCACTCGGCAATATACTCGGAGATCTTCGTGGTGCTGTCCAGCACCGAGGTCATCAGTGCCGCCATATATTCTCTGGGATAGTGGCACTTGAGATAGGCCGTCTCATAGGCCACCTGGGCATAGCATACCGCATGGGCCTTGTTGAAGGCATAGCTGGCAAAGTCCAGAATCTGATCGTAAATCTCATTGGCAGCCTTTTCCGGTACGCCATTGGCCACTGCACCGGAGATCCCCCGTTCCAGGTCTCCATGGACAAAGGTCTGCCGTTCGGCTTCAATGACCGCCTGCTTTTTCTTGGAGATCGCCCGTCGGATATTATCTGCCTGCGGCAGGCTGTAGCCGCCCAGCGTTCGGAATATGTCGATGACCTGTTCCTGATACACCATAACACCGTAGGTAACGGACAGAATCGGCTCCAAAGCCGGATCCGTGTATTTTACGGTCTCCGGATTGTGCTTATTGGCGATAAACCGTGGAATGCTGTCCATAGGCCCGGGGCGGTACAGGGACACAATAGCCGTAAGATCCTCGATGCTCTGGGGATGCAGACTCACGCAAACGCCGGTCATGCCCGCCGACTCCATCTGGAACACACCGGAGGTGCGGCCCGCAGAGATCATCTGATAGGTGGCCTCGTCCCCGTCCGGTACCTTGTGTATATTGAAGTCCGGCTCCCGCTTATGGATCAGCTTTTCCGCATCATCAATGACCGTCAGGTTGCGCAGCCCCAGGAAGTCCATTTTCAGCAGTCCAAGCTCTTCCACCGTAGTCATGGTATACTGGATGACCACTGTATCATCATTTTTGCTCAGGGGCACATAATGATACACCGGCTCCTTGGTGATGACCACCGCCGCCGCATGGGTCGAGGTATTCCGAGGCATTCCCTCCACGCCCATGGCCGTATCAATGAGGGTTTTCACCTTGGGATCTCCGTCATAGCGCTCCTTCAGCTGCGGAGAGAGCTTCAGCGCATCGGTCAGCGTGATATTGAGGGTGCCCGGCACCAGCCGTGCCACCTGATCTACCTCGCCATAGCTCATCCCCAGCGCACGGCCCACGTCCCGTACCGCTCCCTTGGCCTTCATGGTGCCAAAGGTCACGATCTGGGCTACATTGTCCTTGCCGTACTTTCTGGTCACATAGTCGATAACCTCCTGCCGACGATTGACGCAGAAGTCAATATCAATATCCGGCATGGTCACACGTCCGGGATTCAGGAACCGTTCAAAATACAGGCTGTACTTCAGCGGATCGATGTCCGTGATATACAGGCAGTAGGAAACCATGCTGCCCGCTGCACTGCCACGCCCCGGCCCCACCGGGATCCCGCTGCGCTTGGCATAATCCACATAGTCCGATACAATCAGGAAATAGTTCACAAAGCCCATTTGCCGGATCATTTCCATCTCATAGCGGAGCTGTTTTTTCTCCTTTTCGCCCCCCTGTGGGTAGCGGACCGCAAAGCCGTCCCAGCAGAGCTTCTCGAAATACTGGTCGTTGGTGTAGCCCTCCGGCGGGAAAAAGTCCGGCAGATGGTAGTTGCCAAATTCGAATTCCACATTGCAGCGCTCAGCGATCTTCTGGGTGTTCTCCAAGGCTTCCGCATCTCCCGGGAACAGTGAGGCCATTTCCTCTTCACTTTTAATGTAGAACTCCTGCGTTTCAAATTTCATGCGTCCGGGGTCGTCCACCGTTTTCTGCATCTGGATGCACATGAGCACATCCTGCATGGCGGAATCCTCCCGGCGGATGTAATGGGCGTCATTGGTTGCCACCATGGGAAGACCGGTTTCCCGGGCGATCCGCCGAAGGCCCCGGTTCACTCTGGGCTGCTGCTCCAAGCCGTGGTCCTGAAGCTCCAGATAAAAATGCTCCGGCCCAAATATCTCGGCCATGTGCTGCGCCGATTCCAAGGCGCCCTCGTAGTCATCCTGCATGAGCTTCTGAGGGATCTCACCGGCAAGGCACGCAGATAGGGCAATGAGTCCCTCATGGTACTGCTCCAGCAGCGCATAGTCCACCCGGGGCTTTCCATAAAATCCGTCCAGATACGCCTGCGACACCATGTAGCAGAGGTTCTGGTAGCCGGTCATATTTTCGCAAAGCAGCACCAGATGGTGGTTGTCATTGTCGATGCCATGAACCCGATCTGTCCGCTTTCTTGGTGCCACGTAGACCTCACAGCCAATGACCGGCTTGATCCCCGCCGCCTTTGCGGCCTTATAGAAGTCGATGACCCCATACATGGCCCCGTGATCGGTAATGGCAATGGCAGTCTGCCCCAGTTCCTTTACCCTGCCCATAAGCTGCTTGATCCGGCAGGCCCCGTCCAGCAGGCTGTATTCCGTATGAACATGAAGGTGTGCAAAAGCCATACAAGGCCCTCCTTTCCGCAGTCTCTGTCAGGTTTTCTCTCCGGGGTGCGTTTTTCGTCCGGCCGATGCCTGCCGCACTGCATTCCGCCGAATAAAGCGTTCCGCCGCCCGCAGCGTCACCCGATCATTTTCAAAGGTCAGCGCATGGAGTGCGTCATGGTATCCCAGCACCATGACCTTAAGAAATTCCTCGGGGTTCTGGTGGGCCTCCTGATGGAAAAATCTCGCCAGAAAATAGACCACACGCTTATCGTTTCCATTGGGCATATGATAGGTCACCACACGCCGGAATCCGGGAACGATCTCACTTTTTACGCAGGTCTCCTCCCGGATCTCCCGCAGGGCGGTTTCCCGCTCCGATTCGCCCTTTTCCATATGTCCCTTGGGCAGACCCACATAGCCGCCCTTTACCAGCACATACCACCGCTGTCCCTGAAATTCCGTATATACAACGCCTCCGCAGGACCGTTCCAGCATCGCAATCTATCCTTCCGTACTGAGTTCAATGAGCTTCCGCATCCGATGGCTCATGGCCGGTTTACTGAGCGGCGGCTCTGCCATGGCCGCCAGCTCACTGAGGGTAGCCTCCGGGTTTTCCTCCCGCAGCCGGGCCGCATCCCGAAGCTTTCCCGGCAGAGTATCCAGCTTTCCACGCTCCCGCAGCTGCCGGATCGCCTGCAGCTGCTGCTGGGCAGCGTTGACCGCCTTGCCAAGATTGGCCGTATCGCAGTTGCAGCGGCGGTTGACGCCGTTTCGCAGCTCCTTTTCCACCTTGGCCTCAATGATCTTCATGGCACAAACCGGTGCGCCAATGGCGGTCAGGTAATCCACGATCATATCACTGCGCTTAAAATACAGGATCCTGCTGCCGCTGCGCTGGGCATCCAGCGGAGAAAAGCCCATTTCCAAAAGCAGCTGATAGCTCTCATCGCTGACCTTCTGGTGCGACGTCACCAGCTCCAAATGATACCGTTTATCCGGGTCGGTGACGCTTCCTCCCGCCAAAAAGGCACCGCGCATAAAGCTTTGACGGCAGCACTCGTCCTCCAGCACCGCAAAATTGACATGCAGCGCCAACGCTGGATGCTCCTGCCCATAGACGGAGAAGATATAGTCCAGCTTCTCCGGATCATCAATGATAAACGTCAGCTTTCCCGGCTGCTGAAGAGACGGGAACTGGTCAAAATCCAGTCCAAAGGTTCGCCGGAACAGTCTCGGCAGCAGTTCCGCAAAGCTCCGGCTTTCCGTTACAATCTTGATCTCATTCTTCGCAAAGGTATTGCAGAACAGCAAGATCCCGTAGCACTCGGCAAAACGGCAGCAGCGTTTTTCCGGCAGGATCCGACACAGCTCCTCCCGGACTTCTGATGCAAACGACATGGCTCTCTCCTATCTGTTTTTCCGGCGCAGACGGCGCGCCCCCTGCTGATTCCAGACATTCATGATGGCCTGTGCCAGCAGAGCAGGATCATGGCGGGCATATTCACAGCGGCTGCTCAGCAGCGGCGCCGTATAGAGCTTTACCCCCAGCGCCTCTACGCCCTCCCGGTCAACGCACATGACATCAGCGCCCTCCCGGATATACTCCTCCTGCAAATGCTCCGGAATGGGACTGTCGTTGGCAAGGCAGCCATCCACCATGCCGCTCTGTCCATGGCGCAGAAGCTCCCGCAAATGATCCGAGGCAAAGTAGCCCTCTGTCTCGCCATCCTGCGTCATCAGGTTCATCACCATCAGCTTATAGGCCGGGGAAGCCATTACAGCCTCGGTAATCCCCGTCACCAAAAAGTTTGGAATGATGCTGGTGTAGAGGCTGCCGGGACCGATCAAAATCAGGTCGGCTCTGGCAATGGCCTCTATGCTCTCAGGGAATGCGCTGGGATGCTCCGGCGTCAGCACAACTCTGCGGATCCGCTTCCGTGTGGCCTTTTTGTGATAGAATATGGCACTCTCTCCAAAGACACTGGAGCCGTCCTCAAACTGCGCCTGAAGGTGAATATCCTCTTCCGTGACCGGCAGCACCCGGCCGGTAATGGCCAGTACCTGCCCCATCTGCCGTACCGCCTCAGCAAAGCTGCCATAGATCCCGTTCAGGGCTGCCATCATGAGGTTGCCGAAGTTCTGCCCCTCCAGGGTTCCCTCCTGAAAACGGTAGGTCATCAGCCGTTCCATGACCGGCTCCGTGTTGGCAAGGGCCAGCACGCAGTCCCGGGCATCTCCCGGAGGCAGCATGCCAAGATCCTGCCGGAGCATGCCGCTCCCGCCGCCGTCATCGGCCATGGTGACAATGGCCGTGATGTCCCGGGAGTAGCGTTTGAGCCCCCGCAGCATGGTAGAAAGGCCATGTCCGCCTCCAATGGCGACGATACGCGGTGCGCCGCCGGGGGCATAAAGTCGAATTTCCTCCTCTTGATGGAGGTTCTTCCAATTATCCACGGCCAATGTCCCGGTGGTTTACCACGGTAGGATACCCGCGTTTTGCCACAAAGTCACCGATTTCTTTTGCCACCGCCACGGATCTGTGCCGTCCGCCCGTGCAGCCCACCGCAATCACCAGCGCTGTTTTTCCCTCTTCAAAATAGAGGGGCAGCGTGTACGCCAGCAGATCCTCCAGCTTCTGCATATAGTCCTGGGTCTGCTGATAGGAGAATACAAAGTCCCTCACATCTGCGTTAAGGCCGCTCTTGGGCTTCAGATCCGCAATATAGTAGGGGTTTGGCAAAAAGCGAACGTCCAGCACCAGATCCGCATCCATGGGAATCCCGTACTTAAAGCCGAAGGACAGGATGTTGACCACCATGGCCCGCTGGGGCTGATCCTCAAAGAGCCGGATCAGCTCACTGCGCAGCCGGGCTGTCGACATGGACGTGGTGTTGATGATAAAGTCCGCCTTGGCCCGCACTCGAGCCAGCAGCCGCTTTTCCTTCTCCACCGCCACTGCCAGCGGCGTGCCATCTTTACAGAGGGGATGGGAACGCCGGGTCTCCTTATACCGCTTAATAATGGCATCCGTCTCTGCCTCCACATAGACAATGGAGTATTTGCAGCCCATGGCATCCAGCGCATCCAGACTGCTGAGCAAGCCGTCAAAGTTCTGCCCTGCCCGGACATCGCTGACCAGTGCCACCCGGTCAAACCGGCCGGTGGTGGCAAGACACACCTCCGCAAACTGCGTGATCAGCTCCGGCGGCAGATTATCCACACAGTAGTAGCCCAGATCCTCCAAGGTAGAAGCTGTACGGCTCTTCCCCGCACCGGACTGCCCCGTTACGATCAAAAAGCGCATGGTTTTTGCACCTCCAATATCCGCACCTCCGGTTCCAGACAAATGCCGGAATCCGCCTGTACCTTTTCCTGAACCTGCTTCATCAGCTCCAGCACATCATGGCTGGTGGCCCGGCCCCGGTTTACCACAAAGCCTGCATGCTTTTCCGACACCTGCGCATCCCCCACCCGGAAGCCCTTCAGGCCGGAGGCTTCGATCAGCGCAGCTGCATAGCCCCCCACAGGGCGCTTGAAGGTACTGCCCGCCGAGGGGTATTCCAGCGGCTGCGAGGTTCTGCGCCGGGTCATAAGCTCCGCCATTTTTGCACGAATCTCTTCCCGCTCTCCCTTTTGGAGCCGAACCGTAGCCGAGAGAATCACCAGATCCTCCTCCATAAACCGGCTGTGCCGATAGGACAGCCTCAGCTCCTCCGCCGGGAGCTCCAGCACATGGCCCTTCCGGTCCATCGCCGTGACATTTGTCACCACCTGCTGCATCTCACCGCCATAGGCACCGGCATTCATATAGACGCCGCCGCCCACGGTTCCGGGGATCCCATGGGCAAACTCCAGCCCCGTATAACCGTGCTCCATGGCTATGGTCGCAAGGCGCGCCATGGTCATGCCGCACTGGGCTGTGATGGTTCCATCTTCCAGCCGCTGGGCTTGATTCATATTGGTGCGGGTCTCGATCACAACGGTATCAAGCCCCTGATCCGGTGCGAGAATATTACTGCCCGCCCCGAGGATCATCGGAGAAATATGGAACTGTGCCGCAATTTTGAAAATCTCCTGCATCTGCTCCACATTTTCCGGAAATACCATGACCGCTACCGGGCCGCCGATCTGAAAGGATGTATGCCGGCACATCGGTTCTCCCTGCTTAAGCGGGATGTCTGCCAGCTGAAGAAGCGTTACAAATTCGCGCAAATATTTCATCTTACTGCTCCTGTTCCAAAAAGGTGGGATTTATTACATTGTATCATACCTCAGCCAAGATGTCACCACCAAGGTCATTTCTGTACCCTCAGTATACGAAAAAACACAGCCGCCATGCACAAAAGGCGCTGCCGAAGCAGCGCCCTTTCTATGTGACATAAATCTCGTGAAGCTCGCTGCCGAAGCAGCGCTTTGTGTCATCAAATGTGGATCTTCTTCAGTACGCCGGCACATCTGGGGCACAGCTCTGTTTCGGGATCCACCTGATCGTTGTGCGTCCAGCAGCGGCTGCACTTAGGTGCCTCTGCGGGGGCAACGGCCACCGTAATGCCGGGGAAATTCTCCCCTGCAAGGCCCTCGCCTTCGCCCCCTGCCACAGTCACCTTGGATACGATGCAAACAGCGGCAAGGTCATGCTGCCCCATGGACTCGAATTCCTTTTTGCCCGCTTCATTGAAGTACAGGGTCACCTCGGCATCCAGGCTCTTGCCCACCAGCTTCTGGCTGCGGGCCGCCTCCAGTGCCTTATTGACATCCATGCGCAGGGCAATGACCTTATCCCACTGCGCAGCCAGTGCCTCATCCAGCCGGAGCTTCTCATCATAGCTGGGAATATCGTTGAGCAGAACGCAGGAGGCCTCATCACCCGCTGCATGGGGCATTGCGGCCCAGATCTCCTCAGAGGTGAAAGCCAGCATGGGAGCCAGCATCCGTGTCATGCCATCGAGGATCTGATACAGAGCGGTCTGTGCAGCAGCCCGATCTGCGTCATCGCCGCAATACAGACGATCCTTGATGATATCCAGATAGAAGTTGGACATATCCACCACGCAGAAGTTATAGATGGCACGGTATACGCCGTGGAACTCGTAGCGGTCATAGGCGGCCCGAACCGTCTTCACCAGCTCGTTATAACGTGCCAGTGCCCACTGATCCAGCGGAGCAAGTGCCTCATAGTCCACCTGATCGGCATCGGGGTTGAAGCCCGCCAGATTACCCAGCATATAGCGGGCGGTGTTGCGGATCTTCAGATACGCCTGCGACAGCTGCTTGAGAATGTCCTTGGAAATGCGCATATCCTGCGTATAGTCTGCGGAGGAGACCCACAGACGGAGCATATCCGCACCGTAGTCCTTAATGACCTCATCGGGAGCCACTGCATTGCCCAGAGACTTGTGCATGGCACGGCCCTCGCCGTCTACAGTCCAGCCATGGGTGATGATCTGCTTATAAGGCGCTACGCCCTTGGTGGCAATGGAGGTCAGCATGGAAGACTGGAACCAGCCGCGATACTGATCGCCGCCCTCCAGATAGACGTCCGCAGGGAACCGCAGCTCGTCCCGCTGATCCACCACAGCGGCATGGGTAGAGCCGGAGTCAAACCACACGTCCATGATATCGGACTCCTTGGAGAAGTGCTTGTGGCCGCACTTGGGGCACACAAAGCCCTCGGGCACCAGCTCATCGGCAGTCTTCTCGAACCAGATATTAGAACCGTGGTCGTGGAACAGGTTTGCGATATGGTCAATGGTCTCAGGCGTTACGATATCCGCACCGCACTGATCGCAGTAGAAAATCGGGATAGGCACGCCCCACTTGCGCTGGCGGGAAATGCACCAGTCAGAGCGCTCGGTGATCATGGAGGTCATGCGCTCCTTGCCCCAGTCCGGCTTCCAAGAGATCCCATCACAGGAATCCACGGCAGCCTGCTTGATGGCATCCACAGAGCAGAACCACTGCTCGGTGGCACGGAAGATAATGGGCTTCTTGCAGCGCCAGCAATGGGGATAGGAGTGGACAACATCTTCCTTAGCCAGCAGTGCGCCGCATTCTTCCAGTGCAGGCAGCACATAGTCGTTGGCCTTGGAGATATGCACGCCGTTAAAGCGCTCATCAGTCATAACACCCTTGGCGTTGACCGGAACCGGAACGCCGATATGGGTCAGACCGGCCTTATCGTACTTCTGGCAGATGTTAAAGTCGTCTGCGCCGAAGCCTGGGGCCGTGTGTACGCAGCCGGAACCGGCATCCAGCGTAACATGATCGCCGCAGAGCACCACAGACTCCTGATCCATCAGAGGATGCTGCGCCGTCATCAGCTCCAACTCAGAACCGGGCAGCTCCGCAATAATCTCATAGTCCTCGATACCGGCGGCCTTGGCAACCGCCTCCGCCAGATCCTTTGCAACAATATAGACCTCGCCGTTGGGCGCCTTCATCAGCGCATAGGTAAACTCAGGATTCACCGAGATCGCACGGTTGCCGGGCAGGGTCCATGCGGTGGTGGTCCAAATTACGAAATAGGTATTTGCGAGATCCGTCAGGGAAGCAAGCTTTCCCTTGTCATCCTTGACCTTGAACTTGACAAAAATGGTGGTACAGGGATCGTCCTGATACTCAATCTCGGCCTCAGCCAGTGCCGTCTCATCCGTATAGCACCAGTATACAGGCTTCAGGCCCTTGTAGATATAGCCCTTCTCTGCCATCTTTCCGAAGACACGAATCTGTTCCGCCTCGAACTCAGGCTTCAGGGTCAGATAGGGGTTGTCCCAGTCACCGATGACGCCCAGCCGCTGGAATTCGGACCGCTGACGGTCCACAAAGCTCAGGGCGTACTCCCGGCACTTGTCCCGGAACTCCACATCGGTCAGCTCATCCCGCTTGATCTTCTTGTTCTTCAGAATGGCGGACTCAATGGGCAGGCCATGGGTATCCCAGCCGGGAATGTAGGGGGCCTTAAAGCCGGTCATATTCTTGTAGCGGACGATCATATCCTTCAGGATCTTATTGAGCGCCGTACCGATATGGATATCGCCATTGGCGTAGGGAGGGCCATCGTGAAGGATAAAGCTGGGCTTCTCCGCATTGTGCTCCATGAGCTTGTGATAAGTGCTTACCTCATACTCCCCGTTGAGCAGCTGAGGCTCCCGCTTGGGAAGGCCGGCCCGCATGGGGAAATCCGTCTGAGGCAGATGGATTGTCTTGTTATAATCTTTTGCCATTGATCTATATTCCCTTCTCCGCCCGAAGGCAGGATTTTCTCTTAGCTGTGCCGCATCTGCGGCGAATGCGCATTTACTCCTTGCCGGTATGCTCCAGCGGCGGCATTACCATGGTGTCGCCCGAGGCTTCTTCCGGCTTCGGGTCCAAAATCCGACTGAGATTCTGCTCGATCTGCCGGGTGATCTCACCGGGATCCGCCTTTTCCTGCTCCGGCTTTTGGGTGGATGCCTCCACGGGCTTCGGCGCTTCCGCCTTTGCTGCCTTTGCTGCCTTTGCTGCCTTTGGCACGATGGTCATCTGCCGGATCCGCTCCAGCTGGCTCAGGGACTGATGCACCTGATTTTCCATCTCCGCAATAAAGGCCGCCGCCGTTTTTCTGGCTCTGGAAACACGCTCTGCCTCCGCAGCCAGCTCCCGCTTGAGATCCACGTTGCGATCCCGCAGGGAGCCCTCCGTATCGGAAAGCATCTTGGCGCACTTGCGCTCTGTCTCTTCTATCATTTCATCGGCAGTCTTCTGGGCCGCAACCATAGCTTTATTCAGGCTCTCTTCCTGGGTACGGTATTTTTCCAGCCGCTCCACCAGCACCTTCATTTTGCTCTTGAGCACTGCGTTTTCTTTGTAGAGCGCTGCGTAATCCTCCGCCAGCGGTGCAATAAAGTCATCTACCGCGCTGACGCTGTAGCCGCCGAATACCGCTTTTTCAAAGGATTCGGACTGCTCCCGAACCTCCTGTGGGGTAAACATAGGCGATCTCCTTTCATAAGAGCGAAAGGGCTCGGTTTTCACCCAGCCCTTACCGCATTATTTGTTTAGGCCTCGTCTTCGTCTTTGTCCTCGTCTTTTCCAGAAGCATCGCTCTCCAGCTCAACATTCTTGGGGATCATGATATAAACGTCGTCGGCAGCGGTCTTCAGATCACCGCCCATGGCGTATACACAGCCCTGATAGAAATTATAGAGCACCTGTGCCTTTTCGTCCTTCAACCCCTGGAAATTCAGGATCACGGAAGCACCGTTGATAAAGTAGTCCGCAGTGCTGTAGATCTTCTCTTCCGTCCAGTTATCCTTGGGCGTGCAAAGCACCACACGCTGCTTTCCATTGACTGCGCCGAAGCTGCCGCCAAGGCCTCCAACCGGAGCATGGGACATACTGTCTCCCATGGTGCCCATACCGCTCATGCCGCCCATGGTAATGGGATTGCTGACCGGCTGCTGGGGCTGCACCTGAGGCTGGGGCTGGGGCTGAGGCTGTACCTGAGGCTGGGGCTGGGGCGTGCCCGCAGCGGTGCGGGAATAGGGGATATCATTCAGGCCGCCGTCCAGATCATCCATCTCATCTTCCAAAGCGCCGTCATCATCATAGGGCCGGGTCAGTTTCTTCAGTTCGTCCATAAAACTCATGGCTGTGTCCTCCAAATTAATTTTTTACGTATTGTCTCGACCCAAAAATAGCGGTACCAACCCGGATCATTGTCGTACCCTCTTTAATGGCGTCGGCAAAGTCGTCACTCATGCCCATAGATAGGCAGTCTATGTTAGTATTATCGTATTTTTTCGCCTTTATGTCAACATAAAGCTCATACATTTTCGAAAAATATCGTAAATTTCCGCCCTTTTCCGTGGAAATTGGTGGAATTGTCATAAAGCCGCGAAGTCTCAGGTTTGGAAACTCCGCCATTCTGGCAGCCATTTCGTCCGCCGCCTCCGGTACAATGCCGGATTTGGCCTCTTCTCCGCCGATGTTGACCTCCACCAGAATGTCCTGCACCAGCGCCTTTTGCCGAGCCAGACGGTCAATGGTCTGCATCAGCTCCACGGAATCCACCGAGTGGATCAGTTCCACCGTTCCCACCAGAAACTTGGCCTTGTTCTTTTGCAGGTGGCCAATGAAGTGGAGCGGGCAACCCTCATAGGCACCCTGGGCGTTTTTCTCCTGAAGCTCCTGCACTCTATTTTCACCGCAGATATCCACACCTGCCGCAATGGCCTGCCGTACCCGCTGTGCGTCGTTCATTTTGGTGGCAGCCAGCAGCTTGACCTCATTTTCCGCTCTGCCCGCCTGTGCCGCAGCCTTTGCCATCTGTTCCCGGATGACGGCCACACGATCTGCAATTTCGCTCAATTCAGATTGCCTCTTCTCTGCGCTATGGCGTTTGTTTTCTGTCCTAGTATAACGCAGAAGTGCGAAAATTTCCACCCCTGTTTTTCAATCTGACAGGATTTTCATGGTCAGCTGACGCACCCCCGCCACCGCTTCCAGCCCCTCTCTTCCGGAAAACAGGGTCTGAAATCCATTTTGCACCGGCTCAGTCTTTTCCACCGTAAGCCTGTATTGGCCAAAGCCGCCGCCCAGCAGCCGAGCCGTTACCGTCTCACCGGGCTCCAGCCGCTGCGGCAGTATGGCAGAATAATACCAGATATCTCCTGTGACCAGCCGTCCAAGGGCCTGTGCCGAGGGTTCGCCGGTGGGGAGCGGCACCGTTGGAAGCTCCGGTGTCTCAGGCGTCAGTGACGTCTCCAGACCATCGGTTCCGGCAAAAAAGATGCCGGATACCGGCGCTGTGATCACCGGCTCCTGTTCCTCTGTATCCGGCGTTTTCCTCTGCTCTGGGGAACCTGCCTTCCGGGACAGCAGCAGCGCCCGCAGAAGTATTCCATTTTCCTGTCCGGTCTGTCTCTGCCGGATATATTGATGCAGCAGCCGGCTTTTCTCATAGTCATTCAGCTGCCGGTCCGCCTCCGTTTGAAGCCATAGCGCCCGCTGTTCCAGCGGGTCTTCCCGCTTTTCCCGGAACAGCACCGCACCGGCAGCTGCACGCTGTCCGTTCTCCACGGCCTGCTTCCACTGCGCCGGTTCCTCGGCATAGATCACCCGCTCCTGCCGAATCACAATGCCGCTTACCAGCAGCGCCTCCGGCTCCTCGGCAGTCTGTGGCAAAGCCTGAGCCGTTCCATTTCGCCGCAGGCCCATGGCCTGTCCCAATGCCAAAAGACATATGGCCGCCATTATGCCGCCGATGACGCTGCGGCTCGTCCACTTTTTCAAAAACAATGGGCATCGCCTCCGACGCCCATTGTATCATATTGCACCGTCGAAAAAAGGGATTCCGCCCAGTGCAGCTCTCTCTATCTCCGAGAAGCTTGTGTGCCTTCCGCAGACGATCCAGTGGATCCGCTCATTGCGTCGAAACCATGTAAGCTGTCGCTTGGCATACCGCCGGGAGCCCTGCTTCACCTGCTCCACTGCGGTCTCCAGTGCTGTTTCTCCCCGCAGCACCGGAAGAAACTCCTTATAGCCGATGGCCTGCATGGCTGTAGACGTCTCCGGAATTCCCTGCTCCAGAAGCCCCCGAATTTCATCCAAAAGCCCCTGCTCCAGCATTCGATCCACCCGAAGGTTGATCCGGTCATAGAGAAGCTGTCTGGGTTCAAAGGTCAGCCCCAGCCAGCAGGGCGCATATTTATCCGGGATCTGCCGGGATTCCAGATTGTGCTGGGTTATGGTCTTTCCGGTTTCTTGGTAGACCTCCAGCGCCCGGATAATCCGTTTCCCATCGGACACATGCAGCCGCCGGGCGCTGTCCGGATCCACCCGCCCAAGCCGCTCCAGCATATGCGCCATACCATGCTCCGCCGCTTCCCGTTCCAGTGCCTGCCGTCTTCCCGTCTCCGGATAGGGCGCAAAGGTTCGTCCGGCCATCAATGCATCCACATAGAGACCGGTCCCCCCGGCGATCACCGCCGTCTTTCCCCGGCGCAGAATATCCTGAAGGATCGGATCTGCCATCTCCACATAGCGGGCCGCAGAAAAATTCTCCCATGGCTCCG
Organism: uncultured Oscillospiraceae bacterium; assembly: GCA_959607825.1. Taxonomy (GTDB): domain Bacteria; phylum Bacillota; class Clostridia; order Oscillospirales; family Oscillospiraceae; genus HGM13006. The sequence goes on along the minus strand of CAUHNW010000002.1, from coordinate 142,964 downwards.
CCACATCAATCATATAATGTGGGACCCCGTCCATTTCCTCCTGTGTCACCTTGGCGGTGCCCACATCCATCCCACGATACAGCTGCATGGAATCTGCGGAGATCACCTCCCCATCCAGCGCCTTCGCCAGCGCCACAGACAGCGCCGTTTTCCCGGAGGCCGTAGGGCCTACCACACACACGATTCTATCCATTTTCCAGCTTCACCATACGCAGTGTATGCCGCACTGCCGGAAGGAACTTCTCCAATAGGTCCTTCGTGCTCAGCTTCAGGCTGGTGGTACTCATGCAGGGGTGGCATCCCACATAGGGAAGCTTCAGGATATCCTCATCCATCAGCAGCTCCACCTGATTGTCGTGGTCATTCATCAGGCCCATCACGCTGACAGAGCCGGGGAGAATGTCCAGATATTCCTTCAGCTTTTCCTCATCCGCAAAGCTCAGCCGGGTGGAACCGATCTGATGGGCCACATCCTTGGCCTTGAATTTCTTCTCTCCGGGCAGCATCAGCAGGTAATAGTGATCTCCCTTGGAGTTTCTGAGAAACAGGTTCTTGCAGATGGCCGTATCCTCGCCCAGCAGCCGATCCGCCTCTGCGCAGTCCTCCATGGTGCGGGCCGCATCATGATCCACACGCCAAAAATTGATTTTCAGGCGTTCCAGCAGATCATAGACCCGTTTCTCTCTGTCCAGCCGATCTGACTCATCCGCAGGCCGGTCATGCTCCAACTGCATTTTCACGCTCCGATTCCCCCATTACTTTGTGATGAAATAGGCTGCCAGTACCACAACGCCCAAAATGATCCGATAGATACCAAAGGCCGAGAAGGTATGTTGCTTTACATAATTCATCAAGCTTCGGATCGCCAGCAGGGAAACCACAAAGGCCACCACCGACGCCACGATCAGGCAGGCCCACTCGCTGCCGCTCATGGAATAGCCCCCGAGAATAAACTTCAGCGCCTTCAGCGCACTGGCGCCCAGCATCGTGGGAATCGCCAGAAAGAAAGAGAACTCCGAGCCCACTGTGCGGCTCATGCCCAGCAGGATCGCCCCCAGAATGGTGGCACCGGAGCGAGAGGTTCCGGGAATCATGGCAAGCACCTGAAAGCAGCCCACCAGCAGCGCTGTCCGATAGGAGATCTGATTGGTGGTTCGAATGGCGGGACGGCGGCCCTGATTATATCGCTCTACCGCAATGAAGGCAACGCCGTACAGGATCAGCATAATGGCCACAACCACATGGTTATAGAGGTGGGCATCCATCCAATCGTCCAGCAGCAGTCCCAGCACCACCGAGGGCAGTACCGCCACGATCACCTTAAACCACAGCTGCCATGTCTGACGTTTCTCCACCATGCTTTTCCGTCCGGAGAAAGGATTGAGCTTGTGGAAGAACAGCACAACGACCGCCAGAATCGCCCCCAGCTGGATCACCACATCAAACATGGACATAAACGCATCCGATGCTTTCAGCGGCAGCAGCTGCTCCAGCAGGATCAGATGTCCAGTGGAGCTGATGGGCAGCCACTCAGTGATGCCTTCCACAATGCCATAAATAATCGCCTTCAAAATCTCAAGAAACATAATTTGTTCTCCTTATGTCCGCTTAAATTGACGCTCCAATGTTGCACGGCTCAACGTGATGCACACCGGCCGGCCATGGGGACAATGCTTGATATCATCCCGACTCATCAGTTCCGCTACCAGTGCAGCGATCTCTTGTGGATCTGTATGCTGTCCGCCCTTGATTGCTCCCTTGCACGCAACTGTATGGAGCAGATCATCGTAGACCGCACTCTTATCAAGTTTCCTTCCGTCTATCATTTGCTGCGCCAGCTCCGACAGACATGCTGCCGCCTCTGCCTCCGGCACATCACAGGGAATGGCCCGAACCAGCAGGTCTCCGCCGAAGTCCTCCACCGTAAAGCCCAGTCCCTCCAGCGTCTCCCGGTTTTCCAACAGTATCGCCGTTTCTTCCCGGCTCATTCTGGGATGCAGGGGAGCCATCAGCAGCTGGCTCATGACCTCATGGCCCTGGGCCTTCAACCGTTCAAAACGGATCCGCTCATGGGCCGCATGCTTGTCAAAGAGCAGCAGGCCGTCTCCCTGCTCCACAATAATATAGGTATCCAATGCCTCCCCGATGATCCGGTAGGGCTTTTCCTCCGGCCGTTCCGGCTCCCGAATCTGCTGCGGCTCCGGCACTGCCGGGGTCGGCATCGGCGGCATCTCCATGGCCGTCTGTACCGGCGCTTCCGGGGCCTCCTGCCGCACCGGCTCCGGCATCTCCGGCTGTACCGGGATCCGCTCCGGCTCTGCCTGCAAGGGCGCCGGGTCCGGAATTGTGGCCGCAGCAGGACGTTCCTCCCGCCGAGGGATCGGCTTTGCTCCCTGCGCCGACGGTGCCATTCGGACACTGTCGTGTACGGAAAGTGCCGGTCTCTGATCTTCCGTCCGCTGCACCAGTGTCTGGAACTGACGCACCACAGGCTCGGAGGGCTGGACTGAGGTTCCCTTTTCCAGCATCCCGGTCATGGCCCGATACTCCTGCGCCGTAACCGTTTGATAAAAATCCTGCTTGGGCTGCACCTGGGGCTTTGGCTGCTTCAGCTGCATCTCCGGACGATCCTGCGCCCGGCTCAGGGCCCCCAGCACACTGTAGTGGATGGCGTCAAACACATCCCCCTCCCGGAGGAACTTCACTTCGGTTTTTGCCGGGTGGACATTGACATCCACCGCCGTGGGCGCTACCGTCACATGGAGTACGCAGATGGGGAACCTTCCCACCATGATCTGATTTTTATAGGCCTCTTCCAGTGCGGAGGCCATCATTCTGGACTTTACATAACGTCCATTCACAAAGAAATGCTGATAGCTGCGGCTGCCCCGGCTGGCCGTGGGCTTTCCCACATAGCCGGTCACCGTCACGCCGCCGGAAGAGGACTTCACCTCCACCATCTCTTTTGCACTGGCACGGCCCATGGCCGCATAAATGGCCGACAGGAGCTTCCCGTCCCCGGGGGTCGTCAGCTCCGGCTTCCCGTCCCGCAGAAAACGGAAGGCAATCTCCGGGTGGCCCAGCGCCTGCCGCTGGACAGCGCCGCTGATATAGCTTCCCTCCACACTGTCCCGCTTCAGGAATTTCATCCGGGCAGGGGTGTTGTAAAACAGATCCCGGATGATCATGGTGGTTCCCTGGGGGCAGCCCGCAGGCTGAATATCCATGACATTTCCGGCTTCTACCCGCATACTGACCCCCAGCTCTTCGGATGCCGCCCGGGTCAGCAGGTCGATCTTGCTCACCGAGCTGATGGCCGCCAATGCCTCGCCCCGGAAGCCCATGGTGGAGATCCCGCCAAGGTCCTCCGCACAGGAGATCTTCGATGTGGCATGACGCAGGAACGCCGTAGGCGCATCCTCCCGGGACATGCCGCAGCCGTTGTCTGTGACCCGCATAAAGGTAACACCGCCGTTTTTGATCTCCACGGTGATCTTCGTGGCGCCGGCATCCACGGCATTTTCCACCAGCTCCTTGATCACAGAAGCCGGACGCTCTACCACCTCTCCGGCGGCAATCATATCCGCCAGTGCCGGAGACAGCTTATGAATGATTCCCATTTTTGATTCACCCGATTCTATATAACACAGCGATCATCCGCCCATGGCGCCCATGCCAAGGGCGTTGATAATCATATGAAGGCCAACCGGGGCCCAGATGGTCCCCGCATACTCATAGCAGGCGCACAGCGCAAGACTGGGCAGCCCATAGACCAGAATATTATAGCAGATGCTCAGCGCATCCATCTGGCCAAGATAAGGAAGCACATGCATCGCCGCAAACACCGCCGCCGCCGCGCCATAGGCCGCCGGACGGCTCCACCGGCGCAGATTGCCAAAGATCAGGCCCCGCACCAGCGTTTCCTCCGTCAGCGGTGCCAGCAGCACCGCACCGGCCCACATGATCCGGTAATTCTCTCCCGCAATGGAGGCCACCGTATCATCATTGGGAATGCTGACTTTGCCGTTCAGCAGCTGTCCCAGCAGGTCCAGCCCCACCTGAAGGATCCAGTAGAGGCAAAAGCCCAGCAGCATCGCCTTCAGGCACCGCAGCAGATGATCTGCCGCCACCGGCAGGCTGTAGGCCAGAAACCGCCGGAACAGCAGCGCCGTGATCACGAAATTACTGAGGAAATATACCGCATTGAGCTGTGCCCCGGTATAGGGGATTCCCAGCAGGCCAAGCAGCAGCGCCAGCACATCCCCCATGAAGAACCCATAGAAGATCAGCCATACAACGCCGCCAATGACCTCATATCGGCGCATTTTCACCGAAAGCGGCTGATTCATCTTAAACATCCTCTGCCATCTTCTTCAGCTCAAAGAGTACATTCAGGGCCTCAATGGGCGTCAGAGTCTCAATGGTGATGTCCCGGAGCTTCTGGGCAATCTGGCTGCCGCCCATATCCATAAAGCTCACCTGCGCCGGTTCCTCCGGCTGTTCCTTTCTGCGGGGCTGAATATCGGAGCTCCCGCTCTCCAGCTCCTTGAGAATGGTTCTGGCCCGGGCCACCACTTTTTCGGGAATACCCGCCAGACGTGCCACCTCAATGCCGAAGCTGTCATCTGCGGCGCCGGGGACAATCTTCCGAAGGAAGATCACATCCTCGCCCCGCTTCTTCACCGCAATGTTGTAATTTTTGAGGCCCGGGATCTCCTCCTCCATGACGGTAAGCTCATGGTAATGGGTGGCGAAGAGCACCTTGGCCCCCAGCTTTTTGGGGCTGGCACAGTATTCCAGCACCGCCCGGGCAATGGCCATGCCGTCAAAGGTGGAGGTGCCTCTACCGATCTCGTCCAGAATCAGCAGGCTCCGTGCCGTGGCGTTTTTCAGGATCTCCGCCACCTCGCTCATTTCCACCATAAAGGTAGACTGTCCGGCGCTCAGGTCATCGGAGGCACCGATCCGGGTGAATACCCGGTCACAGATGCCGATCCGTGCGCTTTTTGCCGGAACGAAGGAACCGATCTGGGCCATCAATACGATCAGCGCCACCTGCCGCATATAGGTGGATTTACCCGCCATATTGGGGCCGGTGATCACCGAGACACGGTTGGCCGCCGTCCCAAGCTCGGTATCATTGGGCACAAACAGGGTATCCTTCAGCATTTTTTCCACCACAGGATGGCGGCCCTCTTCAATGTGGATCTCATCGGTAAAGTCTACCTCCGGCCGTACATAGCCGTTGTCCGCCGCCACCTCAGCCAGTGCGCACAGCACATCCACCTCTGCAACCACCTGGCAGGACAGCTGTACCCGGGCAGAGTTCTCCGAAACATAGCCCCGGAGCTTGGTAAAGATCTCATATTCCAGCGCCGTGATCCGGTCTTTGGCCCCAAGAATGGTGGATTCCAGTTCTTTGAGCTCCTGTGTAATATAGCGCTCGCAGTTGGCCAGGGTCTGCTTTCGGATGTAATTCTCCGGCACCTGCCCCTTATAGGTTTTAGAGATCTCTATGTAATAGCCGAATACACGATTGTAGCCGACCTTCAGCTTGGGGATCCCGGTTTTCTCCCGCTCCGCAGCCTCAATGCCTGCAAGATTCCCCTTTCCGCCGGACATAATGTCCCGCAGCTGGTCTACCTGCTGGTCATAGCCGTCCCGGATCATGCCGCCTTCCCGCACCGTAAAGGGCGGATCGTCCACAATGGCCCGGCTCAGCTCGCTGCACAGATCCTCCAGCGGATCCAGCTGCTGTGCCAGCGCCTGAAGGCGCTCAGACTGAAATGCGCTCATCTGATTCAGCAGCTCCGGCAGGGCACCCATGGCAGTTGCCATGCCCAAAAGGTCCCTGGCATTGGCCGTCCCCGCTACGATCCGGCCAATGGAGCGCTCCATATCCGTGATCTCCCGCAGGGTGATCTGAAGCTCCTGCCGTGCCATCGAATCGTTTACCAGTTCCTCCACTGCTGCCGACCGACGCAGGATCTCCCTAGGCCGCAGCAGGGGCTTTTCCAGCCAGGAGCGGAGCATTCGCCCGCCCATGGCAGTCTTGGTCTTGTCCAGCACCCACAGGAGGCTCCCCCGCTTTTCCTTGCTGCGCATGGTCTCGGTGAGCTCCAGATTCCGCCGTGCCGTCAGATCCAGCTCCATAAACTGGCCGCTGAGATAGTATTCCAGATGGTTGATATGGCACAGGTCAGATTTTTCGATCTCCTTCAAATGGATCAGCAGGCCGCCGCAGGCCATCAGGGCGGCGGGGCTTTCTTCCAGCCCCTGCCCGGACAGCTCTTCCGCCGGAAACTGCCCCTGAAGGGCCGCAAGATCCTCCGCCCGGTCAAAGAGCCGCTGCTCTCCCACCTGCACACAGCATTCCAGTCTGCCGGAAAGGACGCCTCGAAGCTGCCGATTTTCCGCAGCCTCTCCCCCAAGCAGCACCTCTGCCGGCGTGAAACGCCCCAATTCGTTGATGATTTTTTCCACCGCACCGGAGCCCTGTCCGTCGGTGGCATAGAACGCGCCGGTGGAAACATCGCAGAAGGCCACGCCCCAGTCGCTTCCGGCCCCAACCACACAGGCAATGTAGTTGTTCTTCCCTTCCTCCAGCATGGAGCTTTCGGTTACGGTGCCCGGGGTGATCACCCGGATGATCTCCCGCTTTACCAGCCCCTTGGCCAGTGCGGGATCCTCCATCTGCTCGCAGATGGCAACCTTGTAGCCACGGCTCACCAGCCGGGCGATATAGCTCTCACAGCTGTGGAACGGGACGCCGCACATGGGCACCCGCTCCTCTGCGGATTTGCTGCGATCCCGAGTGGTCAGGGTCAAATCCAGCTCTTTGGACGCAAGCTTTGCATCCTCATTGAACATCTCATAGAAGTCCCCCAGCCGGAAGAACAGAATGCAGTCCGGGTTCTGCTCCTTGATTTCCAGATACTGCTTCATCATGGGGGTAAGCTCTGCCATTATTGTGCCTCCTCGATTTCTCCCACCAGACTCCATGTGGTGCTGTCTACGATCCGTACCTGCCGGAACGTGCCGATCCATGCGGGATCTCCCGGCATTCTCACCAGCCGTCCGCCATCCGTCCGGGCCGTCAGCTGATCGCCGTCCTGCCCATCCACCAGCACCCGCATGGTCTTTCCCACATAGTCTTTGTGTTTTTCCTGCGAAATTCGGTTCTGGAGCTCCAGCAGCCGGTCAAACCGCTGCTGCTTCTGTGCTCTGGTATAGGGATCCGGCATTTCCGCCGCCGGAGTCCCACTGCGGGGAGAGAAAATAAAGGTAAACAGCGCATCATAGCGCACCTTCTCCACCAGCCGCAGGGTGTCTTCAAATTCCTCATCCGTTTCACCGGGGAAGCCCACAATAACATCCGAGGTCAGTACGATATCCGGCATTACCTTCCGGGCGTAGTCCACCAGCTCCAGATACTGTGCCGAGTTGTAGTGCCGGTTCATGGCCTTCAGCACACGGTCATTTCCTGCCTGGAAGGGCAGGTGAATATGCTTTGCGATTTTTGGCGAAGATGCCATAGTATCAAACAGCTTTCGGGAGGCATCCTTGGGATGGCTGGTCATAAACCGCAGGATAAAGTCCCCGGGCAACTCCGAGAGCATCTTCAGCAGATCGGCAAAATCCACCCCAAGGCCAAGATCCTTTCCATAGGAGTTTACATTCTGTCCCAAAAGGGTAATGTCCTTATAGCCGCTGTCGATCATGCCCTTCACTTCCCGCACGATGTCCTCCGGCATCCGGCTCCGCTCCCGGCCCCGGACATGGGGCACAATGCAGTAGGTGCAGAAGTTGTTGCAGCCGTACATGATGCTGACCCAGCCCTTGAGGCTGTCCTTCCGGCTCACCGGCAGGCCCTCTACGATGTTGCCGGTTTCCGGGGTCACAAACTGGCGCTTCCCCACGGTCAGCGCTTTGTAAAGGATCTCCGGCAGCTGCCACTGGGCATGGGACGACATGACGCCCGCCACATGGGGGTAGCTCTTCTTGATCCGCTGTACGACAGTCTCCTGTCCGGCCATGCAGCCGGTGAGAAAAATCAGCTGCTCCGGGTGGCGGCGGCGGGTATGGGTCAAAGCGCCCAAATTTCCAAACACCCGCTGCTCCGCATGCTCCCGCACCGCACAGGTATTGATAATGATCAGGTCGGCCCCCTCCGGCTCCTGCTGGGCATGATAGCCCATCTCGATGAGCATCCCCAGCATCCGCTCGCTGTCTGCCTCATTCTGCTGGCAGCCATAGGTGTCCAGCCACGCCGTGGGCTGGATGCCCCGGGCTGTCCAGTAGGCCTGCACCTGATCGGCATACTTCTGCTGGATCTCAAGCTGTTCTTTTGAAATGATCTGTGTTGAAGACGCCATGGTCTGTCCTCCAAAATCGTTCTCTTTTCTATCGTGTCACATCCGTTTAGTTTATCAGTTTTTTCCCGAAAAAGCAAGCAAAATCCGGCCTTTCCCCTTTCTGCGCAAGCCTTGTAAAGCAGATGTAAATTTTCCGCAACATTGATGTCCCTTCTCTTCCAGTCATTAGAAAATCATGCTATAATAATGCCTGCTGAATAAACTGCGTTGACGGTTTCTCCGCCGGAAAGGAGTCTATATGGAATCTCCCATTCTCTATATCATCATCCCCTGTTATAACGAGCAGGAAGTCCTTCCCATTACAGCGCCCCAATTTCTCAGAAAAATCACGGATCTGTCCGCCCGGGGTAAGATCTCCCCGGAAAGCCGTGTACTGTTTGTGAATGACGGCAGCAGCGATGCCACATGGGACATCATTTGCAGCCTCGCCCGGCAGGATCCGCATTTTCTGGGCATCAGTCAGAGCCGGAACCGTGGCCACCAGAACGCCGTTCTGGCCGGACTCATGGAGGCAAAGGACCGCTGCGACATCACCATCTCCATCGACTGCGACGGTCAGGATGACATTGACGCCATGGACGGCATGGTGGACGCCTACCATGCGGGCTTTGAAGTGGTCTATGGTGTCCGCTCCAATCGGGATTCCGACACCTTTTTCAAGCGCTTTACCGCCCAGAGCTTTTATAAGCTCATGAACAAGATGGGGGCCGAGGTGGTCTACAACCATGCGGACTACCGGCTCATCAGCAGCCGGGTGCTTCAGGAATTTTCAAAGTTCGGTGAGGTCAATCTGTTCCTGCGGGGCATGGTTCCGCTGGTGGGCTTCCCCAGCACCACGGTGGAGTATGTCCGCCATGAGCGGCTGGCCGGTGAAAGCCACTACCCCCTCTCCAAGATGCTGTCACTGGCCATGGACGGCATTACCAGCCTCTCCGTGAAGCCCCTGCGCATGATCACAGGGTTCGGGGTTCTGGTGGCTCTTGTGAGCTTTATCGGTGTGATCTGGGCGCTGGTCAGCGCCCTGCTGGGCCGGACCGTCAGCGGCTGGGCCAGCACCACCTGCATCATCTGCTTTGTCAGCGGCGTTCAGCTTACGTCGCTGGGCATCATCGGTGAATATCTGGGCAAGACCTATATGGAGACCAAGCACCGCCCCCGGTATATCATCAGCCGGCGCACATGGGATACACCTGAAACAAAGGAATAACACCGGAAAAGCGAAGCCCTGCAATTAGGACTTCGCTTTTTTGCAATATTTCCAGAGATGGATCACCAGTATGCACAGCAGCACGCCGGTGGTAAAGCCCCCAAGGTCGATCCACACATCCTTGATCTGCCCGCACCGCTCCGGCACAAACAGCTGAATGGTCTCATCCAAAAGCGCCGTCAGTACCCCGGACAGGGCCAGCGTGCTCCATGGCTTTTCCGGCCGCAGCAGCAAACAGAGCTCCACGCCAAGGATCAGATATTCTGTTCCGTGGGCCAGCTTCCGCAGCACCCCGTGGCCGTGCATGGTATCCACCTCTCCGCCAAAAATACGGCTCAGCACCGCTCCGGCCCAGTCGCTGATGGCACCGGACACCGTACCCGGCATCAGGGAGTTGCCCCAGATAAACGCCACCGTCAGCACCACCAGCAGGGTGATCCTCCGCTTCCAGCTTGCATTGCACATCATCGCATTCCCTCCTATGCTCCGTCTGGTATTATTGTACATGACCGGCACCCAAAAGTACATCCTGATTTTCCCACAAAACTTTTTCCGGGCAAAACATAAACTGACCAGTCACGCATCATTTGGAAGTTGTATCTGCGCTCCGTTCCTGCTACAATCGAATTAGTTCGAATCCTAAGGCTACACAGGAAGAAGGAGGCTATTATGAACCATCGATACAAAAAGATCCTGACCCCCATCCGGGTGGGCGATGTGGTGATCCGCACCCGCATGGGCATGAGTAAGTGCAATTCTCAGGAACAGCAGGGCCCGGAAAACTTCCCCGCTGAGGGCACCATCCGCTTTATTGAGGACGCAGCCAAAAACGGCGCTTCCGTCATCACCATGCCCTCCGCCACGCTCACGGAAATGGATCGGAATCTCTGGGGTGACGCCGCACTGTTTCCCATGAACAACGCCTTTGTCCACAACTATGTGATCCGCATGATCGACCGGGTCCATGCCCACGGCAGCCTATGTCTCATGCAGAGCCATCGGCGCATGCCTGAGGGCCTGAGCTTCTCTGAGCCAAAGCCCGGCGGCGGCTTCGGCCCCTTCGGCCCCGGCGGCCCACCTCCCGGCATGGGCGGAAACGGTCCGAAGAACCATCGGATCGGCACCAAGGGGCGTCCCGGCATGTCCTCCCGGGGCATGGGCGGCATGGGCGCTCCCGGCGGCAACGGTGAAAAACGTGTGGCTACTGCTGCTGAAATTCAGGACTGGATCGAGGATATCGCCAACGATGCACTGGAATACCGTGGCCTTGGCTTCGATGTGGTAGAGATCACCCCCATCGGCGATGTGGGCGCAGCCAACACCCGGACGGATCAGTATGGCGGCTCTCTGGAAAACCGCTGCCGTGCCACCACGGAGCTGCTCGCCCGAATCCGTGCCCTGTGCGGCCCCTATTTCCTGATCTCCATGCAGGTAACTGCGGCCTTTGACCCCCAGTGGATCGAAATGCTGAAGCTGTGGGATGAATATGTAGACATCTACCATGTCCGACCCCCCAGAAGCTACGGCGAGCACCCCAGCACCTATATTTTCCCGGAGCAGGATCCCCCGTCCCTCCAGCACACCAAGGCTCTGAAGGATGCAGGCGTCAACGCCGTCATCGGCGCCGCCTGCGGTTTTCAGGATCCCGATGTCATTGAGCGGGCCATTGAAGAGGGCAAGTGTGATATGGTATTCATGGCTCGTACCTATAACTGCGACCCGGATTACCTCCAGAAGATCATCGAGCAGCGCCCGGATGACATCACCCCCTGCCTCCGCTGCGACTGCTGCCACAGCGCCATCTGTGCCGTAAACCCCATCTTCGGCCTCGAAAACGTCTTTGACGATATGTTCCGGCCCAGCAAGGGCGGTAAAAAGGTGGCCGTCATTGGCGGCGGCCCCGCAGGCATGCGTGCCGCCATGGTCTGCGCCCAGCGGGGCCATCAGGTCACGCTGTTTGAAAAGTCCGGCATTCTGGGCGGTCAGGCCATTCACTCGGACTATGTCTATGGAAAATGGGGCATCCAGCGGTTTAAGGACTGGGAGATCCGTCAGTGTGAGAAGCTGGGGGTAGATATCCGTCTGAACACGGAGGCCACCCCGGAGATGATCGAGTATGGCGGCTATAATGCTGTCATCGCCGCCACCGGCGCAGCCCCCAAGCATCTGGATATCCCCGGCGGCAAGGAGGCCCTGCACCCCATCGAGGTCTTCGGCAAGGAGGCCCAGCTGGGCCACAGAGTGGTGATTGTCGGCGGCACCATGACCGCCTTTGAATGCGCCATGTATTTAAGCGATACCGGACACGATGTCACCCTGATCACCCGTTCCATCGCAGCCAGCAACTGCGGCGGCCACGATGCCATGCAGACCCGCCGGTACCTTACCGAAAAGTATTCCGCCATCCATACCATCCAGCACGCACAGATCCTTTCCGTGGACGGCGGCAAGGCCGTTTACCAGAACAAGGACGGCTCCACCGGTGAAGTTCCCTTTGATTCCGTGGTGGTCAACGCCGGTGTGCACCCCTGCGTAAAAGAGGCAGAAACCTTCTTCGGCACTGCACCGGAGTTCTATATTGTGGGTGATGCCCAGATCACCCGTGCCCACGGCATGCAGAGCCAGCAGCTGCTGAACACCCCCAACGAGTTTCTGAAGGGCAATATGCGCTACGCCAACTACTCGGCGTTCATGGCTGCCTACAATATCTGAGCCAACATAAATGATTCCCGCCGCAGGCGCACCTGCGGCGGGAATCTTGCATTTGTCTTAAAATCTATGGGGGGACAAGGGGGTAGATTTCGTCTGTGCCTCGATCAGCTGTCCAATGAGCTGATTGGACACCAGCATGCCCTGAGGCGTCAGATACCAGCGGCCATCCTTGAACGCCGTCAGTCCACGGCCCCGATAGAAGGCCATCACCTGTTCCAGCGGATCGAAGGGCATCAGGAACGTACGCTCATATTCCTCCCGCTCAATGCCATAGATGGTGCGCATCCGCAGCATCACATATTCGCCTGCCCGCTCCTTGATGGGAACATATTCACACTCGGTGGTAATGGCATCACCGGTATTCACCGCCTTGACATACTGGGGCAGATTGGAGGCAAAGGTATACCGGGTGCCTGCAAAGTCCGAAGCGGCAGAGGGGCCAAAGCTCATATACTCGCCGCCCATCCAGTATTTCAGGTTGTGCTGGCATTCCCGTCCGGTTTTCGCAAAGTTGGAGATCTCATACTGGTGGTAGCCATAGGCCTCCAGGGTAGAGACCGCATAGAGGTACATGGACGCCTGGGCATCATCGTTGGGCAGAGCCGCCTGATCCCGATAACGGTACAGGGGCGTCCCTTCATTCAGCGTCAGGCCATAGGCCGAAATATGGTCCGGGTGCAGATCGATCACAGAGCCAAGGCAGTCCGCCCACTGCTGGGGCGTCTGCCCCGGAAGGCCGTACATGAGATCAATGGACAGGTTGTCGAAGCCCGCTGTCCGGGCAATGTCCACCGCCTGCACCGCCTGCCGGAAGGTATGGGGCCGGCCAAGGATCTTGAGGATCTGGTCATTGTTGTTCTGGACGCCAATGGAGATCCGGTTAAAGCCCGACTGGATCAGCCGTTTGCACCCCTTTTCCGTAATGGAATCCGGGTTTGCCTCCAGCGACACCTCTGCGGATTTTGATACATTGAACCGCCGGGTAATGGTGGTGAGCACTTCCTTCAGCCGCTCCGAGCCGAAATAGCTGGGGGTGCCGCCGCCGAAGTAGACGGTATCCACCTCGTATTTGGGTGCTCTGGCACCGCCTTCCCGGATATGCCGCTCCAGCGCCTTCACATAGCGGTCCATCATCTCCACCGTTTTCGCACTCTTGGGCAGAGAATAAAAGTCGCAGTACTGGCACTTGCTCCGGCAGAAGGGAATATGCACATAGATGCCAAGCGCCCGCTTCTGGGCAGTGATTTTTTGCTTTGCCATGGCTCCTCCTTATTCGGAATCCAGCTTTAATACCGCCATAAATGCCTCCTGAGGCACCTCCACCGTACCAAAACTCCGCATCCGCTTCTTGCCTTCCTTCTGCTTTTCCAGCAGCTTCTTCTTTCGGCTGATATCGCCGCCGTAGCACTTGGCCAAAACGTCCTTCCGCAGTGCCTTAATGGTCTCCCGGGCAATGATCTTGGAGCCGATGGCCGCCTGTACCGGGATCTCAAAGAGCTGGCGGGGAATATTCTCCTTGAGCTTCTCGCAGATCTTCCGGGCCCGGGCGTAGGCCTTATCCGCATGAAGGATAAAGGACAGCGCATCCACCACTTCACCATTCAGCAGAATATCCAGCTTCACCAGATTGCTGGCCCGATAGCCCGTCACCTCATAGTCCAAAGACGCATAGCCTCTGGTCTTGGATTTCAGGCAGTCAAAGAAATCAAAAATGATCTCGTTGAGGGGCATGTCATAGTGTAGCTCCACTCGGCTCTGATCCAGATAGGTAAGATCCAGATACTCGCCCCGGCGCTCCTGACAGATCTCCATGATGCTGCCCACATATTCCGGCGGCGTGATAATGGAGGCCCGTACAAAGGGCTCCTCCGCCATCTCGATCTCCGTGGGATCCGGATAGTTCAGGGGGTTATCGATCATCTCTACCGTTCCGTCCGTCTTTGTGACCCGATAGACAACGCTGGGGGCCGTGGTAATGAGATCCAGATTAAACTCCCGCTCCAGCCGCAGCTGGATGATCTCCATGTGGAGCAGGCCCAAAAAGCCGCAGCGGAAGCCAAAGCCCAACGCTACAGAGCTTTCCGGCTCATAGCTGAGAGAAGCGTCGTTGAGCTTCAGCTTTTCCAGCGCATCCCGCAGCTCCGGATATTTGGAGCCGTCCGCCGGATACACGCCGGAGAACACCATGGGCTGCACTTCCTTATAGCCCTGAAGGGGCTCTGTGGCAGGGTTTTCATTGTCCGTTACGGTATCGCCCACCCGGGTATCGGATACGGTTTTGATGGAGGCGGTAAAATAGCCCACCTCGCCGGCCCCCAGTGCATCTGTGGGCTCCATGCCCTTTGGATGGAGATAGCCCACCTCCACTACTTTATAAACAGCGCCGCCGGACATCATCTTCACGTCCATTCCCTGCCGGATCACACCGTCCATCACCCGGAAGTAGACGATCACGCCCTTATAGCTGTCATACTGGCTGTCAAAGATCAGCGCCCGCAGGGGCTTTGTCCGGTCTCCCTCCGGAGCCGGGAGATCCTTTACGATCATCTCCAGCACCGAGCGGATGTTGATGCCGTTCTTGGCGGAAATCTCCGGGGCGTCCTCTGCGGGAAGCCCAATGATATCCTCGATCTCCTGCTTGACCCGCTGGGGATCTGCCGCAGGCAGGTCGATCTTGTTGACCACCGGCAGCACTTCCAATCCCGCATCAATGGCCAGATAGGTGTTCGCCAGTGTCTGGGCCTCTACACCCTGAGAGGCATCTACCACCAGCACTGCGCCCTCACAGGCCGCCAGAGAACGGGAGACCTCATAGTTGAAGTCCACATGCCCCGGGGTATCGATGAGGTTGAGCACATAGGTCTCCCCATCATCGGCGGTGTAAAGGAGCCGCACCGCACGGGCCTTGATGGTAATTCCCCGCTCCCGTTCCAGATCCATATTGTCCAGAATCTGATCCTCCATCTCACGGGCCTCTACGGCCTGACACTCCTCCAGAAGCCGGTCTGCCAGCGTGGATTTTCCATGGTCAATATGCGCAATGATCGAAAAATTACGAAGCTTATTCAAATCGGTCATAGTTCACACCTCAAAATATGCGTTCGGGCATTTTTCCGCCTAAAACGTGTCGGCACAGTTTCGTGACGTTTCTGCAAAATAAAAAAGGCGGCACGCCCCCAATATATCTGATATATTATAGAAGATTCCCACGCTTTTGTAAAGGGATTTTGCCGAGAGAATTGCACTGATTTCACTCATCCGTCTTGTATCATACGTTTGTATCATTAGAAAATTGCAAAACGCCGAAAAATCGCTTTTTTCGCAAAAAATTATAGAAAAACTGAATTTTTTCCTTGAATTTTCTATAGGCTTGAATTACAATGATAACATGATGCGCCGGAAGAATGTATTCCGGCCGGAAGGGTCATACTATGCTTAACATCGTTCTGGTTTCGCCGGAGATCCATCAAAACACCGGCAACATTGCACGCACCTGCGCCGCCACCGGTGCAGCTCTGCATCTGATCCGTCCCCTGGGCTTTGAAATTACCGACAAGGCTCTGCGCCGTGCCGGTCTCGACTACTGGTATCTGCTGGATGTTCGGATCTACGACTCACTGGACGACTTTTTTGAAAAGAACGGGCCGGTTTCCATGTGGCTCTATACCACAAAAGCCCCTGCCCGTTACTGCGACGTCACCTATCAGGACGGAGATTACCTGTTCTTCGGACGGGAATCCGCCGGTCTGCCGGAGCCATTTCTGGAGGCTCATCGGGATCGGTGCGTCAAGATCCCCATGGCAGAGGAGGCCCGGAGCCTGAACCTCTCCAACTCTGCCGCCATTGCTGTCTATGAGGCTCTGCGTCAGCTGGACTTCCCCAATCTGCGGAGCTTTGGAAAAATGAAGAACCAACCCCTGGATCGACCATATTAAACGGAGGTTTCAACTATGAACTACAAAAAGAAAACCATCCTTGACGTGGAGCTGAAGGGCAAAAAGGTCCTCTGCCGCTGTGACTTCAACGTTCCCACCAATGACGAGGGCGTGATCACCGATGACAGCCGTATCCGCAAGACCCTCCCCACCATCCACTATCTGCTGGACCATGGCGCCGCAGTGATCCTCTGCTCCCACAAGGGCCGCCCTAAGAACGGCTACGAAGAGAAGTACTCCCTGAAGGTGGTACAGGCAAGGCTCAGCGAGCTGCTGGGACAGCCGGTGGCGCTGGCCTCTGACATTGTAGGCCCCGAGGCGCAGGAAAAAGCCGCAGCGCTGCAGCCCGGTCAGGTTCTGCTGCTGGAAAATGTCCGCTTTATGAAGGGCGAGACCAAAAACGACATGGAGCTGGCAAAGCAGTATGCAGCCCTGGCGGAGATTTTTGTCAATGACGCCTTTGGCTCCTGCCATCGGGCTCACTCCTCCACGGTAGGCGTTGCCTCCTTCCTTCCTGCCTACAGCGGCCTTCTGGTAAAGAAGGAGCTGGACATTATGGGCAAGGCCATCTCCGACCCCAACCGTCCGCTGGTGCTCATTATGGGCGGCAGCAAGGTCTCCGATAAGATTGGCGTCATCGACCATATGCTGACGCTGGCCGACCACATTATCATCGGCGGCGGCATGAGCTACACCTTTACTGCGGCCAAGGGCGGAAAAATCGGCACCTCCCTGTGTGAAACCGAGTCCTTCGGCTACTGTCTGGAGCTGCTGAAAAAAGCGCAGGAAAAGGGTGTGCAGATCCACCTGCCTGTGGACACCGTTGCCGCCGACCATTTTGCCGCAGATGCCGAGCCTGTTCTCTTTGACGAAGGACAGATCCCGGATAACATGATGGGGCTGGACATCGGCCCCAAGACCCGTGAAATCTACGCGGATATCATTCGGAACGCAGGCACCGTCATCTGGAACGGCCCCATGGGTGTATTTGAATTCCCGGCCTTTGCCGCCGGCACCAATGCCGTAGCAAAGGCAATGGCAGAAAGCGCAGCCGTTACCATCGTTGGCGGCGGTGATTCCGCCGCTGCCGTAGAGCAGATGGGCTACTCTGACAAAATCACTCACGTTTCCACCGGCGGCGGCGCAAGCCTTGAATTCTTTGCCGGTGCAGAGCTTCCCGGTGTGGCCGCTCTGCTGGACGCCTGAGACTGGGAGGGACGACCATGAACCATAAATACAGAAAAACCGTGATCGCCGCAAACTGGAAAATGAACAAGACTCCTACCGAGACCCGCGCCTTCGGCGTGGAGCTCAAGCGGCTCCTCCCCAGAGGCCGCTGGTGTGAGATTGTCCTGTGCATGCCCGCCATCTGCATTCCTGCCGGTGTCAAGGCGCTGAAGGATACCCGTGTCAGCATCGGCGCCGAAAACATGCATCAGGAGACCTTTGGGGCATATACCGGTGAGATCAGCGCACCCATGCTGGTGGATGCCGGTGTCAAATATGTGATTCTCGGCCACTCCGAGCGGCGGGCCATGGGGGAAACCGATCAGGAGATCAACGCCAAGCTGAAGGCTGCGCTGGAAGCCGGCCTCACGCCCATCCTCTGCGTAGGCGAAAGCCTCCAGCAGCGGGAAACCGACGTTACATTCGAGCACATCACCATGCAGCTGAAATCCGCATTTTACGGCATTGTACCGGAGCAGCTCCGGCGCATCGTCATCGCCTATGAGCCCATCTGGGCCATCGGCACAGGGCTCACGGCCTCCCCGCAGGAGGCTGAAGAGGTCTGCCAGCACATCCGCACCGTAGTACGGAAGCTTTCCTCGGCAAAAACAGCCCGGGCAACCTCCATTCTCTACGGCGGCTCCATGAATGACAAGAACGCCGAAAACCTTCTGGCCCAGCCGGACATTGACGGCGGCCTCATTGGCGGCGCTTCTCTGGACCCCGAAAAGTTTATTCATATCATCAACGCCGCCAATCAGGAGACTGACTGACTGCATACCACTTCACAATACTTAGGAGGAGATTCCCATGAAACAGTATCTTGAGATCATTGCCGTTACCGCTCGTCAGGTTTTGGACTCCCGTGGCAACCCCACCGTAGAGGCCGACGTCTATCTGGAAGACGGCTCCATGGGCCGTGCAGCGGTTCCCTCCGGTGCATCCACCGGCGTATATGAGGCCTGCGAGCTTCGGGACGGCGGTCAGGAATACGGCGGCAAGTCTGTTATGAAGGCTGTTACCAACATCAACACCGAGATCGCAGAGGCCGTGATCGGCATGAACGCATTGGATCAGGCTGAAATTGACCAGACCATGATCGATCTGGACGGCACCCCCAACAAGTCCCGTCTGGGCGCCAATGCCATTCTGGCGGTATCCATGGCCGTGGCCCACGCCGCCGCAGATTCTCTGTGCATCCCCCTGTATCGCTACATCGGCGGCATCAATGCAAAGGTTCTGCCGGTTCCCATGATGAACATTCTCAACGGCGGTGCCCACGCCACCAACAACGTGGACATTCAGGAATTCATGGTTATGCCCGTAGGCGCCAAGAGCTGGAGCGATGCCCTCAGAATGTGTGCCGAGGTATTCCATCAGCTGAAAACCGTTCTCAAGGAAATGGGCACTCCCGCCGCCGGAGTGGGCGATGAGGGCGGATATGCCCCCAACCTTGCCAAGGATGAGGATGCGCTGGAGGCCATTGTAAAGGCCGTGGAGGAGTGCGGCTATAAGCCCTATGATGACTTTATGATCGCCATCGACGGCGCCGTTTCCGACTGGTACAACGAGGAGACCGGCTGCTACGATCTCCCCAAGGCAAAGAAGACCATGACCCGTGAAGAAATGGTGGCCATGTATCAGGGCTTTGCGGAAAAATACCCCATCATTTCCATTGAGGACGGCATGGGCGAGAACGACTGGGAGGGCTGGAAGATGCTCACCGATGCGTTGGGCGATCGGGTACAGCTGGTAGGCGACGACCTGTTTGTGACCAATGTAGAGCGTGTCAACAAGGGCATTGCGCTGGGCGTCTGCAACAGTGTGCTCATTAAGGTCAACCAGATTGGCACTCTCACCGAGACGCTGGACACCATCCAGCGCGCCAACCGCGCAGGCTACACCGCTGTGGTTTCCCATCGCTCCGGCGAAACCGAGGATACGACCATTGCGGATCTTGTCGTTGCCATGAACGCCGGACAGATCAAGACCGGTGCCCCCTCCCGCACAGACCGTGTGGCCAAATACAACCAGCTGCTCCGGATTGAGGAAGAGCTGGAAGAGTCTGCACAGTATCTGGGCAAGAAGGCTTTCTTTAACCTCTCCAAGTAATGTGTCTGTGTGCGTGCCGCAATGCACAATTGCGGCACGCACATTTTTATCCGTCGGCAGGTATCTGCTGACACGATTCAAAGGAGTTATTGCATGCATAGACGATCTGCGGCTTTTTTCTGTCTTCTCCTGCTTTTGATGATCGTTCCCGTCTCGGTTTCGGCCACAGGATCGAATACCGCTTCGCTCAGCAGCGCAGAAGAGGACAGCGGGCTTTGCGAGCATCTTTGGGATGACGGCGTCATTCTCCGGGAGGCAACCTGTACCCGCGCCGGTCTTCTTCAGCGTACCTGTACGCTCTGCGGAGCCACCCAGAATGAAACCATCCCCAAGCTGAATCACGACTGGGATGAGGGCACCGTTATAAAGGAGCCGACCTGTACGGAAACAGGCCGCATTACCTATCAGTGCCGCCGGTGCGGATACACCCGCACCGATGCCACCCCCAGCCTTGGGCACCAATGGGGCTCCCCAAAAATCCCCCTTGCTCCCACCTGTACCAGAGACGGTACGCTGCTGGAAACCTGCGGTGTCTGCGGCGCCCAGCGCAAAACCGTTCTGCGTGCCACCGGACACCGTTGGGATGACGGCACGATCTCCCCTGCCCCCACCTGCACCGAAGACGGTGCGCTTATCAAAACCTGTCAGGTCTGCGGCGCTCAGGATTCTGAGACACTGCCCGCCACAGGACACCAGTGGGATGAGGGCACTGTTACAGTCGTCCCCGGTCACCTCCGTGACGGCCAGCGAATCTACACCTGTCAGAATTGTGGGCAGACAAAGCTTGAGATTCTTCCCGCCACCGGCGAAAATCCCTTTTCCGATATCTCAGAGGACAGCTACTATTATGACCCTGTACTTTGGGCGCTGGATCAGGAAGTTACGACCGGGCTGACTGCGGATCGCTTTGGTCCGGATCATCCCTGTACTCGGGGGCAGGTCGTCACCTTTCTCTGGCGGGCAGCCGGATCTCCCAGCCCCACCAGCACCTCCACAGACTTTGCGGATCTGGACAGCAGCAAATACTACTATACCGCCGTACTCTGGGCCTTGGAGCAGGGCATTACCAACGGCCTCAGCAGCACCAGCTTTGGCCCGGATCGCCCCTGCACCCGGGCGCAGGTAGCAGCCCTTCTGTGGCGGGCTTCGGGATGTCCCGCCCCCGCCCGACCGGCACCGTTTACGGATATCGGAAGCTCCGGTTATGCCGCAGATGCCATTGCATGGGCCTCGGAAAAGGGCATTACCACAGGCTCCAGCACCACACACTTTTCTCCGGGCAGGACCTGTACCCGGGGGCAGATCGTGACCTTCCTCTATCGGGCATACTCTTAAAAAAGCTCCGGCAGCCCCAGTGTGAACTGGAACTGCCGGAGTTTTGCTGAAATCGGCGCACCCAATGCGGGTGCGCCGATTACGATATTGCTTAGATCTGAGAGGCGATGCCGAAGGCAGAACGCATGCACTTCTGCACATTGCCGGGCTTGTCGCAGTCGCCGATCACATAGCTGACCGGAACAGCCTTGGCAAGCTCCATGGCCTCGTCCTGCTTGGACTTCATGCCGATGGCCAGCAGAACGTTGTCAGCCTGCTGCTTCTGCTCTACGCCGTTGGGATCCAGATACCGAACGCCGTCAGGATCAATGGCGGTGCACTTTACGCCTGCCTGATAAGCAAAGTTTGCGGTGTGGCGCCAGTAGTTTACCACCATGTTGCGGTAGTGCGCATGAGGCGCATCCAGAATCAGGTCGTACTGCATCTCCAGCACGGTGACCAGATGACCCAGCTCCGCCAGATACAGGCCGGTCTCTACGCCGATTTCGCCGCCGCCGATGATGGTAACGTTCTTACCCAGCTGATCCTCATGGCCATAGATGTTGGCAGCGTAGGAAACGTTGTCGCCATCCTTGCCGGGCAGAGGCAGGCTGGAAGGCTCAGCGCCCAGTGCCAGAGCCAGGACCTGATAGTTCTCCTTCTCCAGCAGCTCACGGGTTGCGGTGGTGTTGAGCTTCACATGAACGCCCAGCTTGTCCATCTCCTTGATCATGTAATCCATGAACTGGCGCAGGGGCCATTTGAAGGAGGGGTACTTTGCGTGCTTGAGCATGCCGCCCAGCTCACCGGACTTCTCGTACAGGGTAACATCGTGGCCTCTCTGAGCGCAGATCCGGGCAAACTCCATGCCGGCAGGGCCGCCGCCAACCACAGCAACCTTGCGCTTCTCGCCCACAGGCTTCACCATGGTGGAGATGCGATCCTCCATACCAACAATGGGATTGACTGTGCAGACCGTACGGAACAGGTCGGGGCCATTGGGTACATGGCACTTGTTGCAGCGCACGCAGGGAACGATGTCCTCCTTGCGGCCCTCATAGACCTTCTGGCCATAGTCAGGATTGTTGATCCAGCTGCGGGCCATGTAAATGAGGTCAGCACCGCCGTCCGCCACCAGATTGTTGGCGATCTCGGGATCCTGGAAGCCGGCAGAAGCCGCAACGGTCATCTGAATGCCGCGCTTCTTGATCTCTTTACATACATAGCTCATGGCATCGATATAGGGAGCAGGCTTGTCCTCGGTGGAGGTGAAGCCCAGCGGATGCTGAGGATCCATATCGCCGGAACGCAGGTGGAAGATATCGCAGACACCCTCCATCATCTTTGCAAGCTGAATGGTGTCTTCCTTGGTGTAGCCACCGAACTCCTCCTCGTCTACGCTGAGGACGCACTCCAGCGGGAAGCCCTTGCCCACTGCCTTCCGCAGTGCGGTGAACATCTCTACCATGTAGCGGCCGCGACTCTCTACACTCTCAGGGCCATACTCATCGGTACGGTCGTTGGTGATGGGAGAGAGCAGCTTTGCCATGGGGTTGTTCCGGTAGCAGCAATAGACGGAGATCATGTCAAAGCCCAGAGCCTTGAGATCCTTTGCCTGCTGTGCGTAGTCCTCGATCATGGCCTGCAGGTATTCCTTGGTGTAGGAAGAGGGGGACTGCTGGGGGCCGCCGTCCATCTGTGCATGGAGGTCGCCGTCAGCGCCTGCTACGCCGAAGTCCTTATGCTTGGGTGTGGTGTCTTCCATGGGCATGGGAGGCATATCCGCAGGAGGACCGCCTGCACCCTCAGGACCGGCACCAGGGCCGCCGGGGCCGCCGGGTGCACCAGAGGGCATGCCCATACCGCCCTGCATGTTTGCGGGGCTCATAATGTATGCACAAGTCTTGGAGCCATAGAAGTGAATGGCGTCCAGCAGCTTACAGAAGTAGTCCTGTGCATTGGCATCGTTCAGATCGAACAGGTTGAAGTGGCAGGGGGTATTGTCCAGCGCACGCCCCATTACGGGCATGGACTTCTCATAGAGGTGGTTGATGGTCACCAGCGCAGCACCATTCTTTGCACGGTTTGCAAAGTGCTGGATCACCTTCTCGGTGGGGTTCTTCTCAGTGCCCTGAAGGAAATGGGGCGTAGAAGCGGACGAGAGCATCCGGTTCCGGAGCACCATGTTGCCGATCTTGATGGGGCTGAGCAATGCACTGTATTTCAGTTCCATAATATGTTCCTTTCCCCGCTGTGCGGAGTGTATTCATCCGGCAGCATCCCTGCTGCCAGCCTATGCCTGATGGCATTTTATTCATTATAACACATTAAAAACCCGGTGAAAAGCGGAGTTTGGTCATTAATTAATGAATTAAATTCATTAAGTATGTGCAACACGACAAAAAGCACCGCCCTGCCCTATGGCAGAACGGCACTTTTCACATCAGTCCGGCAGCCGCATGGGCTTCAGATCGTCCGCAATATGGAGCTTTGCGGCAGTCTTCTCCTGAATCTCCCGAATGGCCGTCTCCCGGTCACCCAGCTCCGGATTGTATTCCGCCAGCTGGAGTCCCTCCGGTGTCACCTTCAGAACACAGAGCTCCGTAACGATCATATTGACCACCCGATAGCCTGTCAGCGGAAGGGTGCATTTTTCAACGATCTTGGGCTTCCCGCCATTGGTATGGATCATCGCCAAAATCACGATTTTAGAGCCGTTGACCAGATCCATGGCGCCGCCCATGCCCGTAAGCTTTTTCCCGGGGATCAGCCAGTTTCCAAAGCTGCCCTCTGCGTCCGCCTCCAGCGCACCCAGTACGCAGGCATCCACATGGCCGCCTCGAATCAGGCCGAAGTTCGTGGCGGAATCCACAATGGCCCCGCCGGGGATAATGGTTGCCGGATTGCCGGATGCATCCACCACATGGAGGGGATCCGCCTGCTCCGCTGTGGGTGCAGGCCCCTGACCGATCAGCCCCAGCTCCGCATGCAGGGTAATATCCACGCCCTCCGGGAAGTACCGGGCACACTGGGTGGGAATGCCGATGCCCAGATTCACCACATAACCGTCCTTCAGCTCCTGTGCGCAGCGGCAGGCAATGATATCCTTCGCTCTCTGCTTATCCATTGTCCGTTCCCTCCCGCAGCACGATGTAATCCACCAGAATCCCCGGTGTTGCCACATTCTCCGGCGGAATTTCCCCGGGCTCAACGATTCTTTCCGCCTCAACGATCACCGTATCCGCAGCCATGGCCATCAGCGGGGAAAAATTACGGGTGGTGCCCTTATACCAGATGTTTCCTTTTTTATCCACCAGATAACCGGAGATCACTGCAAAATCCGCATGAATGGGCTTCATCAGCAGGTAATCCTTCCCCTCGATGTTCATTTTCCGGTCTACCCAGGGGCTCTCCTCTACCATGGTTCCAATGCCCGTGGATGTGAGGATCCCGGGGATCCCCATGCCGCCTGCACGGATCATCTCTGCCATGGAGCCCTGGGGCAGCAGATCCACCGTCAGCTCTCCCTTGGACCACTTTTCACCGGCCTCCGGGTTGGAGCCCACATGGGAACCAATATATTTCTTGATCTTTCCGGAATGGATCAGTCTGGCCCAGCCATAATAATCAGAGCCATCGGGTCCATTGGGCTTGGAGCCGTCATCAAAGACGCCCTCAATATTCTCCACTTCACTTTCGTCAATGGCCCGAATCACATCCAGTGCCGAACCGCAGCCCAAAAAGCCGCCGAACATGACCCGGCTGCCGGAGGGGATCAGTGCAGCCGCTTCCTTGGCCGTTATAATCTTTGGCATTTCTTACACCTCTCATTGATTTTCCATGGACATCCCAAACGGAAAAAGGAGGCGGGGGATCCCCGCCTCCTGATCGAAGTTATATTAGCACTTCTCGAAGATGGTAGCAACGCCCATGCCGCCGCCGATGCACAGGGTAGCCAGACCCTTCTTTGCATCGTCGCGCTTCTGCATCTCATGGAGCAGAGTGACAATGATACGAGCGCCGGAGCAGCCAACGGGATGGCCGATGGACAGTGCGCCGCCGTTTACGTTGACCTTGTTCATGTCGAAGCCCAGCTCACGAGCAACAGCGATGGACTGCGCAGCGAATGCCTCGTTGGCCTCAATGAGGTCGATGTCGTCGAGGGTAACGCCAGCCTTGGCCATAGCCTGACGGGAAGCGGGAACGGGGCCGGTGCCCATGATCTTGGGATCCACGCCGCCCTGGCCCCAGCCAAGCAGCTTAGCCATGGGCTTCAGGCCGTACTTCTCAACAGCCTCACCGGAAGCCAGAACGATAGCAGCAGCGCCATCGTTGATGCCGGAAGCGTTGCCGGCGGTAACACGAGGCGTGCCAGCGTCAGCCTGAGCGGGCTTGCAAGCCTTGGCATCGAAGGTGTCAACTACAGTGCCGCCGTTTGCCTGGAAGGCGTTGTCGGAGGACACAGGGAAAGCGGTCTTCAGCTTAGCCAGAGACTCCATGTTGGTGGAAGGACGGGGGAACTCGTCAACCTTGAAGTCAACAACCTGCTTCTTTACCTTAACGGGAACAGGAACGATCTCATCGTCAAACTTGCCGGCAGCCTGAGCAGCAGCAGTCTTAGCCTGAGAAGAAGCAGCGAACTCGTCCAAATCCTGACGGGTGATGCCCCAGATGTCGCAGATGTTCTCAGCGGTGGTGCCCATGTGGTAGTTGTTGAATGCGTCCCACAGGCCATCCTTTACCATGGTGTCGACCATCTTCTTGTCGAACATACGGCCGCCCCAACGAGCGTCGGGCAGGATGTAGGGAGCTGCGGACATGTTCTCGGTGCCGCCGCAGACAACGATCTCAGCATCACCGGCAGCAATTGCACGGCCAGCCTCGATGACGGACTTCATGCCGGAGCCGCAGACCATGTTGACAGAGTAAGCGGGAACGGAAACAGGCAGGCCAGCCTTAATGCCGACCTGACGAGCAACGTTCTGGCCCAGGCCAGCGCTGATACAGCAGCCGAACATCAGCTCATCCACCTGCTCGGGCTTTACACCTGCACGGTTCA
The DNA here is from genome assembly GCA_959607825.1 of uncultured Oscillospiraceae bacterium. Lineage (GTDB taxonomy): Bacteria > Bacillota > Clostridia > Oscillospirales > Oscillospiraceae > HGM13006. The sequence continues at coordinate 117,023 of CAUHNW010000002.1, read as the reverse complement.
GAGCTTCCTTGACAACAATAGCGCCAAGATCAGCAGCGGGAGTGTTCTTCAGGCTGCCGCCAAAGGAACCAACAGCGGTACGGCAGCAGTTTACAACATATAAATCTTTCATTGGAAACGACCTCCATATTCATTTGCCTTGATACAGGCAATATAATAGGTTTACCGTGTATTATTATACGGCACAATCCCCAATCCGTCAACTGTTCTTCCCGGCGGCTTTTCATTTTTTCGCCGGATTTTTCGTTATGTAAACGTCCCATTTCCCGCCGCCATTTTCCGTCAAATCTCCTGCCAATACAAGAGATTTCACTACACTTTGATTGCTTGTAGTTTTATTTACTTTGTGGTATAATGATATACTGATTTTATGAAAAATATCCATTTGGGAGGTGCGCCGCTGTGGACTTTAAGCTGGTTTCTGACTATCAGCCCTCCGGTGATCAGCCCGAGGCCATCGAAGCCCTGACGCAGGGGCTCAAAAACGGCATTGACGAGCAGGTGCTTCTGGGTGTCACCGGCTCCGGCAAAACCTTTACCATGGCGAATATCATCGCAAAGATGAACCGGCCTACGCTGGTGCTGGCGCACAACAAAACGCTGGCGGCCCAGCTGTGCTCTGAGTTCAAGGAATTCTTTCCGGAAAACGCCGTAGAGTATTTTGTCTCCTACTATGACTATTATCAGCCGGAGGCCTATATCGCCCACACCGACACCTATATCGAGAAGGACTCCGCCACCAACGACGAAATCGACCGACTGCGGAACTCCGCCACAGCTTCCCTTCTGGAGCGGCGGGATGTGATCGTTGTCTCCTCTGTCAGCTGCATCTACGGTCTGGGCGACCCCGAGGACTATAAGGCGCTGGTGGTTTCTGTCCGGCAGGGCCAGATCTGGGAGCGAGACAGTCTTCTGAGAAGTTTGACCGACATTCGCTACGAGCGGAACGATGTCAACTTCATCCGCAACACCTTCCGGGTCCGTGGCGACACGGTGGAGGTATTCCCGGCCGGCTGGACCAACCGTGCCATCCGTATTGAGTTCTTTGGCGATGAGGTTGACCGGATCTCCGAATTCAATGTCGTCACCGGCGCCGCCGAGCGTGTGGTGACCCACTGTGCCATCTATCCTGCCAGCCATTATGTCACCACCAAAGAGAAGATGGAACGGGCCACCCGGGAAATTGCCTGTGAGCTTATGGATCGTGAAAAATGGTTCAAGGACAACGGCAAGCTGCTGGAGGCACAGCGCATTCATCAGCGCACCATGTATGACATCGAAATGATGGACGAGCTGGGCTTCTGCTCCGGCATCGAAAACTATTCCCGGATCATCAGTGGCCGCCCGGCAGGCTCTCCCCCCATGACCCTGATGGACTATTTCCCCGAGGATTTCCTGATGTTCATCGACGAGAGCCATGTGACGCTGCCGCAGGTTCGGGCCATGTACAACGGCGACCGGGCCAGAAAGCAGGCGCTGGTGGACTATGGCTTCCGGCTTCCCTCCGCCTATGACAACCGCCCTCTGAAATTTGAGGAATTTCAGTCCAAGATCAATCAGGTCATCTATGTCTCCGCCACCCCCGCAGAATATGAGCTCAGCCGTGCCGGGCAGGTAGCCGAGCAGCTGCTGCGGCCCACCGGGCTTCTGGATCCTCCGGTGGAGGTTCGTCCTGTGGAGGGACAGGTGGATGATCTCATCGGAGAGATCAACACCATGACCGGGCACGGCTACCGCACGCTGGTCACCACCCTCACTAAGAAAATGGCTGAGGATCTCACCGACTATCTCACAAAATCCGGCATCAAGGTCCGGTATATGCACTCCGATGTGGACACCATGGAGCGTCAGGAGATCATCCGGGACCTGCGCATGCAGAAGTTCGATGTGCTGGTGGGCATCAACCTGTTGCGGGAAGGACTTGACCTTCCGGAGGTGGCGCTGGTTGCCATTCTGGACGCCGACAAGGAGGGCTTCCTCCGTTCCCCCACCAGCCTCATTCAGACCATTGGCCGGGCCGCCCGAAACGCCGATGGCCGCGTCATTATGTATGCCGACCATATCACCCCCGCCATGGACTATGCCATTACCGAAACAGAACGCCGCCGGAAGCTTCAGCAGGCCTATAACGAAGCCCACGGCATCGTTCCAAAGACCATCATCAAATCCGTCCGCGAGCTCATTGAGATCTCCCGCACCATAGATGTGGAGCGAGACGGCAAGAAGCTCACCAAGAACGAACGGGAGAGCGAGATTGCCCGGCTGGAAAAGGAAATGAAGCAGGCCGCAAAGATGATGGAATTCGAATACGCCGCAGTGCTCCGTGACCAGATCATCAAGCTCCGCGGCAACTAGAAGGGAAGGAAACAACACTATGGATCAACAGAACCTCACTCCGGAACAGCTCCGGGAGCAGCGCAGAGCGGAACGTCTGAAATACATGAAGATTCAGCGCAATATCCGCATGGGTGCCATTGCCCTGGCCATTATACTGGGCATTGTGTCTCTCTGCGTCAGCTGCAGCACCCGCAAGGCCATAACCGATCTGGAAAGCAAGCTGGCCGCAAAGAAGGCCGCAGAGGCAGAGCTGGCGGCGCAGGCCTCCAGTGAGCCCAGCGCCGCACCGGCACCCTCTCCAAGCACTCAGCCGGAGGGTACCTCTATCACCTTGAGCTTTGTGGGCGACATCACCCTCTCCTCCTATGAAGGTGCCTCCTACAGCGGCAGCTTTGAGGAATATTATGACAATTACGGAGCCGGTTATTTTTTTCAGAACGTCAAATCGATCTTTGAGGGGGACGATTTGACGGTAGCCAATTTTGAAGGAACCCTTACCACCTCGGAAAACCGTGCAAACAAGGAGTGGACCTTCAAGGCTGACCCCTCTTATGTCAGTATTCTGACCCAGGGCGGCATCGACTGCGTGAACGTTGCCAACAACCACATCATGGACTACGGAGACGAAGGCTATGTGGATACGCTGGCAGCGCTAGACAAAGCCGGTATCCAGCGTTTTGGCGGAGACTATGCGACCATCGTGGATGTAAAGGGCATTCAGGTGGGCTTCTCCGGTATCTACGAATGCGAAACGGGCCTTGACTGCAAGGAACAGGCTGTCAGCAACGTGAAAAAGCTCAAGGATGCCGGTGCGCAGATCATCATCTGTGAATTTCATTGGGGCGATGAAAACTCCTATACCCCCAACGATATCCACTCCGTTCTGGCCAAGGCCGTCATCGATGAGGGCGCGGATCTGGTGATCGCCCATCACCCCCATGTATTGCAGGGCATCGCCACCTATAAGGGGAAATACATATGCTATAGTCTGGGGAATTTCTGCTTTGGCGGCAACTCCGTCTGCAATGACAAGGACACGGCCATTTTCCAGCAGACCTTTACGCTGGTGAATGGTCAGGTATCCGATGACACAGACTATACCATTATCCCCTGCTCTATCTCCACGGACACCCAGACAAATACCTATTGCCCCACCCCCGTCTCCGGAGAGGACGCCCAGAGGATTCTCACCAAAATATACGATATGAGCGCAGATCTGGAGGGCGGCATTTCCGCCCCGGATGCTTCCGGCACCACCGGCAATGCAGCCGATTCCACTGCCGAACCCGCTGCTTCCCCCACCACTGCCGCCCAGTAACCATTGCTTCGTTCTGCCGGCTGCAGAACGACCCGTACAGGAGCTGAACAACATTGCAGGATCAGATCATCATAAAAGGTGCCCGTGAAAATAACCTGAAAAACGTTTCTCTGTCCATTCCCCGGGACAAGCTGGTGGTCTTCACCGGCCTGTCCGGTTCCGGCAAGTCCTCTCTGGCCTTTGACACCATCTATGCCGAGGGACAGCGGCGCTATGTGGAGTCCCTTTCCTCCTACGCCCGTCAGTTTTTGGGGCAGATGGACAAGCCGGATGTGGATTCCATCGACGGTCTCTCCCCGGCCATCTCCATCGACCAGAAGACCACCTCCCGGAATCCCCGCTCCACGGTTGGCACAGTTACCGAAATTTACGACTACCTCCGTCTGCTCTGGGCCCGGGTGGGTACTCCCCACTGCCCGAAATGCGGCAAGGAGATCCGCCGTCAGAGTGTGGATCAGATCGTCGATCAGGTGATGACGCTGGAGCCCGGCACCCGATTTCAAATTCTTGCCCCCGTGATCCGTGGAAAAAAGGGCGAGCACCAGAAGGTTTTTGCCGATGCAAAGAAAAGCGGCTATGTCCGCGTCCGGGTAGACGGTGCAACCTATGATCTCAGCGAGGAAATCAGCCTCAGCAAAAGCAAAAAACACAATATCGAGATTATTGTAGACCGTCTCGTCATGAAGGAGGACATCGTCCGCCGTCTGACCGACTCCATAGAAACCGCTCTGCGGCTTTCCGACGGCCAGGTAATGATTCATCTGGTCAGTGATGATCAGGTGCTCTCCTTCTCTCAGAATTATGCCTGCGAGGACTGCGGCATCAGCCTTCCGGAGCTGGAGCCCAGAATGTTCTCCTTCAACAATCCCTACGGGGCCTGCCCGGGCTGTTCCGGTCTGGGCTATCAGCTGAAGGTGGATCCGGATCTCATTATGCCCAACCGCTCTCTCAGCATTTTGGAGGGCGGCATCAGTGCCAGCGGCTGGGGCAATGCAAAAAACGACACCATCAGCCGCATGTACTATGAAGCCTTGGGACGGAAATACCGCTTCAGTCTGGACACCCCGCTGGAAAAGCTCTCCGATGCCGCAATTGACGCACTGCTCTACGGCACCGGCGGCGAAAAGCTGAAGCTTCAGTATGACAGAGGCAATGGCCGTGGTACCCTGGAGCAGGCCTTTGAGGGAATTGTCAACAATCTCTCCCGCCGCTATAAGGAGACCCAGTCGGACTCCATGCGCCGGGAGCTGGAAGAGTGTATGAGCTATCATCCCTGCCCGGACTGTCACGGGGATCGTCTCAGCCCGGTGGTGCTGGCCGTTACCGTAGGCGGGCTCAACATTATGGAATTCTGCAAGCTCTCCGTCTCTCAGGAGCTGGAATTCATCGACAATCTCCAGCTTACCGGAGCCCAGCAGATCATTGCGGATCAGATTCTCCGGGAGATCCGTTCCCGCCTGAACTTTCTCCGCAGCGTGGGCCTTGAATATTTGACCCTCAGCCGTGCCGCAGGTACGCTGTCCGGCGGCGAAAGCCAGCGGATCCGTCTGGCAACCCAGATTGGATCCGCTCTGATGGGCGTACTCTACATTCTGGACGAGCCCTCCATCGGACTCCATCAGCGGGACAATGACAAGCTGCTGCGTACCCTCCGACAGATGGTGGATCTGGGCAACACCCTGATCGTGGTAGAGCATGATGAAGACACCATGCGGGCCGCCGACTATATTGTGGATGTGGGCCCCGGCGCAGGCATCCACGGCGGTGAGATCGTTGCCGCAGGCAGTCTTCAGGACATCATCGACTGCCCCCGCTCCATCACCGGGCAATATCTCTCCGGTGTAAAGAAGATTCCCGTCCCGCCTAAGCGCCGTCCCGGCGACGGCCGGACCTTGAAATTCTTCGGCTGTGCGGAGAACAACCTGAAAAATATCGATGTCACCATTCCGCTGGGGACGATGACCGTTGTCACCGGCGTCTCCGGCTCCGGAAAATCCTCGCTGGTCAACGAGATCATCTATAAGAAGCTGGCCGCCGAGCTGAACCGCTCCCGCACCAAATGCGGAAAGCTCCGGGCCTGTGAGGGAGTCAGCCAGCTGGACAAGGTGATCTGCATCGATCAGAGCCCCATTGGACGCACACCCCGCTCCAACCCCGCCACCTATACCGGCCTCTTTGGCGATATCCGGGATCTCTTTGCCTCCACCGCCGAGGCCAAGGCCAAGGGCTACGGGCCCGGGCGCTTCTCCTTTAACGTAAAAGGCGGCCGCTGTGAGGCCTGCTGCGGTGATGGACTTGTAAAGATCGAGATGCACTTTCTGCCGGACATCTATGTTCCCTGCGATGTCTGCAAGGGCAAGCGCTATAATCGGGAAACACTGGACGTCACCTACAAGGGCAAAAATATCTCCGATGTACTGGAAATGACCGCCGATGAGGCTGTGGAATTCTTTGAGAACCTGCCACGGATTCGCCGGAAGGTGGAAGCCCTTTGTCAGGTAGGGCTTGGCTACATTAAACTGGGCCAGTCTTCCACAACGCTGTCCGGCGGTGAGGCCCAGCGTGTCAAGCTGGCCACCGAGCTCAGCCGTGTTTCTACAGGAAACACCTTTTATATTCTCGATGAGCCCACCACGGGCCTTCATGTGGCGGATGTTCACCGTCTGGTGGAGGTATTGCAGGCGCTGGTGGATCAGGGCAATACCGTTCTGGTCATCGAGCACAATCTGGATGTCATTAAGGTTGCCGATCACCTGATCGACCTTGGCCCTGAAGGCGGTACCGGCGGCGGCACCATCGTCTGCACCGGCACCCCGGAAGAGGTGGCCGCCTGCGAAAAGAGCTACACCGGAAAGTATCTGAAGCCTATGCTTCAGCGTGATAAAGACGCATGAGAAAAACGTGCACAGCAAGCAATCCGCTCCGCTGTGCACGTCTTTTTTCTGCCTGTATTCAGTCGATGTCGACCAGATAGCTGCCGTCCGTCTGCTCATGAATGGAAGCGCCGAAGAACGCCTCCATGGCCGACACCAGATAGCCGATATCCGCCGCCCCTGCCGTCTCGTTGGCAGAATGCATGGCCAGCTGTGCAAGGCCGATGTCTACGGTTCTCACCGACACCTGCGTCACAGACAGTGCGCCCAGCGTACTGCCGCCGGCCACATCCGAGTGGTTGAAGTAGCTCTGCACTGGGATATTCTTTTTCCGCAGAATATCCAGCAGCAGTGCAGCGGAAACGCCGGTGGTGGCATATCCGGTGCCGTACTTGACCGCAACGCCTTCTCCCAGCTTGGGACGATTGGTCAGCGCCGCCTTCTCCGGGTGATTGGGATGGACGCCATGGGCGTTATCTGCCGATACCATCATGCTGCCCGCCAGCAGCCGGAGATATTCCGTTTTCCCCATGCCCTGTGTGGCGCATACCCGAAGCAGCACATCCTGCAGGAAGGTAGACATGGCACCCTGTGCCGTGGAGCTGCCGATCTCCTCGTTGTCAAACAGGCACAGCACCGGCATCTGCATTGGGCTTCTCTGCCCCAGGAAGCCCTCCAGCAGTCCGTAAACACACTGCAGATCATCCAGCCGGGGGCACAGGATCAGCTCCCCCTGCGGCCCCAGCCGGGTTCCTCTCTCCCGATTGTATACGAACAGATCATGGGAGAGGATCTGCTCCTTTTGAACCCCCGCTTTCTCTGCCGCAAGCGCCAGAATATCGAGATTGCCCTTGCCCAGCAGCGGCATCAAATCTGTCTGTGCGGTGAGACGCTTGCCATCGTTGGTGGTTCTGTCCATGTGAATGGCCAGACTTGGGATCACCATCAGATCCTGATCCAGATCCACCAGCCGGGACTCTACCCCTTTCCCGGCGGAAACCAGAATACGCCCCGCAACGGAGAGCGGCCGGTCCAGCCACGTGGAAAAGATCATGCCGCCGTATTTATTGGCATCCAGCTTACTGTAGCCCTCCGCCGCCACCGTGGCATTGTCCTTGAGCCGGAAGCAGGGAGAGTCTGTATGGGCTGCGCCGATCATGCAGCTTTCCAGCCGCTCCGGCATCCGAAACGCAATGAGGCTGGACTGATTTCGGGTTACATAATACCCATTTCCCGCCTTCAGTTCCCATGCAGACGCCTCTGTGAGCTTTTCAAAGCCCGCCTGTTCCAGCATCTCTGCGCTGGTCTCTACCGCCTGAAAGCAGGTCGGACTCTTTGCAATAAAATCAAACAGCCCCTGATTCAGATCTTTCATAATATCGTTCTCCTTATGGATAGTAATTGATGCACCCGGTTCTTGGCTCCACCATGGCGTAGTCCAGCTGAAACAGCCGGTTCAGCACCGTCCGCAGCGTATTAATGCCATTGAGCCCCGTAATATCCACGGTTTCCCCGGGCAGATAGACACAGTTCAAAATATTCTGCTGGTGAATGGTGTCCGTCTCTGCGTCATAGGGGTCCCCATACAGCTCTGCCAGATGGTGCCCCAGCCGTGCTCCATGGTCTGATTGAAGGATGATTACCGCCTCGGGATCGTGGGCCTGAATATTGTCCACCGCTTTGAGGATGCGGCTGCTGGTATATTGCAGCTGGCCAAGGTAATACTGGGGATCCCGCCAGTTTACAAAGTTGTCCTCCGATACCAGTCCGCCGTTTTCATCGTAGATAAATCCGGGATGCGGACACTGCACATACCCCAGCGTCAGGGTTGGCGCTCCTCCGGTTTCCTCCCATGCCTGATCCATGGTATCCAGCACCTCATCCAGCATTGCAACATACTGATAGGCGGTTCGCAGGGATCGAAGGTGCTGCTCCATGTACTCTGCCGCAGGCGTATAGGGCAGGATGCTGTTGGCATAGAGATACCGGCAGATGGACTCCTCCGCCTGACCGCTGGTAAGGCTTCTGGCGCCATCCGTGTCCAGAAAGTCATTGTGGGAGATCAGGTTGATCTGATATCCCAAGTCCTGAAATATCCGGTAGAGATTCGGCATCTCTCCATCGCCGCTCTGAAAGGGCGCTGCATCATAGCCCAGGGCATAGAGATCCGGAACCAGCTGCACCGTGGCGCAGGACTCCGTGTTATAGCTGCTGCCGGAGCAGTCAAAGCCCCGCTGCTCCAGCTGATCGTAGAGTGCGCTGTTGTCAAAGCCGTAATAATATCGCAGGCTTTCCGGCCCGGAGTATTCATCATACAGGAAATAATATACATTGGGCCGCTCCGCCCCATCCGCAGTCTCCGCCGCCGAGAGGAGCGAGGACTCCTGCCCCCCAACATGCCTTGCAGCCAGCTTTGGCAGTGCCACAATGCCGCTGACAGCGCAGAGCCCGCCAAACATGCAGGTCAGCAAGATCAGCGGAACACGGCACCTCCACTTCCGCAGGAACACCAGTCCCCCAAGGAGCAGCAGCAGCACGCCCAGAGGCCCCAGAATCCATCGGCCTGAGACCAGCGGCAAAAGCCGCTGCACTCCGGTTTTGACAAGCCCGAAATTCATGCAGACCAGCAGGCTGAGCGCAGACAGCACCCCTGCCGCCTCTACCCGGCGCAGAATCACCAGCCAAAGCAGGAACAGGACAATTCCAATCCCCAGAAAGATCCCCCAAAACAGCAGCATATCCCGCCCTCTGGACTCCGGAAGATTGCTGCTGTACTGGTACAGGCAGGGATACAAGCTCGCCAGCAGCAGGCAGCCTACTGCCAGCAGCCACGATTTTAAGTGTTCTTTCAAAAGTAACGTACCTCTCCCCCGCAGCACGGCGGGCAGTCAGATGCGTTCCAACTGCCCGCACAGGCGGTTAAAATGTTTCCAGAAGTGCTTCCAGCTCATCCAGCGTGCTTTCAAAGACCTTTAAGGCCCGCTGCACGACCTGAGGCTTGGTGAGATCTACCCCGGCGATCTTCAGCTCCTCCAGCGGGTAATCACTGCCGCCGGTGGTCAGGAATTTCAGATAGCCGGAGGGGTCACCGGTCTCATAAATACCGTCGGCAATGGCAACGGCAGAGCAGAAGCCGGTGGCATACTGGTAGACATAATATGCAGAATAGAAGTGCGGGATCCGTGCCCACTCGGCGTCCTGCAAGGGATCGACCACAGCCCCCTTGTAGTACAGCTCATTGAGCTCATGATACCGGCGGCTCAGGAGCTCTGCGGTCAGGGGCTCCCCATTTCGATACATTTCATGGGCATCCCGTTCAAACTCCGCAAACAGCGTCTGACGGAATACCGTGGTGCGGAAGCTCTCCAGCAGGTGATTGAGCAGGTAGGCCCGACGCTTGGGATCCGTCTCCGTTTTCAGCAGATATTTGGTCAGCAGCACCTCATTGACCGTAGAGGCCACTTCTGCCACCAGCAGCCGATAGTCGTGGTTGGCAAAGCTGTTATTGGCAGCGGAATAATAGGAGTGCATGGCATGTCCCAGCTCATGGGCCATGGTAAATGCGTCCTCCAGAGATCTGGTGTAGTTCAGCAGCACATAGGGGTGTACGCCAAAGACGCCGCAGGAAAAGGCGCCGGTGGTCTTCCCCTTATTCTCATAGACATCCATCCACTGCTCCCGGTAAGCCTTGTCCAGCAGTTTGGCGTAGTCCTCGCCCAGCGGCGCCAGCGCCTTTTTCACCAGCGCCTTGCAGTCCTCAAAGTCGATGTCATAGCTGACCTCGTCCACCATGGGGCAGTAGAGATCATACATATGAAGCGCATCGAGCTTCAGGGTTTTCTTCCGAAGCTTCAGATACCGCTCCATGATCGGAAGGCCCCCATGGACAGCCTCTACCAGCGAATCATAGACGGCAACCGGTACATTGTTGCCAAAGAGGCTCTTTTCCAATGCGTTCTTGTATCCACGGACATTGGCATAATACTCGTCCAGCTTCACCTGACCGCTGTACATGGCAGCAATGGTATTGATATACCGCTGGAACTCCCCGTGATAGGTCTCAAAGGCCTCCTTGCGGACGGCCCGATTACGGCTGTCCCGATAGAGACCATAGGTGCCATGGCTCAGGGAGGCAGGCTTCCCGTCCTCACCGGTGATATCCGGGAAGGTCATGTCCACACTTTCCAGCATAGTAAACGCCTCGTCCGGTGCACCGGCGGCATCTGCCAGCTGTGCCAGCATCTTCTCCTGCTCCTTGGGCAGACTGTAGGGACGCATCCGGTCCGTATCCTCCAAAATATGACGATACTCCTGAAGCTCCGGAAGCCGGAGCCACGCATCCAGCTCCGCCTTGGGAATGGACAAAATCTCCGGGTCCACAAAGCTCAGTGCAGTAGACAGCGCCACATACAGGCTCATGGCACGGCCCTCCAGCCGCTGGGCCTCCGGATCTCCGTTATCCCCGGATTTGAAGAGATTTGCATAGAGATACACCAGCTCTACCTGCTGGGTGGCGGCATAGATCTGATCCAGTCCCGCCTTCAGCTGCTGGGGAGACTGCTTCAGCGTTCCCTCCAGCGCTCCCAGCGTATCCACTGCCTTCTTTGCGTTTTGAAAGGCCTGCTCCCATGCGGCCTGTGTTTCGAATATATCGCTGAGCTTCCACTGGAACTTGGGATCCATTTCCCTGCGGTTTTTCAGTGCCATTTCTCATCATCCTTTCCATATTGCATGGCCGGCAAGGGCTTGGGGCATTTCATACCATCCATTCACCGGCCATTGTACGGTTTATTGTAGCATGTTTCTCTGCGATCCACAACCGTTTCCCGCTTCTGATTTCCCATAATGACGGTTTCAAAAGCCTTCGATAATGTTTTACCTAATCTAAAGTTTTTGTTCATATTTTGTTCATATTTATCCGGTACTATTACCCTGCGCAGAGGAGCTGTGCGGAACGGAGAGATCTTTTGAAACTGATTACATTTACCGTGCCCTGTTATAACAGTGCCGCTTATATGCATAAGTGTGTGGACTCCCTGCTGACCGGCGGTGAGGACATTGAAATTATTCTGGTGGACGATGGCTCTACCAAAGACGATACCCCTGCCATCTGTGACCAGTATGCCGCCCAATATCCGGACATTGTCCGGGTCATCCATCAGCCCAACGGCGGTCACGGCGAAGGCGTGAATCAGGGAATTCGCCATGCCACCGGTCTCTACTACAAAGTCGTGGATTCCGATGATTGGCTGGATCCCGACGCACTCCAAAAGGTTTTGCAGCAGCTTCGGATCCAGTCTCTGGATACTCCCCTGGACATGATGCTGTGCAACTACGTCTATGAGCATGCGGTGGACAACACCTCTCACACCATTGATTACCACAATGTCTTCCCCCAAAACCAGGTATTTTCATGGGAGGACTGCGGTCATTTTCTCCCCAGTCAGTATATCCTGATGCACTCTGTCATCTACCGGACGGAGCTGCTGCGGCGCTGCGGGTTGGAGCTGCCCAAGCACACCTTCTATGTGGACAACATTTTTGTCTACTATCCGCTGCCCCAGGTAAAGCGCCTGTACTATATGGACGTGGATCTCTACCGGTATTTCATTGGCCGGGAAGATCAGTCCGTCAATGAAAAGGTCATGGTACAGCGGGTGGATCAGCAGATTCTTGTGACCCGGTTGATGTTTGGCTATTACAATTTGGAGGATCTGCGGCAGATGGAGCCCAAGCTGGCCCGGTATATGTTCCGGTATCTCTCCATGATGCTTTCCATCTGCTCCACACTGCTGAATCTGGACGGATCTCCTGAGGCGCTGAAAAAGAAGCAGGCGCTGTGGACGGAGCTTTTGGGCGAACATCCGGAGCTGTACCGAAAGCTGAAGCTGTTTTCTCTGGCCGCCCTCAGCAATCTTCCGGGGTCTGCTGGCCGCAGGGTGGAAGTCAGCGCCTACCGGCTGGCCCATAAAATTTTCAAATTCAATTGACCAAAAACACAGCCATCGGCATGGGCCGGTGGCTGTGTTTTCTTTTTCTGTCTTATTTCCGCTCCAGCAGCTCTGTCAGCACCTGACCGATGACCTGCGGATTTCCCTTGCCCTGTGTCTTCTTCATCATCTGACCCACCAGTGCATGGAATGCATTCTTATTGCCGTTTTGATAGTCGTTTACGACCTTCTGGCTCTGGCGCAGAACTTCTTCTGCCATGGGACGCAGTACCGCAGGATCGCTGATCTGCTGAAGGCCCTGTGCCTCAATGATCTTCAGCGGATCGCCGTCCTGCTGGAACAGCTGGGCGATGACCTTTTTGCAGGTGCCGCCGTTGATCTTCCCCTGCCCCAGCAGATCTGCCAAAACCGCAATATGCTCCGGCGCCACCGGCACAGCCTGCTCCTCCGGGCACAGCCGTGCCACTTCGCCGGACACCAGATTGGCCGCCAAAACGGGATATTCCGTCATCCCCGCTGCCGTTTCAAAGTAGTCGGCGATATCCTTCCGGGTCACCAGCGTCTCCGCCGCCAGAGAGGAAAGACCATACTTTTCCTGATAGCTCTGCTTCCGCTGATCCGGAAGCACCGGAATGGATGTCTTGATTTCTTCCAAGAACTCAGGGCTTATGACAATGGGCACCAAATCAGGGTCCGGGAAATAGCGATAATCATCGGCATTTTCCTTGGAACGCATGGAGGAGGTCTTGCCGGTGTTCATATCAAAGCGCCGGGTCTCCTGAATTACCTCGCCGCCCTCTTCCAGTACACTGACCTGACGGGCATATTCATATTCAATGGCCTTGACCACGTTCTGGAAGCTGTTGAGGTTTTTCATCTCCGTACGGGTGCCCAGCTTGTCACTGCCCTTTTTCCGAATGGAGAGGTTTACATCGCACCGGAGAGAGCCTTCGTTCATCTTGCAGTCCGAGACGCCGGTATAGAGAATGATCGCACGGAGTTTCTGAAGGTAGGCTCTGGCTTCCTCCGCCGAACGCATATCCGGCTCGGAAACGATCTCGATCAGGGGCACGCCGCAGCGGTTGCAGTCGATAAAGGTTCCCTTGCCCTCCTGATGCACCAGCTTGCCCGCATCCTCCTCGATATGGATCCGGGTAATGCCAATGCGCTTCTTCCCGTTTTCCGTCTCAATGTCCAGATAGCCCTCGCTGCACAGGGGCAGGTCATACTGGGAGATCTGATAGGCCTTGGGCAGGTCGGGATAGAAGTAGTTCTTCCGATCCTGCTTGGAATAGGTGGCAATCTTACAGCCGGTGGCAAGGCCGGCCTTTACCGCATACTCCACCACCTTGCCATTGAGCACCGGCAGAGAGCCGGGCATACCGGTGCACACCGGGCAGCACTGGGTATTGGGTGCCGCACCGAATTTGGTAGAGCAGCCGCAGAAGATCTTCGTTGCGGTTTTCAGTTCTACATGGACTTCCAGTCCAATGACCATCTCATAATTTGCGATCATGCCTCAGCGCCTCCTTCCTGCTCAAAGGCAAATCCGGCCCGGTAAAGGGTAGGCTCCGAATATGCCTTTCCGATCAGCTGCATTCCAATGGGCAGCCCCTGACTGTCCGTGCCGCAGGGCAGCGACAGGGCGGGGAGTCCGGCAATATTCACCGGAACCGTATATACATCCCCCAGATACATTTCCAGCGGATCCTTGGTCTTCTCTCCGATCCGGTAGGCCGTGGTAGGCGCCACCGGCGCCAGAATGGCATCATAGCCGGCAAACACCTGATCGAAGGCATTTTTCAGCAGAGTGCGCACCTGCAGCGCCTTTTTATAGTAGGCATCATAGTAGCCCGCCGACAGCACAAAGGAGCCAAGCATGATCCTGCGTTTTACCTCCGGGCCGAAGCCCTGGGTTCTGGTCTCTTTATAGAGGTCATGGATCTCCTTGACGTTCTGGGCACGGAAGCCATATTTCACACCGTCAAACCGTGCCAAATTGGAGGATGCCTCCGCAGAAGAAATGACATAATACGCAGGCAGCGCATATTCCAGCTCCCGGATGCTCACCTCATCCACCTGAGCACCAAGGGTCTCCAGTCGATGGGCCGCCGCCCGAATGGCTGCGGCGATCTCCGGGTTCAAAGCCTCGGAGAAATACTCCTTGGGCAGTGCAAAGCGCATGCCCTTTACGCCGCCCTCAATATTCCCCAGCAGATCCAGCTTGGAGTCCGGCAGGCTGGTGGAGTCCCGGCCATCATGGCCGCAGATGGTCTCCAGCACCATGGCATTGTCATAGACATCCTTGGTCAGCGGCCCGATCTGATCCAGAGAAGATGCAAAGGCCACAAGTCCGTAACGGCTTACAAGGCCGTAGGTAGGCTTCATGCCCACCACACCGCAGAAGGCCGCAGGCTGCCGAATAGAGCCGCCGGTATCAGAGCCAAGCGCAAAGGCCGCCTCTCCTGCCGCCACGGCCGCTGCGGAGCCGCCGGAGGAGCCGCCGGGCACACAGCCGAGATTTCTAGGGTTATGGGTCACTTTATAATAGGAATTCTCCGTGGAAGAGCCCATGGCAAATTCATCCATGTTGAGCTTGCCCAGCATGACGGCCTCCTGCCCCTGAAGCTTCTCCATCACCGCCGCATCGTAGGGCGGCACAAAGTTTTCCAGCATTTTGGAGGCACATGTGGTGGTGGTTCCCTTTGTGCAGATATTGTCCTTAATGCCGCAGGGCACACCGGCCAGCGCAGGGAGCTTTTCGCCTCTGGCCCGCTTTTCATCCACCAGATCAGCCTGCTTCAGCGCCAGCTCCCGGGTCACCGTCAAATAGGCCCCCACTGCCGCATCCTTTTCCTCAATGGCCCGCAGGTAGGCTTCCGCAGCTTCCCGGGCAGATACTTCCTTCCGGTCCAGAGCCTGCGCCAGCTGCTTCACTGTCAGTTCTGTCATGTTCATTGTTCTGCCTCCTTACTCGACCACCTGGGGTACAAAGATATATCCATCCTGCTTGGCCGGTGCATTTTCCAGCAGCAGATCCCGGTCCACAGACGTTTTTATCGTATCTTCCCGCCAGACATTTTGCAGTCCGGCAATGTGTGCCATGGGCTCTACGCCCTCGGTGTCGATTTTCGCCAGCTGATCCGCAAATGCCACGACCTCCAAAAGGTCCTTGCGAATGCTCTCCTGTTCCCCGGCGGGAATCTTCAGCATGGAGAGATCTGCCACATGCTGAATGTCGATGCCGGACTCCGTCTGCCGGGACGCCTTGGCCCCGTGCATCACACCACTTTCGTCCCGGGTGCCGATGCCCAGCACCTCCAGCTGCTCCTCGTCCACCGTGTCGGGCGCATCGGTCAGGGGGCAGGAGGCGTCCTTGAGCTTGGGGAATGCGATCACATCCCGGAGGGAGGCAGCCTTGGTCAGCTGCATCACAAACCGGTCAAGGCCAAAGGCAAAGCCCGCATGGGGCGGCGTGCCATAGCGGAAGGCATTGACCATAAATCCAAAGCGCTCATCGATCTGCTCCTGAGAGAAGCCCAGCGCCTCAAACATCTTGTTCTGCACTTCCCGCTGGTGAATACGGACAGAGCCGCTGCCCAGCTCAATGCCATTGAGCACCACGTCAAAGGCCTGCGCCCGAACCCGTCCGGGATCTGTCAGAAGATACTGTACATCCTCGGGATAGGGCATGGTAAAGGGATGATGGGTGGATACCCAGCGCTCCTCCTCCTCGGAGTACTCGAACTGGGGGAAGTCTGTCACAAACAGAATGTTCCACTCATCCCGGCGGAGATTCAGGTGATCCGCCAGCTTCAGCCGCAGACCGCCCAGCACCTTCCGAACGGTGGCGAGCTTGTCGGCGGAGAACAGGATAAAGTCGCCGGGCGCCGCATCCATCTCCGACAGCAGCGCATCCATCTGCTCCTCCGTAAAGTACTTGGTAAGGATAGAGTAGATCTCACCGGTGGGCCGCCATGCGATCCATGCCATGCCCTTGGCCCCCAGATGCAGGGCCTCATCCGTGAGCATCTCAATTTCAGTTCTGGTAAAGTCCGCATGGCCCCGAACGTTGATGGCCCGAACCACGCCGCCCTTTTTCAGGGCATTCTTGAACACCGAGAAGCCGCAGTCCTTTACGGTCTCCGTCAGATCTACGATCGGAAGGCCGAAGCGGAGATCCGGCTTGTCAGAGCCGTACTTATCCATGCACTCTGTCCATGTATGCCGGGGGAAGGCGCCGGGGAACTCCACGCCCATGAGCTCCTTGAACATGTATTTGAACATGCTCTCCAGATGCTGGAGCACATCCTCCTGCTCCACAAAGCTCATTTCCATATCCACCTGAGTAAACTCAGGCTGGCGGTCTGCACGAAGGTCCTCGTCCCGGAAGCACCGAGCCACCTGATAGTACCGGTCAATGCCGCCCACCATCAGGAGCTGCTTGAAGATCTGCGGGGACTGGGGCAGCGCATAGAATTTACCGTTGTGAACCCGGGAGGGAACCAGATAGTCTCTTGCGCCCTCGGGGGTAGACTTGGTGAGCATGGGTGTCTCCACAGACAGGAAGCCGTGGGCATCCAGATAGTCCTCGGCACACTTCTGCACCCGGTGCCGAAACTTCAGGCGTCCGATCATCTCCGGTCTGCGGAGATCCAGATACCGGTACTTGAGCCGCAGGGCCTCATTGCTGGTACCGTCCTCCACCGAGAAGGGCAGCGGGTCAGCCTCGGAGATCACCTCCAGCTGCTTTGCCCGGAGCTCTACCGTGCCGGTTTCCAGCTTGGGGTTCACCGTCTCCGGGTCACGCTTCCGCACATAGCCGTGTACGGCAATGACCGTTTCGTTTTTCAGCTTGTCCGCCGCCGCAAACTCCTCCGCAGAAAGCTCTCTGGCATCAAACACCACCTGAAGGATCCCTTCCCGGTCTCTCAGGTCAATAAAGACTACACCGCCCATGTCCCGCTTGGTCTGCACCCAGCCGCAGACGGTCTCTTCCCGGCCAATGGCCGCCTCTCTCATGGCTCCGCAGTAAATCGTGCGCTTGAGCATGAAAATCACCCTTTCTGATACACTGTCCATAGCAAAACAAAAAGCCCTCCGTCCCGTCTCCCCCAGGGGAAACATGGGACGAAAGGCATAACATACTTCCGTGGTACCACCCATATGAATTCTTGCGAATCCGCTCATTGCGATTAAGCATCAGCTGTAACGCGCTGACCGCGGCGCACCCTACTAATTCCGCCGGAATGTTCGAGCTGCGGCTCCGGGATGTTCGTTCATGGAATGCGCCGACTGGTTTTCAGCTTACCCAGCTCTCTGTACGGCGGAGAATACCACTACTTTTTCCCATCATAGCCTTTCGGAATATGAGATTACTGCCAATTATACAGGCAAAGGAAATCCCGGTCAAGGGGCTAATTGCATAAAGTTTTTGTTTTTCTGTAATTTCTTCTGGGAAGTATCCGCAAAAATACGCAGAATATGCATCGTCGGCGTCTGATCCTTTTTTATTTCATCGGAAGGCAAAAAATCGCCCTCCGGTGCATAGAATGGGCTTAGAGTATCATTCCCCAGGAAAGGAGCACATTATGCCCAGCATCTTTTTAAGCCCCTCTACCCAGGAGGGCAATCTATACGTCACCGGGAACTCCGAGGAGTACTGGATGAATCGGCTGGCAGATGCCATGGAGCCTTATCTCACAGCCTCCGGCATCCGCTATACCCGGAACTCTCCCACCGGCTCCGCCGCTCAGTCCATCCGTCAGAGCAACAGCGGAAATTACGATCTCCATCTGGCCCTTCACTCCAACGCCGCGCCGCCCTCCATCTACGGTCAGGTGCAGGGCAGCGACGTGTACTACTACCCCTCCAGTGTGCAGGGAAAGAAGGCAGCCGATCTCATTGCACAGGCCCTTCAGACCATCTACCCGGAGCCGGGCAAGGTGCGTGCTCTGGGTACCACTGCCATCGGCGAAGTCCGGCAGACCAAAGCCCCCTCGGTCTTTATTGAGCTGGCCTATCACGACAATGTGGCCGACGCCAATTGGATCACCGAAAACCTCGATCTCATTGCAAAGACCATCGTGCAGGCTCTGACGGAGTATTTTGGCATTCCATTCCGGGAGCCAAATGAAGCATTCCCCCGCACCGGCACCGTTACCCTCAGTTACGGCACCCTGAACCTCCGCAGCGGCCCGGGGCTCGAATACCCGATCATCGGTTCCATTCCCAATGGCCATTCCATCGAGCTGCTGGGGGAATCCGGCGACTGGTACCGGGTCCGACACAACGGGCAGGAGGGCTATGTCTCAAAGGTATTTGTAACCGGATAGACGCCGGGGACTTGGTATGCGGAAAACACACCAAGTCCCCGTTTTTTTCACCTGTACTGGCTCTGGGCCAGCATAATCAGGAAATAGGCCGGAACGGACAAATTCCCGTCTCCGGTCCCCAGCTGAACGCCGGGCTTATTATCCCCGTGGAAGTCACTGCCGCCGGTGGGAAGCAGCGTGTACTTCTCTGCCAGATCAAACAGCTTTTTCTGATCCGCCTGGGTATAACCGGTATAATAGATCTCCATTCCGGAAAAGCCCGCCTGTGCCGCCGTCTTCACCAGCTCATCGAGCTTGCTTTTGTCAAAGCCATATTGCAGCGGATGGGCCAGCACTGCCACGCCGTTGCAGCGCTTGATCAGCCTTGCCGCATCCACAAATCCAATGCGCTCCCGCTCCACATAACAGCTGCGTCCCTGAGCGAGATACCGGCGGAATGCCTCGCTGACGCTGGAGACAGCCCCCAGCTCCACCAGCCGCCGTGCAATGTGGGGCCGTCCGATCACGGCATCCGGATACTGTTCCCGGAGCTGTTCCATGGTGATCTCAAAGCCCTTTTTTCGGAGACGATCCAAAATCTTCTCATTGCGCACCTGACGCTGCTCCATGGCCCAGTCCATATATTCCTTCAGCGCCGGAGCCTTTTCATCCAGAAAA
This sequence comes from uncultured Oscillospiraceae bacterium, assembly GCA_959607825.1. Classification (GTDB taxonomy): domain Bacteria; phylum Bacillota; class Clostridia; order Oscillospirales; family Oscillospiraceae; genus HGM13006. The sequence continues at coordinate 97,552 of CAUHNW010000002.1, read as the reverse complement.
TACCCCAGCACATGAACCTCTTTCCCCTGATAATCTGCTGAGATCTCTATGCCGGGAATGATGGTGATCCCCATGAGCTCCCCGGCTTCACCGGCCTCTTCAATGCCCGCCATGGTATCATGATCGGTAATGGCAATGGCCTTGAGGCCCTGCATGGCCGCCAGCGACACCACATGCTTGGGGCTCATGGTGCCGTCTGAGGCAGTGGTGTGTACATGCATATCAATTTTATCCATACGATACAACCTTTCTCCGCACCTACGGTCAGGGATTCCCTGCCGCCTTTAACACGTGATACGCCGCCGTCAGCGTCTCCATGGTTTCCCAGCGGCAGTTTGCCGGAGACGTTGAGGGCAGACAAACTGCCTCCCGGCCTGTCATCGGCAGCAGGTATTTCCGGTACAGGGAAAATGCCTTTTTTCCTGTGGTATAGATGGCCTCAATGGGGGCTGCCGCCAGCAGGGGGCGGATATCATTGGGCAGTGCCTCCCGAATGGAGCTGTCCTCTGCCCCGTGGATGGTACAGGATGCCAGCACATCCCACATGGCAATATGATGCCGCAGCAGGAAATCCCGCCGGGCCTCGGTGCCCTCCGGCGTTTCTTCCCCAAATACCCGGGCCAGTACCGGCCACATCCGGTTTTGGGGATGGCCATAATAGAACCCGGCCTGCCTCGACTTGGGAGACGGCATTGTTCCCAGCAGCAGCACCCTGCTCTCTTCATTATAAACCGGCGGAATGGTGTGAAAAACCAGTTCGTCCTTCATGCCGCACCCCCCTAACTTTACCGAGTCGATAGAAATGCCGGCAATCCAGACGGGATTGCCGGCATATTTTGTTCTAAACCGCGATTAGTCCTCGGGATCGATGAACTCGTCGGAATCCATGTAGGCTACTGCCTCCATACCGGCGATACGGCCGGAGTTGATGGCGTAGGACATGGTGGAGCCGGGATGATAGAAGCAGTAGGAGTCTGCGAACACGGTAGCAGTGTCGGTGCCGCAGGCGTAGAAGCCGGGCATGGGGCACAGATCGTTGTCCAGAACCTGCATGTTCTCGTTGACCTGAATGCCGCCCAGAGAGCCGTAGCCGGAGGGGAAGTGCTTTGCTACATAGTAGGGAGCTTTCAGCAGAGGCTTGAGGAACTTGGCAGGCTTGGTGAACTGCCAGTCATAGCCGGCCTGTGCACCGTTGCACATTGCGTTGTACTCCTCGATGGTCTTCTTCAGGTTCTCCAGGTTCACGCCGGTCTTCTCAGCGATCTCCTCGATGGTCTGGCACTCAAAGAAGTTGTGCTCCTGTGCATCGGAGCCGTAGGAAACTTCCTTGTCCTCGCTGGCAAAGACGTTGTTGCCGCCGGCAGACTGAGCGCCGGAGAAGTACAGCTCCTTCTCACGCTCCCAGTTGTCCAGGTTGGTGATGCCGTGATGATAGGTGATATAGTCGAGACCATTCTTCTTGTAGTAGTCTACAATGGTGGAGTCGATGATGGAAATACCCATGTGCTTCTTCTGGAGCAGCAGGGAGTTGCCGGTGTAGGTGGTGTTGTCCATGATGGCCTCGTTGATGAAACGCTTGCCGTCCAGGTTCACCATCAGGTTGGGCTGACGCATGGTCTCGGACAGGGTCTTGAACACGTCGGTGGTGCCGGGGGTGTTGTAGGTGACCTCCATGTTGACGTTGGCCTGCTTTGCGCCCAGTGCCCACAGCATATTCATGCCGTCGCCGTCCAGACCGGGGATACGGAACGTGAACATATCAACGCCCCACTTCCAGCCCATGTGCTTCTCGATCATCTCAACGTTGTTGCCGATGCCGCCGGTGGTGACGATGACAGCATTTGCAAGGCACTCGATCTCCTCGCCGTCCTCGCCAACAGCGATAACGCCGCGGGCCTGACCCTTGGAGCCGGTGAGCAGCTGCTTAACAGGAGTGTTCAGGTTGAACTCAACGCCGATCTCACGAGCATACTCGGTGACGGTCTTGATCATAACGGAAGCGCAGCGCTCGGTGGGCTTGTTGGAGCCGGGGAGCTTCACCATGTGCTGGGTGACCTTGGAGTTCTTGAAGTACTTGAATACGCCCAGGAACTCAACGCCCTTGTCCTGCATCCACTTCACCGTGTCGCCGGACATGTTGAACCAGCGGCGGACCAGCTTTGCGTCGGAACGCCAGTGGGTATACTCCATGAAGAAGTTGAAGGCGTCATCCTTGGTGTAGTCGTTGGCCATGGTCTCCTTCTGGAGCTGGGACTCAACGGCAAAGAAGGCCATGCCCATGTTGGCTGCGCCGCCGATGGTGCCGGACTTCTCAAATACAACAACGGAGCCGCCGCCGGTGGCGTTCAGGGACTCCTGGGCCTGGGTTGCAGCGCAGAGGCCGGACATGCCGCCGCCTACGAGAACAACATCGGCTTCAATATGTTTCATTTGTATATCCTCCTAAAAGTTTTTCTTCTGTTTCCCTATTATAGTGCAAAAGTGCCGATTCTACAAGAACTTTTTTGGATTCTTTATGGAAATCTTTCCTCCAAAAGCACTGCCGAATCTGTTTCATTATATCACCGGCACCGCAGTTTTCCCTTGTGCACCAGTTACAATAAATCCATTCAGATTTTTGGGTTTACACAAGTGTCATATTTGGCATCCAGCCTTATGGTTTTCTCCGGCGGATGGGCCTTCCCAGCCGTCCGTTTTGGATCACGCCGTGGTCACAGGCGATCTCGCCGCCGATCAGCACATAGTCGATCCCCAGCGGCGGAAGATCCGGCTGCTGAAAGGTTGCCTGATCCGAGATCTGTTCCGGATCAAAGATCACAACATCTCCATCACTGCCGGGGGTGAGATTTCCCTTCCGGTTCAGGCCGATCCGCCGAGCAGGCATGGCCGTCATTTTGTCCACCGCATCATAGAGGCTGAGGCTTCCATTCCGAACATACTGGGCAATGAGCCGTGGGAATGTTCCTGCCGCTCTCGGGTGGCCCTGACGCTTTTCCATGAGGCCGTCGCTACACAGCATCACCGCCGGATGATACATGGCCATGGCCACATCCTCCGGCTGCATCACATAGCCCACTGTGATGGTCTCGGGATGCTCCCCGCGGAGCTCCTCAAAGATCTCTTTGGTGCAGCGCATGCCATCGTATTTGCCGCCGCAGAGGCCAATGGCGTCATAGCCGCAGTGATACCGCTCCAAAAAGCCCGGATCATATGTGGTCTCTCCGATTCTGGTGGAGAAGGCGTCATAGGGATAGCAGTCCGCCATAACGTCCAGCCCTCCGGCCCGGGCCGCATCCAGCATGGAAAGCACCTGCGCCATCTGCCCATAGCCGCCCATGGAGCCCAGATGACTCACCTGCATTTTCAGTCCATAGGCCCACCCGGGCTCCAGAAACTCCCGAATGGAATCAAAGATATAATCTGCATCATCCCGCACATGGGCCGCTGTCAGCAGGTGATCCTTTTGGCAAAGCTCCGCCGTCTCCATCAACTCCTGCCGGGTGGTGCCGGGATAATACCGGATTCCGTAGGAAACGCCAAAGCAGCCCTCCTCCAGCCATTCTTTCAGCACTGCCGTCACCTGATGCACCTGCTCCGGTGTCAGCTGCTGATACCGGTCAGGAAATCCCGCCGCCTCTCTGGCCGCACCGTGTCCGGCCAGCAGCGCCAGAGAGATCGGAAGTCCCTCCCGGACCTTCTCGAAGTATTCGTCGGGGGGCAGTACATTTTCGCCGCAATTTCCCCCCAGGCCCATGGTAACGCCCATCCGCAGCATACAGCCGAAAATCGAGTGCTCCATATCCGCAAGATCTCCCACCGGAGCCTCGTGCATATGAACATCCAGGAATCCCGGGCAGACTACCTTGCCTGCCGCATGGATCACCCGGCTTCCTGCCGGGGGTGCCTCCGTGGTCAGCGTCTTGACCTTTCCGTTTTCCAGCACCAGATTCAGCCTGCCGTCGATCCGGTTCCACGGGTCGATAATGCGGCCCTCAGTGATCCAAGTTTCCACGGCTTATTCCATCTCCAAAATCGTGCTTTCCCGCAGCAGCGCATAGGCCTTGGAGCTGGTGATCTCCGCCTTGATCTGCGCCTCTGCCCCATCGCCTGCATAGACCTTCAGCCGTGGCTTATCGATGCCGTACTGCTGGGCCATGGCGTCCCACTGGGCCTCTACCTCTTCCTCGGTGGCAGTCAGCTGCTCCGCCTCGGCAATGGCCGACAGCACCAGCCGCAGCATGATCCGCCGCTTGGCCAGCGGCTGCATTTCCGCAGCCATTTGGTCTACACTCTTGCCGCTCTGCTTCGCAAAGGTACCAAGATCGCTTCCCTTGGCGCTGAGCTCCGCCGCAAACTGCTGCATGCAGATATTGACCTCGCTCTTCAGCATGGCCTCCGGGATCTCCGCATGCGCCTCCGCAAGAATGCGCCCCAGCACCTGATCCTCGATCTGAAGATCCGCCTGATTCTTCTTCTGCTGCTGGGCCTGTGCCACCGCCTGCTGCTTCTGTTCCTCGGTCAGCGGCTGCATCTCCGGGTGCTGAAGTCCCTTGACGGTAACACGGAATACCGTGGGCTTTCCGGCCAGATTCTCCGCCTGATAGTTCACCGGGAAGGTGACATTGACCGCCACGTGCTCCCCAACAGACGCCCCCACCAGCTGCTCTTCAAAGCCGGGGATAAAGGTACCGGAGCCAAGCTCCAGGGGATAGTCCGTACCGGCGCCGCCGTCAAAGGGAACACCGTCCAGATAGCCGGTAAAGTCGATGACTGCAATATCGCCCAGCTGTGCGGGCCGATCCACCGACTTGTGTACCGTATTCTGGGCCTGCGCCGCATCAATGGCCGCCTGCTTTTCCTCCTCCGTCAGCTCCACATTGGGGCACTTCACATGGATGCCCTTATACTGGCCCAGCTTGATCTCGGGCCGCAGTGCAAACTCCATCTGGAATTCCAGACCGTCCTTTTCATTGGCCTGAAGCACGGAGATCACCGGCTCGGAAGCAACGGTCAGTCCGGTCTCCGCAATGGCCTCCGCATAGTGCTCGGAGAACACATCCTGCACCGCCTGCCGCAGAAGATTCTGGGCCGCAGGATCCTCAACTACATCCTTTCGTGCCACCTGAAAATCCTCATGCACCTTTGTATACTCCGCATAAGCCTTGTCCAGCGCCTTGGTCAGCACCTCTGCCGGGAAGTACACCGCAACCTTTGCGGATCCCTTTTCATTTGAAATTACGTTAACCTGCATATCAATTCTCCTTTGTTTTATTCTGGTTCAGCTCAATATCCATTTCTTATGTCTACCACATTCTTCAGTGGAAGCCCCTGTCCATAGCGCCGGAGGTTTTCCATAAAGATTTCAAAGATCCTCTGGGTATTCCATGGATCCAGATCGGAGCCGGATATGTGGGGCGTTATGACCACGTTTTCCATATTCCACAGCGGGCATTCCGGCAGCATGGGTTCCTGCTGGGCAACGTCCAGCACCGCACCGCCCAGATGGCCCGTCTGAAGTGCATCGATCAGCGCATCCTGATCCACCGTCTTTCCCCGGCCCGCATTCAGGAATATGGCACCGGGCTTCATGGCACGGAAAAACGTATGATCCAAAATGCCCTTCGTTTCCGCAGTCAGCGGCAGGCACGCCGCTACAACATCCGCATGCTTCACCGCCTCAAGCCGCTGATACATGGCCCAGACTCTGGAAAACGGCTCCACCTGCGCTCCCCTGCGGCTGACACCCTCCGTCCGGGCGCCCATGGCCTGACAGTACCGTGCAAAGGTGCTGCCCAGATTTCCGGTTCCCAGCACCGTCACCTGACTCTGCCCCAAAAAGCGGAGATCTCCCACACGCCGCCAGACGCGCTCCCGCTGCTGGCGGAGGTACTCCGGCATACGGTGCAGCAGCATCAGCGTTCCCATCACCAGATGCTCTGCAATGGCCGCACCAAACGCCCCGGAGGAATTGGTCAGAGAAAACTCATGGCCGTCATAGAGGCCGTTGTCTGCGTATTTGTCTGCACCTGCTGAGGGGAGATGCATCCACTTCATATTTTTTGCGCCTTTCAGCAGGCTCCGGGGAAAATACCCCAGCAGCACCTCACAGTCCTCCAGCGCACCCTTGGGATACGAAGCAGATGGCTCCATCATTCTCAGGGTCAGTCCCTGCTTTTCCGCAGTACGGCGGATCTCCTCCAGCTGTTCCGGCGAAAAGGGCGTCCCCATCAATGCCATGATACCCACAGCCGCACCACCTTTTTTACATACTTGCCGCCTGTTTGGCGCACAGTAATGCTACTATATCAAATTTTCTGCTCAGGTACAATGATTCTGTTTGAAAAAAGGAAAAAACTGCGCTATACTTACGGAAATTCCAGTTAGGAGGAGATCGTCTTGGATCAAAGCACCGCAAACAGCGCACTGCTGACCGAAATTCTGGACTTGGGCGAGCAAATGCTTCTGCGCGGCGCAGAGGTGGGCCGGGTAGAAGATACCATCACCCGGATCCTTCGGGCGCAGGGTGCCAGCCGGGTGGATGTATTCACCATTACCTCCAGCATTGTGGTCACCGCCCACTGGCCGGAAGGCCCCGTGACCCAGACCCGCCGGATCTCGGGCATTCAATACGACATGACCGCCCTGACCCGGCTTAACGCCCTGAGCCGTGATATCTGCTCCGGCCGCTGCGCCCCGGACAGCATTCGCCGAAAGCTGGACGAGATCGCCCATGGCGAAACCTACGGTTTCCCGCTGACTGTGCTCTTTTATGGGCTTGCCAGTCTGGTATTCTCTCTGTTTTTCGGCGGCAGTCTGCTGGACGGCATGATCTCCGCCGGGGTCGGGATGCTGCTGCGGCTCATGATGCGGGTTCTTGACCGGCTTCAGGTGCCCGGCGTTGCCTCCACCCTGCTGTGCGCTGTGATCGGCGGATTTTTTGCCCACGGTCTTTCCCATCTGGGCGTTCCCTGTGCCCCGGACAAGGTGGCCATTGGCAATATTATGCTTCTGGTGCCCGGTATTGCCATGACCAATGCCATCCGGGATATGTTCACCGGGGACACCATCTCCGGACTGCTCCGATTCTGTGAATCCCTGCTTTTGAGTCTGGCGCTGGCATGGGGCTTTGCCCTGCCCTCGGCGCTGTTTTTATAGGGAGGGAAACATATGGAGACTTATTTGCTTCAGCTTCTCACCGCATCATTGGGCTCACTTGGCTTTTCGCTGATTTTTAATGTGCGGGGCAAAAATCTTTTCTGGGGTGCGCTGGGCGGTCTTCTGGCCTGGGGCAGCTACCTGATCTTTCTCTATCTGGGCTGCTCGGATGTCATCGGCTATCTGCTTTCCAGCATGCTCATCACTGTCTATGCCGAGATCTGTGCCCGTTGCTTCCGTGCTCCGGCCACCGTTTTTCTCATGTCCTCCGCCATCCCTCTGATTCCCGGCGGCAGTCTCTACCGCACCATGGTCTGCGCCGTTGGGATGGACGGCATGGGCTTTCTCCAAACCGGCACCCATACGCTTCTGCTGGCCGGCGCCATCTCTGCGGGTATCATTCTGATCTCTACCGTGATGCACGCCTACTACGCCGCCGTAGGGAAGGGCCCCGCCCAGCCCCACGGATAACACAATAAATGCCTCAGCCGCCGCTATGCAACGCATAGTGGCGGCTGAGTGGTTATGGATATTAGTCAGAACGAAAAGCAGGTTACTGATCGTTCTTCGAAGCACGTTTTTTCAGGAGCACCACAGCGGTCCCAATCACAACGATCACAGCAATTACAATGCCAACGATTCCGCCCGTGGACAGGCCGCCGGTCTGCGCTTCCGGCTGCACCTCAGGCGTTGCCTCGGGTGCTGCTTCCGGTGTCGGCGCAGGAGTCTCCTGAACCTCGGAGGTCTCTTCCACAATAGACGGCTCCTCCTCGGGCAGCTCTTCCGGCTCCTCGGGGATCTCCGGCCACTGATCGACGCCGGGGCCCTCCAGCGTTACGTTGCCATAGGTTCCGGCCACAACGGTGGTGGTGGAGTCAAAGGTGATGGTCACAGGCTCATCTGCGGTGATATTCTCCACATTGTAGATCTCCAGATTGGAGACCTTGGTATCGCCGGTCACCTTCCAGCTGGACTTGTAGTCAAAGTTCAGATTGCAGATACCGGTGATCTCATCGGTGTCGCCGTAGAGCACGGTGCCCTCCCACTGGGAGTGATCAAAGTTTACTGTAGCAGAGTTTGCACCGGTGCCGATATCCGGGCTTCCGGTGGACTGGGAATAGGCACCGATATAGAAGTCGCCTACCAGCTCTGTGGTATCCTCAGATTCTCCCGTGAGATCCCACGGGGTCTCATCGTTTTCATCCTTAAAGTTTACCGTTGCGGAGCCTGCGCCCTCCACGCTCAGCAGCAGATTGTCTGCGGGTGTCTGGCCTTCCTCCAGCTTGGAGGCATCGCCATATTCCACATAGTTCTGGTTGACCATTTTGGAGGCCTCTACATAGATGGGGGTAGAGGAATTTTCCACATACATCACGGCAAACTTATTGCCGCCGGAATATCCGGGGGTCTTGGATTTGTCCGTAAACCACCAGTTCAGAGAATCCTCATAGAACTTGGGCGAGTTTGCCTTGTCGATGAACATATTGAGCTTGGAGTAGCCCACGCCAAGGCTGTCAATGTCCAGCTCGCCGCTGTCCATCTGCGCCTGCATGGTCTCGGGATCCGCCACATCGTAGGCGTTCTTCATCTCTGCATCGTCAAAGTATGCCGCAACACGGGAATTGACCACATGCACGCCGGTCTCATCCGCCTCGGCGTTGCCGCCTGCACGGCACTTGAGGCCCATAACGCCGTTGATGTCGCAGTTATAGGCATAGATGTAACCGCCGGAAGCGGAGCACAGGCCCGCATCCAGATAGGAGGTCAGTGCGGAGTTGTAGCAGTATACCCAGCTCTCATTGGAGCCGATGGAGTAGACGCCTGCGCAGCGGAGGCCGAAGGTCTTGGTGACCACCTGATTGGCCACGATGACACCGCCGCCGGAGTCCGTTGCCAGTGCCGTGCCGGCCTCGTCGCCGGTCACGACCACCGTTACATCATCGGGATGCTCTTGATAGACGCCCTCCATGTCGCCGTCCTTGTTCCGGGCCATGGTTCCCAGCTCGCTGCTGGGGCGCTTTTCTGCCGTCAGATTCTCCGCCTCCCGGTTCACCATGCCGGTATCATCAATGAGATTGGTTCCATCGGTGTTCAGCAGGATCTGGCCGCCGGTGGATACATAGGGGCCGTGGCCGCCGGAGGTACAGGAGAAAATATTGCCGCCCTGAATATAGATCACGCCGCTGGCCGTGGCATAGATGGAGTTTACCGTACCGAGGATCTGGGGATTATGCATGGTCAGGGCCGATGTACCCTTGTTGATGATGGTCGCTGCCGGGGTGGTGGCATCGCCGCCGTCCACATGGATGGCAGAGCCCATGCCGAAGAAGTTGCCTGCCTCAGAGGGCCCCTTCCCGGCGGTGTAGCAGTAGGATGTAAAATCGTCCAGCGTCAGCTCACCGCCCTGCTGCACAAACACGGAAGCGGTATTGATATGGTCACCGGAAACCGTATTCTCGCCGGGGATATCCTTGGGATCGATCTCCTTGTAGAGATAGGTGCAGTACAGACTGACCACGCCCTGTGCCGGGCCGGAGGTCACATTCTCATAGTAATTGTAGAGCCGCACCAGATCATAGTCCTTGCCGAAGACCAGCTTATCCTTCTTATAGACGCCGTTAATGGCCTCTGCCTTGGAGAGATACTCCGGCTCATCGGTGACCTGATAGGCTTTTACCATCTCATAGGTCTTCCCGTCTGCGGCGTAATATGCGCCGGTGGAAATGCCCATGGTGTTCTGATACTTGGAGGTGGAGCCGGTGCTGACGCCCACATAGTCGTCTACATCGTCAGGGAGCTTTGCGCCCTCCGCCACCGCCTTTTTATTGATCTCCGGGGCATCATAGTCGAAGGTCTCCGTCATCTCATCGGGATTCCGGCTGTCGCTGGGATCCGCTTCGTAGGTAACATCCACGGCGCTGGAGCCGGTGGTAAAGGTATAGTCGAGGTCGTAGGTATTCTTTCCTGCCGCCTCAGGCACCTCTGCCCCGTCCACCGTCAGCGCTTTGATCTTATACTGATAATCCGCCACGATATGGAACGTGATGGTGTGCGCCCCATCCAGCATGCCGGAGGGCAGATGATAGGTGCCGTTGGGCTGAATATAGCCCTCCTCGCCGCCGGTGACTGCAAAGGCAGTGCTGCCGTCCGCATCATAGGTCACAAAATCACGGGTGGCATCGGTGGAGGCATAGGTCTCCGCTGCGCTCCCCGTCTCCCCATAAAAGGTGCCCGGGCAACTCAGGAAGGATGCAGGATCCGAGCTGATGCCGGTAACGCTGGCCGGAATGGACCAGCCGCTGGTGCTGTTGTAGTCATAGATCATCCGGGGCGCCAGCGTTGTAACGCCTTCGGGGATCAGGAAATACACATCCTCATTCTTGTTGTTGGAAGAGATGTTCTGCACGCCATTTCCCACCGTGGTGACCGCGTAGCCCCCCAGCGCTGCGGGGATCATGACCACATTGCCGGACTTCTCTTCGCCGCTGCCCCACAGAATCGTGGCCTCCGGGGTGCCGCCGGCCATCATCATCGCCATAAAGGCGTCCAATTCTTCCTGTGTCGGTTCTCCGCCGCCGGGGCCTCCGCCCGGCCCTCCCCCGGGTCCGCCCGGCCCGCCGCCGGGGCCGCCCATTTGGGCCTCCGCTACCTCATAGACCCAGTTTCCCTCGGTCTGATTGCCTTCGGGAATGGATTCCTTTTCCTCAGCGTCCGCTGTATCTCCCGCAGCGAGTACAGGCACTGCCGCAAAGCTCATGACCAGAGCCAGCGCAAGAAACAGTGACAGGAGCTGTTTTGTGCGTTTCATGGTGATCCTCCTCTTTCCTTCCTTTAATACGGTAAATATACCAGTCAAACATTTTGATTTCAATATTTTCTGTGCAAATCAACCAATTAGAGGACAATATGCACCCCTTTCTTTGTCGAAAAAACATTTTGTCGGACAGGTTTCATATGGAAGGTTTCGCTGCCGCACCGCAATTTCCGCAGCCGTGGCAAAGATTCCGGAAACCGGTTGAGATTTCAGCGTTTCTTTGTTATAATGATTAGAAATATATGATATGGATGTGCATCGAAATTGAAATACGGCACTTGGAACGTTGCCCCGCTGGATGGGGCACGCACGGCAGTTCTGACCGCTGCCGGAATCTCACCTCTGTCTGCCGCCGTATTGGTCTCCCGAGGGTATGACACCCCCGAAAAAGCCGCGGAATTTCTGGCCTCCGGCCATGGCCCGCTGCTGAGTCCCATGGATATGCCCGATATGGACAAGGCGGTTCCCCGGATCCGCCGCGCCATTGAAACCGGCGAAACCATTGCGGTTTACGGCGACTATGATGTGGACGGTATTACCTCCACCTGTCTTTTAACTGAATTTCTCACCCGGCGCGGTGCGGACTGCACCTGGTATATCCCCGCCCGGCTGGAAGAGGGCTACGGCCTCAATGAACCCGCCATCCGCAGCCTCAAGGAGCAGGGCGTCAGCCTGATCATTACCGTGGACTGCGGTATCACCGCTGTGGAGGAGGCAAAGCTCTGCCGCAGCCTTGGCATCGACCTCATCATCACCGATCACCATGAGTGTAAAACAGAGCTGCCTGAGGCGGTAGCCGTTGTAAATCCGCACCGGCACGATTCCACCTATCCCTTCTGCCACTTGGCAGGTGTAGGCGTGGCCTTTAAGGTCGCCGCCGCAGTGCTGGGAGATCAGCAGGCAGTATTTCGGGAATACTGCGATCTGGTGGCGCTGGGTACCGTTGCCGACGTAATGCCGCTGGTCAGTGAAAACCGCATTCTGGTCACGGCCGGTATTGCCGCCATGCAGCGCTCCCGCAGGCCGGGGATCTGTGCCCTGATGCATGAGTGCCAGATCGCACCCGGCTCCGTCACCTCCTCTACCGTTGGTTATACGCTGGCCCCGAGGATCAACGCCGCAGGCCGTATGGGCAAAGTATCTCTGGCTGCCGAGCTGTTTCTGACCCGGGATCCGGCGGAAGCCGCTCAGCTGGCCGCGCACCTCTGCCGCCTTAACCGGCAGCGGCAGACCATTGAAGCGGAGATCTACGCAGATGCCGCCGCCATGCTGGAGGGCGTCCGCAATCCCGACGCCATTGTATTGGCCGGTGAAAACTGGCATCAGGGCGTGGTGGGCATTGTGGCCTCCCGGCTGTCGGAGGACTACGGCTGTCCTGTTTTTCTGATCTGCCTCAGCGGCGATTCCGGCAAGGCTTCTTCCCGAAGCTATGGAAACTTCCCGCTGTTTTCTACGCTGGAAAAGCTGGAGCCGCTGCTCCAGAACTTCGGCGGCCATGAGCTGGCCGCAGGCTTTACAATTCTCCGGGAGAATATTCCCGAATTTCGCCGGCAGGTCACGCTTCTGGCCCACGCCTATCGTCAGGCCCATCCCGAAGGCTCCGCTCTGGAGCTGGACTGCACCGTATCGCCGGAGCTTCTCACCACCGCCAACGTCACGGCTCTGGATCAGCTGGAGCCCTTCGGGGCCTCCTGTCCCCGCCCCCTGCTCTATCTGGAGGGAATGCGGGTAGAACAGCTCAGCGAGGTGGGCGGCGGAAAGCACTTAAAGCTTCGCCTCAGCCGCCACGGTCGGCTGCTGGACGGCATTTTCTTCTCCACCACCGCCTGCCGTGCCGCCATTGCCGCCGGAGATCTGGTGGAAGTGGCCTTCAGCCCCCAGATCAACGAATTCCGGGGTCTCCGCACGGTTCAACTGAACATCACCGATATCCGCCCGTCTCTTGCGTGCCGGGAGGCCATGGAGCGGGAACGGAAGATCTATGCCTGTCTTGCGTCCAACGCCTATTCCTCGCTGGACATCGACAGTCTAATCCCGCCCCGGCGGGAATTTGCCGCCGTCTGGCGCTATCTGATGGCCCACTGCACCGGGGGCAGTGTGATGGATGAATTTACTGTGCTTTCCCGAAAAATCGCCCGCAGCGCCGGTCTTCCGGTGAGCTTTGTAAGAACCCGGATCTGTCTGGATGTGCTGGCGGAACGTGGTCTGATCCAGATGGAGGTCAGTCCCCGCACCATCACCATCCATCTGACCCCCGGCCCCGGCAAGGTCGATCTGGAAAACTCCGCCATTCTGCTGCGGCTCAGAAACCAAAAGAGAGGTGACTGACGTGGAATCAGTATCTGAACACTATGCAGCCATGAAAGCTGCCATTGAAAAATATACCCCCCATGTGGACATGGCTCTGGTGGACGCCGGCTATCAATATGCCGCCGGCAAGCATGAGGGCCAGCTCCGAAAGGACGGCTCCCCCTATATCATCCATCCGCTGGCCGTGGCAGAGATCGTTGCGGAAATGGGTCTGGATACGGATTCCATTCTGGCCGCCCTGCTTCACGACTGTATCGAGGACACCGACGCCAGCCACGAGGAGATTGCCCGTCGCTTTGGCAAGACCGTTGCCGATCTGGTGGAGGGTGTCACCAAGCTGACCCGGGTGAATTTCCAGTCCATGGAAGAAGAGCAGATGGAAAATCTGCGGAAGATGTTCCTTGCCATGAGCAAGGATATCAGGGTCATTCTCATTAAGATCGCTGACCGGCTCCACAACACCCGTACCCTTCAGTACCAGACCCCGGAAAAACAGCGGAGCAAATCTCTGGAGACCATGGAGATCTATGCGCCGCTGGCCCATCGTCTGGGCATGCAGAAGATCAAGTGGGAGCTGGAGGACACCTCTCTGAAGTATCTGGACCCCGTGGGCTATGAGGAGATCTCCCGGCAGCTGGATGAAAAAGAAGCCGCCAACGCCCAGATGATGGCCTCCATCCGGGAAAAGATTGAGACCAGACTCCGGGAAAGCGGCATCAAATTCCAGATCTATGGCCGGGTCAAGCATATCTACTCCATCTATCGGAAGATGTACTCCCAGAACAAGACGCTGGACGAGGTCTATGATCTCTACGCCTTCCGGGTCATTGTGGACGACATTGCCGACTGCTATAACGTGCTGGGCCACATCCACGACCTGTTCAATCTGGTGCCGGGCCGCTTTAAGGACTACATCTCCACGCCAAAGCCCAACGGCTACCAGTCTCTGCACACCACCGTCATCGGCTCCGAGGGCATCCCCTTTGAGGTGCAGATCCGCACCTCCCAGATGCATCACACCGCCGAATACGGCATTGCAGCCCACTGGAAGTATAAAGAGGGCATTCAGTCCACCGGCGGAGAAGAGCAGTTTGAATGGGTGCGCCGTCTGCTGGAAAGCCAGCAGGACTCCGAGGCCGAGGATTTTATCTCCAGTCTGAAAATTGACATGTTCGACGATGAGGTGTTTGTCTTTACGCCCAGAGGCGAGGTCATTTCCCTGCCCGCAGGCTCCACCCCCATCGACTTTGCCTATGCCATTCACTCCGAGGTAGGCAACCACATGGTGGGCGCCAAGGTGAACCACCGGATCGTCAATTATGATACCGTGCTTCAAAACGGCGATATCGTAGAGGTCATCACCTCCAAATCCGCCAAGGGCCCCAGCCGTGACTGGCTGAGCCTCTGCAAATCCAATCAGGCCCGCATCAAGATCCGTCAGTGGTATAAGAAGGAGCGCCGGGAGGAAAATGTCATCACCGGCCGTCAGAGCTTTGAAGAGGAGCTGCGGCGCATCGGCGTTTCCCCCGCCATCGTTGCCAACGACGCGTTGCAGCCGCTGCTGCTGAAAAAGCTCTCCTTCTCCAATCTGGACGATATGTATGCAGCCATCGGCTACGGCGGCCTCACCGCCGTGAAGGCGGTCAACCGGATCAAGGAGGAGATCCTGCGCTTCAACAAGAAGGAAGCCGCAGATGCCGCCGCCAAGGATCCCACCTCCATCAGCCACAAGCCCAAGCTGGCTACCTCCGGCGTCATTGTGGAGGACATCGACAACTGCATGATCAAATTCGCCCGCTGCTGTACGCCGGTTCCCGGAGACGATATTGTGGGCTTTATCACCAAGGGCTTCGGCGTATCTGTCCACCGTCGGGACTGTCCCAACGCAGCCGGTGCCGCCTCCCCCGAGAACTCCGGCCGCTGGGTCAAGGTGGTTTGGGCCTCCATGCCCATGGAGAGCTTCTCCACCTCCTTTGAGCTCACCTGTCAGGATCGGGACGGCCTTGCGCTGGATGTGGCCATGATCATTTCCTCCATGAAGCTCAAATGCTCTGAGCTCAGTGCCCGCTCCGACGGAAAGGGCGGCAGCACCATTTCCATTACTGTGGAAGTGCAGAACGTCACCGAGCTCAACGCCGTCCGTTCCCGGCTTTCCTCCATTAAGGGTGTCAAAAGCATCCGCAGAGGGCACCACTGATGCGGGCGGTTCTGACCCGGGTCTCCTCCGCCTCTGTCACGGTGGATGGGACAGTGACCGGGAAAATTGGCCGGGGCTTTTTGATCCTTCTGGGCGTTGGCCCCGAGGACACCCCGCAGGATTGTGACAAGCTGTGCAAAAAGCTTCTGAGTCTTCGTATCTTTACCGATGCCCAGGGAAAAATGAATCTGGGACTGGAAGCGGTTGAAGGTCAGGTGCTGGTGGTCAGCCAGTTCACCCTGTATGGCAGCTGCAAAAAGGGCCGCAGACCGGACTTCTTCGGGGCAGCGGCGCCGGACAAGGCCGAGGCCCTCTATGAGCGGTTCCTGCAGCAGTGTCAGGCCCTGGGCTATCCGCCCCAGCATGGCATTTTCGGTGCGCACATGCTGGTGGAATCCGTCAACGATGGCCCCGTTACCCTGATCGTCGACTCCAAAGATCTGTAATTCTGACTTTGCTCTCCCGCTGGAAAGGAGTTTTTCCATGAAAATAGAAGTTCAGCAGGTTGGCCAGCTGATGACCAACTGCTATATCGTCTGGGACGAACATACAAAAAACGCCGCCGTCATTGATCCCGGTGACGATGGTGCCTATCTGGCCGACTGCCTGAAAAAGAACGGGCTCACCCTGCAATATATTCTGCTGACCCACGGCCATTTTGACCATATCGGCGGCGTTTATGAGCTGAAAGAGACCTGCGGCGCTGATCCGAAAATCTATATGTCTCACAAGGATCTCCATCTGGAAGCCGTATTCCACGAGGCGGTATCTCTGGATCCCGCCGATGTGATCGACTGGGCGGACGGTGACACCGTCACCATGGATTCCATCACCTTCCGGGTATTGACCACCCCCGGTCACACCCCCGGTTCCGTATGCCTCATCGCCGATGACGTGATCTTCTCCGGCGACACGCTCTTTCAGGGCTCCTGCGGCCGGACGGATTTCCCCGGGGGCAGCTGGAGCGACATGTGTGCCTCCCTCCGCAGGCTTTACGAGCTGAAGGGGAACTATACGGTGCTCTCCGGCCACACCGGTTCCACCACTCTGGAGCGTGAACGGAAAACCAACATGTTCATGCAGTCTGCACTGGGATGAAGCTTCGACTGATCGGCCATAACAGCCGCTACGCCATGGAACAGCTGTCCCTGATCCTGTTTCCACAGGAGAAGATCGAGTATGTGGAAACGGATTTCACCGGTGACGGCGCTGTTTCCACCCTGTCAGAGGGCAGCCATTGGCTCACTGCCACTGCAAAGATCACCCGGGGCGGCGTCACGGCCCGGGGCGTGGCCCGCTGCCCCATGGATGCTGTCACAGAGCCGCTGCGGCGGCAGATCCTGCGGCAGAGCTTCTACCGTGCTGCATTGCACTTTCTGGATGCGCCTCCCTCCTGGGGTGCGCTGTCCGGTGTCCGCCCCACGAAGCTTGTCTCCCGGCATCTTATGGCCGGAGGTACCAGAGCCTCGGCAGACCGGATGCTCCGGGACATCTACGATGTCTCGCCCCAGCGGCGGCAGCTCTGTCTGGATGCCGCAGAAGCCACCATGGAAGCCCTCCACCGGCAGCAGCCCGGGGACATCTCCCTCTATGTGGGGATCCCCTTCTGTCCCACCCGCTGCATCTATTGCAGCTTTGTTTCCGCCGCAACGGAGAAATCCGGAAAGCTGATCCCCCCCTATCTGGAATCGCTGGGCCGTGAAATTCATGCCGCAGCAGAGGGGCTCCGGCAGAATCCCCGGCGCATTCGCACCGTCTATATCGGCGGCGGCACGCCTACCACTCTTTCCGCTCGGGAGCTTACATGGCTGCTAAACACGCTGCATCGGGAATTTGATTTGTCCCACTGTCTGGAATTTACCGTGGAAGCAGGCCGTCCGGATACGCTGGATCCGGAAAAGCTTCTGGCCATCCGGCAGGGCGGCGCCACCCGCATCAGCATCAATCCCCAGACCATGGATGACCGGGTCCTTGCCATCATGGGTCGGAGCCATACCAGCGCCGATATTCTTCGGGCCTATCAGCAGGCCCTGGAGGCCGGACATCGGGATATCAATATGGATCTCATTGCCGGTCTTCCCGGGGACACTCCGGCAGGTTTTCAGCATACCATGGAACAGGTGCTTTCGCTTTCCCCCTCCAATATCACCGTTCACACCCTTGCCCTGAAGAAAGCTGCAACTCTTTATTATGAAAAACGTGCGGCCCTGCCCACAGCGGATATGGTCGAGGAGATGCTCTCCTTCGCGTCCCGCTCCCTGCGTGCTTCCGACTATCACCCCTACTATCTCTACCGGCAGAAATATATGACAGGAAGCTTTGAAAATGTGGGCTGGAGCAGGAATGGGTATGACAATCTCTACAATATATATATGATGGAAGAACTGCATTCCATTTTGTCTCTGGGCTCCGGCGGTGTTACAAAGGTGATCGACGGGACCCAGGTTTCCCGGCTTACAAACCCCAAATATCCCCAGGAGTACATCCGGGATATTGACGAAATCTGCCGTAAGAAGCGGGAGGTAATCCTGTGATCTATGATCTTCGTGAAACGGCCCGGCAGCTCCGTGAAAATGCCCCGGCAGCCATCGCCCATTGGGAGCAGCATTATACCAGTCAGCTGGAGAACGCCCTGCAATTGGTGATGGATAACCGCAGCCGTTCTCCGGTGGTGCTTCTGGCAGGCCCTTCCGGTTCCAGCAAGACCACCTCCGGCCGGCGGCTTCGGGATCTTCTGATCCGGCATCACATCTCCGCCCATCTGGTATCCATGGACAATTACTATCTGTCATGGGACACCCCGAGTTTCCCCATGACCGCCGATGGTCAGCGGGATCTGGAAGCCCCGGAATGTCTGGACATTCCGCTGCTCAATGCGCACTTTGCCATGCTGGAGGCCGGGGAGGCCATTGATGTTCCCATCTACAGCTTCCCCACCAGCTCCCGGCTGGAGGATCGCAGCATCCACATGGATATTGCGCCGGGGGATGTATTCATCTTTGAAGGGATCCACGCCCTCAATGATATGTTCACCGGGCAGCATCCCTGCGCCTGTCGGCTTTATGTCTCTCCGGTGTCCGCCTTTGGTGCAGACCGTCAGATCCTGTGCCAGCCTCAGCAGCTTCGGCTCATGCGGCGGATCGTCCGGGATCATCAGTTCCGGGGCGCAACTGCGGAATACAGTCTGGAGCTCTGGCCCAATGTGCTTGCCAGTGAAAAAATCTACATAGAGCCCCATCGGGCAGAGGCCCACGGGACCATTGACACTACGCTGGGCTACGAAGTGCAGGCGCTGCGCCCGTACATTCTCCCGCTGCTTCAGAATCTCCCAAGCACCATTCCCAGCTACGACAAGGTGGAGCATGCCATAGAAATGCTCCGACGCATTACGCCGCTGGACTCCTCCTTTGTACCCGATGACTCCATTCTCCGGGAGTTTATCGGTTCCCGCCGTATATTCCCATCATAAGAAAGGATGAAATACTATGCGTTATACCTTTTCTGACTACCAGAAGGCCGCCGATGCCGTAAAGCAGAAGCTGGGCGGCTTCCAGCCGGAGGTCGCCATGATCCTTGGCTCCGGTCTGGGCGACATGGCCGATCTGGCAGAGCATCCCATGGTCATTCCCTACGGTGAAATTCCCGGTTTTTCCGTTTCCACCGCTCCCGGCCACAAGGGCCAGCTGGTGTTCGGCACACTGGCCGGAAAAAACGTTGCCGTAATGCAGGGGCGGCTTCACGCCTATGAGGGCTACAGCTTTGAGGAAGTCTGCTTCCCCCTGCGGGTTCTCCGTCTGCTGGGCTGCGACAAGCTGGTGATCACCAACGCCTGCGGCGGTGTGAATCTCAGCCTGCGGGTAGGCGATATCTGCCTGATCACCGACCATATCAAGTTCTTTATGGACTCCCCCCTCCGGGGCAAGAATCTGGATGAATTTGGCACCCGGTTCCCGGACGCCACCCATCTGTACACGCCCCGCCTTCAGGATGTGGCCCGGAGCGTGGCCAAGGCTCAGGGGCTTGACCTCAAGGAAGGCGTATACATGTATTTCCCCGGCCCCTCCTATGAGACTCCTGCGGAGATCCGCGCTATCCGTACGCTGGGTGCAGACCTTGTGGGCATGAGTACCGTGCCGGAGGTACTGGCCGCCGGACATGCCGGCATGGAGGTGCTGGGCTTCTCTCTGGTTTCCAACGCAGCTGCCGGTATCGTAGAAGGTGCCACTCTCTCCGAGCAGGAGGTGTTGGATGCCGCCGCTGCCGCCAAGGAGCGGTTCTCCCAGCTGATCTGTGACTGTGTAGAAAATATGTAAACCGGACGATCTCCCATTGTCCCAACCAATTGAAAGGAGTCCTATGGACACTCTGTTTTCCAATATCACCGCCGTAACCATGATCGACAAGCTCCCTGTCATTCTGGGCGCTTACGTGGGTGTTACCGACGGGAAAATCAGCTATATTTCCAAAGAGCCCCCCAAGGAAGAGGCCGCCCGGGTGATCGATGGCCGGGGCATGGTTCTGATGCCCGGCCTCATCAACTGCCACGCCCATCTCCCCATGACCCCCCTTCGGGGCTACGGCGATGACCATGATCTACAGGACTGGCTCACCAATTACATTTTCCCCAAGGAGGATCTCTGGGACAGCCGGGCCATTCGGGCAGCAACCCTGCTGGGTCTGGCCGAATGCCTGCGGTTTGGCACCACCTCCGTATCGGACATGTATTATTTCTCCGACGACATCTGCCAGTGTGTGGCCGATGTGGGCATCAAGGGCAATATCTCCCGTTCCATTACGGTGTTTGAAGATGACTACTGCTTTGACACCCACGCCCCCTCTCAGGAGGTCGTGGCGCTGAAAGAGAAATGGCACGGCTATGACAATGGCCGGATTCAGGTGGAGGCTTCGATCCACGCAGAATACACCTCCTTTGACAAGGTGTGGCATGCACTGGCGGAGTTCGCCATCAACAGCGGCATCGGCATGCAGGTGCATGTATCCGAAACTCAGAATGAGCACGACACCTGCCTGGAAAAGTACGGTCTTACCCCCGCCCAGCTGCTGGACGTGTACCATGTATGGGATACCCGGGCGCTGGCCGCCCACTGCGTATGGCTCACCGAGGAGGATATGGAGCTTTTCGCCCGCCGCGGCGTAACCGCCGTCCACTGCCCCAACTCCAACCTGAAGCTGGCCTCCGGCATTGCTCCGGTTCGGAAGATGATCGACAAGGGCATCAATGTGGCACTGGGCACTGACGGCATGTCCTCTTCCAACAACGCCGATCTCTTTGAGGCGGTCAAGCTGGCAGCGCTGCTTTCCAACGGTTCCACCCTGAACCCCACCTCCCTGACAGCGCAGGAGGCGCTGAAGCTGGGCACCGTCAACGGCGCAAAGGCCCAGGGCCGTGAAAATGAGTGCGGCGTCATTGCCCCGGGCATGGACGCAGATCTCATCATGCTGGACTTTGCCCAGCCCCATCTCATCCCCTGCCACAACCCCATCAGTAATCTGGTCTATGCGGCCTCCGGCCACGATGTGCGCATGACCATGGTTCGAGGCAAAATTCTCTACGAGGATGGCCATTATCCCACCATCGATCTGGACCATGTGCTGCGGGAGTTCCACGACTATGTGATCCCTCTGATGTTTGGAAATGACGGAAAGGAGCAGCCCAATGGCTGAGCAGAACTCCGGGAAGACCAAAAAGCAGGGATTTTTACAGGGCGCCGCTATTTTGACCTTCGGCACCATTCTGGTAAAGCTCATTGGCGCCCTCTACAAGATCCCCATGAACCGGATCATCGGCACCGAAGGGTTCGGGCACTTTAACGTCGCCTACAGCATTTATAATGTACTGCTGATGATCTCCTCTACCGGTCTGCCCATTGCGGTCAGCCGGATGATCTCCGAGGCCAACACGTTGGGCCGCCGCCAGCAGGTGCAAAAGATCTATAAGGTCAGTCTGCGCCTGTTTCTGGCCGTCGGTGTAGTATGCTCCGGCGCCATGCTGATTTTTGCGCCGCAGCTGGCCAATCTGATGCGTGACCCGGATGCAGTCTACGCCATCGCCGCATTGGCCCCTGCCGTATTGTTTGTGTGTATTATCTGCTCCTTCCGGGGATACTTCCAGGGGCAGCAGTATATGACCCCCACCGCAGTCAGCCAGGTCATTGAAGCCCTGTGCAAGCTGGTGCTGGGACTGGGCGCCGTATTCCTGATCCTTCACTTTGGCTTCGGCGTGGCCGAGGCCGCAGGCGGCGCCATTTTGGGCGTTACACTGGGCACCGTATTCGCCGCAGTCTATCTGTTCTTCCAGTATCAGAAGAAGCAGGTGGTACTGACCCCGGAGGATTTGGCTGTTCCGGTGGACTCCACCTCCGGCACGCTGAAGCAGCTGCTGCGCCTTGCGGTGCCCATTACCATCGGCTCTGCGGGACTGCAAATTTTTAACGCACTGGATACCATGATCATTCAGGGACGGCTTCAGGACGCCATTGGTCTCACTGCCAAAGAGGCAACCTCCATGTTCGGCACCTACTCTGCAGCACAGACCTTCTATATGCTGCCCTCCGCACTGGTACAGCCGCTGGCCATCAGCGTGATCCCCACGGTGACCGCCGCCCTGACCCTCAGCAATTACCGGAAAGCCCGGAGCACCGAGGAGTCGGCAGTCCGCATGACGGCCCTGATCGGGCTTCCCTGCGGTGCAGGACTGGCTGTGCTGGCCTCCCCCATTCAGAAATGGCTTTACGGCTACAATGCCCAGACCCTCAGCGTTGCGGGCCCGATTCTGGCTCTGCTGGGTATTGCCGTGATCTTTAACTGTATGGTCACTGTGACGAACGGTATTCTTCAGGCCCATGGCAAGGTGAATATCCCCATCTACACCACACTGGCCGGCGGTCTGGTGAACATCATCACTGACTATGTGCTCATCGGCATGGGCGCCATTCACATCTACGGCGCTGCCATCGCCACGATCTCCTATTGCGCCGTGATCATGTTCCTTAACATCATCGCCATGCATAAAACCATGGATCTCCCCCCGCGCATTCTCAAGCAGTTTGTAAAGCCCATGATCGCCACAGCGGTTATGGCCGTGGCCGCCTATCTTACCTATGAGGCCGTCTTTACGATGCTGGGTTCCACTGCGCTTTCCACCATTGCATCGGTCTGCGTTGCCGGCTGCGTCTACCTGCTGCTGGTCTACGCCATGAAGATCATCACCTGGGAGGATTGCCAGCTGCTGCCGAAATCCCAGCTGATCGCAAAAATTCTGCGGATCACCCCCACCTCCGAGGAAGAATGATCCAGACCATGCGTATCCTGACAAAACCACCAAAATCCGGCGGAAGTTTTGAAAAAAAATCTCTACAAAAAACGCCGTCCGGGCTTGCACAGAAGGGGAAAGTATGATAGATTTTTATAGCAAACTGCGCTATGATTTTGACGATCTTTGTCAGCTGGTAAAGGTACTGCGTGCCCCGGACGGCTGCCCATGGGACAGCGTCCAAACGCATCAGAGCATCCGCCGGAACTTTCTGGAGGAAGCCTATGAGGCCTGCGAGGCCATCGACCAGCAGGATCCGGTCCATCTCCGTGAGGAGCTGGGCGATGTCCTGCTGCATGTGGTGTTTCACGCAAGCATCGAGGCGGACGCCGGACGCTTTACCATAGACGATGTATGCGATACCGTCGTCAAAAAAATGATTTCACGGCACCCGGCACTGTTCGGCGGCGAGGCCGGTCTCGACTGGGATGAAATCAAGCGCCGGGAAAAGGGCCAAACCGCACCTTCCGAGGAGCTTGACGGCGTGGCCCGGAGTTTGCCTGCCCTTTGGCGGGCGGAAAAGCTCCAGAAAAAAGCCGAAAAAGCCCATGTAGGTGCAGCATCTGCCGCTCCGGCGGTATGCGCTGCCGAAGCCATGGCAGCGCTCTCCCAGTCCTCGGATCCCGAACAGGCAGTGGGTGAGCTTCTTTTTGCCGCAGTCAACGCAGCACGGCAATACGGTGTGGACCCGGAAACGGCCCTCCATCGCCGCTGCGAGACATTTATTCAAAGCATCCGCACATCCGATGCGGAACAGGAAAACCAAAGAGCCGATACAGGCATTATTTAAGAAGGAGAATGTAACAATGAACAAAACGGAACTGATTGCACAGGTCGCAGAAAAAACCGGAACCACCCGTAAGGATACCGAGCAGATCATCAGCACCATGCTGGATGTCATCGGCGAGGAGCTCGCTGCCGGCGGCCGGGTTCAGCTGGTTGGCTTTGGCGCTTTCGAGACCAAGCACCGTGAGCCCCGCATTGGCCGGAACCCCCGCACCAAAGAGGCTGTTGAGATCCCCGCTACCACCGTTCCCGTCTTCAAGGCCGGTAAGGCTCTGAAGGAAAAGATCGACAAGTAATTCCTGCGTTCTTCTGCCCCAAAGGACTGCTCCTTTGGGGCAGTTTTTTGTTGATTTGTTCCGGCTTGGGGTCATTGACACGTTTTCAGCACCATGGTATAATTTATATAACAGATTATATATCATCATTGAGAAAAGGGGTGATTTCCACGCAGCAGGACACAGCGATGGTCTCCGCCGCGCCGGACGGACTTACCAGCCGTCTCCGGAAAATGGAATGGCGTGTGACCCGGATCCACAGCGAGGTGCTCCAAAGCTACGGCGTCAATATGTACCAGGCCATGAGCCTGATCTATATTGCGTGGTACAGCCGGACGGAGTCCGTCAATCAGCGCAGCATCGAAAAATATCTCTACCTGTCCAATCCCGGTGTCTCCAAAATCATCAGCTTTCTGGAGAACTCCGGTTATGTGCGGCGGGATCCCGACCCCAAAGATGCCCGCAGCTATTTGCTCTCTGCCACAGAGTCCGGGCAGGAATTTGCCACGGTGCTGAATCAGGCCATTCTGGAATCCGATGACCGGATCATGGCCCCTCTCAGTGCTGCGGAGCGTAAAACCATGATGAACCTTCTGGCAAAGATCGGCGAAAGCTGACCTGCGCCATACAGAAAGTGAGGCTTACAGATGAACAGTTTATTGGATCAGAAGCGCACCACCCTTCAGGGCTGTCTGGATCTGATTGCATCCGGTGACCGGATCTGTTTTGCCGGCGGCTGCAACCAGCCGGTGGCCTTTATGCGGCAGTTTCATACCGTAGCGCCCCGGGTAGAGGATGTGGAATGCATCAAATCCCGCTCCGGCGACTATGAATTTGTCACCGCCCCCGGAATGAACGGCCACATCAACACCGGTTCCCCTCTTTACGGCGAAGCATTTATCGAAGGCATGAAGCATGGCAACACCAGCCACATTGTCTGCGACATCTGTGACTATTCCCGCTTTATCAACGAGCATAACCCCTGCAATACCTTCATTGCCGCCGTCAGCCCCATGGACGAAAACGGCTGTTTTCAGGTGGGCCTGAGCCAGATGTGGGAGAAGGAATGCATCGAGACCTGCTCCAAGATTATTCTGGAGGTCAACCCCAACCTTCCCCGGATCTCCGGCGGACTGGATATTCATATCAGCCGGGTCACTGCCTTCCATGAAGCATCCTATCCCCTGCCCAACATTCAGGAAAAGGCCCCCACAGCGGTGGAGGAAACCATTTCCGATTATATCGCCGACCTGGTCAGCGATGGTGACTGTCTGGAGCTGGGCACCGGCACGCTCTCCAATGCCATTGCGGAGCGGCTGAAGGATCACCGGGAGCTGGGCCTTCACACCGAGTGGTTCAACACCGGCGCCGGGGATCTCATCGAAGCGGGGATCATCACCGGTGAACACAAAAATATCGACCACGGCCTTGCTGTGGCTTCTGCGGCATGGGGAGAGCAGCGGCTTTACCAAACCCTCGGCAGTCATCCCAAGGTCGCCATCCGTCCCGCCAGCTATGTCTGTGATCCCAAGGTGATCTCCCAGATGAACAACATGATCGCCATCAACACCCTCATTGAGATGGATCTCACCGGTCAGGTATGCGCCGAATCCATCGGGACCCGGCAGATCTCCGGCTCCAGCGGCAACCTCTGCTTCTCTCTGGGCGCCATTCACTCCAAGGGCGGCAAGAGCATCCTGTGCTTCCCCTCCATGACCCGAAAGGGTGTGTCCAAGATCAAGACCCAGCTGAGCCCCGGCGCCAATGTCACCATTCCCCGGAACTATGTGGACTACATCGTTACGGAATACGGCGTGGCCCGCATGAAGGGCCGCAGCGTGATGGAACGCACACAGCAGCTGATCCAGATCGCCCATCCGGATGTGCGGGACGAGCTTCGGTTCTATGCACAGCAGCAGTTCTATATTTGAGGGAGGGCTTTTGTATGACGGAATTTGAGCGTTTATACAACGAAAAGAAGGGCACGGTGGAAGACTGCCTGAAGGCCATCCACTCCTATTCCCGGGTATGCTTTGCCGGTGACGGCAATCAGCCCAATGTGATCCTCAGCAATCTCCATAAAATTGCACCTTATGTGAAGGAAGTGCACTGCATCAAGGGCCATGCCGGTGATTTTCAGTGCGTTACCGACCCCGCCATGAACGGCCATATCAGCTTTACCACTTTTCTCTATGGCCGTGAGCTGATGGTCGGCCAGACCCAGCGAAATGTCTCCTTTGTTCCGGCAGACATCTGTGACTATGGCATCTTTATGGCAGAATATCGTCCCCGGAACACCTTTGTTGCCTGCGTCAGCCCCATGGATGACCACGGCTATTTTCAGCTGGGCCTCACCAACATGTGGGAGAGCGCCAGCTTCAAGACCTGCGACACTATCATTCTGGAGGTCAACCCCCAGATGCCCCGGGTGCGGGGCGGTCTGCGGATCAACATCCGGGACGTCACCGTGCTCACCGAGGTGGATTATCCCCCGCTGGTGGTGGCAGATGCCGAGACCACGGAAATCGAAGAAAAGATCGGCGAAAATGTAGCCGAGCTGGTCCACGACGGCGACTGCATTCAGCTGGGCATCGGCTCCATGCCCAACGCCGTAGGCCATCATCTGATGGACAAAAAGGATCTGGGCCTGCATACGGAGATGTTTACCTCCATTATGGGCGATATGATCCGCAAGGGTGTGATCACCGGGGCCCGTAAAAACTACAACAAGGGGCTGCACATCGGCTGCTTTGCCGGCGGCGATCTGCCCCTCTATGAGACCCTGTCCACCAATCCGGCCGTCCGCCTGTGCCCCACCTCCGTGGCGGTAGACCCCGGCGAGATCTGCAAGAACGACAACATGGTCTCCATCAACACCATCATCGAAATGGATATCACCGGTCAGGTGTGCTCCGAGTCCATCGGCCCCAAGCAGTTCTCCGGTACCGGCGGTGCCTTCTGCTTCGCCTACGGCGCTCTGCACTCCAAGGGTGGCCGAGGCATTCTGGCCTTTCAGGCCGCCACAAAGAAGGGCGTCTCCAAGATCTCTTCTCAGCTGAAGCCCGGCGCCGTGGTCTCGATTCCACGGAACTATGTGGACTATGTGGTAACGGAATACGGCATTGCCCATCTCCGGGGCCGCAGCGTTAAGGAGCGTGCCCTGCAGCTGATTTCCATTGCCCACCCTGATGTCCGTGACCAGCTCCGCCACTACGCAAAGGAGCAGTTCATGATCGTCTGACCCCATTCGGTCACAACCGATCCTCTGGATTATCCCGCTTCAATCGTTGTTTCCGGAATGTATGGGAGCCGCCCGCTCCGGGCATAGAACCCCTTGACATTCCGCTGAAATATAGTATCATAATAATGTGATACAATTAGGGTGCATTGCACCTGAAAAATCTGAAAGGAATGATACCAATGGCAAAGTCTAAAGTTACAACCGTTGAAGAAGCCATCAAAACGTACTGCTTCGACGGCATGAGCGTACTGCTTCCTGGTTTCGTAAACGTCGGCGTATCCGAAGTTCTCATTGAGGGCCTCATCGCTGCTGGCGTGAAGAATCTGAGCGTCATCTCCAACAACACCTCCGTGCCCCATCGTGGCATCGGCAAGCTGGTTGACGCTGACGTTATCAAGAAGATCACCTGCTCTCACATCGGCAACAACGCTGTCACCGTACAGAAGGTTGTTGACGGCGAGATCGATCTGACCTTCGTTCCTCAGGGCTCCCTGTGCGAGAAGGTTCGTGCCGGCGGCGCCGGCATCGGCGGCATTCTGACCCCCACCGGCCTGTACACCCCCATGATGGACGGCAAGCAGGTTGCTGAGTGGGACGAGGAAGCCGGCAAGTTCAAGTTCCTGGAGGGTGAGATCACCCCCGATGCTTCCAAGAAGCGTTTTATTCTGGAGCTCCCCATCCATGCTGACGTTTGCTTCGTTCATGCTTGGAAGGCTGATAAGATGGGCAATGTGGTTTATCGCCGCACCTCCCGCAACTTCAACGAGGCCTTTGCCACTGCCGCTGACCATGTCATCGTAGAGGCTGAGGAGATCGTTGAGATCGGCGAGCTGGATCCCGATCAGATCATGACTCCCGGTTTTGTTGTGGACGCTGTTGTACAGGGCCGTGCCCTGACTGAGGCTTAAGGAGGTACTTCAAGATGAATGCTATGGAACTCACTGGTAAGGATCTGATCGCTTACAGAACCGCCCGCCTCTTCAAGGACGGCGACGTAGTAAACCTGGGCATCGGTATGCCCACCAAGTGCCTGGACTACCTGCCCGAGGGCGTGGACGTTTGGGTTGACTCCGAGAACGGTGTCGTTGGTCTGACTGGCGCTCCCAAGGAGGGCGAGTATGCAGATCCCAACGTTGTTGACGCTGGCGGTAAGCCTTCCGTTCTGCGCGTTGGCGGCTCCTGCTTTGACAGCTTCCGTTCCTTCGGCTTTATCCGTGGCGGTCACATTGACGCCACCGTTCTGGGCGCTTACGAGGTAGACGCCGAGGGCAACCTGGCAAACTGGATGATCCCCGGTAAGACTGCTGCCGGCATGGGCGGTGCCATGGATCTGGTTACCGGCTCCAAGGTCACCATCGTTATGACCACTCACTGCGATAAGAAGGGCAACCCCAAAATCGTAGAGAAGACCGACATGCCCCTCACCGGCTATCACTGCATCAACTACATCGTTTCCGAGCTGGCTGTCATCGAGATCACTCCCGAGGGCGCTAAGCTGCTGGAAGTCGCTCCCGGTGTTACCGTGGACGAGGTTGTTGCCAAGACCGGTGCTAAGCTGATCATTCCCGAGAATGTCGGCTGCATGGTCAAGGAATAATTCCGATCTGTTTCCGCCGCAGGCACTTGCCTGCGGCGGTTTTTTCTTCCAAATGTTCTCTCCTCCCCACGACGCAATTTATGTTTTCGGAACATTTCTCCCAAAAATCTACACAATATGCACATATTCGGCGTATAAATATTGGCAGCTGTACAATTATTGTGTCTTGAACTGCAAAAAAGGTCACATTTGAAACAGAAAGCGCCTTAATTGCATGGTGCATCTTCCTTCCACATGGACTATAATATTTCTGTAGAAATCCCAATATTGTGGGAAAAGAAACTAGGAGGTAACACCATGAAGAAAGCATTTGCACTGCTGCTGACGCTGGCCATGGCCCTGGGCTGTCTGGCCGGCTGCGGCAACAGCAGCACATCTTCCGCTCCCGCCGAGTCCAACGGCAGCGCCGCTGCGGCATCCGCCGCACCGGAAGCACCGAAGGCGGAAGCCGAAGAAGCCGCTGCATCCGCAGTGGACGAAGCGCTCTCCGCAGAAGCGCCTGCGGAAAAGGGAGACTTCGTTCCCGGTGAGGCAAGCCTGCCTCTGGCCGACAACGCTACGCTCACCTACTTTGTAGAGCTGCCCGGCTATATGTCCATGTTCAATGTCAACAGCTATGATGACATTGATGCATTTAAGTATGCCGAGGAGATCACCGGTGTTGACATTGACTTTACCATCGTCAACAACGAGTCTCTGGCCACCAACTTCCAGCTGATGATCGCCTCCGGCGATATCACCGACATGGTTGCCGGTGCCGATCAGCAGTACACCAGCCCCAGCGCCATGATCGAGGACGGCGTTGCCATCGATCTCATGGACTATGAGGATCAGCTCCCCAACTACTGGAACACGCTGGATTACTACTCCGACTATAAGACCCTTGCCATCAACGAGGACGGTCAGATGCCTCAGGTCATCACCGTATCCGATGACTACAAGGTTTCCGCCGGTCTCCAGATCCGCAAGGACTGGCTGGACGAGCTGGGTATGGACGTTCCCACCAACTACGATGAAATGCATGATGCCCTCACCGGCTTCAAGGAGAAGTTCGGCGCAAAGCGTGCGCTGCTGCTGCTGGGCGACACCCAGATCACCGGCGCTTCCATCGTAGGCGGCCTTGGCTCCGTGGGCTTCTATCAGGACAACCCCCACAACATGTATGTGCAGGACGGCACCGTATACAACGGCTTCCTGTCCGACGGCTACAAGGAGTATCTCCAGATGATCGCACAGTGGTACAGCGAGGGCCTGATCGCCTCTGACTTTGCCACCGAGTCCAACGACCCCTTCACTTCCAATTCTGACACCTATATTCAGGGCGGTGAGGCCGGTATCTGGTATGCACAGTCCGACAACATGGACTCCAACATGACCTCCGGCAAGGAGCTGGATCCCAACTATGAGATCTGCGCAATGCCCGAACCGGTCAAAGAGGACGGCGAAATCTTCCACTTTGGCGATACCCGCATCGGCACTGCCGCCACCGGCAAGAATGTCTCCATCTCCGACTGCTGCGAGGACGTAGATCTGGCCTGCGCTTGGCTGGACTTCTGGTACACCAAGGAGGGCAGCGTACTGGCCAACTACGGTCAGGAGGGCGTTTCCTTCAACTATGATGCCGACGGCAATCCCGAGTTTACGGATCTGGTGCTTCACAACGAGGAGTTCCCCATGATCTCCTTTGCCACCACCTATTACACGCTGGCCTGCGTTCCCACCCTGCAGGACTATGACCGCATCTTCTCTGCCTATTCTCAGGCAAACCTGGATGCTATGGATCTGTGGACAGAGACCTCCGATGACCTCTACACCATCCCCGCACAGGTAGAGCTCAGCTATGATGAGTCCAACGAGTACGGTGATCTCTGGAGCGACATTTCCACCTATGCCTCCACGGAGGTATTCAAGTTCGTCATGGGCGAGTATAACTTCGATTCCGACTGGGATGCCTTCATCGAGAAAATCGAGAGCATGGGCATTCAGGACTGCATCGACATCTATCAGGACGCCTACGACCGCTATGAAGAGGCTTACGGCCTGTAATCTCTCGTAAAAAAGTGCTCTGCCGCCTTGGCAGAGCACTTTTGGCGCAAAGGGGGGCTGCAATGTGCAGCACCCCCTTTCAGATTTTAGCTATTACAGGGTCAGGGTCAATGCGCCGGTATAGGTGCCGGGCACCGGCTCGGTCTCCTTGCCGTCCACCAGCAGGGTGCCGATGACCTTGGAGGTCTCGTCAATGGTCAGGGAGCTGAGATAGGACGTACCGGCTACGGTCCACACCGCACCGTTTTTCAGTGCCACAATCACGCCGTTGTTGACCACAGGCTGGGCGGTATTGACTACCTCGCCCAACTCCTCGCAGTTGTCCTTAAAGACCTTCTCCACACGATGGAGGGCCTTGGAAGCGGAGATAATACCGGTAACAGCCGCATTGTCAAAGGTCAGCGCCATGTTGCGAACGCCGTCATAGCCGTTGCCCTTGCTGCCGGGGCCACCGCCCGGGCCACCGGGACCGCCGGGGCCGCCGGGACCGCCGGGCCCCTCGGGACCTGCGCCGGGAGGCGGCGCCATGACCATCTTGGGACCGGTGTCGCCCTTCTTGCCGGTGGAGCCGTTGTAGAAGTCGCCGGTAACTGTCATATCCTTAAAGGTCGCAATGACATCATAGGTCTCTCTGGCAGTTTTATTATCGTGCTCCGGATCCGGCACATCATCTTCCTTGGGATCGATATAGTAGCCCGCAGGATTGCCGGGATCATCGGAGTTCATAACCTGAAGGATAATGCCGTTGCCGGGAGAGAGCACGCAGTTATCCGCTTCAATGATGGGTGCGCAGCCCTTTACCACCACGGTGGTCTCGTCCGTATTCATCACGGAGCCGTCTGTGATCACCAGCTTGCCGCCCTCATTGCGGAAGCACATCACCGCAAAGCGGCCTGCATCCACCTTGGTATTCTTGAAGGTGCCGGAGGCAGTCTCATTGGCCATGATCAGTGCATAATCCGGCACGTCGATCCGGCAGTCCTCAAAGGTGTCGATGCAGTCGCCAATGGAGAATGCACCGTAGCCGCTGGGGCCGGTGACCGCCACATCGCAGTTCTTCAGGGTCAGGCGGCAGCGGCGTACGCCATCAGTAGACATAACGCCCCACCCCTCAGAGGTGATGGTGCAGTCCTCATAGAGGGCATCCGCATAGTCCGCCAGATTGGTGGCCCGGCAGTTTCCACGCAGGCCCAGCATCCACGGCACCCGGCGCATATTCCCGGGCATCACATTGTCCTCATAGTCGTAGGGCAGCACGCCGTCCTCTGCGGAGATCTCGCAATTCTTCACATAGAGCTTGGAATTGCCCCCTGCAAACAGCGCCCCCCGGGCTGCACCCTTGGTGGTAATATAGGAATCCTCCACGGTCAGCACCGCATCGTCCCCGGACATAATGCCTGCGCCATAGCCGATGAAATCGTTGCCGCCGTTGCCCATCAAGGAGACGTCAGCGCCGGAGACCATATAGGGCCCCTTGCCGCCCACGCAGATGCCGTTGAAGTTTTCATCCCGGCTGGTAATGGAAACATCGATGCACTCGCCGTCCTTTACCTCGCCATCGAGCACTGCGGACAGTGCGGATTTCTCCTCGATCACTGCGCCGCCCTCGGCATAGATGGCCGCACGGAACTGATAGTTCCCGTTGGGAATGGGATCGAGCACCTCCAGTACAATGTCTCCCTCATAGTTGCCGGGAGCCGGTGCTACGCTCTCGCCGTTTACCGTCATGACCAGAGTCTTACCCTCCGGCGCTTCCAGAGATGCGCCGGGCATAATGATCAGTCCAAAAAGCTCTGTGGTCTCCGGGACGATCCACTGTCCCTCTACCTTATGAAATGTTTTCAACAAAAGTACCTCCTTTGTATCCGAACTCATCTAAAGCATACGATAACATTTTACGAATTACAAGTATCTATTTGAAAGGTGCCGTATCAAATACCGTAAACCCGTTGCAAATCAAGGGAATATTTTTTTGCAAAAGGCCGGCCCCGAGAGATCGGAGCCGGCCTTCATCATTCATATTCAGCTGTGGCGCTTCCACGTAGAGGGCAGGAAGAAGATCATCAGCGGATAGATCTCCAGCCGTCCTGCCAGCATATCAAAGATCATCACGATCTTGCTGAGGAAGGAGAAGCAGTCAAAATTCCCCATCGGCCCAACCAGCTCAAGACCCGGCCCAATGTTATTGATGGTGGCCGCAATGGCTGTAAAGCTAGTGGTGAGATCCATCCCATCCAGACTGATGATCAGCAGTGAGGCCGCATAGATCAGCACATAAATGGCCAGATAGGCAAAGGTATTTTGTAGCACACCGCTCTCCAGTGTCTTTCCGTCCATCTGGATGTGCCACACCGATCTGGGATGGGTCATCCGCCGCAGCTCCCGTTTCAGGGTCTTCCAGTAGATGATCCACCGGCTCATTTTGATGCCGCCGCAGGTGGAGCCTGCGCATGCACCGGTGAACATCAGCATCACCAGAATCGTCCGGCTGTAGCTGGGCCACAGATTAAAGTCCGCCGTGGCATATCCGGTGGTGGTCATCACCGAGGACACGCTGAAAAAGGCATCTACGGTCTGGGCCTGCGTTCCCAGCATTCCCGCATGCTTCAGATTCAGCAGAATCGTAATGGCCGCAAAGAAGAACAGGATCAGATACCAGCGAATCTCCTCCATCTTGATGGCATCCTTAAACTTCTTCAAGATCACCAGATAGTAGAAGTTGAAGTTCATGCCGAACAGTGTCATAAACACGGTCACGACCCATTTGCTGTAGAGGGAGTATTCGGCAAAGCCGGAATTCAGCACCGCAAATCCGCCGGTGCCTGCGGTACCAAAGGTCAGGCACAGGGCCTCAAAGGCTGGCATCCCGCCGATCCACAGCAGCAGGAAGCAGACCACAGACAGGCCCAGATAAATCCCGTAGAGCCAGATGGCCGACTGCCGAAGCTTTGGCACCAGCTTGCCCACGGTGGGGCCGGGGCTCTCCGCCCGCATCAGATGCAGATTCTGGCCCCCGGCCATGGGGAGGATCGCCAGCATAAACACCAGCACGCCCATCCCGCCGATCCAGTGGGAAAAGCTCCGCCAAAACAGCATGCAGTGATCCAACGGCTCCACCTCGTGGAGAATACTGGCTCCTGTGGTGGTAAAGCCCGAAACCATTTCAAACAGAGCGTTGATGTAATGGGGAATCTGGCCGGTCATGCAAAAGGGCACCGCCCCCACCGCACTGAGCGCCAGCCAGCTCAGAGCTGTGGCCACAAAGCCGTCTCTGGCATAGATGGCGGTATTCTTGGGCTTCCGCAGGATCGGAATAGCGCCCAGCACCGCCGCAGCCGCAGCGCAGATCACAAAGGCCAGTGCGCTCTTTTCGCCATAGATCAGGCCCACCAGCGCCGGCAGCAGCATCAGCCCCGCTTCGATCTCCATTATTGCGCCTACAATATAGGCTATCATGGAAAGGTTCATCTCAATACCTCACAATATCGCTCAGGTCTCGAATACCCTTATGGGTCGTTACCACCACCACGATATCCCCCTCCTGAATGGCATCCTGACCGGTGGGCGTAATGATCTTCCCCTTGCGATTGATGCTGCACACCAGCAGGTTCTTTTTCAGTCCCAGCTGCTGCAGCGGCACGCCGATGATGTTGGTGGAGCCGGGACGCACCACAAACTCCATGGCTTCTACCTTCCCATCCAGCATCCGGTAGAGGGTCTCCACATTGTTTCCGCTGGCATTCTCCATGGCCCGGACATACCGGACGATAACCTCCGCCGTGATATTCTTGGGATAGATCACGCTGCCCAGCGGCAGCTCGTCTATTACCTCTTCAAAGCTGATCCGCCCGATCTTTGTGATGACCTTTGCCTTGGAGACCTTCTCGGCATAGAGGGCCAGCATGATATTTTCCTCATCCAGCCCGGTGAGGCACACAAATGCCTCGGCGTCTCGAAGCCCTTCCTCCTGAAGCAGCTGCTTATCCGTGGAATCTCCGTGGATAATATGGGCCTTGGGCACCCGCTCCGCCAGCTCCTCACAGCGCTGGATGCTGTTTTCGATAATCTTAACCTGAAGCCCCGCCTTTTGCAGCATGAGGGTCAGGTACACCGCCGTATTGCCGCCGCCGGCAATGAGTACGGAATGAATGGTCTTTTTCCGGAGGCGCAGCCGCTGGAGCACACTGCCGATCTCCGCCATGGGGATCACCACGGAGATCTTGTCCCCGGCCCGAAGCTCGGTATTGCCGCTGGGGATCACCACCTCGCCGTCCCGTTCCCGGGTGCAAACCAGCATTTTGCCCCCCAGCATATTGTTGATGGCCATCATATTCTTGCCGTCCAGCGGGCTGTTTTCTTCGATCTTAAAGCGGATCATGTTGACCTTACCCTTATCAAAGGTGTCCACATCCAGCGCTGAGGGGATCTGCAGCAGGCGGAAAATATCCTGCGCCGCCGCCCATTCCGGGTTGATGACCATGGCCAGTCCCAGATCATCCTTGATAAAGCCGATATCCTGATAATAGCCCGGATTCCGCACCCGGGCAATGGTCTGGCAGTTGCCCGCCTTCCGTGCAATCAGGCAGCTGAGCATATTGAGCTCATCCTGATCCGTCACTGCAATGAGCAGATCCGTCTCCTTGATCCCGGCCTCGATCTGCGTCTGATAGCTGGTGCCGTTGCCCAGCACCGCCTGTACATCCATGGCGTTTACCGCATCGTCCAGCCGCTCCTGATCCGTGTCGATCAGCGTAATGGCATGATCCTCCTGACACAGCTGCTCTGCCAGTGTCAGTCCAACTTTACCGCAACCAACAATGATAATGTTCATATGTTCCCTCTTTTTCTTCTCTCTGGTCTATTTCGTTGACGATCCAGACCGTTTCAGCCGTGTCAGCACCGACTGGAGCTCATCGAGCCGCAGCAGCAGCGCCAGCAGAAAATATATGGCAATGCCCACCAGTGTCGGCAGCCCCACCAGCAGGACCCGTGAAAACATCCCGTCCGCCGGCCAGAGCTTCAGGCATTGGCCGGTTCCCCAGACGGCTGCGGCCATTCCCGCCGTACAGGCCGCCATTTTCAGGATGGCAATCCAGAAGCCCCGATCCAGCGCCCCGGGATACTTCCGCATCATGGGGATCAGCAGCAGCACCGCGCTGACAGTGGAGCTTGCCGCCGTTGCAATGGAAAGCCCTGCCACATCCAGCCGCTGAGACAGCAGCAGGCACAGCAGCAGATTCACAAGAATTGATATTGCCCCGGAGATCATGGGTGTTTTTCCGTTTTGCTGGGCATAAAAAGCCCGGGAGAGTACATTCTGTATGCCATAGCCCACCATGCCAAGGCTCATAAAGCACAGGGCTCTGGCCGTGATCTCCGTGGAAAAGGCATCCCATGACTGATACTCATAGAGAAGCCGGACAATGGGCTTCGCCAGCAGCATCAGCCCCGCCATCATGGGCAGCAGCAGAAACAGCATCCCACGCAGGGTACTGCCCACCAGTGTCCCCAGCTCCGCCTCCTTTCCGCTGGAGGAAAGACGGCTCATTTCCGGGAACATGACGTTGGTGATGGACAGCACAAGGATCCCCGTAATCATGGTATACAGGGTGTTGGCATACTCCATGGCGCTGGCCCCTGCCCCGGAAAACAAGTAGGAGGCAAACCGTGTAGAGATCAGCTGATTCACCGGCTGGATCCACGTGGAGACCATCACCGGAAGCATCAGCACAAATACACTTTTCAGCGCCGGGTGGCGAAAGCAGGGCCGGTAGCGAAAGCCATGGCGCACCAGCCATGGCACCTGCATCACAGCCTGCGCCGCCCATCCAAGCAGGAACGCCCACGCCAGACCATAAATTCCGAATCTGCGGCAAAACAGCAGATAATAGAGTATGACGATTCCATTGGAGGCAACGCTCAGTGCCGCCGGGATATAAAACTCCCCCATGGACTGGAGCACGCCCACCATGGAAAAGGCCAGCCCCGTCAGAAATACCGTTGGAAACAGGATGCGGAGCAGTCCCGCACAAAGCGATGCCGTCTGGGCGTCAAAGCCCTTGGCCAGCAGCTCCACCAGCTGCGGTGCAAAGGCCATGCCAAGGAGGCTCATGGCCGCCGTCAGCAGGCCCATCCATGTGAAAAAGCAGCGGGAGAGCTGAAAGGCACCCTCTTCCCCCTTCTTTTCCATCTGCCGGGCAAATACGGGGATAAAGCTGGCCGAGATCGCTGCGGCAAAAACCGCATCAAAAAAGGTCCGTGGAATACGGCTTGCGGTCAAAAACGCTGCGCTTTCCATGCCGGTGCCAAAATTATGGCCCAGCAGCATATCCCGCACCAGACCCAATACTTTTCCCAGCAGTGTGATCACCATGATCATCCCTACTGTTTTCAAATGATTTCTCTTATTGTTCAAATAATTTACTCTCTTTCGTAACCATACGCTTACAAAGCATCCAGATACCTTTGTTATTCCTCAGTATATCACAGGGCATCTGGGAAGTCAATTGTGGAAAAGCGTCCAAAAGTCCCCCGTTTGTTCCCTGTTTTCTCTCCGCAAAAAGGTAAATAAAAATTCCCCTTGCCGGATCGACAAAGGGGATTTCAGGCCCGGCGGCAAATGCCGCCGGGCCTGAACGCTCTTATCCCTGAATATCCTTGCCCAGCAGGTATTTCTTCATGGGCTTGTAGAGGATTGCAAACACCACCAGTGTAATGATGATATTGGGCCCCATGTAGGCCATGTTGTACAGCAGAGAATAGATCCATGGAGAGGTCATGGTCATGCCAAAGAAGGTATCCGGCATGTACTCTGCCCAGATGGTTGCCCCCACCACATAGTGCACCAGAAAGCGTGCAACGCCTGCGATCAGGGTGCCCAAGAATACGCCGAGCTTCTTTCCCTTCATGACGCCGGCAAGGCCAAGCACCGTAAACGCCAGCAGATAGTCTCCCACAATGGACTGCCAGCCAATGGCAAAGCCGCCGTCAAACATAAATTGCAGCACGCCGAAGACAAAGCCCGCCAGCAGACCTCTGCCCACACCCCAGCGCACCGCATAGAGGATAATGGGCACCATAGCCAGCACCACAGAGCCGCCCCATGGCATTTCCCACAGCTTGATATAGCTGAGAATCTGCGCAATGGTCACCATGATGGCACCTTCGCACAGGGCCCGGAGTTCGTTTTTCCTGTTCATAGAGATTCCTCCCAGTATAAAAATAGCGCCGCATTGCAAACACGGAAGCAATGCGGCCAGAGGATCTCCAAAAGGGGAGTTCGTCTTTTCCTACGCCGGTATCATCCGTATCAGGTTCACGGGTCAGCGCTCGATTCAGCGCACTCTCAGCCGGAACGTCCGGCCCCCCGAAGACAGGTTCCTATTTACTTTGCGACTGTCTATATTCTAGCGAAAAGGGGCGTCTGTGTCAATCCACAGATGCCCCAAGTTTTGAAAGCACAGTCTTAAAATATTCGGGCAATTCGCATTCCACCGTCACCGGCGCTCCGCTGCGGGGGTGACGGAAGGTCAGGCTTCTGGCATGAAGGCACTGGCTGGTAAGCCCCAGCTCCTTCCCCCGTCCATAGACCATATCCCCCACGATGGGATGGTTTTGCCATGCCAGATGTACCCGGATCTGATGGGTACGCCCTGTTTCCAGCCGCAGCCGCAGGTGGGTATAGCCCGCATAGCGGGTGATCACTTCATAGTGAGTGATCGCCGGACGGCTGTTTTTCTCCGTTACCGCCATCTTTTTCCGGTCCGTGGGATGCCGCCCAATGGGCGCATCGATGGTGCCGGAATCCGACCGCATACCGCCCACTACGACCGCCTCGTAGACCCGGGAAAGGGAGTGATCCTTCAGCTGCTCTGCCAATGCCTGATGGGCAAAATCGTTTTTTGCCACGATCAGCAGGCCGCTGGTATCCATATCGATCCGATGCACGATTCCCGGACGCAGCTCCCCGTTGATGCCGGACAGCGAATCCTTGCAGTGATACATCAGCGCATTGACCAGCGTCCCGCTCCAATGGCCCGGGGCCGGATGCACCACAAGCCCCTTGGGCTTGTTGATGACGATCACGTCCTCGTCTTCATACCGAATATCCAGCGGAATATTTTCCGGCAGAAGCTCCACCGGCTCCGGCTCCGGCAGCGCAAAGGAGATCTCGTCTCCCGCATGGGTCTTATAATTCTTTTTGACCGGCTTTCCGCCCACCAGAATTTTTCCCTTTTCCGCCAGCTGTCCGGCGCCGCTGCGGCTCAAGGTCTCCACCTGCTCCGACAGGAACACATCAACGCGAAGGCCCTCCTGCTCACAGCGGATGATCATTGCCGTTCTCCTTCTGCTTGTCGTGGAGGAACAGGTAGTAGATGCAGAACAGAATTCCGCCCACCACCACAAAGATATCCGCCACATTAAAAATCGCAAAGTGCATAAACTGCACCTCAAACATATCCACCACATAGCCATAGAGGCAACGGTCAATGAGATTGCCAATGGCACCGGCAATCACCAGTACCCACGACCACTTCCCCAGCGGATGCCGAAGCCGTCCGGTCAGCAGCACCCACATGCCAAAGACCACAAAGGCAATGGTCAGCACCACAAAGAACCACCGTGCCCCGGCCAGCATGGAAAATGCCGCACCGTCATTATGAATATGGGTCAGCCCCAGGACCCCGGGAATGAATTTCACGGAGGTCCCCATGGGGATCAACGTCTTAACAAGGTATTTTACTGCCTGATCCAGAATCACCAGCAGCAGGATCACAATTGTTGCAAGCAAGTGCCGCATCCTCCTCCAACTCATTTGGGTAGCTGTACCGTAAGCTCCAGGAACAGATCATTTCGGGCATAGGAAATGCCATCCTCGGGCACGGTAATGCCGCAATTGGACAGAACCGTCATAATACCGCCCTGATCGATCAATGCCCGAATGGCCGCATCATAGTCCTCCCGCCGGTCAAACCGAACCGGAAGCCATGCATCCCCCTGGGCCGATGCGCTGCGGAGCAGCCCCTCATAGGCCACTGCATCCCAAGCGGCCAGCTGCCGCCCGGACTGCCGGTAATAGTTATACTCCACCGCACGGCATACCGGAACGACCATATCCGCATCCAGACTGTGATCCCGGTACATCTCATCGTCTGTAAGCATAAAGTAGGTGTAATCCAGCGAAGTGCCCGGTGCGCCGGTCTCATCCACCGGGTCGCCCCATGTCACATCCACCTGATACCAGTCGCCGCCGCACTCGACGATATTCCAGCCATGGCTTTCACTGCCCTCGCCGGTCCCCAGTGCCAGCGTGCATGGGATCCCCAGCCGCAGCATCAGGTACTGAAAGGTCTTGGCATAGCCCGCACAGGTGCCCCGATGCTCCGTCATCACGCAGATCATGCTCTGATCCTGCACATCCAGCACATAGTCGGTATTGGCAATGATATACTGGTAAACGCCAAGAATTTTCTGATAGTCGGTCTGGGCAGCGGCCAGCGTATCGAAGCAGGCCTTCTCATAGGCGTCCACCTGAGGCTTTAAGCTCCGTGCCGTCTCCGCATCCATGGTATAGGTCAAAGTGACACTGGTGCTGTCGCCCAGGATCGGCACAGACGCCGTAGTATAGGAAGCCGCACCGTCAAACCAGAAATACTCCGGATGGTCGATCCGAAGCGCTGACAGGCACCGGCGGACCTCCTCCTGGGTGGCCTCCACCTGCACCGGCTCCTCCCCATGAACCGCCGCCGTATGGTCCAGCAGGTCATAGGTTGCCTGAAGCTCCTCCGGGAGCTGCTCCCTCGCCCACAGGCACACCGTCTGGGTCTCCATGAGCTGCGGCCGCAGTTCATGGGTCTCCTTGGCCGTCTGGGCCGCATATAGCTCATTCTGCGATGCCGCATGGGTGCTGCCCTGCGGCAGCAGCCCCGACATGCCGCAGCCTGTCAGCAGACAGGTCATCAGCAGCGCCGCAGATACAATTCTTTTCATAGTTCCCTCCCCACGGAGCTTTTCCCCACACATTCGCATGGAGACAACGCAAGGCCCGCACTGCGGGCCTCACATGGGTGATTTTACTGACGTCTTTTGCTCTTGGTCCGATGGTCGGAATACTGCTTGATCGAGGAGATCTTGCTGTCGGAATCCGCCATAAACTGCTTGAGCATATCATCAAAGGACTGAGGCTCTTTGGGCCCATTGGAACGGGATGCGCTTCTCGGGCGCTGATCGTATCCGCCACGGCTGCCGCCTCTGGGGCCCCGATCTCCGCCCCGGTCATTCCGGTCACTGCGATCTCCCCGGTCATTTCTGGGGCCGCGGTTATCGCTCCGGCCGGTTCTGGGAGGCGGATCCATTGTCTTTTTAATGGACAGATTGATCTTCCCCTGCTCCATGGCAATGATCTTGACCTTCACGTCCTGTCCAACCGTTAAATACTCATTGATGTCACTGACATATGCATGGGCGATCTCAGAGATATGTACCATGCCGGTCTTGTTTCCAGGCAGGGATACAAACGCACCAAACTTTGTGATCCCGGTGACCTTTCCTTCCACAATTGCTCCTACTGCAAGCTCCATACTAAGGTTTTGTCCTCCTTTATTTTTGGGGGCTGACATTGCCCCTGCGGCTGCGCCGAACCATTATCCCCCGTCAAAAAAGACCTGATCCCCCTGCGAAATAAAGCCCTGCCGCCGAAGCCGCCGGTCGATCTCCCCGGGACGTGCCATGGCGTCCATGGCTTCTGTGAGATCATCTACCGCACTTTTTTCCGCCTCGATGGCCTGATCCAGCCGCTGCGCCAGCTTTCCTCTGTCGGACAGCTCCGCCGCCAGCCTTCCCAGATTGACTGCTGCAAAGAGGGCCAGTGCGCCTGCCAGCAGCTTTTTTCCTCCGCATCTCATTGGATGATCCTGCACCCCTTTTCGGTGTGCTCTTTCTCTCCGGTAAAAATGGTATCACATTTATTGTACCCCATTTCCACGAAGTTGAAAAGAGCTTTTTTGCAAGTTTTCGCAAAAAAATCACAGTTTTTTTCCGCCGTTCCCGAATTCTACGGCCCATACGCCCAAGATGGCCCAGCACCCGCTGCCACAGCCTTAAAATCAGCGGGCTGACCGTCAGAAAATAGGCCGCCGCTCCAAGGCCCAGCCCCAACAGCTGATAGATCCGAAGGCCCCCGGTATATAGCGCCAGCCCCATCAGCGACAGCAGGAACAGCACGGAAAACAGCAGATCCATGGGCACCGTGCAGCCGCTCCACGCTCTCCGGAGCCCACGCCCCAGATCATAGAGAACCCCCAGTGCCGCCCCCAGCGCCACTGCCCACAGAAGCCCAAGCCCCTGACTGCCGATTCCCGGAATCACTGGAACAACCTCTGGAAAAAGCCGCCCTGGGTCTTTGTATTCTCCTCATAAACAAGGCTGTCCACCCGGCCCGACAGGCGCACCTCTCCGGCCTCCAGATTCAGCTGCTCCACATGAAGCTCCGCACCCCGGATAATCAGCGTGCCCCCTGCGGTCTCCAGCACTGCCGCTGCTTCGTCAAAGCTCACGGCATCCGTTACGCCCGTAATGGAGAGCATATTCCGCCCCTCCAGTACCAGCCGATGGCTGACTGCCTGCGTCAATTCCTTTCCCGCTGTCACCACTGCTGTTCCCTCCCGCCATTGGTATCACAGCATTATATTCGGCGCCTGTAAATAGTATGCCATTTTCTTTTTCTTATGCTATAATAAAATCCTCCACGATCCCAGAAAGGAGTGAGCCCCCTTGGATATTACCTTTGACAAAAACGCCACCTGTCTCTGCAAAGGCATCGCCATTTGCCTGATGATCTATTACCACCTGTTTGGCGCCACCGATCTCTCCATGTTCCAAGTGGTGCTCCCTCCGGTGTTTGGCATTCTCGGCCCCTATGGCAATGTCTGCGTCATGTTTTTTGTACTTCTGACCGGCTACGGCTTCGGCATCCGGCACATTTCCCGGCCGGAGTCCTATCCCCGGCAGATTCTCCCCCGGCTTTTGAGGCTGTATCAGGGGTATCTCCCTGCATTTCTCATTGGCCTTTTCGGCTCGCTGCTGCTCTCTCAGGGCAAAGCGGATCCGCTGACCGTCTATGGCAGCGCACCGGCGGAATTTCTCCGGCATCTGCTGCTGAACCTGCTGGGGCTGAGCCATCTGGTCTACGGCGACGGCCTGTACACGCTGAACCAGACATGGTGGTACATGAGTCTTGCGCTGATTTTGATCCTGATCCTTCCGCTGCTGTGCCGGCTCTACCGGCGCTGGGGCTGGGGCTGCTTTTTCATCACCCTTGTTTTCAGTGTTTTCCCATCAGAGCCCCGTCTCTTTTCCTATCTGCACTATTTGCCCGGTGCTGCGCTGGGCCTGTGTCTGGCAGGCGGCAACGGCTTTGCACAGGTTGCCCGCCGCAGCCGCTGCCCCCTCGGGATTTTTCTGCACTTCCCCGCCCTGTTTTTCTGTCTGCTGCTCTGGTACCGGATGCGTCAGGCAGGCATCTTTCCGCTGCTGGCCGATCTGCTGGCCGCCTATGCCGGCTGTCAGTTTGCCTTCGATGTGCTCCGGCCCATTCCGGTGCTCTCCCACGGGCTTATCTTTCTGGGAACGCATTCCGGGAATCTGTTCTATCTCCACTCTTTCATCTACTGCTATTGGATCCTGCCGGGCCGGTTTGTATTCCGCTTCCGCTATGATCTGCTGATCTTTCTGGTCACCCTGCTCCTGACCCTAGGGCTCAGCCTTACGCTAAATGCGGTAAAGGGTGCAGCGGGCTATGACCGATTCTTTGCCCGTATGGAAAAGCGCATTCTCTCTGTGCTTCCGAATCCTCCAATCCATGGATAAATCCATTGACAAGCCTCCTGTTTTGTACTAAAATGACAGTAACGCAACGATGAAAAAGCAGTACCTTCAGCCGCTTCGCAGCAGAGAGCGGGTCACAGGCTGAAAGCCCGTGCGGAGTCTGATGGGAAGGACATTTTCGGAGCGGGCGTATAAGGCGGCTTTCTCCGCCGAAATCGCAGGTTTTCCCGCCAAAAGGGATGAAAGGGCGGTTTTCCGCCGAAATTGGGTGGCACCACGAAGTCATTTTGACTCTCGTCCCATAGGCTGGGACGAGAGTTTTTGTGTTCCCTGCATATTATTTCAAGAAAGGATTTTTCATATGGACAAGATCAAACCCCGCACCCTTTCCGGGTTTATGGAGCTGCTGCCCGCCCCACAGCAACAGATGGAGCGCTTTATGGAGACCCTCCGTCAGACCTACAGCCTCTATGGCTTTACCCCGCTGGATACGCCCATCATCGAGGATGCTCAGATCCTTCTGGCCAAGGGCGGCGGCGAGACGGAAAAGCAGATCTATCGTTTTCAGAAGGGCGACAGCGACCTGGCACTGCGCTTTGACCTGACGGTACCGCTGGCCAAATATGTGGCCCTCCACTACGGCGAGCTGACCTTCCCCTTCCGCCGGTTCCAGATCGGCAAGGTCTATCGGGGCGAGCGTGCCCAGAGAGGCCGGTTCCGGGAGTTCTATCAGGCGGATATCGACATCATTGGTGACGGCAAGCTGGATATCATGAACGAGGCGGAGATCCCTTCCATCATCTACAAGACCTTCTCCCGACTGGGCCTGAAGCGGTTCCAGATCCGGGTCAACAACCGGAAGATCCTCAACGGCTTCTACGCCATGCTGGGCCTGACCGAGCAGTCCGGCGCCGTTA
This sequence comes from uncultured Oscillospiraceae bacterium, assembly GCA_959607825.1. Taxonomy (GTDB): domain Bacteria; phylum Bacillota; class Clostridia; order Oscillospirales; family Oscillospiraceae; genus HGM13006. Next base: position 53,056 of record CAUHNW010000002.1, on the reverse strand, counting down.
TGCGCACCGTGGACAAGCTGGATAAGATCGGCCCGGATAAGGTTAAGGTGCTGCTGATGGAGGACGTGGGCATTTCTCAGGACGCCGCTGACGAAATTCTCCGGTTCATCGCCATTGAGGGCAGCAATGCAGAGGTGCTCGAAGCGCTCAAAGCCTATGTGGGCCGCAATGAGGTATTCGATCAGGGCTATGAGGAGCTGTGCACCGTGGCCCGGTACCTGGGTGCTTTCGGCGTACCGGAGGAAAACTTCCGGGTGGATCTGACCATCGCCCGGGGCCTCGACTACTACACCGGCACCGTCTATGAAACCGCCATGCTGGATCACCCGGAGATCGGCTCCATCTGCTCCGGCGGACGCTATGACAATCTGGCCGAATACTACACCGACAAGCCCCTGCCCGGCGTGGGCATCTCCATCGGTGTCACCCGGCTGTTCTATGTACTGGGTGAGCAGGGCATGCTGAATGACCAGCTTGTCACCGCCCCCGCCGATGTGCTGGTCCTGCCCATGACCGAGGATATGGGCCCCGCCATTACCGCCGCCACCGCTCTGCGGGACGCCGGGATCCGCACCCAGATCTACAGCGAAAAGAAGAAATTCAAGGCCAAGATGTCCTACTGCTCCAAGCTGGGCATTCCCTTTGCGGTACTGCTGGGTGAGGATGAGATCGCCGCAGGCAAGCTCTCTGTCAAGAATTTCTCCACCGGTGAGCAGGTCACCGTCTCCCCGGAGGAAGCCATTGCGCTGATCCAGAAGGAGCTTGACGCCCGTTCCGGCGGCACCGTAATCGTTGAACATTAAGTAGTATCAGGAGGAATATCATGTTTCAGTCCAGAACCCATACCTGCGGGGAGCTTCGGCTTGCCGATGCAGGAAAAACCGTCACCCTTGTGGGGTGGATGGAAAACGTCCGTGAGGTGGGCAGCAACTTTGCCTTTGTTGTGCTCCGTGACTTCTACGGCACCACTCAGGTGGTCATTGAGTCCGAAGAGATGATGGCTGTGGTAAAGCCCCTCAACAAGGAGTCCACCATCTCCGTCACCGGCCTTGTCCGGGAGCGGGAGAGCAAGAACAAGAAGATCGCCACCGGCGAGATCGAGGTCGTGCCCACCGAGATCAAGGTGCTGGGCCGCTGCCGCTACAACGAGCTGCCCTTTGAGATCAACCGCAGCCGGGAGGCCGATGAAACCCAGCGGCTCAAGTACCGCTATCTGGATCTCCGGAACCCCGCAGTCAAGCAGAATATCATTCTGCGCTGCAACGTGGTAGCCGCTCTGCGGCAGGCCATGACTCAGCACGGCTTTCTGGAGATCACCACCCCGATCCTTACCGCTTCCTCCCCGGAGGGCGCCCGTGACTATCTGGTGCCCGCCAGAAAGCATCCCGGCAAGTTCTACGCACTGCCTCAGGCTCCCCAGCAGTTCAAGCAGCTGCTGATGACCGCCGGTTTTGACCGCTACTTCCAGATCGCCCCCTGCTTCCGGGATGAGGACGCCCGTGGCGACCGCTCTCCCGGCGAGTTCTATCAGATGGATATGGAAATGGCCTTCGCCAGTCAGGAGGACGTATTTGCCGTGCTGGAGGACGTGCTGCCCCCCATTTTCGCCAAATACGGCACCTACAACATCGCTTCCTCTGCCCCCTTCCAGCGGATCCCCTACCGTCAGGCCATGGAGGAGTACGGCTCCGACAAGCCCGACCTGCGCATTGACCTGAAGGTGCAGGACGTCACAGAGCTGCTCTCCGGCATCGGCTTTGGGCCCTTCGAGGGTAATGTGGTCAAGGCCGTTCCCGTTTCCAACTGCACACTGGCCCGGAAGGCCACCGACAAGCTCTGCGCCGAGGTAGAGGTTCAGGCCGGTCAGAAGCCCTACTGGTTCAAGATGGACGAAAAGGGCGCCATCGCCGGAGGCATTGCAAAGTTCATCAATGCCGATCCCGCCATTGTGGAAAAGGTCACCGCCGCCCTGAACCTCCAGCCCAATACGCTGGTATTCCTGTCCACCGGCAAGCTGGGCGAGGCCCAGAAGACCGCAGGCGTTATGCGGAAGCTGCTGGGCGCCGCCTGCGAAGGCCACATGGACAAGGAGCGCTATGAGTTCTGCTGGATCGTCGATTTCCCCATGTATGAGATCGGCGAGGAGTCCGGCGAGCTGGAATTCTGCCACAATCCCTTCTCCATGCCCTCCGGCGGTCTCGAGACCCTCTTGAAGGCCGAGCGGGGCGAAATGGATCCGCTGGACATTCTGGCCGACCAGTACGACCTGGTGTGCAACGGCGTAGAGCTGTCCTCCGGTGCCGTTCGGAACCACGATCCCGAGATCATGGTCAAGGCCTTCGAGATGGTACGGCTGGGTGAGGAGGATGTAAAGTCCCGGTTCCCCGCCATGTACAACGCCTTCTGCTACGGTGCGCCCCCCCATGCGGGCATCGCCCCCGGCGTAGACCGTATGGTCATGCTGCTGTCCGGCGAGGAGTCCATCCGTGAGGTCATTGCGTTCCCCATGAACAAGAACGCACAGGACATCATGATGGGTGCCCCCTCCACGGTAGAGCAGTCCCAGCTGGATGAGCTGCACATTCAGGTTGTGGCTCCCACCGAAGAATAACGGAAACACAAAAACTGCGGACCCTGCCAATGGCGGAGTCCGCAGTTTTATTCTGTTTTTATCCTTAAATCTCAAAATCAATGGCGCTGACCTTTTTCACAATGCCCTCCGAAAAAGCCATCAGGTCCTGATGCGCCTTGGACGCAGGGTAGGCTGCCGCCTCCTCCGGCTTTGCAAAGTCGATCATCTGCACTACCTGTGTAAACATCACCGACGCTTCCTCCGGCACATCCGGCTGCTGCCCCGCATAGGACGCCACCCGGCAGCCCGCAATGCTGGGCTCCTGCTCCGGAAGCTTTTCCAGAAACGCCACAAGGTCTTTTACGTTTTCCTCCACCGTTTTTCCGTTCTTCGGCTTCGGCTCCATTTGGAACATGGAAATATGCCGTATCATATTGAGCTCTCCTTTTCCAAATGGCCCTCCCAAACGGGAGGGCCATTCATTATTTGATCAGGGCTTTACCACAATATCGCCGGTGTAGCTGCCGGCGCCGGAGACAGCCTTGCCGTCCACGGTGATCTGGCCGTTTACCGCAGCGTCTGCGCCAATGGTCAGCTCCTTCAGATAGCTGGTTCCGGTAACATTCCAGACCGCACCATCCTCCAGAATCAGCGCCACAGGGTTGTTGACCGCAGGTGCCGGAGTGTTCTTCAGGCGGCCCGCATACAGGTACGCCTTGTCGTCCACCACATGGTAATCTGCCGTGGTCTTGGCATCCCAATGGTTGTCCTGCTCAAACACGGTTCCGCCGGGCGCAACCGTGCCGTCTGCCTTCAGGTGGTTGGCATTGGAGGAGGACACCACGCCGGTGAGGGTGGAATTCTTCAGGGTCACACGGAGTCCGTGCTTTGCACCGTAGACCGCATTGAAGATATCGCCGGTCAGGGTCTCACCGGTAAACACCGCCGTGGAATCGGGGATCTCCCGCTCCGCAGGCGCTACGGTAGACCAGTCGTCCTCCTGCATGGGCACAACGTACTTCCGGGTCACGATTCCGCCTGCGTCATCGCTCTCCAGCTGCTGGATCAGGACACCGTTCTGCCCCATTTTGATCCCCGCATCCTTCACGTCAATGTGCACATAAGCGCCGGACTTGATCTGGAAGCCGCACTTGTCAAACTCATAGGAGCCGCCCTCTACAAAGAGGTTGCCGCCCTGCGCCTGATGCCACATGAAGCCTGCCCGACCTGCCTTTGCCGTAACATTCTTGAAGGTCATGGGCTTCACGCCAGTGCAGATGAGGATATAGTCCGGGGAATAGAACTGGCAGTCCTCAAAGAGATTGGCCACGCCGCCGTCGCCGTAGGCCACATAGCCGCTGCCGCCCATGGTATAGCCCCATGTCTTCCCGGCTACCGTCTTGGTGGCGGTGTACGCCTTGCCGGGCACGGCCTCCTCCAGAGCACCGACGCCGGCCAGAACATTCTTCACGGTCAGGGACGTGGGCGGATAGCCGGAATCGGTGGAAAGGGGCGCCCACTTTTCGGCCACCACAATGCTGTTCTCATAGGTGACCTGTCCGGCCTCCAGCACATTGGTGGCACGGCAGTTGCCGTCCAGTCCCAGTGCAAAGGGAACGCACTTCATCATGGGGACCGACAGGCTCCGGAAGTCGTTGTCAAAGGGATCGGCGTCCTTGGAATCAATGACGGAGTCCTCTACCTTCAAATGGCTCTCGCCGCCGCACCACACGGCAGAGCGAATGGCGCCCTCCACATGGATCCGTGCATTCTTCACGGTTACATCTGCATCGCCGGTGGTCATGATCCCGGCGCCATAGCCCTGAAAATCGTTGCCGCCATTGCCCACAAAGGTCAGGTCTGCGTCGTCGATCTCATACTTGCCGCCGGTAACCATCACACCGTTGAACATGTGCTCATGGTCATTGATCTTCAGATGCTCCGCCTTCTCCCCGGAGATGTCACCGGCGAGGATCGCAGCCCGAACGGACTTCTCTTCCACGATCTTGCCGTCCTTCACAAACAGCGCCGTGCGGAAGTGATGGGTATGGACGCCGCCGGGGCCGCCGGTGGTTTTCAGATGGGACTCGGTCACCGTCAGGGTCACATTCTCATAGGTGCCGGGCTTCATATTGGTGCCGACACCGGAAACGATCATGGTGAGATCCTTGCCGGGAACCGCCATATACAGCTCACCGTCTGCGATAGCCAGCTTCTCCATGGTCTGGGTCTTGTCGATCAGCTTTACCTTGGGAAGTCCCTCTGCACCGCTCAGCAGCGCCTCTGCCAGCTGCGCACACGCCTCATCGACAGTGGGGCCTGCGGGAACAAAATCCGTTTTCTTCCCGGCCAGTGCCGCAGCCTTCTCCGCCATGGCCTTGCGGGTCTCCTGATCGGCGGGAGCCTGCGGCTTCAGGAAGAACTTCTCCCCTTCATTCTCCGGCTCCACCAGTCCCAGTGTATAGCACAGCGCCACTGCATCCTGATTTTTTACCTGTGCAAAGTCATCCAGCTCCTGCACCGTGCCGGGCTTCGTGGGGCCCATGGGCGGAGGACCGCCGGGGCCACCCGGGCCACCGGGACCGCCGGGGCCACCGGGACCGCCGGGCCCACCGGGCCCACCGGGACCACCCGGACCGCCGGGACCACCAAAGCCGGGACCATCCGGCGCAAAATATGTATGCAGAAGTTCCATTGTCGTTTACCTCCTTATTTTCGGTGAAATCATCATACCACAAATTAGTTTGATGTTCAATGGTGCGGCCTCAAAACGTTTGAAAAATCTGAAGGAATCCTTCCCCACCGGCAGAAGGTGTGGTATAATGTCAACGAAATCAGCAGCACACAACTTATTCCAAGGAGGAATCATTATGAACCGTACCGATTTTGGCAATGCCGCCATTCTTCGCTGGCTCAGCTACTTTTCTGAATATGACGAGCTGGATCTCGCCACCCTGCTCATTCTGGATATCACCCGTCAGAACAAAAATCTGATCCCTGCGGTGCAGTCCACCCGTCAGGTCATGGTGCTGACCGATGCCGGTCACCCCAACATCTTCTATGATATGTGGGACGCCGGTCTCGGGGACTGCGACATCCTCTACAACGAGGGCAGTGAGCCCACCGGCCCCATCAAGCACGATAAGCTTCAGGACATGATCGACCGGGGCATCAACGCCCCCGCCGCCATGCTCATCATCAATGAGAACTATCGGAGCACCTACCAGATCGGCCTTGACAATCAGCGGTTCTGCGCCGGTTCCATCCGCTATGTCAGCAGTGAGATCCGCTCTGTCATTATGTCCAAGCTTCAGGTGGAGCTGCGGGATACCATTCTCACGGTAGGGGCTGCCAGCATCGCCGTAGAAGCTGCGCTGGTGGCTGCGGAGGGCAGCATCATCGCCGTGGAGCACGAGCCCCGGGACAAGGCCACCATGGAGGAAAACGCCAAGGACTTCGGCCTCAACAACGTGACAGTTCTCGCCAGTGTTGCCGACTCTTCCCGGCTTCCGGTTCCCTCCACCGCCTTCCTTGTGGCCTCGGAGCACACCGCCAGCGAGATTGCATTTCTCCTTGGGCGCAATTCGCAAATGCGTATCTTTGTCTATACCCTCGACTTCCATCAGCTCTCCTCCCTGCCCGGTATTTTCTCCAGTCAGGGTCTGAAGGTGCAGGAGCTGATTCAGGTGGGGGTATCCCGACTCAATGCCAAGGGCAGCTTTGACCGGGAACCGGCACCATGGCTGATCTCCGGACAGCGCTGATCCTGTGTTTTCCCGACTGAAGGAAAGCCGCAGCTTCCTCATGGGGCTGGCCATTCTGGGGGTGATCCTCTTCCACGCCTCCTTCTCCATCAGCTCCTACAAGCTGCGGCTGATCCACGACAACCTTTGCTGCGGTGTAGACCTGTTTCTGTTCTTCTCCGGCATCGGCGCCTGCCATTCCATTGCCGCCCACGGCGGAAGGGGTTATCTCAAAAACCGTCTCCGGCGGATTCTTCCGGGACTGATGCCGGTTTTGATCCTGTGGAGCGTATGGATGGTATTTACCGGGGTCATGAATTGGAAGGAATTCTGGGGCAGCGTCACCCTGCTTGGCTGGTGGCTTGGGCAGTATAAACAGCTCAACTGGTATTTCTCCGCCGTCTGGGCTTTCTTTCTGCTGGCGGTTCCCCTGTATTGGCTCTTCCGCCGCTGCCGGAGGCCCGTTTGGCTCTGGCTGGGGCTATGCCTTGGTACACTGGCAATCCAGATCATCCTTCCGGGGTATAAGGCGAGCATGCTCTCCTGCCGTGCCCTGATCTTTCTCACCGGCATGCTCTTTGGCCGTCTGGAGCAGCTGGGTTGCAGGCATACCAGTGCCATTGCCTGGATCTCCGGTCTGTTTCTGGTTTTGGGCCTGTGGTGGATGGTTCTGGAATATCCCTACGACTGCTGGGGCTATGGCTACCGGCTGGGTCTGTGGTGGTACCCCTATGCCCTGTTTACCCCCGGCATCGCCATTCTGATCTCCGCCCTATGGCCTCGGCTCCGCAGGCTTCCGGTCATCCGAGCCTGCGGCGCTGTGGTGGAGCAGCTGGGACAAAGCTCCAGCGAGATCTTAATGATTCACATGGCGCTGTTCAAGGCCATCACCAACGTGACCACGCTGACCAATCCGCAGTGGTTCCTTGTCATTGCGCTGTGCCTCGCCGCCGGGGTGGGCTATCACCGGTGGATCGTCCCCCGTCTTCCCTTTTCCTGAGCATCGGAAAGTCAGTCTGCCCCTCAAATCGTAACGGAACCGTAACGTGACCCTGTAACGTTACCGTAACGCCAAGTAACGCCCCTAGAGGAGATAAGATAAGATTACAGGAGAAAAGAGGAGATAAGAGGAGACAGAGAGGACAACAACCATCGGCGATGGGGACGGGTCGTCCTCGTGGTCGTAGTTCTCCTCCGAGGCACTTTTGCAGAAGACAGGGATCCTGTGTTCCTCCCGAAGGACGATGGTCAAAAAGGCTCTTGACCGAGCAATATGGCTCTGTGCAAAAACAGCCACCGGCAAATGCCGATGGCTGTCGTTTTTTCTCAGTGCCGCCAGATCAGCAGCAGCAGACCAATGAGCAGGCCAAAGCCCACTGCATATACCAGTGCGATCATCAGCGCCGCCCGCAGCGCCGCAAAGATATAGACTTTGCGATCCCGCGGATCCCAGTCCTCCTCAGAGGGCTTTGGTGGCTCCGTATGGCGATTTCTCTTCCATCTCGGTATCAGCACAGGGCTGGAATGAACGTCGCTCATATCCGCAATGGTGCGGCCGTCATCGTCGTCATAGACCCGATCACGTCTGGCCATTTCCGTCTCCAACTTCCTTGTAGTCATCATACAGATGGCAGACCACATAGTGGCCCGGCTCTACCTCCCGCTGTACCGGTGCGACCTCTTTGCAGCAGTCCATGCACTTGGAGCAGCGGGTATGGAACTTACAGCCCTTGGGCGGATTTGCCGGGGACGGAATGGTTCCCTGCAGCACAATCCGGTCCCGATGGGCATTGGGATCCGGCACCGGAATTGCGGAGAAAAGTGCCTCGGTATACGGGTGAAGAGGATGGTTAAAGATGTCCTCAGTAGCGCCGTATTCCACCAAATTTCCCAGATACATGACACCAACTGTGTCAGAAATGTGCTCAACAACGGACAAATCATGGGAAATAAAGAGATAAGTTAGTTTATATTTGTCCTGAAGTTCTTTCAACAAATTGATAATTTGTGCCTGAATGGATACATCCAATGCAGATACCGGCTCATCACAAACCACAAATTCCGGGTTCAGCGCCAGTGCTCGGGCAATGCAGATTCTCTGCCGCTGGCCGCCGGAGAACTCGTGGGGATAGCGGGTCTTATGGAAGGGCTGAAGGCCGCAGTTGTCCATGATGTTGTCGATATAGTCGTCAAACTCCGCCTTGCTGACCAGACCATGCTCCCGAACCGCCTCGCCGATGATCTCACCCACCGGCAGACGGGGGCTCAGGCTGGAGAAGGGATCCTGAAAAATGATCTGCATCTTGGTGCGCATGGCCCGCATTTCCCTGGGGCTCAGATCATAGACCTCTTTGCCGTTGAACAGTACCTGTCCGCCGGTCTTCTCACCGGACAGGCGCAAAATGGTACGGCCCGTGGTGGTCTTGCCGCAGCCGGACTCGCCCACCAGACCCATAGTGGTGCCCCGTTTCAGGTTAAAGGTAACACCGTCCACGGCCTTTACATAGCCCACGGTCTTGGATACCATGCCGCCCTTAATGGGGAAGTATTTCTTCAGGTGGTTGACCTGAAGGATATACTGGGGATCATACTCCACAGGGGTAAAGCTATTGTCAATTACAAGCGATTCGTTCTTTGCCATTTACTTTTCCCCCTTGTCATAATATCGGTAGCAGCTGACCTCATGGGTATCCGACAGCTTGATCACCTCGGGGTACTTCCCCTGACATGCATCCACGCACATCTCACAGCGATCCTTAAAATAGCAGTAGTTGGGCATGTTGACCGGATTGGGCACCTTGCCGGGAATGGAATAGAGCCGATCCACTTTTTTGCCCACCACAGGCTTGGAGGCCATCAGGCCAATGGTATAAGGATGTGCGGGATTCTCAAAGATTTCCTGCGCGGTTCCCTTTTCTACCACACGGCCCGCATACATAACGACCACATAATCCGCCATCTCCGCAATCACGCCCAGATCATGGGTAATGAGCATAATGGAGGAATTGATCTTGTCCTTCAGATTTCGGAGCAGATCCAGAATCTGCGCCTGAATGGTCACGTCCAGCGCCGTGGTAGGCTCATCGGCAATGATGATCCGGGGATTGCAGGCCAGTGCCATGGCGATCATAACACGCTGACGCATACCGCCGGAGAGCTCATGGGGGTACATTTTGTATACGCCCTCGCTGTTGGCGATGCCAACCATCTCCAGCAGCTCCACCGTGCGCTTTTTGACCTCGTCCTTGCTCTTATTCTCGCCGTCGTGGAGGGCAATGACCTCGTCCACCTGATCGCCGATCCGGAACACCGGGTTCAGGGAGGTCATAGGCTCCTGAAAGATCATGGATACATAGTTGCCCCGGAGGTGCTGCATCTGCTGCTGGGGCGTTTTTACCACATCATATGCCTTTCCATGCCCCAGATTCAGCCGGATCTCGCCCTCAACGATCTGGCCCTGCGGCCGCTGGATCAGCTGCATCAGGCTCAGGCTGGTAACGGATTTGCCGCAGCCGGATTCCCCTACCACGCCCACGGTCTTGCCGATGGGAACATTGAAGGTGACGCCGTCTACGCTCTTTACCGTGCCGGTATCCGTAAAGAAATAGGTGTGAAGATTATCGAACTCCACCGCATTCTGGGGATCGTGCATGGTGGTCAGATACTCGCTCTCGGGTACGTTTTTGCGCTTTCTCTGCTTTTCAAACTGATTGGTAATTTTACGATTTTCTTTGGAAATCCGCCGGGATTCTTTGGCGGACATATATCCTTCTGTCTGTTTTTTAGCCACTGCGGTTTCCTCCTTATCGCTTCATCTTGGGATCAAATGCATCCCGAAGGCCATCGCCCACGAAGTTAAAGCCCAGAACCGTGATCAGCAGGCAGATACCGGCAGGAATCCAGATAAACAGATAGTTGGTCATAACAAAGGCGTTGTTGACATCGTTGATGATGTTGCCCCAGGATGCGAAGGGGAACTTAACGCCCAGTCCCAAAAAGCTCAGGGTCGCCTCCATGAGGATGGTAGAACCAAGGCTCATGGTACAGATAACGATCAGCTGGGGAATGACGTTGGGAATCAGGTGCCGGAAGATCCTGCGGGAAACGCTGATGCCGCAGGCCTCTGTGGCAGTCATAAACTCCTGCTCTCTGAGAGACAGGATCTGCCCGCGCACCAGACGTGCAATAGACGGCCAGCCCAGGAAGCCCAGGATCAGCATCAGATACAGCATACGGATCTGGGGATCCACCTGCATGGCATCCATGGCGGAGCCGAGAATGATGATCAGCGGCGTAGAGGGGATGCAGTAGAAGACATCCACGATACGCATGATCAGGTTGTCCACCCAGCCGCCAAAATATCCGGAAACACCGCCCAGAATAACGCCCAGAAATGCCTCGATGATTACAACGATAAAGCCGATGATCAGAGAAACACGGCCGCCGTACATCAGTCTGGTCAGCATATCCATGCCAGAGGTATCGGTGCCCAGCCAGTGCTCCTTGGAGGGAGAGGCATACCGGTCATAGACATAGGTTTTGGTGCTCTGAAGCACCGACCAGCTGTCGGTATCGGCCTGATAGGTAATGGTATAGGTGGCCTCCTGCCCCTCGGCGTCTGTATAAACAAACTCCTCGGTGCCGCCATCAATGGCCTCCTCCAGCTTTTCCTTAAAGTCACGGCTGATCACTACGCCGTTTTCCTTACTCTGAACAACAAAGCGGCTGATATAGGCGATCACGGTGCCGCCGTCCACCACATTGCCGTCGGCGTCCAGCTCATAGGTCTTTCCGTCTGCCTCAAAGGTGTTTTCGCCATTTACATAGGCCTTCAGGGCCGCCGCCTTTACGTCGAAGCCGGGCTCTGCCTGACCGTCGGCTGCACTGACGATATCCTTGTAGGCGATGGCAATGGGTGTACCGTCCACGCTAATGGTATAGAGATCATCGCCCTCCTGCGTCAGGGTATAGGTCACATCCTTATAGTCAAAGGAGTCTTTGCCCTTCATCTGGGCCAGCAGGAACTGTGCCTGCTCCGCAGAACCAAACTTCTGCCCCTCCGCCGATACATAGCGGAAGTCGTTGTTCTTGACCACGCCTACATATTCCTGATCCATGTAGGTGTAGGTATAAAACTGCTGATCCTCCTTATAGGGGCTGATGATTCCGCCCACAAAGGAGAACAGGAACATGGCAATGAGCATGGAAAGCCCCACCACTGCCAGACGGTTCCGGAAAAAGCGCTTTGCAACCAGTGCCCCCGGAGAGAGCACCTTGACCCGGCGGTCATCGTTCAAGGAAAGATTCTCAGTTTCCTGAGCGTCCTTGTTTTTCAGTTCTTCCCGATTATCCTTCATAACAAGTCACGCTCCTTCCTTATGCGATGCGTACCCGCGGATCAACCACGGCATACAGAATGTCGGACAGCAGGTTGCCAGCCAAAGTCAGGATGGCAATAAAGGTCATATAGAACATGGCGAAGGGAATATCGCCGGAGATCATAGCCTGATAGGATGTATAGCCAATGCCGGGGATCATAAACAGGGTCTCCGTGATCAGGGCGCCGGAGAACAGGCCGGGCAGGCTGCCGCCGATGATGGTGACCAGCGGGATCAGCGTGTTCCGGAAGGCATGGTGATAGATGACCTTATGCTCCGAAAGTCCCTTGGCCCGTGCGGTACGGATGTAGTCGGCGTTGAGCACCTCCAGCATGTTGGTGCGGGTATAGCGCATTAGCGAGCCCACCGATACGATGACCAGCGTTACAATGGGCAGCACAAGGTGATTGGCCTTATCCCAGAACTGCCCCCATGTACTCAGCTGCGCATAGTTGCGGCCTACCAGACCGTAGAGGTCAAACCACCCCAGCTTGACGGAAAAGAACAGCTTGAGCAGGGTGGCAAAGAAGAAGGTAGGCAGCGAAATGCCGATGAGCGAAAAGGTCGTAATGGCATAATCCGCTCTGGAATACTGCTTCGTTGCGGCGATGATACCCAGCGGAATGGCGATTACCAGCTCCAACACAAAGGAGATCAGGCCCATCACAAAGCTCAGCCAAATGGTCTCGCTGAACTTCTGGGTAACGGGCACCGTATACTTCCAGCTGTCACCGAACTGCCCCCGCACTGCATCCCCCAGCCATGTGAAAAAGCCGGGCACGATGCCCTTATCCAGGCCGTAGGATGCATTGAGCTGGGTCAGCCATTCGTCATAGCTCTTGGCGCCGGGCTTGGAGGACAGCTGCATGGCCATATTCTCCACATAGGAGCTGGGCAGACATCGCAGCAGTCCGTAGATAATGAATGTCACACAAAGCAGAATCACAACAGACAGCAGGATTCTTTTGACGACATACTTTCGCAAGGAAATCCCTCCGTTTTCGACATATTGGTTCAATACATCTTTTTATTATGATAGACGAAAACTCCGCATATCAGGGCACTGCTCCCTGACCGGAAGCAGTATCCTCATATCCGCAGTACCATCTCCCTGCGCCGATTTGGCGCAGGGAGACAGCTTACATGTCATCGTGTGTTTTCTTACTTTACAACGATGTTCTCAACCTCGGCGTCCCAGCCCCTGTAAGGAGTCATATCGCCGGGCAGAGAGTCGACTGCAACACGCTCGGAGGAGAAGATATATGCCTCGGAACGCTGATATACAGGAACCTCAACACCCCAGTCCATGATGATCTCCATGGCAGCCTTGTACAGGCCCTTCCGGAAGGTCTCATCGGTGGAGCTGCGGGCATCAACGATCAGCTCGTCCAGCTCGGGATCGTTGATCTGATAGTAGTTGGTGGAACCCTGAGAATGATACAGCTGGAACATATCAGGATCGGAGGAAGCCTGCCATGCAGCGCACCACAGCTCGGCAACGCCGGTCTGGTAGGAAGCATACAGGTCGGAAGCCTGTGCCATATCGTTGACGTTCAGGGTGAAGCCGATCTTCTTGAATGCGTCAGCCGCATTCTTCAGCAGCAGGAAGGAGGGGTGATCGCCAGCGCCGCCTGCGCCGATGTTCACCTGATACTCCAGCTTTGCGCCCTCGGGAGCTGCGGTGAGCTTGCCGTCCTCTACGGTGTAGCCGGCCTTCTCAAAGTAGCCCAGAGCAGCCTGCAGTGCTGCATCATACTTGTCCTCCTGGCTCATGCCGTCGGTGTAGATGGGGTTGCCGTCTACGTCTACGGAGTAAGCCACGGTATAGCCGTCGTCAGTGACCTGAGGAGCAGCCCAGGAGGTGTTGGAGATGGGGTAGTTGATAACGGAAGCAGTGTTGCCGTAGTAGGAGCTGATGCCCTCGTCACGGTAAGCGGCCAGAACGGTGCCAATGGCCTTACGGAGATCCTTGGATTCCTCGGAAGCGGGATCGTTGCCGACCTTTACATTGTCGGCGGCAATGCCGATGTAGCCGTAGCCACGGTAGTCGATGAGGCGGGTGGTGATCACGGAGCCATCCATGGAGTCATCGCCGCCGTTGTACTGGGCAATCTGGCCAGCAACCTCGGTGGAGTAGGAAGGATCGGAGATATCCAGCGTGCCGGCCTCAACGCCGGTGACCTTATCGGCCTCCTGGGTCTCCAGGAAGTTCAGGTGAGCGGTCTTGGGCTCGCCCTTGTAGTAGGTGGGGTTGGCATCCATGTAAACGGTGCCGTTCTCAAAGCTCTTGAGCGCATAGGGACCGGCGCCCAGAGGCTGGGTGGTCTTCTCTCTGACGATGGACAGATCGCCCTTGTCAAAGCCGAACTTGTTGTTATCGTAATCGTACTTGCTCTCGTCGCCATAGTAGTGGAGGGGAGCAATGGGCATTGCCAGCTGATAGATCAGGGTGGCGTCAACCTCGGTAGCGACAACACGCATGCTGTAGTCGCCGGTCTTCTGAATGCCGGAGATGTGGTCAGCGGACTTGCCGGTCTCCACACCAACGGTAGAGTAGTTGTAAACGTCCTCGGGGATCAGGTCGGACAGCGCAGAGCCTGCGGTCTCGGCCTCCATCTGGGAGAAGTTCCAGCCGTACTGATCGCCAATGGCCAGGAAGAAATCCTTCACAGTAGCGTCAGCGTCCAGCTCAAAGCCCCACTGGGCAGCGGCGTCTGCCACAGACAGTGCAGAGGACTCGGCATCGCTGCCCTCGCCGCCCATGGATGCAACGTAGTCCACAATCTCCTGAGCGAACTTCACGCCGCCGTCGTTGACTGCATCCCAGAATGCCTTCTGCTGATCCTCGGTCCAGTTGGTGAAGTCGGTGTTGTCCTCACCCGCCTCGGCCAGCAGTGCAGCCAGGGTGCCCATGCCGTTGCGGTAATCCTCCATACCCTCGATGGGGCAGGAGTAGAAGGTCACAGAGCCGTCATAGGTGGGGTCTGCGAATACATACATGGAGAAGATCACGTCATCGATGTCGGCAGTGGTACCGTCAGAGAACTGGATGTCGTCACGCATGGTAACGTCATAGTACACGGTGCCGTCGTCATTCTCGGTAATGGTGATGTCAGCGGGACCGTAGTAGGTGTAATCGGTACCGTTGTAGGTGCGGGTCTCGCCCTCGATGCCACTGAGCACGGGGTTGGACACACGGTCCACCGTCAGCAGGTAAACCTGCGTCATGTCGGTAACGCGCTGATCGTCTGTGTTTGCAGCGAAGAAAGGAGAGAACTTGCTCTCGAATCCGGTGGCAGCTGCTACCAGCGTATTGTCGTTGCTGGCAGTGGTCTCTGCGCCGCCGTTCTCGGCCACATCAGAGCCCGCCTCCGGGGCGCTGGCAGGTGCTGCGCTTCCGCCGGAAGCAGCATTGTCGCCGCAGCCGGCCAGAAGGCCCACGCACATGCAAACAGCCAGAAGCAGCGCAAGCAGCTTGGTCTTGTTTTTCATGTTAAAAATTCCTCCTTAAAAATATTGAACAAAAACGGATTGGGTTCCGCGGTTCACGATTCATCAGGTGCCATGCCTTGCATGGCGCCAAAAGGGAGCGCTCCCTTTTGGCGCAGGCCGGATCTCCTCCAACCTGTAAAGTCAGTCTGCCCCATTATAGAGGACAGATGTCCCGCTGTCAATGACAGCTTTGCAGAAAATCCCGGAAAAATGACCATTTGTCTAATTTTCCTGCCAGCGGCTCCGGCGAATGACGCCCCGGAACAGCAGCATTGCCATCGTCCCCGCCGCCTCCAGCGCCAGAAACGCCGCTGCGGTGCCAGGGCCGCCGCCATTTCGGATCAGGTACAGTCCCTCTCCCAGCAGGCACAGCCCCCCGGCGATCCCTGCGATCAGGGACCAGACCGGAAGCCGAAGCACCGTTGCATCGTAGGCATACTGCCGGATCGGGTCTCCGGCACCGGTGAGCTCCCCCAACGTCCACAGGCTTCCTGCGGCAGCAATCAGCGCCGCCACATAGGGGCCCAGCACATAGAAGCAGCCCGTAAAGCCCGGCACCGGCAGGAAGCCCCCCGCAAGGAAGCACAGCGTTCCAAGGGCACCGGAGGCCCATAGCTCTGCCAGCATACGCCGTCTTGTTTTGTGTGCGTCCGCATAGCGCATATGGCCTCCGGTATAAATGTATTCTCCTGCCGCATTTCTCTGAAACAGCTCCAGCTTGGAGCGTCGTTTTTTTCTGCTCATAGATCAGGTGAGACTGCTCAGGTCAAAGTGCTCCAGATAGGCCTTTGCGGTCTCCGCCACCGTTCTGAGGCAGGTCTCCTCAAAGGGGCTTTCCAGTCCGGCATTCTTCAGAAGCTCGGTAAAGGTGCGGCTGCCGCCCTGACGGGTATAGGCCATATAGTGCTCCCATGCGTTCTTCTGATCCTTCTGGAGCAGGGCCCAGAACTGCAAGGATACCGTCTGTGCCAGGCAGTAGTCAATATAGTAGAAGGGGCTGGAATAGATGTGATGCTGACGCTGCCAGCCCTCGCCTTCGGCATAGAAGGGAATATCCCCGTCCAGCTTCATCCACGGCATGTAGATCCCCAGCAGCTCCTTCCAGACTCCATGGCGCTCCTTGGGCGTCATATCCGGCTTCTCATAGACGATATGCTGGAAGTGATCCACCATGGTGCCGTAGGGAATAAAGGTCAGCGCGCCGGACAGGTGGCTGTAGTAGAATTTCTTTGTATCCGCACCGAAGAATCCCTCTGCCCAGGGCCATGCAAAGAACTCCATGGACATGGAGTGCACCTCGCAGCCCTCCATGCTGGGCCATGTATAGGACGCAGGCACCCGATCCCGGTTGGTATAAGCCGCAAAGGCATGGCCCGCCTCATGGGTCACAACCTCCACGTCATGCTGGGTGCCATTGAAGTTCGCAAAGATAAAGGGAACCTGATAATCCGGGATGCTGGTGCAGTAGCCGCCGCCGGCCTTGCCCTCGGTGGAGAGCACGTCCAGCAGCTCCCCGTCCAGCATGGTGCGGAAAAATACGCTGGTCTCCGGAGACAGCTCATCATAGAATTTCTTGCCCTGCGCCAGAATATCATCCGGCGTCCCAACGGGACGGGGATTGCCGGAGCGGAACTCCAGTGCATTGTCCGCAAAGCTCATGGGATATTCCTTCCCCAGCCGCTTGGCCTGCTCCCGGTAGATGCTGTCTGCCAGCGGTACCAGATAGGTGCGCACCGCAGCACGGAATTTCTCCACATCCTCCTTGGTATAGCAGTTCCGGCCCATCCGGTAATAGCCCAGCGTGGTATAGCCTTCGTAGCCCAGCTTCTTGCCCATCTGATCCCGCAGATGCACCAGCTGATCGTAGATGTCATCCAGCTGTGCCTGATTGTCCTTGTACCACTGCCCCTCTGCCTTCCATGCGGCAAGGCGGCGGGCATCATCGGCATCGGTCTTGAAGGGGGACATCTGGGAGATGGTATAGACCTTTCCTTCAAAGGGGATCTGTGCCGAAGCCAGCAGCTTTTCATACTCCTGCGTCAGATCGTTCTCCTTCTGGATATCCGCCATGATCTCCGGCGCAAAGGTCTTCAGCTGGATCTCCGCATTGACAAACATGAGATCTCCATATTCCGCCTCAAAGTCCTTCCGGTAGGGAGATTCCAGCATCGCCATGGTCCACTGCTGGAGATCCTCCTCCAGCTGGGGCTCTGCGCCGTTCCAGAACTTCACCTCGTCATCATAGAAGGTATCTCTGGTGTCGATGGTGTGCCGGATCGATGCCAGCGTGCTCTGGGTCTCGATATGCTTGCACAGCGTCTCTTTTGCAAGAAACGTATCCTTTGCCGCCATATAGCTCTGGGCTGCCCGAAGCTGCGCCGTAAGGCTCTGGATCTGCTCCTTCAGGGACGCAAGATCCGGCCGCTGATATTTCATTTGAGAAAATTTCACAGGATCTCCTCCATTCGATTTGTCCGCCACAGGTGGATAAGACTCCATTTTCCGCAGCGGTCGCCATTAACATCGCTTATAAAGGTCATTTATCGCAAATTATATTATATGATATATCGGCTCATTCTGCAAGTGTTCCTGCGGCTTTTTTCCGGCAAATATTTCATTTCTTTTTCATTTGCCACATTAAAGCGTTAGATTGAACGAATTCTTTCATTTCGACATATTCCGGCTCCACGCAGGAAAAGAACTGTGCTTCCCGGTGAATTGTCTCCACCACAGAAGCACAGTTGACTTATTCCACTTTCATTGCCGCCGGACGAATCAGATTCTTCCACTGGGACTTAAAGTACAGTGTAAACAGGATGCCGCTGAGCCCCCATGTGATGGGATAGGCCCAGAACACCACACGGATGTCATGGAGGATAGACACCGTAATGGTGATATAGGTAATGCGGATCAGGCACCAGCAGAGCAGCATGATCACCATAGAGACCTTGGCCTTGCCCGCTCCCCGGAGAATTCCGGCGCTGCAGTGGCTCAGCCCCAGCAGGCACCAGAACAGCGTTTCAATATGGGCCTGCTGCACCCCATAGGCGATCACATCGGCTTCCCGGTTGAAGGCCGCCATGAGCCACGGCGCCGCAACGCATACCGCAACGCCCACCAGCTCCGCAATGCCCACCGAGCAGAGCGTGCCGTAAATGCTCCCCTTCCGCACCCGGTCCGGCTTTCCGGCCCCAAGGTTCTGGCTCACAAAGGTGGACAGCGCCATGGCAAAGCAGGTAATGGGCAGGAATCCAAAGCCCTCGATCTTAAAGTATACTCCGCAGCCCGCCATGGCATGGGGCCCGAACTGATTGATGTTGGACTGCACGATCACATTGGCCAGCGAGATAATGGAGTTCTGAACCCCCGAAGGCAGGCCAATGGCCAAAATCTGCTTCAGCATCGGCCCATCCGGCCGCACCTGCCGCCAGCAGACCTGATACTCCGTTCCCGGGCGGGTCAGCCGCCGGAATGCCAGGATCGCACTGAGGCTCTGGGCGATGGTGGTGGCCAGCGCCGCCGCACCGACCCCGTAGCCCAATACCGCCACAAACAGCAGATCCAGCACCACATTGACCCCGGAGGAGATCATCAGGTAATACAGCGGGTGTCTGGAATCTCCAACCGCCTGCAAAACACCCACGGCCACATTGTAGAGCACCACAGCCAGTGCCCCGGCAAAGTAGACCCGGAAATAGATGATCGACTGGGGAAGCACCGTTTCCGGAGTTCCCATCCAGCGGAGCAGCAGCGGCGTCAGCAGGATCCCAAGCACCGTCAGCGCAGCCCCGGCCACAATGCCGAAGAACACCGTGGCATGGATCGCCCGGCGCAGGTGCTCCCCTTCCCGTGCCCCAAAATACCGGGCAATGACAACGCCCGCACCCATGGCAATACCGTTAAACAGTCCCACCAGCAGAAAAATCAGGCTGCCGGAGGAGCTTACCGCCGCCAGTGCCTCACTGCCCGCAAAGTTCCCCACGATCAGGGAGTCACAGGTGTTATAGAGCTGCTGAAACAGGTTGCCCAGAAACAGCGGCACCGCAAACCCAAACAGTTTACCCAAAATGCTGCCTTCCGTCAGCAGCGTTGTTCCGTTCCGGTCAGAACGCATCTTACACTTCCCCTCTCATTTCTCGGTCAGGGCAGACCACAGGGGACGGCAACACCGCCCCCTGTTTTCCGTCCGTATCGTATCCATTCAGCCTTCCGCTGCCATGGTCTCATCAAAATGCTTATTGATCTGCTCGGTAAATTCCAGTGCGGCATTGTAGCCCATCTTCTTCTGACGATTGTTCATAGCCGCCACCTCAAGGATCACCGCCAGATTCCGCCCGGGCTTTACCGGAATGGTCAGATTGGGCACCTTGACGCCCAAAATCGTGGTAAACTCATTCTCCACGCCCAGCCGGTCATAGAGCACATCATCCCGCCATGCCTCCAGATTGACCACCATATCAATATTGGCAGATTCCTTGACGGCGCCCATACCAAAGAGCTTTGCCACATTGATGACGCCGATGCCACGGAGCTCAATATAGTGGCGGATCAGCTCCGGCGCAGAGCCGGAGAGCACATAGGCGCCCTCTTTTTTGATCTCCACCGCATCGTCTGCGATCAGGCGATGTCCACGCTTTACCAGCTCAATGGCCGCCTCGCTCTTACCAACGCCGCTCTCGCCCAGCAGCAGCATGCCCTCGCCGTGAACCTCTACCAGAACGCCGTGCCGGGTCAGCCGGGGCGCCAGATAGTGCTTCAGGGTGGCGATCATGGTGGAGACCAGCTCCGAGGTGGTCTCATTGGTGCGCAGGATGGTGATGTTATACTTCCGTGCCATGACCATGCATTCATCGCAGGGCTCCAGATGGCGGGCATAGATCAGTGCCGGAGGCCGATAGGAAAACAGCCGGTCAAAGGTGACCACCCGCTGCTCCGGGGTAAGCCCCGCCAGATAGGTGTCCTCCACCATGCCGATAACCTGCATCCGGGCAGGCTCAAAATGCTCAAAGAAGCCCGAAAGCTGGAGCGCAGGCCGGTTGACATCCTCTACCGTGATCTGGATCTTTTCAAAATCCGAAGAGCGGTACAGCATTTCCAGCTTAAATTCCTTGGTCAGATGGGCCAGCGAGACGGTAAACAGTGACATGGCTTTGGCTCCTTTGCAGGTTAGTGGTTCTATTATACCCCCCAAAAGGCGGTTTGGCAACCCCACATCCGTGCAGAAGGAAAGCAGAGGCCCCGGCCTTGTGGCCGGAACCTCTGCCGGAATTCACTTGAACGCTGAATTAATACATGCCCTGACCGGCTGCTGCGGAAGCCTGTGCAGCTGCAATGGCAGCATCCTGCTGGGGATCGGGCTTATCTGCCACAAGGCTCTCGGTGGTCAGTACGCAGGAGGCGATGGATGCGGCGTTCTCCAGAGCGCTGCGGGTCACCTTGGTGGGATCCACAATGCCGGTGCCGATCATGTCGCAGTACTCCTCGGTGTAGGCGTTGTAGCCATAGCCCACCTTGCCGGAGTTGGAGATACGATCAAAGATCACGGAGCCGTCTACGCCTGCGTTGTAAGCGATCTGGCGGACAGGAGCCTCCAGCGCCTTTGCAACGATCTGAGCACCGGTTCTCTCGTCGCCCTCCAGGGTGGCAACCAGAGCGTTGACAGAAGGAATTGCATTGACATAAGCGGTACCGCCGCCGGCAACGATGCCTTCCTCTACGGCTGCACGGGTCGCATTCAGAGCGTCCTCGATGCGGAGCTTCATCTCATGCATCTCGGTCTCGGTCTGTGCGCCGACCTTAATGACAGCCACGCCGCCGGACAGCTTTGCCAGACGCTCGTTGTACTTCTCCTTGTCATACTCGGACTCGGTGGTGGAGATCAGGGACTTGATCTCGGAGATCCGGGCCTGAATGGCTGCGGAGTCGCCTGCACCGCCTACGATGGTGGTGTCGTCCTTGGTGATCTTCACCTGATGTGCCTTGCCCAGCTGATCGAAGGTGGTGTCTTTCAGATCCATGTCGAGATCGCCGGTGATGACCTCGCCGCCGGTGAGGATGGCGATATCCTTCAGCATCTCCTTGCGGCGGTCGCCGTAGCCGGGTGCCTTCACGCAGGCAACGTTCAGTACGCCGCGGATCTTGTTCAGCAGCAGGGTGGACAGGGCCTCACCCTCAACGTCCTCGGCAATGATAACCAGCTTCTGGCCGGACTTCATAACCTGCTCCAGAATGGGCAGCAGATCCTGAATGCTGGAGATCTTCTTATCGGTGATCAGCAGCAGTGCGTCGTCCATGACGCACTCCATGGTCTCTGCATCGGTGACCATGTAGGGGGACAGATAGCCACGGTCAAACTCCATGCCCTCTACCACGTCCAGCTGAGTCTCAGCGGTCTTGCCCTCTTCAATGGTGATTACGCCGTTGGAGGTGACCTTCTCCATTGCCTCAGCGATCAGAGCGCCTACGGACTCATCGCCGGAAGAAACGGTGCCGACACGGGCAATGTCAGAGGAGCCGGAAACCATCTGGGAATTGCCCTTGATGGCCTCAACTGCGGCAGCAACAGCCTTGCTGATGCCCTTGCGCATCACCATGGGGTTTGCGCCTGCGGTAACGTTCTTGATGCCCTCGCTGACGACGGCCTGCGCCAGAACCGTAGCGGTGGTGGTGCCGTCACCGGCTACATCGTTGGTCTTGGTAGCGACCTCACGAACCAGACTTGCGCCCATGTTCTCAAAGGCATCCTCCAGCTCAACGTCCTTTGCAATGGTCACGCCATCGTTGGTGATGAGGGGATTGCCATACTTCTTATCCAGAACCACGTTGCGGCCCTTGGGGCCCAGTGTAACCTTTACGGTATTTGCCAGCTGGTCGATACCAGCCTGAAGCTTCTTGCGAGCGTCTTCGCCAAAAATAATCTGCTTAGCCATGATCTATTACCTCCAATTATTCGACAACTGCGAGAATGTCGCCCTGACGTACGATGGTATACTCTTCTTTGCCCAGCTTTACCTCGGTGCCGGTGTACTTTGCAAAGATAACCTTCTGTCCAACGGAAACGGTCATCTTGACCTCATGACCATCCACCATGCCGCCGGGGCCCACTGCGATGACTTCCGCAACCATGGGCTTTTCCTTGGCGCTGGATGCGAGAATGATGCCGGATGCAGTGGTTTCCTCCACCTCGGTCATCTTGACAATGACTCTATCAGAGAGGGGTACAAGTTTCATTTGAGGTTCCTCCTTAAAATAATCTGACGGCGCAGAGGCGCCTGTCAAAGGTTCTACTGTTTTTCGTGTTAGCACTCATTCATTTGGAGTGCTAACGTCTATATAATAGCCCAGCGTTTCCGATTTCACAAGTGTCATTTTGCACAATATCAGAATTTATTTCTTGTGAACTTTTTCTAAACACATCCGAAATGTTTCCACGCAAGAAATCCTTTGCCTTTTTTCGCGGAAATATGCTATGATAATGCCGAAAAATGACACAGGCAGCTCCTGTGATTGGAGGAATCAACATTTGAATACACAGCAAAACAAGCTGGGAACCATGCCCATCGGACGCCTGCTGATCTCCATGAGCATCCCCATGATGATCTCATTCTTTATTCAGGCCCTATACAACATCGTAGACTCCATGTTCGTGGCCCGGATCAGTGAGAACGCCCTGACGGCAGTATCCATTGCATTTCCGCTACAGCAGATCATCACCGCCATCGGCGTTGGCACCGGGGTTGCGGTCAATGCGCTGGTGCCCCGCTACACCGGTCAGGGGGAGCACGGCAAGGCCCTCCGCATCGCCAACGTGGCTGTGGTGCTCTCCGCCTGCTATACCGTCCTTTTTATGCTGGTGGGGGCTTTCGGTGTACGAGCCTACTATACCATGCAGACGGATGTGGCCGAGATCATCGAGGACGGCACGCAGTACCTGACCGTGATCTGCCTGATATCGGTGGGTGCCTTTTTCGGTCAGAACTTTGAAAAGCTTCTGGTTGCCACCGGCAACACCGTGTGCTCCATGATCTCTCAGGCGGCCGGTGCGATTTTCAATATCATCTTTGACCCGCTTTTGATCTTCGGCATCGGCCCCTTCCCCAAGCTGGGCGTCACCGGCGCCGCCGTGGCCACGGTTCTGGGGCAGATCTTCGCCGCACTGGTGGCCCTGATCATGCTGACCGTCAAGGAGAAGAACATCCGGCTGCGCTTCCGTTCTATGCGCCCCTCCTTGGAAATTCTAAAGAGCATCTTTTCCATCGCCATCCCCTCCATGATTACGGTGGGGCTTTCCTCGGCCATGAGCTTCTGCATGAATCAGATTCTTCTGGCCTTCTCCACCACCGCCACCGCCGTATTCGGCATCTGGCTGAAGCTCCAGAGCTTTGCCTATATGCCGATCTTTGGTCTCAACAACGGCACCGTCCCCATGATCTCCTACAACTACGGCGCAGGCCGTATGGATCGGGTACGTCAGACCATCTCGCTGGCGCTAAAAACTGCGCTGGTGCTGATGGCGGTTCTGCTTATTGCATTCGAAATCATCGCCGCACAGCTTCTGCAGCTGTTCAGCGCCTCCGATGCCATGCTCTCCATCGGGATCACCGCCCTGCGCGTCTGCTGCCTGAGCCTCCCGCTGGGCGCCACAACGCTGATCCTCTCCTCGTCCTTTCAGGCACTGGGCTACAGCCGCTATACCCTGATGATCAATCTGGGACGCCAGCTGATTTTCGTGATCCCCATCGCATGGGCCATGAGCCTCACCGGTCAGCTCTCCATGGTCTGGACGGCTGTGGTGATTGCAGAGGCCCTCAGCGCCCTTTTCTCCATCTTCCTGAACCGAAAAGTCCACAAAGTGCTGGCATAACTGCGAACCCTTTGCAAAAATGCGTCCGTTTTGCGGGCGCATTTTTTGATGCGCTCCCGGATTCTCCTTAATAAAGTTTTTATATTTTGCTTTCTTGTATCTTAATCAGAATTTCATTATGATTGCGGCAGAACACAAAAAGAGGAGGATCCATATGCCGCATTCCCGTCCACGCTCTGCCAACCGGCGCTTTCTTTCCATTCTGCTGCCCACTGTCGTACTGCTTCTCGTTTGCCTCGGCGCATTCCGCACGCTCTTTCCAAACAGCTCCGGTCACAATAAAAGCGCCTTTTCCAGCCTTACCGATCTTCCATGGAATCTGGTTCTTGTCAATCAGACCCATGCCATCCCCGACGACTGGTCCTCCGACCTCACCACCCTGGCCAATGGGACGCAGGTCGACAGCCGCATCTATCCCCAGCTCCAGCAAATGTTTGATGATATGCGTGCAGCGAGCATCTATCCGGAGGTGGCCTCCGGATACCGAAGTGCAGAGAAGCAGCAGTCCCTGATGGACGAAAAAATAGAGGCGTTTATGGAGCAGGGCGAAAGTCGGGCACAGGCAGAGCAGGATGCGCAGCTCTGGGTCAATCCGGTGGGCTACAGCGAGCACCAGACCGGTCTGGCTGTGGATATCAACGCTGACGGCATCCACTCCACCGGCACGCAGGTTTACAGCTGGCTCTCCGTTCACGCATGGGAATACGGCTTTATCCTCCGTTATCCCGAAGGAAAAACGGCCCTCACCGGCACCGACTATGAGCCGTGGCATTACCGCTATGTGGGAAAAGATGCCGCCAAAGCCATCCACGATCAGGGCATCTGTCTGGAAGAATATCTGGGCGTCAGCCAATAGCCCACAGCGCACAAAAAATCCCTGCCGCAGATGCGGCAGGGATTTTTCATCATGAACGATTTTCAGAAATCAATGATTCCAGGTATAGCCGGTGATCTCGGCAGCCTTCTCAAGGATCTTGGTCATGCCCTCAGTCTTGCCGTTGGCCTCAGCGGTCTGCATAGCAGCGTCAGCCTTAGCGTCGAAGGTAGCAGCCCAGACGCGCTCGATGTCAGCATCGGACAGCTCGACCATCTTATGACCGGTCTTCTCCTCGATGGTAGCGCAGTCAGAAGCGATGGAGTCATCATAGATGCCGGCGGAGTACTCCTCCACCTCATCGCAAGCCTGCTGGATTGCCTGACGCTGTGCGTCGGTCAGGCCATTCCACCACTCGAGGTTTGCAGTGAACATGTTACCAGCGCTGTAGGTTCCGTCCAGAGCCCAGTAGCTGGCGACCTCTTCCCAGCCCATGGAGACCATGGGAGCCAGGCCCATCTGGGTGGAGTCGATCAGGCCACGCTGCAGAGCGTCATAGCAGTCGCCGGGGCCCACGGAGGTAACCTGGAAGCCCAGCTTCTCGAAGATTGCAGCATCCATGTTGCCGAAGGACTTGGAGCCGGAGATCATGGAATCCAGATCGGTGAACTCATAAGTGGTGCAGAAAGCGTTTGCGCCGCCTGCCAGAACGTTCAGGTAGATGATGCCGTTGTCAGCAGCCTCCTGCTGAATGAGAGCGGAGGTCTCGGGATCCTTGAACATCAGGGTGTCGAAATAATCCAGAGCAGCCTTGGTGCCGCCGGGAGCGAAGCCGGGGAACGCCAGATAGTTCAGGGTAGCCAGATGGGGCATATGACCCAGAGCAGTCATGTTGACAGCACCGGAGTTTACGCCGTCCAGAGCCTCGGGGTCGGAGAACAGCGTGCCGCCCCAGAAGATGTTCATGGTGATGGCGCCGCCGGTCAGGTTGCTGATGTACTCCTCAAAGTGCTTGATGATCTGGCCGCCGGTCTCGGTCTCGTTGTAAACGGTGGAGAAGTCGATGGTCAGGGGATCGCACTCGATGGACTCGGGCCGCTCGGCCTGAGCCTCCTCAGTGGAACCAGCCGCTTCCTCAGCGGGAGCCGCAGCCTCCTCAGTGGAACCAGCCGCTTCCTCAGCGGGAGCCGCAGTTGCCTCGGCAGCAGGAGCCTCAGTTGCCTCGGCAGCAGGAGCCTCGGCGGAAGCTGCGGTCGTGGAAGAAGCAGCATCGCTGCCGCAGGCAGCCATGCTTGCGACCATCATAACGGCCAGCAGAGCAGCAAGAAGTTTCTTGAATTTCATTTGTATCCTCCTCAAGATAAAAATGTATGTTGGATCGTGCAGTGCACGGAACAACCGGTATGGACTACATGCCTGGAGCACCCAGCAGTCTGGGCAGGAACAGGACAATGTCGGGGAACAGGGCAATGATGATGACCACTGCCAGTTCACAGATAAAGTATGGTACAACACCCTTGAAGATCTCAGAGGGGTTGACACGCAGCGCATTTGCAGTAGCAAATACGTTCATGCCAATGGGAGGCGTCAGGCCGGCGATCTCGCACATGAAGCACAGGCAGATGACGAGAACATAGGGGCTGTAGCCCACGGCATTGAGCACGGGGAACACCACGGGTACGGTGATGATGATAATGGAAACGATGTCCATAACGCAGCCGCAGAAGATGTACAGCAGCACCACCAACATAAAGATGAAGAATGCAGGTGCATGGACGGAAGCGATCAGGCGGGCCAGCGTATCTGCCAGCTTGGTGGCGGAGATAAAGGCGCCGAACAGCTGACCGGCAACGATGATGGGGAAGATGCCGGACTCCATGGTGGCAGACTCCCAAACGCTGTGGGCGATCTGCTTCAGGGGCAGACGCTTTACAAGGGCGTAAATGCACACGGCAAATGCGCCGATGGCGCCGCCGACGGTTGCAGTGAACAGACCGGCAAAGGTACCGCCGATGATGATGCCGAACAGGCACAGGATCGGGATCAGGAGCCGCAGGCTCTTGAGTTTCTCCTTCAGGGGAACCTTCTCACCGGAAGCCGGAGGAATGGAGCCGGGCTTAATCCGTCCAATGATACGAACGGTCACGCACAGGAGAATTGCGGTCAGGATGCCGGGGATCACGCCGCCCATCAGAGCAGTACCAACGCTCATGGTGATGGGGGAGATCAGGCAGTACATAATGATTGCCATGGACGGGGGGATCAGGGTGGACAGGGCGCCGGAAGCGGCGATACAGCCCATGGAGTAGTTCCGGTCATAACCGCCGGCCTCCAGCTCAGGCATGGCCAGCTTGCCGAACACGATGTTGCCGGCAACGGAAGAGCCGGAGCAGGCGCCGAACACAGCGTTGGCTGCGATAACGGTAAACAGCTGACCGCCCTTAATGCGGCCCAGCCATGCCTTCATGGCCGCAAAGGCTCCGCCCGCTATTCCTGTTTCTCCCGCCAACGCTCCGACCAGCATGAACATGGGGAGCACGGCGTAGTTGTAGTTGGCACCCAGCTCAAAGGGAGCCGTGGTGAACTTGGTGATCATCATGGTCAGGTTGCCATGATAGAGTGCGATAAATCCGCCGAAGGCCGAAGCCAGCATGGAAACGAACACAGGAATACCGGCGAAAATCATAATCATCATGACCAGGAAGGTCACAAGACCTACAATCGATGCATAATCCATAATTTAGACTTCCGCCTCCTTCTTCTCTTCTTCTGCCGCAGGCTTTTTGACAAAGAGCCGGACAGTTGCCCACACGAAGCTCAGCGCCAGCAGGAAGAACCCGATGGAGAAGATCAGCGCGAAGGGCCATTTTGCAAAGCCAAAACCGGTGGTGGAGGACTTTGCATGGGTCGCCATAAACTTCTGCATCTGCACAAGTCCGCGATAGCCTACAAAGCTGGTGATGAACACCGCAATCAGATTGCCGATCAGATTGCACGCAAACTGTACGCCCTGAGGCAGATGCTTACTGAGCAGATCGATCTTGGTATGTCCGGTATCCAGCGTCACATAGCCGCAGGCCAGAAAGACCACGGGAATGTGGAGATACTGAATGATCTCTGTGGATGCAGGAATACCCTTGTGGAAGATCTTCTCTCCCAACACATTAAAGAAGGCCACAAACATGATTGCGATCAGGCAAACACCGGAAATGTAAGAAACGTATTTCAGAATCTTTACAATCACATTGTCGACCTTGTCATACAAAGTCGGGCTTTGTTTGGACAATTATTATTCCTCCTTTACAAAAAATCCTATATACCCGTAAAAGGACACGACAAATTATGATGATTTTCATGGGTTTTGTCAACATACAAATTCTGCGCCAGAATGTGCATTTTGTGCTCTACGTTCAATTTGTGTTCACTTCCAACCCGTAAATTGTTTGATATGTGTTATTTCGCCTGCAAATTAAGGAAAAATACCACCGATTTGGTGGTATCTTATGCTATAATAGAATTGGCCCTTGCATAAAAAGAATTGCTTGCATCCCGCCGGGCCTTTCTTTTCATACTATATTTAATAAAGGAAGTATTCGATGACCGAAGTAACACTCTCCTGTTTTTCCGGCTTCACCTGCATTGCCGGGCGCTGCCCGGACACCTGCTGTGTCGGATGGGAAGTCGATTTGGACGAAGCCACGCTGGAGCGGTACCGTCAGCTCCCCGGCCCGCTGGGTCAGGAGCTTCGTGCCGCCATCCGTCAGGAGGACGGCGATTCGTTTTTTGCGTTAAAGGACGGAGCCTGTCCCTTTCTCAGCCATGACCGGCTCTGCCGTTTGATCCTCGCCCAAGGGGACGGCATTCTGTCCGTTACCTGTCGGGAGCACCCCCGGTTCTGGGAGGAATACGGCAGCCGCAGAGAGACCTGCCTTTCCATCTCCTGTCCCGAGGCCGCCCGGCTGCTGCTGGAACGGCCCTTGGAGCCGGTTGTCTGCGAGACGCCGGAGGTCGTCCCCGAGGATCCGGAGCTGGATCCGGCATTTTTTCAGCAGCTGCTGGTTTATCGCAGTGCGCTTTTTGTGCTGTCCCGCAGCACACTGCCCCTTTCTCAAAAGTTCAGCCTTGCGCTGGATGCCGCCGATAACGGCATCGCACTGCCCACAGACGGAACGCTGCCCAAAGACTTCTGGCAGGGTGTCCCGGCTCCGCCGCTGACACTCCCGCTCCCAGCCTATCTGCGTGCCATGGAACACATGGAATTTACCCGCAGTCAGCTGCCGGAGCTTCTTCGCCGGTACCGGGCCTGTCCCCATCCGATGTTCTGGGATATCCCGGAATATCAGGAGGCCGGAGGCCGTCTGCTCTTTTATTTCTTCTATCGCTATGTGCTCCGGGGCGTTTGGAGCGGACTGGTGGCAGAAAAGGTTCGTTTTTCTGTTTTCAGCACCGCAGCCATTTTGGCGCTCTCCGAATATATGGATGCGCCCGCTCCCGCCCGGCGGATCCTCGATGCAGCAGTGCTTTACAGCCGGGAGGTGGAGCACTCTCCGGAGAATCTGGATCTTCTCTACGAGCATTTATGCAGTGCCTCCGATGAATATTCATGATTATCTTGTATATTCCTGTATATTATGAATATTTTGTGGATGTTGTCAAAAGAAATACGGTCATTCATGAATTTTTATGCAACTTGAAGGTTGCAAAAGCCACATTGCTGTGATACCATATGTTCACAAAGAAAACATGGCGCTGACGCCAAGATACACACAGGAGGCAATTATTATGGCAGCCAAAGAAGTTAAAAAAGTTGTTCTCGCCTATTCCGGCGGACTGGATACATCCATCATCATTCCGTGGCTCAAGGAAAACTACAACAATCCCGAGATCATCGCCGTTTCCGGCGACGTTGGTCAGGAGAGCGAGCTGGACGGTCTGGAGGAAAAGGCCATTAAGACCGGCGCCTCCAAGCTCTATATTGCAGACCTCACCGATGAGATGGTAGACGATGTCATCATCCCCTCCATGAAGGCCGGTGCAAAGTACGAGCAGTATCTGCTGGGCACCGCATTTGCCCGCCCCATTATTGCAAAGAAGCTGGTGGAGATCGCCAAGGCCGAGGGCGCTGATGCCATCTGCCACGGCTGCACCGGCAAGGGCAACGATCAGGTTCGGTTCGAGCTGGCCATCAAGCGGTTTGCCCCTGAAATGACCATCATTGCCCCCTGGCGTGTTTGGGACATCAAGAGCCGTGACGAGGAGATCGACTACGCCGAGGCCCACAATGTGCCCCTGAAGATCTCCCGGGAGACCAACTATTCCAAGGACAAGAACCTCTGGCACCTCTCCCATGAGGGCCTGGATCTGGAGGATCCCGCCAACGAGGCTCCCATTGATAAGCCGGGCTTCCTGGAGATGGGCGTCTCCCCGGTTGCCGCTCCCGACAAGCCCACCTATCTGACGCTGGAATTTGTCAAGGGCGTTCCCGTTGCCATCGACGGCGAGAAGATGAAGGCCAGCGACATCATCCGCAAGCTCAACAAGCTGGGCGGTGAGAACGGCATCGGCATTCTCGACATCGTAGAAAACCGGCTGGTGGGCATGAAGGATCGTGGTGTTTACGAGACCCCCGGCGGCACCATTCTCTACTATGCCCATGAGGTGCTGGAAATGATCACTCTGGACAAGGACACCCTCCACGAAAAGCAGAAGCTGGCTGTGGACTTCGCCGATCTGGTCTACAACGGCAAGTGGTTCACCCCTCTGCGGGAGGCCCTCAGCGCCTTTGTGGATAAGACCCAGGAGCATGTCACCGGTACCGTAAAGATCAAGCTCTACAAGGGCAATGTGACCCACGCCGGTGTCACCTCTCCCGAGACCCTGTACTCCGAAGAGCTGGCCACCTTCAACGAGAGCGACTACGATCAGATGGATTCTCAGGGCTTTATCAACCTGTGGGGCCTGCCGGACAAGGTTCAGGCACTGCGGGAGCAGGGAAAGCTGAAGTAAGCCTTTCCACCATTATGTTACCTCTCCGGCAACGGCCCGTATCCCCTGGGTCGTTGCCGGTACGTCCATCCGGCTGATTTTTTCAGTCTTTCACTTAACTACGCTATTTTTAAGGAGATATACTATGAAACTATGGGCAGGACGGTTCCAGAAGGAGACCGATACGCAGGTAAACGACTTTAACTCCTCTATTATTTTCGACCAGAGAATGTACCGGCAGGATATTCAGGGTTCACTGGCCCACGCCGCCATGCTGGGCCGTCAGGGTATCATCACCCAGGAGGAAGCCGATGATATCATCAGCGGTCTCAAGGCCATCCTTCAGGATATCGAAGACGGCAAGGTGGAGTTCTCCATGGAAAACGAGGATATCCACATGAACATTGAGGCCATGCTGACCCAGCGCATCGGCCCTGACGGCAAGCGGCTCCACACCGGGCGCAGCCGGAACGATCAGGTGGCTGTGGACTTCCGGCTCTATGTAAAGTCCGAGATCCCCAAGATCATCGGCATGCTGCTGGATCTGGAAAAGGTTCTGGTAGAAAAGGCCAAGGCCAACACCGAAACCGTCATGCCCGGCTACACCCACATGCAGCGGGCCCAGCCCACCACCTTCGCCCACTACATGATGGCCTATGCCAACATGATCCGCCGGGATATCACCCGTCTGGAGGACTGTCTGGAGCGGATGGACGAATGCCCCCTGGGTGCCGGTGCACTGGCTACCTCTTCCTATCCCATCGACCGGGAATTTACCGCCCATGAGCTGGGCTTCAAAAAGCCCACGGAAAACTCCATGGACTCCGTCTCTGACCGTGACTTTGCCATTGAGTTTCTCTCCGCCTGCTCCATTCTCATGATGCATCTGAGCCGGTTCTCCGAGGAGATCATCCTCTGGTGTTCCTGGGAGTTCAAGTTCGTGGAAATGGACGATGCCTATTCCACCGGCTCCTCCATTATGCCCCAGAAGAAGAACCCCGATGTCGCCGAGCTGGTGCGCGGCAAGACCGGCCGTGTCTACGGCAGTCTCATCACCCTGCTGACCGTCATGAAGGGGCTTCCGCTGGCCTACAACAAGGATATGCAGGAGGACAAGGAGCCCGTATTCGATGCCATCGACACCGTAGAGCTCTGCATCCCCGTTTTCTCCGCCATGCTGAAGACCATGACCGTTCTGCCCAAGAATATGCGGAAGGCAGCCTCCGGCGGCTTTATCAACGCCACTGACTGCGCCGACTACCTGACCCGTAAGGGGATGCCCTTCCGGGAGGCCTATATGATCGTTGGCCGGCTGGTCAACAACTGCCTGAAATCCGGAGATACGCTGGACACCCTGACCCTCCGTGACTTCCGTGCCGTATCCAATCTCTTCGACGGCGACATCTACGACGCACTGGCCCTGAAGACCTGTGTCAATGAGCGGAAGGTCATGGGCGGCCCTGCCGAGCAGGAGGTACTGCGGCAGATCGCCTATATCGAGAAATTCACCCAGGAGCACGCCGCCTCCGGTGCCCCCTATGAAGGGAGCGAAAATCAGTGACCAAAATTTTCATTGACGGCCGTGCCGGTACCACCGGCCTTCAGATTGAGGGCCGCATGGGACTTCGGGATGATGTGACGCTCATTGAGCTGCCGGAATCCATGAAAAAAGATCCAGCTGCCCGGAAGGGCGCCATTCAAGAGGCCGATTATGTATTTTTGTGCCTGCCTGACGCAGCGGCCGTGGAAGCCGCCGCTATGGTAGAGGACTCCGGCACCCGGATTATTGACGCCTCCACTGCCCATCGGACGGATCCCGCATGGGCCTACGGCTTCCCGGAGCTGTCCAAAGCCCATCGGCAAAAGATCGAAACGGCACAGTTTGTGGCAAACCCCGGCTGCCATGCCACCGGCTTCATCTCGCTGGTTTACCCGCTGGTGCAGCTGGGCATCCTGCCGCCGGATTATCCGCTGGCTGTCCACAGCCTCACCGGCTATACCGGCGGCGGCAAGAAGATGATCGCAGAATACGAGTCTCCCGAGCGGGATCCGGAATATGACTCCCCCCGGCACTACAGTCTTGGGCTTAGCCACAAGCACATCCCGGAGATGATGCAGGTCTGCGGCCTGAGCCGCAAGCCCATCTTCTGCCCCATTGTCTGCGATTTCCCCCAGGGTATGCTGGTCACCGTGCCGCTGCACTTCGATCTGCTTCCGGTCAGCACCAGTCTCGCTTCTCTCCAGTCTGCCTACGCCGACTTCTATGCCGGTCAGAAAAACATCCATGTCATGCCCGTTATGGGCGAGGGGGTTCTGAAGGGCGGCTGTCTCGGCAGCAACAACGTTGTGGGCACCAACGACCTGAACATCTATGTCTGCGGCAATGAATCTCAGGCCATTGTGGCCGCCCAGTTTGACAACCTGGGCAAGGGTGCTTCCGGTGCCGCCGTGCAGAATCTCAATATTATGATGGGTGTAGACGAGAATTACGGTCTGTGATAAAATACCTTCAAAGGAAGGGAAATGCATCATGACCGAAAAAAAGCGTAAAGACTATCTGGATATCGCAAAGGGCATCGCCATGCTCTGGATCATCTCCGTCCATGCGGACGGCGCCCCCTATACCGGCACCGTTGGTTACGTTGTCCTGATCCCGCTGTTTTTCCTGACTGCAGGTTTTCTGTGGAAGGATAAGGATCAGCCATTTCTTACTCAGCTGAAAAAGCGTGCAAAGCCCCTTCTGCGGCCCTATTTTGGATATAACGCCGCACTGATGGTGCTGTATTTCATCGACTGGATCCCCTATGTGATTCCCCAGACGAAGGAAACCGTAAAACAGCTTCTCAAGCACATTTTCGGTGTCTTCTACTCGGAGGGCGTGATCCTCTTCTCCGATCACACGCCGTCTCTGCACTATTTTACATCCTATAATTATCCCCTGTGGTTTCTCACTGCCATGGTCACCGCCTCCGGCGCCTTCCTGCTGCTGCTGCTCTTGCGGCGGAAGTTTGGCTGGAAGCTGCGGTACATGATCGTCCCCTGTCTCCTTGTGACCATCGCACTGAATTACCTTCCCCTGCGGCTGCCTTGGAACTTTAATAACTGCTTTCTGGCCGCCGCACTGATGGCCGCCGGTTACGGCATCCATCAGTCAAACCTGCTCGAACGCCAGTGGACGCACAAATGGCTGGAGCCAGTGTGCTATGTCTTAGCCGCCGCCGCTGTGGTGGGCATCGGGCTCTGGAATGATGCCATGTCCACCTCCATGCTCATGAGCGCCTACGGCCCCCACGGAGACTGGGGCCCCATCATCTACTTCATCGGCGGCGTCATCGGGCCCTGCGTCATGCTGCGGCTGTGCCGCTTTCTGGAGGGCACAAGGATCTCCCGTATCTTGATTGCCATGGGGCAGAACACCATTCCCATTTTGGCGCTGCACCGCACCATTATCACCTACTATAACCGTATCTGGGTCCACTTCTTCGGCCATCAGCCGGAGCTGTCAACGCCCCAGTGGTTCCTGTTTTCCGTCCCCCGGCTGCTGATTGCCGCCGCCGGTTCCATGGGTCTTCTCTATCTGGGACGGTTCCTGAAAAAGAAGTATTTGCAGCGGCGTTCCGCCGCCGCCTCTCACTGATATTTTACGTTGGAGGTATTCCTATGAAACTGATTTCCGGCGGCGTTACTGCCGCAAAGGGCTTCCGGGCAGCCGGTGTACATGCCGGTGTAAAGGCCGGCTCCTCCCCTGACAAAAACGATCTGGCCATGATTCTCTGTGACACCGAGGCTGCCGCCGCAGGCGTCTACACCATGAACCGGGTCAAGGCGGCTCCCATCTATGTGACCATGGAGCACCTGGAGAACGGCACCGCCCGGGGCGTCATTGCCAATTCCGGCAACGCCAACGCCTGTGCGCCTCTGGGCCATGAAAATGCCGTAAAGATGTGCGAGGCCGCCGCCTCTGCCACCGGCCTCCGTCCCGAGGACTTTATCGTATGCTCCACCGGTGTTATCGGTCAGACCCTGAACGTCTCCGTCATCGAAGATGCCTGCCCCACCCTTGCTTCCCTTCTGAGCCGTGACGGCTCCGGGGATGCCGCTGCGGCCATTATGACCACCGACACCAAAAAGAAAGAGATCGCCGTCTCCTTTGAGATCGGCGGAAAAGAGGTTCGTCTGGGCGGTATCGCCAAGGGCTCCGGCATGATTCACCCCAACATGGGCACCATGCTCTGCTTCCTGACCACCGACTGTGCCATTTCCTCCGATGTGCTTCAGGATGCGCTCTATGAGGTCACCAAGGTCACCTTCAACCGGGTATCCGTAGACGGCGACACCTCCACTAACGACACCTGCTGCATTCTCGCCTCCGGCGCTGCCGAAAACGCCCTGATCGACTGGAAGAGCGAGGACTACGATGTATTTTACGGTGCCCTCAAATATGTCTGCACCGAGCTGGCAAAGAAGATCGCCGGTGACGGCGAGGGTGCCACCAAGCTGGTCTCCTGTACTGTTTCAGGCTCCCGCAGTGACGAGGCCGCCGAAAAGCTCTCCATGGAGGTGATCCGTTCCTCTCTGGTAAAGGCCGCCATGTTCGGGGCCGATGCCAACTGGGGCCGGGTGCTCTGTGCCATGGGCTATTCCAAGGCGCCCTTCCGCCCGGAGTGCGTAGACGTTGCCTTTGCCTCCGCCGCCGGTACCATTCAGGTATGCAAAGCCGGTGAGGGCCTTGACTTTGACGAGGAGCTGGCCAAGAAGGTGCTCTCTCAGCCCGAGGTGGAAATTCTGGTCAATGTCAACGAGGGCGAGCATGCAGTCACCGCATGGGGCTGTGATCTCACCTATGATTACGTAAAAATCAACGGGGATTACCGCACCTGATTCCCGGAAAAGAAGGTAAATCCAATGAGTCTTAGTATTATGGATCGGGCCAAGGTATTAAACGAAGCCCTTCCTTATATCCAGCAGTATTCCGGGAAAATTGTTGTGGTAAAATACGGCGGCAACGCCATGATCAGCGAAAATCTGCGCCGTGCCGTGCTTTCTGACATCGTCCTTCTGCATCAGGTGGGCATTCAGGTGGTGGTGGTGCACGGCGGCGGCCCGGAGATCTCCTCCATGCTGAAAAAGATCGGCAAGGAAGGCGTATTTGTCAACGGCCTCCGCTATACCGACGAGGAGACCATGGACATCGTCCAGCAGGTTCTCTGCGGCAAGGTCAGCAAGGATCTGGTCTCCCTCATCGACGCCTACGGCGGCAAGGCCATGGGCCTGTGCGGCATGGATGGCCGGATGCTGGAGGCCGTCAAAAAGTCCGGCGACGGCTTTGACTACGGCTTTGTGGGGGATATCACAAACGTCAACTGCCAGCCCATTCTGGATGTGCTGGCCGCCGGATATATCCCTGTCATTTCCTCTGTGGCAGCCGGTGCCGACGGCGCAAAGTGCTACAACATCAACGCCGATACCGCTGCGGCGCAGGTAGCCGCAGGTCTGGGGGCCGAGAAGCTGGTGATCCTCACCGATGTGTTGGGATTACTGCGGGATGTAAACGACCCCGACACCCTGATCTCCAAGTGCCGCGTATCGGAGGTTCCCGTTCTTGTAAAGGAAGGGATCATCAAGGGCGGCATGATCCCCAAGATCCAGTGCTGTGTGGAGGCTGTACGACGAGGCGTCAGCCGCGCCCATATTCTCGATGGGCGTATTGAGCACTCTGTGCTCATCGAGCTGCTCACCGACGCAGGCGTCGGCACCATGATCTACTGATCCCCGCAGAAAGGATGATACCTATGACAAGCAATGAACTGATGAATTTAGACGCCCAGTGCGTCATGCAGACCTATGGCCGTTTTCCCGTGGCCATTGACCACGGCGAGGGCGCCTGCCTCTATTCCCCCGAGGGAAAGAAATATATCGATTTTACCTCCGGCATCGGCGTAAACTGCCTGGGCTACGGCAACAAGAAATGGCTGGAGGCCATTTCCGCTCAGGCCGCCAAGCTGGCCCATGCCTCCAATCTCTTCTACACCGCCCCCTATATCGAGCTGGCTCATCAGCTTACCAGCCGCACCGGCATGAAGCGTGCCTTCTTTGCCAATGGCGGCGGCGAGGCCAACGAGGGCATGATCAAGCTCTGCCGGAAGTATTCCTACGACAAGTACGGCAGCGGCAGAAGCACCATCATCACCCTGCGGGACTCCTTCCATGGCCGCACCATCACCACCCTGACCGCCACCGGGCAGGATGTGTTCCATCAGTACTTCTTCCCCTTTACCGAGGGCTTCCAGTATGCAGCCCCCAACGATCTGGACGCCATTCGTGCACTGGATGACGGCACCGTTTGCGCCGTCATGGTGGAGCTTATTCAGGGCGAGGGCGGCGTTCTTCCGCTGGATCAGGATTATGTAAACGCCCTGCAGGCCCTTTGTCAGGAAAAGGACTGGCTGCTGGCTGTCGACGAAGTACAGACCGGCATTGGCCGTACCGGTAGTCTCTTCTGCTTCCAGGAGTATGGCATCCTCCCCGATGTGGTCTCCTTTGCCAAGGGCATCGGCGGCGGTCTGCCGCTGGCCGGCATCATGGCCGCAGAGAAAACAGAGCATGTGCTGACCCCCGGCACCCATGCCACCACCTTCGGCGGCAACCCCATCTGCTGTGCAGGCGGACTTTCCGTGCTGGAGCAGCTGGATGATACGCTTCTGGCCGATGTAAAGAAGAAGGGTCAGTATATGAAAGAAAAGATCTCTGCTATGCCCGGCGTGAAAGAAGTCCGGGGCATGGGTCTGATGCTGGGCGTTGCACTCACCGATCATGAGGGCTATGCCGCCAAGGTCAGCGCCATGCGGGACAAGGGTCTTCTCTGCCTGACTGCCGGTCACAGCACCATCCGGCTTCTGCCGCCGCTGACCATTTCGCAGGCCGAGATTGATGAGGGACTTTCCATCATGGCATCGGTTCTGGGGGCATAAGGAGCAGCGCATATGAAAAAAGACCTGTTAAAGCTGCTGGATCTCTCCACCGAGGATATCTTTGAGATCCTCGATCTGGCGGATCAGCTGAAATACGATGTACGCCACGGAATTACGCACAGCCGTCTGGCCGGGAAAACGCTGGCAATGATCTTTGCAAAAAACTCCACCCGCACCCGTGCCTCCTTTGAGACCGGAATGTTCCAGCTGGGGGGCCATGCCATGTACCTGACCGCCGCCGATACGCAAATCGGCCGTGGCGAGCCAATTCAGGACACTGCCCGCACCCTCAGCCGCTACTGCGACGGCATTATGATCCGTACCTACCAGCAGGACGAAATCGAGGCGCTGGCCGCCCATGCCACCGTCCCGGTGATCAACGGCATGACGGACTTCGCCCATCCCTGTCAGGTATTGGGGGATCTGATGACCCTGCGGGAACGGGATCCGATTTTGGAGGAGCAGCACCTCTGCTTCATTGGCGACGGCAACAACGTCTGCTCCAGTCTGATCGTGGGCTGTCTGAAAACCGGCATGCAGATCTCCGTGGCCTGCCCGGAGGGCTATGAGCCACCCAAGGTGATTCTGGACTTTGCCCGGAGCTACGGCGACAAGTTCCGTCTGCTTCGTGATCCGGCAGAGGCCGCAGAGGGCGCTACTGTCGTCTACACCGATGTCTGGACCTCCATGGGACAGGAGGCCCAGCAGGAGACACGCACCAACGTGTTCTCGGGCACCTATCAGGTAAACAGTGCCCTGCTGCAAAAGGCAGCGCCGGACTGTCTGGTGCTCCACTGTCTGCCCGCCCGCCGTGGGCTGGAGATCACCGATGAGGTATTTGAGTCCCATGCAGACGTGATTTTTGAGGAGGCAGAGAATCGTCTCCACGCCCAGAAGGCCGTTCTGACCATGCTCATGGGTTAATTTTGACCATGTATTCCTGTAATCTATTAAAAATTTTTGTATAGAATATGGAAAATTCGTATGTATACATGAATATCTTGAATATTTGTGCCGTTTTCCTTGAAAAATGCTATAATAAAGCACATAAAAGTGGATATGCTCCGAACGGTGCATTCCATGCGTTGAAGGGATGATTTTATCATGAAAAAGTTTTTTGCCATGGCGCTGAGCTGTGCTCTGTGCCTTTCTATGCTGGCAGGCTGCGGCGACTCCGCTGCTTCCTCTGCCCCTGCATCCGCCAAGGACAGCGCTCCCGCTGAGGAGACTGCCGCTGCCGAGACCGCCGCTCCCGAGGCTGCTGCCCCCGAGGCTTCCGCTGCTGAGGCTGTGGCTTCCGCTGCCGAAACCGAGGCTGCTGCCGGTGACTTCACCGTTGTTGAAGACGGCAAGCTCCATACGGCCACCAACGCCGCCTTCCCTCCCTATGAGATGGTTGCCGATGACGGCAGCTTTGAAGGCATCGACGTAGAGATCGCCGGTAAGATCGCAGAAAAGCTGGGTCTTGAGCTGGTGGTCGACGATATGGACTTCGGCTCCATCATCACCTCCGTACAGACCGGCAAGTCCGACATCGCCATGGCCGGCATGACTGTCACCGATGAGCGGAAGCAGAACCTTGACTTCTCCGACACCTACGCCACCGGCGTTCAGGTCGTTATTGTTCCGAACGACTCCGACATCAAGTCCATTGATGATCTTCAGGGCAAGCTGATTGGCTGCCAGGAGTCCACCACCGGCTACATCTACTGCTCTGACGATTACGGCGAGGATATGGTCACCGCTTTCCCCAATGGCGCCAACGCCATCCAGGCACTGCTTAGCGGCAAGGTTGACGCTGTTGTTATTGACAGCCAGCCTGCCCAGGAGTTCGTTGCGCAGAACGATGGCCTGAAGATTCTGGACACCGAGTATGTCACTGAGGATTATGCCATTGGTGTCAGCAAGGACAACACCGCTCTCCGGGATGCAGTGAACAACGCCCTGAAGGAGCTCATCGATGATGGCACCGTACAGTCCATTCTGGACAAGTACATCAAGGCGGAATAAAAACGTATCTTTGGAAATGGGGCGGGCAACCGCCCCATTTTTCCTGTACCCCAACCACAAGGATCACAAGAGAGGAGCAACACAATGGCGGAATTTTTCTCCGGCCTGAAGGACGATTTTTCCCAGAGCTTTCTGGAAGGCGACCGCTGGCTTTTGTATCTCAAGGGCATCGGCGTCACGCTTCAGGTCGCGGCCATAGCGCTGGTGCTTGGTATTATTCTGGGCATTCTGGTCGCTGTGGTGCGAACCACCCATGACCAGCAGCGCCCCGGCCGGAAGAACCCGGTGCTGGGCGTGCTCAATGTAATCTGTCAGATCTACACCACGGTCATCCGCGGCACACCAATTATGGTTCAGCTGCTGATTATGTACTTTGTTATCTTTGCCAGCACCCGGAATCAGATTGCCGTGGCCATGCTGACCTTTGGCATCAACTCCGGTGCCTATGTATCCGAGATCATTCGCGGCGGCATTATGTCCATCGACAAGGGTCAGATGGAGGCAGGCCGTTCCCTTGGCCTTCCCTACGCCACCACCATGCGCTTCGTGGTCATTCCCCAGGCTGTCAAAAATATTCTTCCCGCACTGGGCAATGAGCTCATCACCCTGCTGAAGGACACCTCCATCGTCACCGTCATCGGCCTCCGGGATCTCACCAAGGCCGCACAGCTGATACAGGGCAAAACCTATCAGGCGTTTATGCCCTATGTGGGTATTGCCGTCATGTATCTGGCCCTGGTCATGATACTCTCCGGTCTTATGGGACTGCTGGAAAGGAGGCTGCGCGCCAGTGATTGATATCAAAGATCTTCATAAAAGCTTTGGAACCCTGAATGTGCTCAACGGCATCAACGAGCACATCAACAAAGGGGAAAAGGTAGTCGTCATCGGGCCATCCGGCTCCGGTAAATCCACATTCCTCCGGTGCCTGAACATGCTGGAGATTCCCACCTCCGGTGAGATCATTTTTTCCGGTGTTTCCATGACCGATCCCAAAACCAACATCAATGCAATGCGGCAGAAGATGGGCATGGTATTCCAGCACTTCAACCTGTTTAACAACCTCAGCATTCTGGACAACATGACGCTGGCTCCGGTACGGCTGAAGCTAAAGACCAAGTCCGAGGCACAGGATGAAGCCATGGTGCTTCTGAAGCGGGTCGGTCTGGAGGACAAAGCCGCCTCCTACCCCTCTCAGCTCTCCGGCGGACAGAAGCAGCGCATCGCCATTGTCCGGGCGCTGGCCATGCATCCGGAGGTTATGCTCTTTGACGAGCCCACCTCTGCGCTGGACCCCGAAATGGTCGGTGAGGTGCTGGAAGTCATGAAGCAGCTGGCCGAAGAGGGCATGACCATGGTGGTCGTCACCCATGAGATGGGCTTTGCCCGGGAGGTGGCAAACCGTGTCCTGTTTATGGACGGCGGCATCGTGCAGGAATCCGGCACCCCGGAGGAGATCTTCGGGAATCCCCAGAACCCCCGCACCCAGTCCTTCCTGTCCAAGGTTCTTTAACAAAAAAGCGATCCCCTGCGTACACAAACCGTGCGCAGGGGATTTTTTTCAGGCGTTCATCTGGATATCCAGACCCTCAAACTGCATATTGAAATATCGGGCATAGATGCCGCCCCGCTCCATGAGCTCATGGTGGTTGCCCTGCTCCTTTACATGCCCCTCATCGATTACAATGATCTTCTCCGCCGTGCGAATGGTGGAAAGGCGGTGGGCAATGACAATGGTGGTTCTGCCCACGCTGAGCCGATCCAGCGCCTCCTGAATGTGCTTTTCCGACTCGTTGTCCAGTGCCGAGGTGGCTTCGTCCAGAATCAGGATCGGCGGATTCTTCAGGAACACCCGGGCAATGGCAATGCGCTGCTTCTGTCCGCCGGAGAGGCGGGTGCCCCGCTCTCCCACATAGGTATCGTAGCCATCCTCCAGCCCCATAATAAAGTCATGGATATTGGCGTTTCTGGCCGCCTCCTCGATCTCCTGCTGGGTGGCATTCTTTTTTCCATAGGCAATGTTCTCCCGGATGGAGCCCGCAAAGATATACACATCCTGCTGCACAATGCCAATGGCCTGCCGAAGGCTTTTCAGCCGAAGGTCCCGGACATCGTGCCCGTCCACCAGAATGCCGCCGCCTGTAACATCATAAAACCGTGGGAGCAGCGAGCAGATGGTGGTCTTGCCGCCGCCGGAGGGCCCTACCAATGCGCAGGTCTTTCCTGCCGGGATCTCCACATTTAGGTGCTCCAGCACCTGTTCCTTCTCATCGTAGGAGAAGGAAACGTCCCGATATTGGATCTCCCCCTTTACATCCTTCAGCTCCACTGCATCGGGCTTTTCCCGAATCTCCGGCTCTGTCTCCATGATCTGCGCAAAGCGCTTAAAGCCCGCATAGCCCTTCTGGAGCATCTCCGTAAAGTCCATAAGCTGACCGATGGGGGTAATGAAAATTCCGATATACAGCGCATAGATGGCAAGGTCATTATAGGTCAGGCTCCCGTGGGCAATGAAGAAGCCGCCGGATATCAGTGTCACCACATAGAGCATGCCCTGAAGGAAGTTGCTTCCCCCGTGAAAGATGCCCATGGCCATATAGCTCTTTTCCTTGGATTTCCGATACCGCCCATTGGATTCCCGGAAATTGTCCATTTCCCCCTGCTCCACCGCAAAGGTCTTTACCACCCGGATTCCGGCCAGAGAATTCTGCACCCCGGCATTGACATCCGCAATGCGCTCCCGGTTCTCCGTAAAGATCCGGCGCATACTCAGCTGCCGGAAAATCGTAAAGGCCACCAGCACCGCAGTCACCGCCAGCAGCAGCATAGTCATTGGCACATTGACCCACAGCAGCAGAATAAAGCTGCCGATGATTTTAATGGAGCACATCAGCAGGTTTTCCGGGCCATGGTGTGCCAGCTCGGAGATATCAAACAGATCACTGACCAGCCGGGACATCATCTCGCCGGTGTTGTTCCGGTCATAGTAGGAATAGGACAGGGACATATACTTGTCAAAAAGATCCTGCCGCATATCCGTCTCCATACGGGTGCCCATGCAGTGGCCGTAGGAGGTCACATAGAACTGGCACAGGGCCCGCAGCAGATACCACAGCAGCAGCGCCGGCAGCAGCCACCGCAGGGCCTTCATAATGGACTCGGCACTGCCGGAAAACAGCCCCTCCGGCAGCCACCGGAGGATCTGCGGAAAGCTCAGGTCAATGATGCAAAGCACCATCGCACAGAGGCAGTCCAGATAAAATAGATGCCGGTATGGCCTATAGTAGGATACAAACCGCTTAAAAATCGACATGGTTTTTCCTTTCTTCTCTCACGCTTCTATTATGCTTATACGCTCAGCTTCTTTTCTCCCAGCGCTCTTACCCCCGCAATGACCCCCTGGGGCGTCAGCTCCGGAATTTCCAGCGTACGGCTGGCATCCGGGATGGCAATGAGATCATGGGCATCGGAGTTGGACAGAAAGCCGCCGGAAAAATGATACTGCTCCATGAGCTTCTGCCGGTCACAGCCTGGGGTGGTCTCATAGACGGTAAAGCCCATTTCCGGATCCACAAGGCCCATCACCCCAATCAGTGAATAGCTGGCCCGGTCAATATGCGCCGGAACCGCAAAGCCGCCGAACCGCTCCAGCAGCGCCTTCGCTTCATAAATGCCGATGGAGGAACCAAAGGACAGCAGCTGCGGCTCTTCCTCCAAAATCTCGTCCTTCTCATTCATCACATATTGATGTCCAAAGACTTTTGGCCGGTTCTTCCGCTGGGGCAGCCTTGGATA
The DNA here is from genome assembly GCA_959607825.1 of uncultured Oscillospiraceae bacterium. Classification (GTDB taxonomy): domain Bacteria; phylum Bacillota; class Clostridia; order Oscillospirales; family Oscillospiraceae; genus HGM13006. The sequence goes on along the minus strand of CAUHNW010000002.1, from coordinate 9,433 downwards.
GACATACTGCCGCAGGGACTCCGCCGCCTCTAAATCCGGCAGCAGGCACAGCACATGGATATCCTCCTTGGTGGTAAGCTCCATGGCCGGGACCACCAGCACCCCCGCTTCCTTTCCAACCGCTGCCGCCGCCGGAACATTCCGGGTAGTATTGTGGTCCGAAAGAGCGATCACCTGAAGCCCCGCCAGCGCTGCCATATGCACCAGATTGTTTGGGGTCATATCGTCCGCTCCGCAGGGGGACAGGCAGGAATGCATATGGAGGTCATAGTAGACCTTCATCCCAGCAGTTCCTTCATGCGCCAGCAGAGCTGATACTCATCCAGTTCACTGCCCAGCAGCGTGACCCCCTGCTTTTCCGCCCGCTCCAGCAGCTCCGCATCGGGCTGGACATTTTCGGACAGAATGATGCAGGCCGTATCACAGAGCACTGCCACCGCCGCCACATTCTGATTGGACATAATGGTGATCCATGCCGCATCGGCAGGACAGCGCCCCATGACCCAGCTCAAAAGATCGCCGCAGTAGACCGTTTCGATCTCCCGCTCCTCTTCCTCTACATAAAAGGCTTTCAGCTTCAGTGCCTCTGTCAGTTCTTTTACCGTCATATGGCAGCTCCTTTCTCAGTCGATGGTACGCCGGAAGGGCGGCGGAACAAATTCGTCCGACTCGTCCTCATAGGATCTCCCCTCCCGCATGGCCTTGATGATATTAAAAATACAGTCCCCTTCGTCTGCAAAGCCCTCGGCCACGTCTCTCGAAAACGCCCGACAGGTGGGCGCACCGCAGTTGCCGCAGTCAAACTTCGGCAGGGTCTTCAACAGCCGTTCCGCTGCCGCCTCGATCTGAAGGGCCTGTGCAATGGTGTCTGCAATTTCCGTATCGATTTCTTCCAGCTCAAAATCCCAGTCCAGCCGCTTTTCCAGCCATTCCGGCATTTCCAGCCGCTTTTCCGGTATGGGATCGGTGATACAGCGCATCCGAAGCTTTGCCGTATAGGGGTTCTCCACCATCATACAGCCGCCAAAGCAGCTCTGGGTGCAAAGCCCCAGCTCTACAAACTCCGCCTCACTGACCTTGTCATCCTCCAGCTCGCTGAGGATATTGGCCACACTTTTGGGATCATCTACCGCCAATGCATCCCGGTTCGCAAACAATCCGCTCTGTCCTCCGGTTCTGCCCCAGCTGAGGCCCAGCTTTCCGCAGCGCAGATAATCTCTGGGCTGCTCCACGGACTTCATGGGAGTCAGCAGCTTCAGATACACCTCACTGACCGGCAGTACATAGTCCACCACCGGCTTCTCCAGCCCCAGAGGATGATAGGCCCGTGTATTCTTTGCCGGGCAGGGCGAGATCAGGCAGATGCCGATCTCCTCCGGACGGAGGCCGGTTTTCTCCGCCGCCTCTTTCCGGGCCAGAATCGCCGTCACCTCAAAGCTGCACAGCTTTTCCACCACATTGGGGATCAGCTCCTGAAACTCCATGGCAATGAGCCGCACGGTGGCCGGGCATTCGGAGTTGATCCGGGGAAGATCCTCCGACAGGAACTCCTCCTGATGCTTTTGATAATAGTCAGACAGAAGCTCTGCACCGATGGCACAGGGATACACATCCTGAAACCCCAGCATAATCAGTCCTTCGTGCACCAGATTGATGTCATAGAGGTTCTTAAACTGGCCATACAGGGCCGTGTCCGGCATGGCAATATTGTATTTATACTCCTTCAGCTTATCGAAGCTGTCAGATTTGACGGAGTAGGCGTGATGGGGGCACACGCTGACGCAGCGGCCGCAGTCAATGCACCGCTGATCGTAGATCACTGCTTTACTGCGCACCACACGGATGGCCTCCGTAGGGCAGACCTTGACGCAGGCAGTGCATCCGGCGCACTTGCTCTTATTAAGCTCTACCGAATGCATCACTGGTTCTCTCCGCCAATGTAGATGACCATGGTCACGGTCGTCCCCACGCCCAGAGTCGTCTGGATATCCATCTTGTCCGAATTCCGCTTCATATTGGGCAGCCCCATGCCTGCGCCGAATCCCTTGGCCCGAACGGTGGGCGATGCGGTGGACCAGCCCTCTTCCATTGCCTTGTCGATATCCGGAATGCCGGGGCCACGGTCCTTCAGGGTAATGACGATTTTTTCTTCGTCCACATCCAGCTCTGCGGTGCCGCCCTCCGCATGGATGACCATATTGATCTCGCCCTCATACATGCACACCACAGCACGGCGGACGATCTGCGGCGGCAGCCGCAGCTTTTTGAGCACGCGCTTTACTGCCGTGGAAGCATCTCCTGCGGCATTGAAATTATCTCCATCGATCTCATAAGTCAGTTTTACAGTTTCCATATGAATCCTCCTTAACGACATCCCAGTCCGGCGGCATAGAGCCGCCCGCAGGCGCTGAACATCCGGCAGGACGTTACCAGCACCACCATATCCCGCTGCCGGGCCATCTCCACCACGTCCGTGGGTGGACATTTTCCCCGTACAAAGACAATCAGTCCAATGTCCATCATGTCTGCTGTGCGGATCACCTGACTGTTCATAAGCCCCGTCAGCATACACTGGATCTCATCGGGACATGCCAGAACATCGCTCATCATATCGCTGGCAAAGACCGTGGTAACGTCTTCCTCCAGCCTGTCCTCCCCGCAGAGCACCTTGGCCTCCAGCAAATCCCGCAGGTATGAAATTTGCATGATCGTATTCCTCCCCGGAGGCCGCTCCGCAGCAGCCTCTACAGGATCCTGCGGGCAAGGCGCCGCATGCAGAACCCCCTTCAATTCTCGTTGAAATTCAAAACATTTGCAGTTTTCATTATATCACTAAATTATCCCCGGTTTCAACCTTATCTTTGGGTATTTCCCCAGCACGCATTACATTGACAAAGTATTATTTCTTTACTATAATGAAGGATAGCACGCCGCTGAAGTCACCATTTTTCAAGCGGCTGCAAATACACATTATTAGGAGTGACTAAATCTATGGCAGCTTACGATCGTATCTACAACTTTTCAGCTGGCCCCAGCATGCTTCCCCTTCCCGCACTGGAACGGGCATCACGGGAAATGATGAACTACGGCGGCAGCGGAATGTCAGTCATGGAGATGAGTCACCGTTCTAAGGCTTTTCAGAAGATCTTCGACGATACCCAGGCAAAGTTCCGCCGTCTCATGAATGTTCCCGAGGGCTACAAGGTCCTGTTCCTTCAGGGCGGCGCTTCCAGCCAGTTTTCCATGGTTCCCCTGAACCTGATCGGAAAAACTGGTAAGGCCGACTACGCAGTCACCGGCAACTTTGCAAATATCGCCTATAAAGAGGCCAAAAAGTACGGCGACATCCATGTTGCCGCTTCCTCTGAGGATCAGGATTTTACTTATATCCCCACGCAGGATCAGCTTCAGCTGTCCCCCGACGCATCCTATTTCTATTACTGCGCCAACAACACCATCTATGGCACCGAGTGGCAGTATGTCCCCGAGACCGGCGATGTTCCGCTGGTCTGCGATATGTCCTCTGACATTCTCTCCCGTCAGGTCGATGTGAGCAAATACGGCATTATCTTTGCCGGTGCCCAGAAAAACATGGCGCCTGCAGGTCTCACCGTAGCAATCGTCAAGGAGGAGCTGGCCGGCCATGAGCTGCCCATTACCCCTCTGATGATGAACTATCAGACCATGATCGAGAAGGACTCCATGTACAACACGCCTCCCTGCTGGTGCATCTATATGCTGGGTCTGGTTCTGGACTGGCTGGATGAGCAGGGCGGCATCCCCGGCATGGAGAAGATCAAGCACGGCAAGGCCCAGATGCTCTATGATGTCATCGACAATTCCAAGCTGTTCACCGCCGCCGCAAAGGTCGGTTCCCGCAGCGATATGAACGTGACCTTCCGCACCGGCAATGCCGATCTGGACGCCAAGTTTGTGGCAGAGTCCATTGAGGCCGGCTTCTCCAACCTGAAGGGCCACCGGAAGGTGGGCGGCATGCGTGCCTCCATCTACAATGCCATGCCGGTAGAGGGCGTGGAAAAGCTCTGCGATTTTATCAAGAAGTTCGACAAAGAGAACGGATAATAAGGGGATCAATATTATGTATACCATTCAAACGCTCAATAAAATCAGTCCGCTGGGTCTGGGCCAGCTGGACGAGAAGGAATTTACCGTAACCGACACCTGCGAAAACCCCGATGGCATTCTGGTTCGCTCTGCGGATATGCATGAGATGAAGTTCGGCTCCAACCTCCGGGCCATTGCCCGGGCCGGTGCGGGCACCAACAACATCCCGCTGGATCAGTGCGCCGAGGCCGGTATTGTGGTCTTCAACACCCCCGGTGCCAACGCCAACGCCGTAAAAGAGCTGGTGATCTGTGCCCTGATGCTGGCCTCCCGGAATGTCGTGGGCGGCATTGAGTGGGTGTCCGGCCTTACGGATGCCGACGGCGATGTGGAAAAGCTGGTGGAAAAGGGCAAGAGCAAATTTGTAGGCCCCGAGATCATGGGTAAAAATCTGGGCGTCATCGGCCTGGGCGCAGTGGGCGTCAAGGTGGCCAATGCCGCCGTCAAGCTGGGCATGAATGTCTACGGCTATGACCCCTATCTCTCTGTTCAGAATGCACTGGTGCTGGATTCCTCCGTTAAGGTGGTGGATCTGAAGACCATCTATGAGATGAGCGACTATATTACCGTTCACTCTCCTCTGCTCCCCTCCACCAAGGGGATGATCAACGAGGCTTCCATCTCCTCCATGCGCTATGGCGTCCGCATCATCAATCTGGCCCGGGGCGGTCTGGTGGATGACGCCGATATCCTCGCCGCACTGGAAAGCGGCAAGGTCGCCCGGTATGTTACCGACTTCCCCAATAACACGCTGGTCGGCAAGCCCGGCGTTGTTACCATCCCCCATCTGGGCGCTTCCACCCCCGAGAGCGAAGAGAACTGCGCCATCATGGCCGCGCAGGAGCTCCGGGAATACCTGAACACCGGCAACATCCGCAACTCCGTCAACATGCCCAATGTGGAAATGCCCCGTTCCGGCGCCGCCCGTCTGGGCATCATCCATCGGAATATCCCGAAGATGATCTCCAACATCTCCACGCTGCTGTCCGCAGAGGGCGCAAACATCGAAAACATGACCAACAAGTCCCGGGGCGAATACGCCTATACGCTCATTGATCTGGGACAGGAGATCTCCGAGGAGACCCTTGCCCATGTACGTGGGCTGGAGGGCGTTCTCCGGCTGCGGATCATTAAGTAAGCAATTTTCGCTGCGGCTCCCGGACCCCGCTGGGGTTCGGGAGCTTTTTATAACCCCAGGTTATGCCGGCTGAGAATGCGGTATTGGAAACGGAAGGATTCTGCGCTATAATATTATTTAGGTATACATACGCTATTATCATCATTTGGAGGAATTTCCATGGCAAAGGATATGACACAGGGAAAAGAGTGGAAGCTCATTCTTTCCTTTACCCTGCCGCTGATCGGCGGCAACCTGCTCCAGCAGATCTATTCACTGGCCGACAGCCTGATCGTAGGCAACTTTGCCGGTCAGACTGCGCTGGCCTCCGTGGGCACCAGCTTTCCCATTACGTTTCTCTTGCTGGCACTGGCTACCGGCCTTACCAACGGTGTTGGTGTCATGGCATCTCAGTTCTACGGTGCAAAAAATGCGGAGGCATTCCGGAAGAACCTCTCCACCGCATGCTTTACGCTGCTGGGCGCCGGTATTCTGATCACCATTCTCGGCATCCTCACCAGCAGGCCGCTGCTGGCCGGACTCTTACAGGCCGACGCCTCCATTTTGGATGACGCACTGCTCTATCTCCGCATTTACTGCATCGGCCTCGTATTCCAGTTCGCCTATAATACCTTTGCGGCCATTCTCCGCTCCATTGGCGACAGCCGTTCCACCATGTATTTTCTGCTGCTGGCCACCGTGGTCAATATTGTGCTGGATCTGATCTTCGTACAGTTCTGGCAGGTGGCCGGTGTCGCATGGGCAACCGTCATTGCCCAAGCCGTCTCCGCCGTCACGGCAGGGGTCTACCTGTTCCGCAAGGTAGAATTGGCCCGGTTCCGAAAGGGTCAGTTTCGTTTTCACCGGGAGATGTTCGGCATGAGCCTGCGGCTGGGGGTCCCCACCTCTATCCAGCAGTGCTCCGTGGGCCTCGGCATGGTGCTGATGCAGCGGCTTATCAACTCCTTCGGCGTGGATACCATCTCCGCCATTACCGCCGCCATGAAGCTGGAGAGCTTTGCCATGGTGCCCATTATGATGTTCTATATGGGATTGTCCAATTTTACCGGCCAGAACATGGGTGCCAGACAGATGGACCGCATCAAGCGGGGCTATCACCAGACTATGGTCATGGCTATGATCACCTGTGCGGGAATCATTCTGCTGCTGGTATTTGCAGGCCCCTATGCCATCGGCCTGTTCCATATGAATCAGGCTGCCACCGCCATTGGTGTGGAGTACCTTCAGACGCTGGCATGGTTCTTCCTGATCTTCTGCATCATGTATATCACCAACGGCGTCCTGCAGGGCAGCGGCGACGTGGCCTATCCCACCGCCGGTTCCATGACCAGCTTGATCGTCCGTGTGATCGTTGCCAATATCATGGCCACCTTCCCGGCCATTGGCTATCGGAGCATTTTCTACTCTATCCCAATCGGCTGGGTCTGCGGCACCGCTATTGTCTTCATCCGTTATCTCACGGGAAAATGGAAAACCAAGGGCGTCATGCAGCGCAGCGCAGCCGGCAAGGAGGAAGCGAAGCATGTCTGATATCATCGCCGCCATTTCCACCGCTCTTGCCCCCTCCGGGGTGGGTATCATCCGGCTCTCCGGCACCGGATGTGCCCATGTTGCCCAGCAGATTCTGACCCCGGTGTATGGGAAGCCGCTCCCTGATGCCGCCCCCCGGAAGCTCTGCCTCTATGACCTCCATGACCGTCAGGGGCGGATCATCGACCGGATTCTGGCCGTCTATACCCCCGGCCCCCACAGCTATACCGGAGAGGACACCGTTGAGCTTCAATGCCACGGCTCCCCCGCCGTCCTCACCGAAGCGCTCTCCGCCCTGTTTCAGCACGGCGCACGGCAGGCAGGCCCCGGGGAATTTACAAAGCGTGCCTTTCTCAGCGGCCAGATGGATCTCACTGCCGCCGAGGCTGTTATTGATCTCATCGAAGCAGAAACCGCCGATGCCGCCGCCAACGCTGCCGGACAGGTGGGCGGGGCGCTGCTGCGAAAGCTCGATCCCGTTTATGAAGCGCTGGTCTCTGTGATGAGCCACTTTCATGCGGTTCTCGATTATCCCGATGAGGATATCGATGATTTCTCCCTGAAAAGCTACAGCGCACTGCTGGAAATACAGCAGGAGACACTGGAAGCACTGCTTGCCACCTGTCAGCGGGGGCAGGTGGTGAAAAACGGCGTCAAAGCCGTGATCCTCGGGCGTCCCAACGCCGGAAAATCCAGCCTGCTCAATGCCTTGGCAGGCTATCAGCGCGTCATTGTCACGGATATTCCCGGCACTACCCGGGACACCGTGGAGGAAAAAATACGGCTGGACGGGATGCTGCTCCGCCTCATCGATACCGCCGGAATTCGGGATACCGGCGACGCCGTAGAGCGGCTGGGCGTGGAACGTTCTCTGGAGGCCGCCCGGGAGGCTGATTTGGCACTTCTGGTACTGGACGGTTCCTCGCCGCTGACAGAGGAAGACCGGCGGGCCATGGAGGCCGCCCGGGAGGCCCGGCATGTGATCTGCCTGCTGGGCAAGGCCGATCTGCCTCAGGTGGTTTCTCCGGCACAGCTGGATTTTGACACCGTGCTTCCCATCAGTGCAAAAACGGGCAGCGGCCTTGACGCACTGCCCCCTGCTGTTGCGGCGCTGTTTGCCTCAGACTACCCCTGTGACGGCGGCCTGCTCACCAACAGCCGCCACATCTCCGCCATTACCCGTGCCCGGGATGCGCTGGCACTGGCAAGAGCGTCCATGGAGCTGGGCGAGACCCCGGATGCCGTCCTTCTGGACGTAGAGGATGCCCTGGAGGCCATTGGCGAGGTCACCGGCCGGTCCATGCGGGAGGATATCACCGCCGATATCTTTTCCCGGTTCTGTGTTGGGAAGTAAAAAGCAGCTGCGTGGAAGCCGATGCTTCCACGCAGCTGTTTTATGTCTCCGCTTCAATCAGGGTACGCAGTCTGCGGCTGATCTCCTCGTTGTAGGCCCGGAGATCATCCCGCTTTTTTTCTGTCTTTTGGAGGTCCAGAAGAGCGGCCTCTATGTTTTCCGTTCCCTTCAGGGCCATATTATACTTTTCCAGCCGTTTGGGGAAAATCAGCGGGAGTCCCAGTGCCTTGGCCTCCCACAGCACCATGCCCTGCCCCTCATACCGGGATTCCAGATAGAAGGCGTCCAGCCGGTCGAGATAGGGATAGGGATTGGGCTGGTATCCCATAAAATGCACCACGTCTTCCAGTCCGTTCCGTCTGGCCTGCTCTACCAATGCATGATGCTCCGCACCATCGCCAAAGATATAGAGCGCCAGATCCTTCCGCCTCCGGCAGACGCTTTGCAGCTGATCCAGCATGATATCATAGCCCTTCTGATGGTTGAGGTGGCCCATGGATGCAATATTGACCTTGTTGGGATCCACTGTAAAATCAATGGGGATTTTACACTTTTCAAAGATCTCTGCGGTATTGATCAGATTGGGGATGGCCGTAACCCGGGCATTCCGGATTCCGGTCTTCTTCCGGAACGGCTCAATGATCCCCTCAGACACCGCTGCATACTCTGTAAACCGGTGGAACTTGCTGCGGAAAAACGCCCAGAGGATCCGGTACTTGAACTCCTCCCGGTATTTGATCTCCATGTCGTTATGGATCCACATGACCCGCTTTCTGGCGGGAACCGTCAGGGCGCCAAAGGCGCAGTCCTGCTGATAGTTGCTGAAATCAATGGCCACATCATAGGGCTGCTCCGAGGCAAAGTGGAACCGGGGCATAAACCGCATGATCAGAGAAAACGGCACCACCCGGAAGAGGTAGGGGAAGGGCTTGAGATAGTGGATATGGACATGCGGACGAATCTCCGATAAGTCAAAGAACACCCTCTGATCGAACAGATAGACGTCCACATCAAAATCATCCATCATGGGAAGACTCATCATATTCACCAGCGACTTCTGAATACCGCCTACATGGAGGTCACTCTGGAAGATCGCCACCCGCCGCCGTCTTTTCGGCTCTCCGGGCCGCTCCATGTCCAGCAGCTGCCGGAGCATGCGGTCATTTTCGTCTACCCGCTGCCGCAGCTGCTCTGCTGCCGCCTTCACCTGATCGGTCAGCTGGGTGCTCTCGGACAGCGCACCCAGTACCTTTGCTCTGACTGCCGCTTCGTCCAGCGCCTCCACC
>CAUHNW010000001.1:0-265695 GCA_959607825.1 uncultured Oscillospiraceae bacterium | reverse complement strand
AGATGACCGAAATCATTCAGGATGTGAGCCTGCTGCAAAGCATCCCCCTATGGGCAGTGACCCTGCTGGGCTCCGTGATGGTGTGGGTGCTGTCCACCGTGATGATCCTGACAGTGTACAGCCGCTTCTTCAAGCTCTACATCGCCACCGCCATCGCGCCCATCCCCCTGTCCGCTTTCGGCGGCGAACCCTCCAGCAGCATTGGCAAGGCGTTTCTCAAAAGCTACGCCGCCATCTGTCTGGAGGGCTGTGTGATCGTTCTGGCCTGCGTGATTTTCTCCAAATTCGCCACCACCACACCGATTATTGCAGATGAAACGCTGTCCCCGGCCACGGTGGTGTGGAACTACCTGGGTCAGCTCCTGTTCAATATGCTCATCCTGGTCAGCACCGTGAAGATGTCCAGCCAGCTTGTGCGGGAGCTGATGGGGCTGGGTTAGAATCACTCCCGGATCTTCCGCACCAAGCTAAAAACCCAGGACAGTGCCACCAATCCCAGCAGCCCGAAGAAGATCCCGTTGCCCAAGGCTTCGTGGGCCTCATACCACTCCGGACACAGAATTGGGAGCAGCAGGGCATAGAGCAGCGGGATGGTCAGCCTCAGGCGAAAAACCAGCGCGATTATGACGGTGAAAAACAAAGCCGCGATTCCAAGACACAGATACAACATTGCCACAACCTCCTTAATTCGTTTGTGGCATCTTAACTCTGGCAGGCAGCTTTTGCAAGTGCTGTCTGCCGATTCTTTTCTGGAGGTGCTTTTTATAGAAATTAAGATCAACAAAGAAGTCCGGGACTACCAGGAGTCCATCCTGTTCGGCCTCTCCTTCCGCCAGCTGGTGTTCTCCGCCCTGGCAGTGGGCGTGGCCCTTTTGCTCTATTTCGGACTTCGCAATATTGTGGGCAGCGGCGAGATCGGATGGATCTGCATCGTCGCTGCCTTTCCCTTTGCCCTGGGCGGCTTCTTCCGCTACAACGGTATGACCTTTGAGCAGTTCGTTGTTGCTTTCATCACATCTGAGCTGCTCTGGCCCAGGGCGCTCCAAAACAAACCGGAGAATCTCTACGCCAAACTGCTGGCGGATTCTTCCCTCAAGGAGGTGCTGCGGATTGATTAAGACCCTGCAAAACACACTGAAGCAGGACAAGATGAAAATGAAGGTGCCCAAGTCGGTTCAGGACGCCATCCCCATCCAGCGCATATGGGGGGATGGCGTTTTTCAGTTCGGCACCAAGTTCTCCAAGACCATCCGGTTCAGTGACATCAACTATGCCATCGCCAGCAAGGAGGACAAGACCCAGATGTTCCTTGGCTACTCCGAACTGCTGAACGCCCTGGATACTGGAGCCACTACGAAACTGACCATCCACAACCGACGTATCAACCGGCAGGACTTTGCGGACACCATCCTGCTGCCCATGCAGGGGGACCGGCTGGATGGCTTCCGGCAGGAGTACAACGAGATGCTCCTGGGTAAGATCACCGGGGCTACCGGCAGCATCGAGCAGGAGCGCTACCTGACCATTTCCGCCCACAAGCGGAACGTGGAGGAGGCCCGAACCTTTTTCAGCCGCGCATCCGGGGAGCTGTCCTCCCGGCTGTCCAAGCTGGACTCCAAGAGCGAGAGCCTGGATGCGGCGGCCCGGCTCCGGGTCCTCCACGACTTCTACCGTCCCGGCGAGGAGGCGGAGTTCCGCTTCGACATGAAAACCGCCATGCGCTCTGGCCGCAGCTTCAAGGACGCCATCTGCCCGGACTCCATGTCCTTCAAAAAGGACCACTTCCGGCTGGGACAGAAGTATGGCAGGGTGCTGTACCTCAAAGAGTACGCCAGCTACATCAAGGACACCCTCATCCGGGATCTGACAGACCTGCCCTGCAACCTGATGCTGTCCATCGACATCATCCCGGTGCCCACAGACGAGGCCGTCCGGGAGATGCAGTCTCGCCTGTTGGGGGTGGAGACAAACGTGACCAACTGGCAGCGGCGGCAGAACGCCAACAACAACTATTCCGCCATCGTGCCCTATGACCTGGAGCAGCAGCGGAAGGAGACCCGGGAGATGCTGGACGACCTGACCACCCGGGATCAGCGGATGCTGTTTGCGGTGGTGACGCTGGTGCATCTGGCGGACAGCAAGAAGCAGCTGGACAGCGACACCGAAGCTCTGCGTTCTATCGCCCGAAAGCACCTGTGCCAGCTGGCACCCCTGCACTACCAGCAGGCCGACGGCCTCATCACGGCCCTTCCTCTGGGCCTTCGCCGCATTGACGCCCTGCGCACCCTGACCACCGAGGCCCTGGCGGTGCTGATGCCTTTCAAGGCCCAGGAGATCCGGGACAAGCATGGCATCTACTATGGGCAGAACTCCATCAGCCGTAATCTGATTCTGGCAGACCGGAAGGAGCTGCTGAACGCCAACGGCTTCATTCTGGGCGTGTCTGGCTCTGGCAAGTCATTCTCTGCCAAGCGGGAGATGGTGAACCTGATGCTCTCCACCAATGACGATGTGATCTGTATTGATCCAGAATCGGAGTACCGTGCGCTGTTCCAGGGCATGGGCGGCCAGGTCATCGGCATCTCCGCCACCAGCCCCAACCACATCAACGCTATGGATATGACCGAGGGCTACGGCGACGGCGAAAACCCCATCGTCCTGAAATCCGAGTTCATCCTGTCCTTATGCGAACAGCTAGTGGGCAGCGGTAAGCTGACCGCCCGGGAGAAGTCTCTCATCGACCGCTGTACCGCATCGGTCTACCGCTATTATCTTCAGGGCAACTGTGCCGGAGAGGCTCCGACCCTTCAGGATTTCCATGCGGAGCTGCTGAAACAGCCCGAGGAGGAGGCCCACGATGTGGCACTGGCCATCGAGCTGTTCACGGAGGGCAGCCTGAACACCTTCGCCAAACCCACCAATGTGGATACCGGCTCCCGGCTGATCTGCTACGACATCCGGGACCTGGGCAAGCAGCTCCTTCCCATTGGGATGCTGGTAGTCCTCGACAGTATTTTCAACCGCATCATTCGGAACCGCAAGCTGGGCAAGCGCACCTGGGTGTTCATCGACGAGATCTACCTGCTGTTCCAGCACGAGTATTCTGCCAACTTCCTGTTCACCCTCTGGAAGCGGGTACGGAAATACGGTGCCTGTGTCACGGGCTGTACCCAGAATGTTGAGGATCTGCTCCAGTCCCACACAGCCCGGACCATGCTGGCCAACAGCGAATTCCTCATCATGCTGAACCAGGCCCCCACGGATCGGCTGGAACTGGCGAAACTTCTGAGCATCTCGGACCAGCAGCTCAGCCACATCACCAATGTGGAGGCTGGCACTGGACTCATCAAGTGCGGCAGTGCCATCGTGCCTTTCGAGGACCGTTTTCCCCGGGACACCAAGCTCTATAGACTGCTCACGACAAAGCCGTCGGAGTTGGAAAACTAGGGAGGTGACGTGCCATTCCGGACATCAAGGAAAAGCAACCGCTGAAGGAAGTCATTAAGGAGAAACCCAAATCTGTCCCCCGGGAGCTTATGAAACAGCAGACCATCCGGGCGACAGCGTGGACCAAGGAACAGATTCAGGATGCAGCCCGGGGCGGAGAAAACGAGAAAGAACAGCAGGAGAGTGTGCCAAATCTTACTCAAGTGATTCCTACGGTCAGGCACAGCGCCAAGCCTTCCGCCTCTGACAGATACAATGCCCCCAAGACCCGAGAAGTTGTTCAAGAACGGGAACCGGTAGCAACTGTGTCATCTTCCAACCGGGTTTCCCCAACAATAGAACAGCCTGCTCCCGCATCACAGGCAGTTCCAACGCAGCCGCCAACTGCCGGAGACTCCCCGGCAGTAGCGCCCTCCCCGGAGTTGTACGTTCCGGGGGTGGAGAATCCGATCCAAGGCTCCTACGAACATTCCGTCCAGCAGGGACGGCAGGCGGCAAGAAAAAAGCAGGTTCAGAAACAGACGGTCATTTCCGAGAACCGCCACCACTCGTCTACGACACCTACTGAGAATACTTCGCTCCCTCGCGCAAAAGCGCACAGGGAGCGTTTCTCGGAAAAGCCCATTGAAAAAGGCATACCAACAGGCACACAGCACCGCTCTGCCTTGGCGGAAGCAGCGCAAGCACCCTTCAAGGAGCGGCAGAAAACCGTGAAATCCAAGTCTGCCCAAACGAGGACTGTCCCTGCCGCCCGGGTTGATAACAAGCAAACAAATACAAATTCTGCCCGGAGCATTCAGCCGGTGAAACAACGCAGGCCTGCGGTCAAGGAGGCGGATAAAACACTTCGGACGGCAGAAACCAGCCAGCGCACAGTTCAGGCTGCGAAGTCTTCTCAAGCAGCCCAAGCGGCAGCCAAGGCCGGCAAGCAGACCGCGGAATCTGGAAGGAAGGCCGCAAAGAAGCTGTCCCAGAAAGCACTCCGGGCTATCATCGCTGCGGGCAAGTCTCTGGTGTCTGCGCTGGGAGCCGGGGGAGCCATTGCGCTTCTGGTGGTGGTTGTGGTGATGCTGGTGGGCATCCTTCTGGTGTCTCCCTTCGGCATCTTTTTCAGCGGCGGAACAGATGGTGAAATGACGCTCCAGCAGGCCATGGGCATCCTCAACACCGAATTCAATGACCGAATCACGGAAATCGAAAACTCAGTAGCCCATGACGATATACGGCAAGATGGCCAGCAGTCCCCTTGGAGGGAGGTGCTGGCCATCTATGCGGTCAAGGTCACCACGGACAGGGAGAACCCGCAGGAAGTGGTGGCTATGGACGAAGAACATCTGGAGTTGCTTCGGCAGATCTTCTGGGACATGAACCAGATTGACTACACCACGGAGACCTACACCGAGGAGGTGACGGTCGAAGTGCCTGCCGAGGACAGCACCGACGAGGATGGTGGCACAGAAGAAGTCCAGACCGTAGAACGCACCCGGCTGGTTATTACGATTTTCAGCAAAAATGCCCTGCAAATGGCTGAGGAATACGGCTTCGACCAAGAGCAGCTCAATCTGCTAAGCGAGCTGCTCTCAGAGGAATATGCAAATCTGTGGTTTGGGGTTCCCGGCGGCAGTGATGACATTGTGGAAGTGGCACTGAGCCAGGTGGGCAACGTAGGCGGTCAGCCCTACTGGAGCTGGTATGGCTTTGGCAGCCGGGTGGAGTGGTGCGCCTGCTTTGTGAGCTGGTGCGCCGACCAATGCGGTTATATTGAAGCCGGGACTTTCACCAAGTTCTCCTATTGTGACGCGGGGATCGCGTGGTTCAAGAGCCGGGGTCAGTGGCAGACAAGAGGATACTGCCCCAGCCCGGGAGACATCATTTTCTTTGACTGGAACAACAACGGTGTTTCTGACCATGTGGGGATCGTGGAATCCTGCGACGGATACTATGTTTACACTGTGGAGGGCAATGCGAATAATGCTGTGCAACAACTCCGCTATTCGATCAATTATAGCGGAATTGAGGGGTATGGAACACCTAATTACGGGTAATAGGAAAAGAACTTATGGCTGTGTAGGAGGTTGGTCGCTAAACTAATGGGTGATCTCCTAACCGATCAGGAGCAGTACGCTGAGACTTGAATAGGCGTCGCTTCCCGCAAGGGCAAAGAATTGACTTCAGTGCCCGAATTTGAACATGCCCCGGAGGGGTCAAATATCAGCACCCGGGTCAAATTTCAGCCCTTCACACCGCGGACTCCGGTGGATAAGATAAAAATATGCAGTTGTTCCTGTATAATCTACAATTCAAGGAGGTCTTGAAATGAAAAAAAGTTACCCAATAGCTATCCTTTTGGCCCTGTGCATGCTGCTGACGCTGCTTGGAGGATGCGGCTCTCAAAACGACGCCGCTTCTGCCGTCTCAGAGCCATCCGCAGTTTCTGCGGTGGAAGCGCCGCCGGAGGAGCCTGCGCTTGAAGAAGCACCTGCGCCGGAGCCGGTCTCCGCGGAGGAGTCGGGGAGTGTTCTGGAGCCTGAGCCTGAACTGCTGCCGGAGATCACTTATCCGCTGTGTGAGGAGCCTGAGACGCTGTCTCTCTACTGCACCGCCTGCAATTTCATGGGGCCTCTGTCCAGCGTGTCCATGGAGTGGAGCGATTTTGACTGCTTCAACGAACTGGAGGAACTGACCAATGTTCATATCGACTTTGAGGCGGTATCCTTTGAGTCCTACATGAGCAATTACAACATCTATATAGCTGCTGGTGACTACGCAGACCTGCTTATTAATGTAAACAGCAGCTATGTGGGCGGCGTCTCAGCAGCCTATGAGGAGGGCGTGATCGTGGATCTGACGCCCTATCTGGAGGAGAATGCTCCGGACTACTACACCATGCTGGAGTCGGATCCGCAACTGCGGGAGAGCGCCTATACCGTAGAGGGCCAGGTGCTGAAGTTTATCACAACCTACGATACGCCTGGCATTAAGAATGGTGGCCTCGTCCGGGGCGACTGGGTTGAGCAGCTGGGTATGGAAATCACAGATATAGACAGCCTCCATGAGTATCTGCTGGCGGCCAAGAGCCAGTTCGGTGCTGAGACCCCGGTCTTTATGACCAGCACCGCAAATGACTTTGCGTCCGGTTTTGACATTCGCAAGTACAACGTGGGCGGCGGAGATATGTCATTCTATGTGGTGGACGGCCAGATCAAGACCCCGCTGAATGAGGACAACTTCCGGGAGTACCTGAGAACCATGAAGCAGTGGTATCAGGAGGGCCTGATTTACCGGGACTTTGCTACCACCTTCTATGATCCCCACGGCAATGCCCAGAACCAGATGATCTATAACGGCGAGATCGCCGTCTGGGCCACCATGCTGGAGGGCATTGACGACTACGAGGCAAACGCAGCGGAACAAAATTTTGTCTCTCTGCCCATTCCTGAGGTTACCGTCAGCGGCGACACCAATCACTGCACGGCTGTGGAGTACGTTATCACGGATTCGGATATCTGCGTTTCCACCAATTGCGATAACGTACCTCTGGCAATATCCTGGATGAACTACTGGTATACAGAAGATGGGATCCGGATGTACAACTACGGCCCAGAAGGTGATGCATACCATCTGGAAGGGGACAAGGTCGTGCTGGAAGACTTTGTTCTGAACAACGAGTATGGTGTGGACGTGTCCTCCTTCCTGCGGATGTACTGTCCCTACGGTAGCTTTGCAGGAGTTTACCTTCGCAGCCGCCTGACAGACTATTCCTCCCAGCTTCAAATCGATGCAGCCCAGGTCTGGACCGCTTCCAATGATGGTGCCTACATCATTTCCGACGGTGTGACCCTGGACGCTGCCTCCAATGAGACCCTGGCTTCTCTGGCCGCAGATATTACCACCTATGCTGACACCTGCATCCCCAAGTTCATCATGGGTGATATGGACATTGAAACCGAGTGGGACACCTATCTGGCCAGTCTGGAACAGATGGGGATTGCTGAGTGCATCCAGCTCGAACAGGCGGCTTATGACGCCTACGCCAAATAGCATCCTTTCCATACCCATACAAGGCCCCGAAACCGCTACCTGCGGTTTCGGGGCCAAATCTGTTTGAGAAAGGCTTTCCTGATGCAATGCATTTGAGGGCGCCGCCTTCGGGTGGGGGAGTAGGTTCAATAACGTGGCCTACTACACGGTAGAGAATCATTTGTATTATATATACAGTATGCCATACCTCAGAATGGCTGAATAAACTTGGTTTGCTTAAAAATCTCCAACTGCTTTTGGAGATTGGAAAAAAAATCATCGCAGAAAGAAAGAAATATCTGCTCGTGGGGCAGGTATTCCGGTTTCATAGGGTAAGAGATATAAATGGTGGCAGTTTGGCCGGGGCAAACAATGGGAATGCTTTTGGGCCTGGTCTCTGCCGGAAAAAAGGTATCCAGGTCTGGCTGCAGCAAAAACCAACTGCTGGCGGGAATCACAGAAACACCGTAGCCCTGGGAGACCAGCCGTGCTACGGAAAGGAGGTCGCTGACCAGATATTTGGGGTGCGCGAGCTTCTTTTCAATCAGGCGGGGCAGCTTGATCGTGGAGTGGCCTACATGCGGAAACGAATGCAGTTGGTCCAGCTCCACCGAGGAACGTCCAGCAAGGAGGTGATCCGGCGGGGTCAACAGGACAAACGCATCCTGCATCAACTGTTTACTATGGATGGTTCTGCTGTTGTAGGGATGGTAGGACAGTAAAAATGCCCCCGGGGAGGATTCGAAGAAATTCAGCGCACCATCGCGCATAGGCGATTCCAGCACAGGAATATCCGGGTGGTCTTTGAAAAAAGCGCGCAGCAGATGTGAGAACAGCTCCGGAATCTCATTGATAATGGAGATGGTAATCGATGAGGAAGTGCTCAAACGCAGCAGTTTCCTGCTGGCATCGTCCAGACTTTCCAGGGCCTGCTGCGCGACCTCGTAGAAATATTTCCCATAGGGTGTCAGCTGCACACCGCGTCCCTTCGGTTCAAACAAGGGGACGTTCAGTTCCTCTTCCAGATTCTTTATAGTGCGGCTCAGCGCTGGCTGAGATACAAACAGGGCATCTGCCGCACTGGAGAAATGCTCACATTTTGCAGCCTCGCAAAAGTAACGTAATTGACGCAGTTCCATAATTCCTCCATTCATAACAAAATTGTTATGAATCAGCAAAGTATTTGGCATTAGTTTCGCCGCAGGCCATGTGGTAAGATGAATTTATCAGATGGTCCGGTCGAAACGGTTTTTTCAATTATAACAATGGACGTCTCTGCTGTAAAGAGGAAAAGCCGAAAGCCGGACAGAATCTGATGGAAAACACCTGATGAAGGGAGATCATTATGAAAAAGTTATGTTTGCTTATGGCGCTGCTGTTTGTGCTTTTGACAGGCTGTGAAGGTGCGGCTGCTGGAAGTTCTGCCGCTTCTGTTGGCAGCGCTGCTTCCGGGGGGAACGCCCCTGTGGAAGAAACGGCTCCGGATGCGGAGGAGGATCCGGCAGAAGCTCCTATTTCTGTAGAAGAAACCTCCGGCGCAGAGGAATTTGCCGCAGAGCTTGTTCGCCGCGAGAACCTGAGCTACCCGCTGACAGAGGAACAAGTGACCCTCAGTATGTTCTGCGCAGCCCCCACGCTGGGCCCCCTGACATTCATGGGCGGCGATTATGGGATCCAGGGCTACGAGGACTATGCGTCTGTACAGAAATCCTTTGAGATTACCGGTGTCACCGTGGACTTTGCAAATGTCAGCAGCATGGAGAGTTCTACGCTCTTTGCCCTGCACATTGCTTCTGGCGATCTGAGTGATATGCTTTCCGGCATCGACCTGGAGTACAGCGGCGGCGTATCCAATGCCTATGCGGAAGATATCGTCGTGGATCTGAGTCCCTATGTGGAAGAATACTGCCCCGCCTACATGAACCTGATCGATGAAGACAAAGACCTGAAAAAGAGCACGGTTACGGATGATGGCGAGATGCTGATGCTCTATTTCTTTAACGACTATTTTATCCAGGCTGAGGGATCGGTCATCCGGACGGACTGGCTTGACAAGGTGAATATGGAGATTCCCTCGACCATCGACGAACTACACGATGTGCTGTTGGCCTTCCAGAGCGAGATGGATTGTGCAAACCCCTTCTATTTCAATTCTGCCTGCTGCCAGCTGCTGCCCAGCTTCAACCTGTATAACTATCAGGACCTTTCCAGCGGTGAACTGGCAATCTATCAGATTGATGGCACCGTATACTCCAACTTTACCAGTGAGAACTATCGCCAGTGGCTCAGAACAATGAACACCTGGTACAGTGAGGGCTTGATCGACCCCGATTTTGTCTCTGTTTCTGCTTCCAACATGGGCGGTCATGACGAGGAGTTGATTGCAGAGGACAACCTGGGTGTTTGGGCTGGCAATATCAACAGTATTTCCAATTACTATTCCATGTGCCCCAACGAGGACTTCGCGATTGCACCGGTGTATTTCACCTATGACGGGGAGATCAACCACACAATCAGCACGTCCAGACTGTTTGGTTCCTCCACCGGCACCAGCGGCATTGCAATCTCCACCGACTGCGAAAACGTGGAACTGGCACTGGGCTATCTGGACTTCTGGTATACCGAGGAGGGCTACTACCTGAAGAATTACGGCGTGGAAGGCGAGAGCTACAATCTGGTGGATGGCCAGGTGGAATACACTGATGTGATCCTGAACAACGAATATGACTTGGTTCCCGCTGTTGCGCTTCTGCTGTACTCCATCGGCAGCTCTGACATGGGAATGGGCGCGCAGGACCGGACGGCCATCTTCTATGACGATGTCCAATCGGAAGCCAGAGATGTATGGACCGCAAACTGTGATGGTACATGGTCCTATCCCAATGCGACCCTCACAACAGATGAAAGCAGTATTGTCGGTGCAGCTGGCAGTGACGTGACAACCTATATTGCCGAGTGCGTACCGAAGTTCATCATGGGAGAGTTGGATGTGGAAACCGAGTGGGATACCTATGTGGACACATGCAATTCCATGGGCATGTCAGACTGTCTGAGTGCCTATCAGAGTGCACTGGACCGCTACAATGCTAGATAAGTGAGGAAAATTGCTATGAAAAAATGCACCGCACCAGCGGAAAAGCTGGTCACAGTCATTCTAGATGGCGTAGAGGTCCCTTATTGCCCAGAGCAGGAATACCCGGATACTGCTGAATTCGTTTTCACAGACAAACTGGCAGAGATCCCCGGCAGCTACAAAAGGCGCGGTGTTGAGCCCTACCGGGCCGCAGTCATGGTAAACGCCGGAGGGCTGGACCGGGACAACTCCGTCCTGGGTGCAATTCAGGGAGGGGCCGTTGACGACGGTACGCTCAGGGGCGCAGTAATCAATTCTACCTCCGATGATTTTACGGCAGTGATCAACGATGGCGGTACATTCACCATCCAGGATTCTGTCTTGAACTTCCATACGAACTCCGACGGAAAGCATGTCAATGACTTTACTGGATATGGTGCAGTGCTGGCCGGGTTCCGCGGCGCGAAATTCCGGGTGGAGCGCACAAAGATTAACTGCCAGGGCGTGGCCAAACCCGCCGTATTCTGCGATGACCGTACGGAATGCCTGTTCAAGGATTGCAACGTGGCCATCCGCGGCGGCAAGCTCTATGACGGATATGTGAACTCTGCAAACCAGAATACTATGGTTGCACCGCCTTGGGTGCTGGGTATCAGCGGAAACGCCCGGGGCATCAACCTGATGGGTGACCGGGGGACAGCCTATGTCATTGACACCTGCTTCAAGGCCAACCAGTGGGGCGTGTTCTCCACGGATGCGGGGCAGAACATGCATCTTTATGTTGTGGATTCTGACATGATCCTTCTGGGCGAAAATGTACCCGAATCGGATGCCCAGGATCCCTATGCGGTCAAATATGGTTCTGGCTATGGGTCCTATCTCATTGGTAAAGCCTATGAGGAATTTTCTGGTGCAGATATTAAAGTGGGTGCCCATGGGGCTGTCCTCCGCAGAGGCACTGCATTGTATAAATCCTCGAAAGGAACCATTCAGCTGATTTCTCCAATCACAGGAGAGACTGTCTATGAGGCTCCCGGCAAGGGCCGCAATACCCGCATTGAGGCCGAGTTTGCTTTGATGGCCCACGGCGACGGAACTGTCACCTACACGGAAGGAACGGAGATCTACGCGGGGAGCGCAGCATTTCTTGTGAAGTCAAGCGGCGTGACCGTCAACGTGCTGGATGGAACGACGGTCCATGCAGAAAAGGGGGTTCTGTTCCAGATGATGGACGATGATGACAATATCGTCGGCACCACTTGGACGGAGCACGGTCCCGTGTTCAACACCGAGTTCCATGAGCCGGAGGGCTGGCCCTCGGAGAACGGCATGGTCACCTGCAAGATGCCGCTTTCTGAGCAGAACACAGACCCCTTTGGCTTTGGCGCTGGCCCGGGGCCAGACGGTCCGGAAGGAGCGTTCCCTGGTCCTGTTCCTGAGGGCGGTGGGGACCAGGAACCGGAAGGTCCCGGCGCACCCGGCTTTCAGCCAGACTGCTATTTCCGCGCAGAGAATGTCACACTGACAGGGGACATTTTCAATGGTTCCGGCTATTACAGGCAGATTGCCAAGCCCTTGCATGTGGACCTTGGGGCAAATACCGTTTTGACTGGTGCAATTTCCGCAACAGAAACCCGCCATGTTGACGAAAACGGTAAGCAGAACACGTTCTTTACGATCAAGGAATATTACTATCTCGGCCATGTGGAGAACCGCAACTATTTTGGCGGGGAAAACACTGTGGATGTCACGCTCCGGGATGGCGCTGTCTGGAACGTTACTGCCCCAGGAATCATCAACTCCCTGTCTGTGGGGGAGGGCTGCCGGTTAAATGGCCGCGTCCGCAAGAATCTGGATGGCACACTGACCGTAATGCCTGCGGCAGAGGGAAACTGAACACTACGACGGAAAGAGATTCCTCTGATTTAATAATCGAAGAAAGGACTGTATTCTTATGAGTAAAACGATTTATTATCCCGACCAATATACCCCCGAACAGCAGCAGGAACTGGACGAACGCCGGGCGTCCCTGGTCCACCGGGACGATCCCGATGACGTAAAGGCCCGGAAGAGCGCCGCCTGCCGGACTCCCGGAGGTCCCAGGACCAACGTGCTGGTCACCGAGGAATCCATCCGCAGCTTTTGCAACTATCGGTACACCTCCAAGCTGTTCACAGATCCCGAATATGCCAAGCATACCAAGTACGGCTCCATGATCGCCCCGCCGGAGATGTTCTCCGAGGGCAGCTTCCCCATGTTCATGCACCGGACCTTCGGCACCATGGTCACCGGCAACGACGGCGGCCTGCTGGAATGCTACAGGCCCATCAAGGTGGGCGATACCATCACCGAGGTCTACGATTTTGAGGAGATCCTGGACACCACCCCTGCCGAAGGCAGCCCCTACCGGGAATTTTCCTTTGTGGCAGGCACCAAAAGCTACAACCAGAACGGCGAGCTGGTGGCCTATGGCGAGGGCTATGGCCGCAATGCCATGTCCAGAGGCGCCCTGCCCGACGGTCCCGCCGCAGCCCTGGCCACCTGGGGTATGAAAGTGGATGACCAGCACATCTACACCGACGAGGACTGGGAGAAGATCTTCGCCATGTGGGACGCGGAGACCTACCGTGGTGCAGACACCCTCTACTGGGAGGACGTTGAAGTGGGCTATTCCCCCAATCCGGTCAGCAGTCATCCCCTGACTCTGGTGGACGCCGTCTACATGGGCGGCGAGTTCTCCATGATGAACGCCGGCAGGGCAAAGGAGACGATCCGCACCCAGAGCGGCAACCCGGACCAGATCTATGTGACAGAGGACGGTATCCGGCATATGCGCCGGGTAGAGCAGAGCATCAACACCATGGGCGAGTTCCCGCGGCTGTTTGTGATGATGGCCTACGGCCGCCGGGTCATGCTGAATATGATCACCGGGTTTATCGGCGACGACGGCTGGCTCCGCCGCCTGAACTGGCGAAACGGCCCTATGGCCAACCCCATTATCCGCCAGGTTCCCGGTATGGAGGATGCCGTGTGCGATACCCATATCTGCATCGGCGATATGGTGGTCTGCAAGGCTGTCGCAGTCAGAAAGTATAAGGACGAAGAGGGCGCAAAGGTGGATTTCATCTGCTGGAACGAGACCTTTGAGGGGCACAAGTGTACTGCCGCAGAGGCCACTGTGATCCTGCCCACCAGAGAATGAGAGGGAACCCATGAAAGGAAAAGCACTGATTATCTACTCCAGTATCACCGGCAATACCGCCAAGGTCGCCGGATGGTTCCAGGAGACCTTTGAACACTACAACATGGAGGTCACCAGCATCCGGGTAAAGAACAAGATGGACTGGGATATCTACGAGGGAAAAACCTACTTTGAGGACTACGATGTGGTCTGCCTGGGGAGCCCCATCATTGCCGGAGCCCCCACAAAAGCCATGATAAAGCTGTTCAGCCCCGGTGGCGGCAGCGACCTGGAGGCCAATGTGACCGCCAATGCCGATGCGGGCAAGGGCTTCAACGACGGCGGCGCGGGTTTCCCCAAGGAGATGCAGATGCCTGATGGTCCCGGGGAACCCGGCGCCATGCCCCAATTGCCGGGTCCCCACTTCCAGCGGGATGACTATACAAAAGGGTACTATATGTATGACGGCGGCCCCTTCCCCCAGGAGGTCTATCAGCCGCTGGGTATTGCATTCTGCACCTACGGCGGCGGCATGCTGGGCTCCAGCGAATGCCTTGCCACGCTGGAAACACTGGAGCTGTACCTTCGGAACCGAAACTGCATTCCTGTGGGCAAGTTTGCCTGCTGCGGCATGGAGTTCGGCCCCGCAGGGCTGAAAGACGGGGAGAAGCCCATGACCTTTGGCGGAGATATTCCCGCACCCAAGGTATATGTGGACGCCGACGGAACCAAGCATATTGGCTCTTACTTTTTCCACACGCATATGGACCAGAAGCCCGGCCCCAGAGACGAGATGAAGGCAAAGGCACTGATCGCGGATCTGGTGGAGGACTATTTCTACTCCTGGGACGGCAAGAGGAAAACGCCTGGCTCCCAGTATATCTCCATCAGCTAATCCGGAAGGGGAACAATACCTTGCAACAGGTGGAAGCATTCCGCAATCTGGCACCTGAGGTGTATGTGATTGGTGACAATCTGAAGCCTGGCGATCTGCATTATTGTCTGCATGCTGCCTACGAGGCGGTTATGGCACTGTAACAATGACAAGGCGCTTCTGGGAATGTCCTGTCTCTTTTTGCGCAAATGTAGGCAGGATGTGAAAATGTTGAAATTCTGCAACACAAAGTCTACAAAGTTTTACTTTCTTGGAGAATTTCCAATTGCTATAATGATACTATAATAACGCCCAAGAGAAATAAATTTGAATTGTAATCTGCTTTTATGCATGAAGCAAAAACTCCAGTCAGATTCTGGGCGCTTCTATATTGCACGCTGGTTTGGCACGCCTAAGACAGACTCATTCCCTTATCTCCCTTTACAGCCGCCAGCTGCCGGAGTTTCGATGAAAGCAGCTGGCGGCAACTTACTAATTATTCCCGTGCCGGGGCGTAATCCGAACCTGCACTTGACCTGCGGTATGGAACTCACAAAAACCATATGCAGCGCCCAAAGGGCTGCTATGTAATTTTAAGGAGGAAAAAGTATGTACAAGATTACAGAAGAATGTATTGGCTGCGGCTTGTGCCAGAGCAACTGCCCAGTATCCGCCATTTTCATGGGCGATGGTATTCGTGTTATTGATCAGGACACCTGTATCGCGTGTGGAAGCTGTTACGAGAACTGCCCTGCTGAAGCAATCGAAGAAGCGTGAGCATTTGTTCTCAATTGGTAGCCTAAGACGCCCACATCAACTAGATTCCTTTCCATTCCCATACAAAGGACCCGAAGCTGCAGCAAGCGGTCTCGGGTCCCGCTGTGTTGGATTTGTGGTCTGCGAAAATGGTCAAAATGTGTCACGATGGTCAAATTATATCCCTTGTGTCAACTTTTCACAATGTATAATGAATGCGCTATAGGCGGCTGAGGCAAGAAACGCCTGAACGGTTGAAAACTATGGAAAAAAAGTCCCGGAATTGCTGGGACTTCGGAAATGAAAGGAGAAAGAAAATTGGTCAACTTATTACTGCTTCTTATCCCACTGGCCTTTGTGATTTATACGGTCTATAAGGGCCTGAACCCCACGATCTCCATGCTGATCGGTGCGCTGCTGGTGTGCCTTGTCAACGGCATGGACCCCATGGCAACGCTGATTGGCGGCTCCGGCCCAATGGCAGAGCCAGCGACTTTCATCACTGGTATGCAGTCCGCACTGTCTATGTTCTTCCTGACCTTCCTGATGGCCCAGCTGTTCGCGCAGGTCTACCTGCACACAGGAGCAGCCCGTTCCATCGCCCGGTCTCTGAACAAGCTGATTGTGCGGAACGCCACAGGCATCAACGGTAAGATGCGCGGACTCATCACATTCATGCTGATCTCCATCATCTTTGGTTTCGGCGGCCTGGACGCTTTTGTCTGCGTCTTTACGCTGCTGCCCATCGGCATGATGATCTTCGAGCAGCTGGATATTCCCCGCCGGCTGCTGCCTGCAACCCTGTTTGCGGGTGTTACCACCGCAGTCTGCTGCCCTGGTACGCCCTTGACCAACGGCAATATCCTGGCGTCCATGTTCCTGGGCACCAAGACTACTGCTGCCCTGATCCCTGGGCTGGTGGGTGTCGCCGTGATCCTGATCTGCGATGTGATCTACCTGTTTTCTGCCGTGAAGAAGGCGGAAAAGAAGGACGAGCATTTTGAGGTGGGCAATGCCAATATCCCGCCTCTGGATAATACCAAGGCACTGCCCAATCCGATTCTGTCCCTGCTGCCCATCCTGCTGGTGGCAGTCATGAATATGATCTTGGGAATCAATGTGGTGCTGAGTCTGTTGTGCGGCACCCTGCTGGGCTGCATCGTCCTGTGCAACCACATTTATACGCCCCAGGAGAAGGTGAAGCCCTACCTGGGGTTGGCGGAAAAGGGTGCCCAGGGGACCGCGATGGTATTCCTGCCCATGGCAATCCAGATGGGTCTGGCCACCGTGATCCAGGCCTCCAGTGGCTTTGCCTATCTGTCTGACCTGTTTACCGCCATGGCCACCAAGGTCAATCCGCTGATTGCGTGGGCTACCTCCGCGTCCCTGTCCGGCTTCCTGGCAGGAAACGCTGTGGCCGGACTGCAGCTTTCCGCCGGCATCTTTGGGCCTATCGCGCAGGACATTGGACTGAACCTCTCTGCCGCACACCGGATCGGCTGCTTTGCCATTTCCATTTTGGACACCATCCCCATCAATGCGGCAGTTATTTCCGCACTGATGACCTGCGGTCTGACCCACAAGGAGGGTTATGGTCCCATCTTCCGAACCACGGTACTGTACATATTTATCGGTATGGTTGCGGTGATCCTGATGTGCATGCTGTTCCCGGGACTGGCCGCCTGATAAATCCCCAGAACGAATTCTTAGCGGCAGCATCAGAAACCAAAGAGATTGTATCATTATTTTTAACAGAATCAGAGCCAATATCCTCGGCATCTGGAAGAGATACGACCTTGAACTGGGGCTGAGACATACAATAGAAATATTACAGAAGCTCCCGATGGAAAAGTATGTGATGATCATGATTTGACAAAGGATGGTTCAGCGATGAATGAGACCGCACTTGCACGCATAGGCCAGCTGGGGAAGCAGCCGCCTGCCTATCTTCCATCTGGAATGGAGGATGGAGCCTACCACCGAATCATGGGACGGATTTTTCATAGTTCGGAGGCGATTTCCCAAGGGGAGTGGCAGGCCCTGGCCAGAATGGGAGTGCCCATCGGCAGCTGCGGCTTTATCCCCATTGTCTTTCAAACCAGGGATGAAACACCCGGTGTGGAAACCTTCTTTTGCTGCCGGCTTGTGACCCAACTGATCGGCGAACAGTTGCTGCAAAAGCTGTGGGGCTTTCAGGCGGAGCTGGACGGCGGCGTCTCCGTATTGCTGTGTTTTCAATACAGGCTGGATGAAGCGGCGGAGCGCCAGGTCATAGAGCAGGTGGAGGCCAGCTGCGAGTCCATCGTATCCGCCTGCCAGTCGCAGTATGACCTGAAGCTGTCGGTACATATCGGGAAATACATCCCCTCTGCGGAGCAGATCGCGGAGGAATACGAACACGTTTGGAAGGCGGTGCAGTTCAGCCGCTTCTTTGACATTGATCAGGGCGTCTTTCGGCTCATCGTTCCCGACCAGCCGGATAAGCATGTATTCAGCATATTGCAGTTTGTGGACACGGCGACCAAGGACATTATCGCGCAGCTCCAGCGGCGGGATCATACACTGCGGGCCCTGGGCCTGCAGCATCTGGAGGTGCTGCGGTCCATGCGGCCCTATGACGCGGACGTGCTGCGGGACAACTATAAGTACCTGGTGGAGCATACCTATTCCGAGCTTGTGGCCCTGCGGATGATCACCCCGAGCCAGCTTAGCCTGGAGACCGTGGCATGGAGGTATCTGGTTGGGTGCAAAAAATGGCATGAGATCGTGGAACGGTATATGGCATTCCTGGATGGGATCGCAAAGCTCTATTCCGACAACACCAACAACGAAAAGCGAATGAATGTCACGGAGGCGATGCAGTACCTCTATGAGAACTTCCGGCGGCCGGAGCTCACTGTGCAGGAAATCGCGGAACATGTCCATGCAAAGCCCTCCACGCTGTGCAGCGCCTTTAAGCGGTACTATGGAGTGCCAATTCTGGAAAAGCTGCACGAACTCCGAGTGGAGCTGGCCTGCAATCTGCTGGAACATACAAATCTGAACCTGTCTGAAATCTCTGCCCAATGTGGATTCGGCAGCCGCGAGACCATGCACAGGGTGTTCCAGCGCAGGCTGTGCACAACACCGGGAAGTTACCGGGCTGCCCGTGGATGTGGCAATGATTCATAACGGTCAAATATTCAATCCTGTGTGACAATATTTCAAAAACCTTCCGCCCGAAAGCGCGATCTGCCGATTGCGTTTTTCGGGCGGTTTTCCTATGATGGAAGCAAAGGAGGTTTTTCCCATGAATATACGTTATCCCAATCTGCTGTCTCCCCTGAAGGTGGGCAATATGGTGCTGAAAAACCGCATGACCTCAGCGCCCTCAACGCCCCACTTCCTCCAGGGAACAGAGACCCACTATACGGAGAAAATGATTACCAACTGGGCAAACCGGGCCCGGAACGGTGCCGCCCTGGTAACCATCAACCATCTGAAGGTGGATATGCCCCGGTTCCCGGTCACCGAGGAGAACAAGCGGGACATCGACTTCCCCGGGGGCCACTTCAATATGTGCGACATGTACGATCCCACCTGCCAGACCTACATCTGCCAGCTGCTGGATGCCATCCACTACTACGGCGGCAAGGCCACGGCCTATGATTTCGCGCCCCAGATCGGCATGGGCGGCGGTCCATCCAACGAGATGCAGGACTTTGATGGGGATCATCCACCCCAGGGGGATATGCCGCAGGACATGCCCGCCGACATGATGCCCATGGGCAGCGGTGTCACCGTGGACAATATGACCCGCCAGCAGATCCAGGACTATATCGCGGAGACTGTCGCCGACGCGGTGATGCTAAAAAAGCTGGGCTTCGATATGATGAGCCTGCACTGTGCCTACCGCCGCTGCATCCACGCCCAGTTTTTAAGTCCCCTCTGTAACCACCGCACCGACGAGTACGGCGGCAGCGTGGAAAACCGCAGCCGCTTTATGCTGGAGCTCTACGGTGCCATGAAGGAGGCCCTGGGCCGGGACTTCCCCCTGGAGGCGGTCATGAGCGTGTCGGAGCCGGGAAAAGAGGGATGGAACGTAGCGGACACCATCGAATTCGCACGGCTGGCCCAGGGGAAGATCGACATTCTGCACCTCCGGGGCGGTATTGCGGACCCCCAGCATCCCACGGGCTTCACCTCCACCCCGGACAATCAGATGCCCTATCTGGAGGAGATCGGCCAGGTGAAACGGGCCTGCGTGGAACAGGGCATCCAAATGGTCATATGCGCATCATCGGGCTTCCACGACCTGGACCTGGCGGAAAAGGCCCTGCGGGAGGGCAAATGCGACCTGATCGCCATGGCCCGCAGCTGGATCTGCGACCCGGAGTACGGCAAAAAGGCCTACGAGGGCCGGGGCGAGGACGTGGTGCCCTGCATCCGCTGCAACAAGTGCCATGTGTCCAACGCTAACGACTATTTCCGCTCCATCCTGCTCTGTGAACCCCATTCTGGGCATGGAGGACAAGATCCTCCGCATGAATGGGGTGGATACCACGCCGAAAAAGGTAGCTGTGGTGGGCGGCGGTCCTGCGGGCATGAAAGCGGCGCTGGTGGCCCGGGAGCGGGGCCATCAGGTGACGCTGTTTGAAGCCAGCGGCAGCCTCGGCGGCGAACTGCGGCACAGCGACTACTGCTCCTTCAAGTGGCCCCTGCGACAGTTCAAGGACTACCTTATTACCCAACTCTACAAGCAGGGAGTGGAGGTCCGGCTGAACACCCGGGCGGACCGGGACCTGCTGGCCCACGGGGACTTTGAGGCGGTTCTGGTGGCAGTGGGCGCCTCGCCGAAAAAGCCGCCCATTCCCGGCATCGACCTGCCCCTGGTGCGGCCCGCCTCCGGTGTATTCGGCCACGAGGACGAGCTGGACCAAAACGTGGTCATCATCGGCGGCGGCGAAATCGGCGTGGAGACCGGCATGCACCTGGCGGAAAAGGGCCATCAGGTGACAGTGCTGGAGATGCTCCCCCGGCTGGCCAACGAGGCCCCGGAGGCCCATTACCGGAGCATGCTGGAGAACTACTACAGGAATCTGCCCAGCTTCCACGGCATCTGCGGCGTCACGGTCACAGCCATCGAGCCTGACGGAGTCTGCTACAGGGACAAGGCGGGCGCAGAACACAAGATCTCCTGTGGAACCGTGCTCTACTCGGTCGGAACGAAAGAGAACTTCGACGAGGCCATGGGCCTTTACGGTGCCGTAGCCAACACCCGCATGATCGGCGATTGCGAAAAAGCGGGGAACGTACAGAAAGCAGTCCGCAGCGGCTATGCCGGAGCGATGCTGCTGTAAATACAAAACAGACCAAGGAGGAAAACGTTATGAGCTACACAGGAAAGTATACATTCACTTTTGAACGGGACGGGGCAAAGGCCAGCCGCACCCTGCTGCTGCGGAACTACTATGACGGTACCTGGCATGGCACGCTGCTGGACGAGCAGGGGAAAAGTGTCATTGTCTCGAAGCTGACGGCGGAGGACAGTTTGATCTCCTTCACCGCCAAGGAATCAGGCCAGGAGCTGGAGGCGGCACTGAAAACCGACGGGAAAACGGTGTCCGGCACCGTCTCCTATGGCCCGCCCAAGGAGGACAAAGCCAAAGCCACTGTAACTGGTACGGTTAGTGAGATCACCCCTGCGGACGACCACGCCGAGAAGATCCAGATGAAGAAAAAGGCGCTGATCCTGTATGCCTCCATCACCGGAAACACCGAAAAGATCGCCAAGGCTTTCCAGCGGTCCTTCGAGCACTATGGCTTCACTGTGGACATGTGCAAGGTCACAAACAAGACAGAGTACGTTCCGAAGAACTATCAGGACTATGACGTGGTGTGCCTGGGCAGCCTGATTATCGCAGGTTCTCCCACCTCCGCGGTCATCAAGCGCTTCAGCCTGGGCGGCGGCTCTGATCTGGAGAGCAACGTCACCAAGAACGCCGAGGCGGGCCTGGACTTTAATGCCGGCGGCGGCGGACTGAAGGGCCCCGGCCCCAACGGCCCCATGCTCGGCGGACCTGGCGGCGGTATGCCTCCCATGGGCGGCCCTGGCGGTCCCGGCGGCGGTATGCCTCCCTTGGGAGGCGATGGACTCAACGGTCCCGCCGGAGCGGGTGGAACCCTGAGCTACGCAGGCGGCCCCGCGCCCCACGGCATCTATCAACCCCTGGGCATCGTGTTCACCACCTATGGCGGCGGCTTCTACGGGTCCAACGAGGCCCTGGCGACACTGGAGACCCTGAAACTTTACCTGGAGACCAGCAGCGTCAAGGTCATTGGCAAGTTTGCCTGCTGCGGCAGGGAGTTTGGTCCTGCGGGCCTGGCCGACGGCGTGAAGCCCAATATCATGGGCGGCGGAGAGATCGACGATCCGGTGTACTACAAGGACGCCGACGGCAACTACCATGCGGGCTCTTATTTCTTCCACACCCATATGAATTCCAAGCCCTGCGCCCGGGATATTCAAAAAGCCGAGGCGCTGGTGGCGGATCTGGTGGAGGACTACTTCTACAGCCACGACGGCATCCGCAAGGACGTGGCCTCCCAGTACATCTCCATCAGCTGACAAAAAACGCGGAAGGAGCGAATTGTTATGAAGAAAATGACCAGATGGCTCAGCCTGTTGCTGGCCGTGGGAATGCTGCTGTCCCTGCTTACAGCCTGCGGTAGTGATACCACAAGCAGCGCAGAAGAACCGAACTCCGGCACGGAGCAATCTGCTGCGGAAGTGCCGGCAGAAGCGACCGCCCCGGCACCGGAGGAACCCACCGGGGCGGAGGCGCCTGAAACCGAAGCGTCTGTGGAGGAGCAGGAAGAAACAGGGCCGGTGCTGACGGAGGAACAGCAGAAGCTCCTGGGCCTGATTCCCGAGGGAGAATACCTGACCTTCCAGGAGTATCCCCTGTCGGAGGATCCGGACGCGACCCTGTCCGTGTTCTATTCCATGCATCCGTTGCTGAACCAGTTCTTTGAGACCCCCGCAGACCTGCCCATCACGGCAAAGACCGAGGAGATCACAGGGGTCCATATTGATTACACCGTTGCATCCTTTATGAACGCTGACACCCAGGTGCAGTTGATGATGGCCTCTGGAGACCTGTGTGACATTATGCCTCTGGCTATGAACTATACTGCCGGTGCAGATGCCGCCGTGGAGGAGGACATGATCTACGACCTGACCGATCTGATCCCGGAATACGCGGTGAACTATCAGGGCCTCATGGACGGGAACCCAACATTCCGCGATGAGGTAACCACCGCGGACGGCCGGGTGGTGG
Source organism: uncultured Oscillospiraceae bacterium (assembly GCA_959607825.1). Classification (GTDB taxonomy): domain Bacteria; phylum Bacillota; class Clostridia; order Oscillospirales; family Oscillospiraceae; genus HGM13006. The sequence goes on along the minus strand of CAUHNW010000001.1, from coordinate 243,025 downwards.
GCTTCAGCATCTACTCCCGGGACAACACGCGCCTGTACATCAGCGGCCCGGAGGTCCGCAAGGACTGGCTGGACAAGCTGGAACTTGAGATTCCTGAAACGCTGGATGAGTACCATGATATGCTTTTGGCGTTTAAGACGGAGCTGAATGTGGAGACACCCATGTGGATCCACTACTCGGGTATCATTCGGGACAACCAGCTGACCCGGGCCTTTGACATCAACGGTACCCAGAAGCTGCTAGTGGACGGCGAGATCCGGTCCAGCCTTCAGGAGCCCGGCTTCCTGGAATACCTGACTATGATGAACCAGTGGCACAGCGAGGGCCTGTTCGCCAAGGATTTCTTCAGCGATGTGAGCCAGGAGGAACCTGAGCTGGCGGTGGTGGCCAATGACACCTACGGCCTATTCTACCAGTATGCTGCTGAATACCCGGAACTCAAGAGCTATGCCTCGGATCCGGACTTTGAGATCCAGGCCATCACCGACGCGGTAAAGAACAAGGGCGACAAGCTGCGGATCTCCAACGGCCTCAAGAGTGAGGCAACTCCCGAAGGGAACTACAACGTAACCACCGCCTGCGATGATGTGGAGCTGGCGCTCAAGTGGCTGGACTTCCTGTACAGCCCCGATGGCTGGCTGCTGGCGAACTATGGTACCGAGGGCGAGAGCTTTACCTATGATGCGGACGGTGTGCCCCATTGGACAGAGCTGATCACGGCGTCTGAGTATCCCGGCTTTGTGGCAAAAAGCATGTACACCATGCTTCAGGGCAACTTCCTGATGCACGCGGCCAGAGAGTTCGACGGCTATACCGAGGATATGATCGAGGCCTCGGATATCTGGGCATCTGTGGAGGCGGACGGCGACTACTTGAATATGCCCTCCTGGGTGACGCTGTCTGCCGATGTGTCCGCGGAGATTTTGCCCCTGGAGTCCGATATTGACACTTATGTGGACGAGTGCCTGGTGAAGTTCATTGTGGGCGACCTGAACCTGACCACAGACTATGAAGCATTCCAGGCTAAGCTGCTGGAAATGCACATGGATACGGTCCTGGAAGCATACCAGGCGGCCTACGAGGACATCAGTGCCCGCCGCAGCAACTGACGATCGGAGGAACATGCGATGAATACGATTTATGAAAGCATACCGGCCTTTGGCATGCCTGTGCTGGAAGGTCCGGTCAACAAACCGAAAAAGGCCACCATGGAGGAGATCATGCGGGCCTCCGGTATGGATCCCAAGGATATGCCGCCCCTGAGCCCACCATCAACAGGGGAGCGGAAGCCCTGCCCGCCTATCTGCCGCCCCTCGGAGCACCCCGGTTCTGTGCCCGGGGCGGATGTGGAGCCGGGAAAGCCCGGTCCGGGTATGCCCGGCGGCGGCCCGCCCAAGTCTCCGCCCTTCCCACGGATGGAGTCCATGGATGTACTGGACGGTAAGCTGTACATTGCGAAAGAGCCCTACGCACAGATCAACGGCATTGTGACGGATAATGCAATGACCGGTGTCAGCTATCAGACCGATGAGGTCTGCCTGAACGGCCTGTACATCGGCGGCGATTCGGTCTATGAAATCAAGGACTCTCAGTTCGACATGACCGGACATGGCATTGACGACTTTGCAGGCATTGGCGCGGCTGTCATGGTCAATGACGATGCGAAGTGCGAGATGGAGAACGTCAACGTCACCACCCACGGCGTCATCCGGCCCTGCACCGTGGTCACCGGCGACGCCACCCTCATCGTCCGCAACTGCGTCCTGGACGCCAAGGGCGGCGAGATTCCGAAGTCCTATGTGCCCCGGGTGGCCTCCGGCATGATGGAGCCGCCTCCAGGCTTGAAGCTGGGGGGCAACTGCCGGACGCATCTCAGCATGGGCAACTCCCGGGCCTATTTCTACGACTCCAAGATTCTGGCCCACTCCTGGGCGGCCCTGTCCACGGACGGGTCCCATGGCGACCTGTACCTGGAGGCTAACAACTGCGACGTGGTCTGCGAAACCGTGGGCTATGGAACCTACGCCGACGGCGGTTGCCACAATGTCCTGAATGATTGCCGGATTACGGTGGATACCCACGTGGCAATCATTGCCGGCGACGCCTGGGTGAAGCTCAACAATTGTACCGTCAAATCGAACCAGTACGGCAGTATGCTCCATGGCGTCCGGGGGCATCACACCGAGACGACAGAGTGCCACATTGTGGGCGGCGACTGGGACGTGGGCGAAGCGCTGTTCTTTGTGAAGTCTGAGAACGTCTATCTGAAGTTGGACGGCGCTAAGGTCAGGACAGGAAAGTATCTGGTTCACTCCATCGTGAACGAGGATCCTGCCGCGACCAAGGTGCCGGAGAAGCTGAAGTGCAAGGTCTACGGCATCAACGCTGTGATTGCCAACGGGGAATACACAGGCGACATCATCCACGAGGACACAGACCGGACGATGAATGTAACGCTCCAGAATGCTGCGGTCATAGGCCGGATTGAGGATGCCTATGTGAAGCTGGATAACGCCAGGTGGACTGCCACAGCAGATTCCACCGTGTGTCTGGTGGGCGACGTGCAGACCGAGCAGATCGATGCTGCGGCAGGTATCACCATCACCGCCAAGGCAGGCGAGGGCTGCGGCCTCAAGGGTGAGTATGTCCTGGCCTCCGGCGGAAAACTGACTGTCACTGGGTAAAAAAACGGGCAGCCTGACCGCAGCGGGAAATCAAGTGCGGCACAGCAGCTTGAGTTGCCTGCTGTGCCGCACTGAGAAAGGAAGTATGTGATTTGTACGAGCATATATTTAGCCCTGTGACCATCAATGGCATTACCCTGAAAAGCCGCCTGACCCACACGAAAAGCGGCGGCGGTGTGGACGGCTCAGAGGAGTCCTTCCAGAAGGCCACCCGGTACTTCACCAACATTGCGAAAAATGGTGCCGCGCTGGTGTGCATGATCGTGGGTTCCTGGCCGGACTGTGAGGGCAAACGCAGCGTGATGTCCCGGCTGTTCATGGACGACCCCCAGGTCCAGGCTGGCTTTACCAGGATGATCGGCGAGGTCCACAAATACGGGACACTATGCACGGCGTCGCTGATGAATGTGGAGCCCCAGGAACTGAACATCAGTCACCTGAACCATTGGGACTTCGACTGGAAGGGGGACTACAACCCGAACTTTAAGAACAAGCCGGAGATCTCCGCAGCACGGATCGACGGAATGATCGATGACTTTGTCTTTCAGTGTCGGGAGCTCCAGCGCATTGGCTTTGATGGTGTGACATTCTATATGAGCTACCGGGCCTCGATTCTGGCCAATGCCATTTCCCCAGTGCTGAACCAGAGAAAGGACCAGTGGGGCGGCAATACACTGGAGGAGCGGGCCCGGCTGCCCCTGACGGTGTTCCGGCGGGTCAAGGAGGCATGTGGGCAGAATTTCCTCATAGAAATCCAGACCTCCGCCGAGGAGGAACAGCCCGGATACGATGTGGAATACTGGCTGGACTTCTGCCAGATGTGCGAGGGATTGGTGGATATTTTTCAGATTCGGGGCTGGGATGGCTCTTACACCCATGTGGGCGGCTACAACTCCACAAAGGAGAGTCCCTGGAATCTGCAATTTGCCGAGAAGTTCAAGGCCAGAGGCATCAAAGCCCTGTGCGCTCCAGTGGGCGGCTTTGGAGATCCGGATACTATGGAGCAGTTCCTGGCCGAGGGCAGGACGGACCTGATTGCCATGGCGCGGCAGTATTATGCGGATACGAGCTTTGGAATTAAACTGCAGGAGGGCAGGGGGGCGGATGTGACACCCTGTCTCCGGTGCATGGGCAAGTGTGACAGCCCCAGCTGTGCGGTCAATCCCTACAGTATGCTGCTCCAGAATCCCGGCCTGTTCCCGGCAACCAAGGGCAGCAAGAAGGTCGCGGTCATCGGCGGTGGTCCTGCGGGCGTTCGTGCGGCGCTGGCTGCCGACGAGCGGGGCCATCAGGTGACCATTTATGAAAAGAGCGATGCCCTAGGCGGGCAGGCGAAGTTTGCCGTCTATCCGGATTTTAAGTGGAACCTGCGGGATTATCTCTACTGGATGCGCCGGCAGGTGGCCCAGTCTGGATGTCAGGTCCGGCTAAACACATTGGCCACGCCAGAACAGATCAAATCCGAAGGCTATGACGCTGTGATCCTTGCCCTGGGATCTGAGGCAAAGACCATTCCTGTGCAGGGTGCGGAGCTGCCTGGTGTGCTGACCATTGACCAGGTCTATGAGAATCCGGATGCCATCGGGCAAAGGGTGGTTCTGGTGGGCGGCGGCGCTTCCGGCAAGGAGACAGCGCTGTATCTGGCCCGAACTGGGCGGCAGGTGACGTTGCTCACCCGGAAGCAGGCTGTGTTCGCCGAGAATAACCATTGCATCTATGCGGTGCAGCACGTTTTTGAAACGGAGCCGAACCTGACCGTTGTGGAGTTTGCGGACACGAAAGAAATCGGCAGCCGGTATGTGGTGGCCGAAGTCAAGACCAATATGCCCCAGCGGAAGCTGACGTTCCAGGGGGTCAAGGAGATGCTGGAGACCCATGTGGAAGAGCCGCCGCATATTCCGGGGTTCCAGTATCCAGTGTATCCGGACCTGACGCAGCAGATGGGGCCGCCTCCGGAGCTGATGAAGGAGGACGGTGGCATGCCTAAGCCGCCCGGACTGGGGATGGGCTTTGCTCATGACCCAGAGGAGATCCAGCAGATCGACGAAAAGGATATTCTACGGGAGATTATTCGGTTTGACTGCGACACGGTGATTGTGTCCGGCGGCCGGCAGTCCCGGACCGAGGCGGCGGCGGCCTTCCAGGGCTGTGCCCCGGAGATCTATGTGATCGGCGATAATGTGAAGCCTGGCAGCATCCAGGAGTGTACGCTTACGGGCTTCGCAGCGGCGATGGCGCTCTGATACATATTCAGCCGCAAGGACTTCAAACGTAAAATACGAGGAGGATCATTATGCAGAGGTCCTTGATTTGATCCAGGATGCATATGATCGGTTCACGGCAAGATAAGCAAAACACTACATAAGTGAGGAACGATACTATGGATAAAATATATGGAATCAGCAAGGTTTTGCCGGAGCGCAAAGAGGTTACTCCGCCGGTAATGGATTTCAGTTTGATGGGCGGTCCGGGCGGTCCGGGTGGACCAGAAGGTCCGGGAGCGATGCCGTTTGGAGCGGGGGGACCGCCTCCAGCAGGCTTCCTCTCCGCTCCTGCAGATGCCAAAGCGGCACTTTATATACGCAATGGCCAGGTCGATGACGAACTGTCGTGCCGTGAATACATGTATGCCGGCGACCTTTCCGGCAGGAGACTGGAGCATGGTAAGATCGTAACCTATGGCGGCCTGAACGGCGGCATATGTGTCCATGGTGCGGGAGCACTGGATATTGACGATACGGTCATCCATATCAACGGCGGCGATAACGGATATCTGGGCGGGCCGGATTCCGGACTTTCCGTGGTTGACCACGCGGATGTCACCTTGAAAAACTCGATCATCGACACGAATGGCCGATGCAGAAGCGCCACCATCGCCGAAGGATACAGCACGCTTCGTGTTTATGACAGTGTGCTGATCAGTCACGGGATCCCCTATGGTGAGGGGATTGAGAAGCCTGCTGGATTCATGGCAACACCGCCGGCCTCCCTTGAAATCAGCGGTAATACACGGACGCATTGTACGCTGAGCAATTCGAGGAGCTTCTTCTATAACAGCACCATTATTGCGGACGGGTGGGCGGCCCTTTCGACGGATGGCGCAGAAGGTTATGTATATCTGGAAGCCAACGACTGCAATGTGGTTACTACAAAAGGTGGCTACGGCGCATATTCAGATGGTGAGTGCCATGACCGCTTTGTACGATGCAGTTTCGACGTGGCGGATATGGCGGCAATTATTGCGTCCTCCAGCGATATGACATTTATCGACTGTGATTCCAAGTGCGGGACCTATTTCGCGCTGATGCATAGCATTGGACTGCCGGACATGCTGAATGAACTGACAGTCTCCGGTGGTACCATCAAATCCGGGAAAGAAATTCTGCGGATGAAGAGCTGCTGCGCAAATGTGGATCTCACAGATGTCAGCATGGAGCCGGGGAATGGAATCCTCTTCCGAACGATGGTAAACGATGATGAAAAAGCGCCTAAGGACCCCGGCAGAGAGGTGTTTGGCTACCAAATCAGACTGCATGACATTGATGCCCAAGGCGATATTCTCCATGAAGACTCGTTCCGGGAAATGTGGCTGACATTGCGCGGTTCTACGATCCGAGGTGCTATTTTGAACGCTAATCTGACTATGGATACCGGAAGCAAATGGTATGCCACCGGAGACTCTACGGTGACACTGCTGGGTGAAGTGAACTGTGTCCAGATCGATGCGGCAGATGGAGTAACGATTCATGCTGTTGGCAACGAACCGGGAGAGTATACGCTTTCTTCCGGAGGAAAGCTGATTGTCAGCACACAAAAGAATCCATAACCGGAATCTACCGAAGAGCCCCAGTGCATTCATCCGATGCACTGGGGCTCTTCTCTTTTCGAAAGATGAATTTCATGTATCAATTGAAACACATCCTGACAGAGCGTCATGCCATAGTTTTCTGCCGCTTCTCCAACGCTTTCCTGCGATACTCCGAGGGGGAGATGCCTTCCAGGCTGCGAAAGGCCCGAATCAGCCCATAGCGGTTGGAAAAGCCCACCTGCAGGGCCAACTGTTCCACGGGTAGGGAGGTTTCGGCCAGAAGCTGCTTGGCGTGCTGGACCCGGATGTCGTGGATGCAGTCCACCAGTCCCTGTCCGGTTTCATTTTTGATGAGCCGGGACAGATAGGTGCGGCTTATGCGGAACCGGTCGCAGATCATTTGAGCGCTGAGGGCGGGATTCTGGTAGTTGGCTTCCAGAAACTCCAAAATCAGCGGCCCTTTCTTTGTGGACTGACGGGGATGAAAGTCCGCCAGACTGGCGAAAAAGTCATGAATCCGGTCCCGAAGCTCCGGAATGGACCCGGATTGGGTCACCAAGGAAACAAGGCCCTCCAGATCCAGAATTGCTGAGGGCTCCACCCCCATTGTGGTCTCCAGTACCGCCAGCACATTCCGCAGCCGGGCGGTGACCGCCACGGTGATCTCCCGCAGGGGAATCGTATGGTAGAACTGCCGTTGGAGGATGCTGTCAAGCACCATGGATGCCTCAAAGAACAGCAGGTGGTTGATGTCCCCCATGAACTCCTGCTCCAGGGCGCTGATGGCCCGCTGATCCTCGGGGGACAGGGGAGAGGCACACAGCTCCGGATAGGTGTGGATGGGACCATTGAGATTCCAGCTATAATCGTAGGTGTTTTTTGCCTCCAGGTACATCTGCCGCAGGCTGGCATGGCCCTGATGGATGGCGCTGAGGGAGACAGTGTTCTGGAAGCCGAGCGCCTTATTGAGGGCAGTCAAGATTTCGGAAAAGCGCTCAGTCAGATTCCGGTAATAGTCACCAGTTTGGATGCTGGCATCGGAGACGAACTGGGCGTTGGGATTCAGCAGGATGCCCATGTCCTGGTCTGAACGAAAGACCATGTAGTAGGTTTTCGGCGCCAGGGCCGCCTTCAGGATTTCCTCCGCCGCTTCCATAGCTTCGATGGGGTAGTAGACCATGGGCTTGCCTGGAGCCGGCTCTGAACGGCCCGGACCAACCGGGGGCGGGAAAGCATCCATGGGCCGCGGCAGCCGGTCCGCCCGGGCATGGACCACTGCCAGGATTAGATAGTCGGAGTAAAATTCACACTCGATATAGTTTGCCAGCACGTCGATAGGTTGCGGCGTGTCGGTTTCATCGTGGATGGCATTTTCCGTGGTCACATGGCGCACCCGCAACTTCAGAGCCTGAATCTGCGCCTGCAGAGCCTCAATCTCGGAATTCATTGCAGTCACCTCCTGAGACGATTATACCGGGTCTTTTGATAAAAGTACAGAGCAAATGTGAGAATGGATAAAAAATGTCACATGAAATCTAAAACATGGTACTTTATCCCCTTCAAGACTGGCTGGTATAATGAAACCAAACCGAAAAGGAGGTAAACCAATGAAAGAAAAAATGCTTGCGCTGCTGTTGACGGCGGCCATGCTGCTGGCGGTGTGTGCCGGCTGCGGAAGCGGAGCGGCATCATCCGCGGCCCCGGCTCAGACCGAGGAAAGCACCGAAGCCGCTCCTGAGACCCCCGCGACAGAAGCGCCCGCTGCTCACGCCGATGAGAACCAGCCGGAGGAGGCTTCCACTGGAGAGGAGCCGGAGCCCAATGTCCTGGACAACACCGAGGCCAACGCCAACATGGACTTTACTGCACATCAGGAAATGCTCAAAGGCCTGACCACCGCTTTGCCCATCTCTGAGGATGAGGTGACCCTGACTTATTTTATGGGCTTTGAGACCAACTCCCTCAACTACATCGAGGGCGGTGACCTGATGAACCACCAGGTCTGGGCCTGGCTCCGGGAGAACACCGGCGTCACCATCGATCTCACCGTGGTGGACAAAACCAATCAGACCGACAAGTTCAACCTGATGATCGCCTCCGGCGAGTACACGGACCTGCTGAACATCGGCGACTACACCGCTGGTACGGAAGCGGCCTATGACGAGGACGTCATCATCGATCTGGGCGACTACCTGGAGACGGAGATGCCTAACTATTATCAGATCATCCACTCCGATCAGACCGTGCTGGAGGAGGTCCAGGACGGCGGTATGTTCCTGCGGATCTATCCCATCAAGGACCAGGTCGCAAACCCCACGGGCATCGGCGCCTTCATCCGCATGGACTGGCTGGAGGATCTGAACATGGATGTTCCCCAGACCTATGACGAACTGACCGAAGTCCTGAAGGCCTTCAAGACCGAGAAGGGCGCCAGCGAACCCATGGCCCTGTTCAATACCGTGTCTATGCAGAACGGCGTGCTGTCCGGTGGCTTCGGCTCCCTGGCAGAGTTGTCCACCAACGCTATGGGCACCAACTTTTCCAACTCCTTCTACCAGGAGGATGGCAAGGTCATCTACGGCGCCACTGCCAACGGTACCCGCAAGTACCTGTCCTGGCTCCACGACCTCTACACCCAGGGCCTCATCGACTTTGAGAACATGCAGAATCGTGAGACCAATCCCTTCTCCGACCTGAACGCCGGCCGTGCCGCAGACGGTACCAACGGCTACATCTTCTCCAACCAGCCCTTCGGCGGCAACTACTCCACCATGGCTGCCGCTCAGTATGGCGACGAGAACTGCAACTGGTGGCCTGTGCAGGACGTGGCCGAGGAGGCCGGACAAACCATCCCCTTCTTTGAGGAGAACTCCCTGGTGGATTCCACCGGCGCCAGTGCCATTTCCATCTCGTCTCAGTGCGATGATGTGGAGGCGGCGCTTCGGTTCCTGGACTATGGCTACAGCTATGAGGGCAGCCTGCTTTACAACTTCGGCTTCCAGAAGGGCTCCGGCCATGACGTGGAGACCTGGGACTATGATGACGAGGGTGTTCCCACCTTTGATGCGGAGGTCATGAACGGCATTGCTACCACCAACATCGCATCCAGCGTGGTAGCCACCAAGGACCTGGCTGGCGTGATCTTCGACGCTAGACTGGCCTTTGAGTTCGGCGAGCGGGAACTGAGCTGCTTTGACGCTTGGAGTACCAACAAGAACACCAGCAATATTCTCGGCTCTGACACCATCCTGACCGCGGAGGAGAACACTGACGCCTCTGCCATCTACAGCGACATCATCACCTATGTGGGCACCTCCGCTCTGCAGTTCATCAACGGAGACCTGGATGTGAATGATGATGCTGTCTGGAACGACTACGTTGCCAAGATCGAAAGTATGAACATCGGCGAACTGACCGAAATCATCCAGACTGCTTATGACCGTGCAAACGGCTGAGCATATTAAGGAGGAATAAACATGAACTTTGCAGGTACATACACCTATCTCATGGATACTCCCAGCGGCAAGCGGGAGACAAAGATTGTCCTCCGCAGAACCCCCAGAGCCTATGAGGGCGAGCTTGTCTCGTCCCACGGCGGCTGCGAGCTGCTGGAGAACATCCACACCAAGGGCGACTCCATCATCTTCGAGGCCCAGTGTGGCCCCGCCAAGCAGGAGATCACCCTGACCCGTGGCGAGACCCTCACCGGCACCACACTGGTCTATCAGGATAGCGGAGAGAACGTTGTCACCGAGCTGGAGGGTATGAGCTATGAGCCCGCCCGTCGTCGTGCCCTGATCCTCTACGCCACCATGACCAAGAACACCGAGAGGATCGCTCTGGCTATGAAGGAGTCCTTTGAGTACTACGGTTGGGAGTGCAACTGCTACCGCCTCAAGAAGTCCAACAAGTGGGAGGAGCTTCAGCCCAACCTGTACTTTGATGATTACGATGTAGTCTGCCTGGGCAGCCCCATTGTGGCGGGCTATCCGCTGACCATCATCAACAAGCTGTTCTCTCTGGGCGCCGGCGGTGAGCTGGAGAGCAATGTGCAGAAAATGGTGGACGCAGGTACTGGCTTCAAGATGACCGCGGAAACCATGGGCGGGAACCGACCGGATGGCATGCCTCCCATGCCTGAGGGTGGTATGCCCGAAGGTGGTCCCGGCGGCCCCGGTGGTCCTGGCGGCCCTGGTGGCCCCGGTGAGATGCCTGGTGGCCCCGGCGGCCCCGGTGGTCCCGGTGGTCCTGGCGGCCCTGGTGGCCCCGGCGGTCCGGGTGGCCCCGGAGGCCCTGGTGGCCCCGGAGGCCCTGGTGGAGCACCTGGTGCACCCGGCGCGGGCGGTCCCACCTGGCGGCGGAGAAGCTGCTCCTATCCCGGTGGCCCTGTCCGTGATAACTATCAGCCGCTGGGCATCGTCTTTACCACCTACGGCGGCGGCTTCTACGGCTCCGGCGAGAGCAAGGCGACTCTGTCTGCTCTGAAGCTGTTCCTGGAGACCAACAACGTCTCTGTGGTGGGGACCTTTGCCTGCTGCGGCAAGGAATTTGGCCCAGCCGGCGTTGAAGAGGGCAAGAAGCCCAACGTCATGGGTATGGGCGGAATTCAGGACCCCGAGTACTACGAGTGCAAGGATGGAAAGAAAATTCAGGGCTCCTACTTCTTCCACAATCAGATGTGGGGCCATCCCAACGAGCGTGACATTAACAAAGCCAAGTATCTTGTTGCCGACCTGGTTGAGGACTACTTCCTGACCTTTGACGGCCAGCGTGGTTTTGTGAACAGCGAGTACATCTCGATGTCATAACTCCTTTCCAAAAGAAGCAGGGACAGTTCAGACTGTTCCTGCTTCTGGAATCAAAAATACTTTGAAAGGATGCATTACTATGGGAACTGGTAAATTTGTAACGGTCTATCCCGGCGTGTGGACTGAGCGGGAAAAGCCCTACGCCGAGGAGTATTACGCCAAGATCAAGGAGCTGGAGGACCGCGGCCCCATCGATGTGCAGGCCCTGATCTCCGGCAAGATTGAAAAGGGCACCCAGGGCTTCTCCAATGTCCTCGAGGTCAAAGAGGACATGATGCTCTACAATGCCAAGAAGTACGACCCCGATAACAAGCTCTACACCGACGATGATTATGCGCGCTCTCTGGGCTTCGACGCAAAGATCGCCATGCCTGCCTTCGCGGCCCATGACGACAGCTTCCTGACGGCCTTCAACGGCAAGGCTCGGGATTTCCTGGCAGTCACCGGCCTGCACCATGAGATCGACCAGCTGAAGCCCGTCTACGCGGGCGATACCCTCTACCTGGTCAAGGACAAGCTGGAGCTCATCGACCTGACCCCCGCCGAGGGCAGCATCTACCGGAACCTGGTCCTGAAATGCACTGGCTCCGTGTACAACCAGAAGGGCGAGAAGGTTCTGGGTGTTATGTTCTCTGCCCGGGAGAACCTCAAGAGCTACGAGGACCCCGCCGACATGGGTAATCAGCGTGGCTGGGAGAGCCCCGACTGGTGGACCCGCCCCGAGCACTACTACACCGACGAAGAATGGCAGGAGATCTTCGACACCTGGGCGAAAGAGAATTACCGGGGCGATAAGGTCCTCTACTGGGAGGACGTCAACGTGGGCGACATGCCCAATGTGACCATCGACGGTCCCATCCATGCCTCCTGCAACCCCACGCCTCCCTATGGCATGGCCGTGGGTGGCAGCCGCACCATGAAGGAGCTGGCTGATCCCGCCGTCCGGGCCAAGATGACCCGGGACCACAAGTTCGGCGTCTATGTTCCTGACGACATGACGGAATGGGACCCCGAGGTTCCACCCTACGACGATCCCCGGGCCAAGATGGGGCCCCCTCCCGGCGCAGGCGGTCCTCCTCCCAAGGAGGTCAAGCGGTCCATCTTCATCAACTTCCTGGGCCGTGACTTCGCCATCCACCACATCAACAACTGGATGGGCACTCACGGCTGGATTCAGAACATCCGCTGGGGCATCATGACCGACCCCGTGGAGCAGGGCTTCGCGTTCCCCAAGAACACCGCTGTGTGTGAAATGATCGAGAAAATCCCCGCCATGGCCGGCAAGAAGTGCAACACCCATGGCCTCCAGTACGACGTTATGAAGATCCACTCTCAGGTCTACGACAAGTACGAGAAGGACGGCGAGCATTTCGTGGAGCTGGGCTTCTGGATCACCACCCTGAACGACGACGAAATCTACGAAGAGGGCGGAGCCACCATCAAGCTGCCGTCCCGCAACGGTTAAGGAGGAATTATCATGGCGATTTCCGGCACTTACTACATCAAAATGTGGCTTCCCGATGCGAAGTTGGTTCACGGGCCTGACTTCCAGCCCGGTCCTCCTCCCGGGGAGATGCCGCCTATGGGTGGTCCCGGCGGCCCCGAAGGCGCACCTGCTGGCGGTCCTCCGCCCACGCCTCCGGCACCTCAGGTGGAACTGAAGGACCACGGCGTGCCCGGAGAAAACTCTTTTGAGGGCGAGATGACCTTCCACTTCACCCCCAACCCTGACGGCACCCTGAGCGGTGACGCCAACGGCAGTCCCATCAACTTTGGCTACTACACCGGCGATGAGTTCTTCAAGGTGGATTTCCCCGCCGGCCCCGGCCGCTGGGAAGTCTGGGCCCGGGTGGATGCCGAAGGCTATATCGAGGGTATGATCTCCGTGGGTGGCAATAAGGGCTTCCCGAACCTGGTCTATGGCAAAAAACTCAGCTAACTTACTATCTTCCTTCTAAGTTTCGCCGGCTGTCTGGGCTTCCTGGGCAGCCGGCGGCACAAAAAAACGCCTCCAATCTGGAGGCGTTTTTGCCGTATATTTGTCACCGCTATATGAAGACGACGTTAGAGGGATAACTTTTGCTGTGGATGCCGATTTCTGAACCGGGACAGCATCAAAAAAAGGCACGCAGGTCAAATCCCGTTCCTTGTGCGGCAAAGGTATCTGGATTAAAATGGTATTGTCCGAAGCAGTACTGTCGGTACTGCAGTCCGAAAGAATGGAGGTAGCAATCTATGAGAAAGTGGAGCAGACGCATCCTGGCCCTGTGCCTGGCGGGGGTTTTGGCCCTGAGCTGCACCGGGCCGGTCTTTGCGGAGGATATGCCGCCCATGGAGATGCCCGGAGGCATTCCTGGCGGTTCTCGCGGCGCAGCCACGGCGGCAGAGACCTTCCGCTGCCAAGAAGGGCCCTGGTCCTTTGTGTTGACGGTGGAAGGGGATACACGGACTTCAACCATCACCGGCTGGGATAAGGCCCAGGGCGGCGAAATCGTCATTGTGCCAGCCTACCTGGGCGGCGGGAGGGTGACTGCTATTTCCAGCACAGCCTTCAGTGCCGCCAGTAGCGTCAAAGCCCTGTATCTTCCTGACACGGTGAAGACCATTGCAGCCTTTGCCTTCTATGATCTGAACAGCCTTCAGTACATCTCCTGCGGCAATCCAAATGTGGTCATTGACGGCCAGACCCTGGCCAGCTGCAACAGCCAGGAGATTCAAACCACCGGAACTCCGGTCTGGGTCAACATCGAAAACAGCCCTGCGGCAGCGGTGGCTGGCGGAAGCTACCTGGTGGGAGATAATGCCTATGCAATCACCCTGGCGGACATTGCGGCCATCTCGGCAGGGGATTACAGTATCACCAGCTCGGCTATCGTCTTTACCGGAGACGCCTACAAGCCGCAGTCCACAGAGAAGCCCGTCAAGATCGCCCGGTCTCTGAAGGAAGAGGTTCAGGAGAACGACTTCCGATACACCTTCCGAAACCTGACCGACGAAGCGGAAGCTGAAGCCTTCCAGGCAGAAATCGCGGCAGGCGCCTACGGCACCGTGCAACTGGGCCTGGACTACTCGCCAGGCTACTATCTCAACGGCTCCCGGGTTCAGCTGGATCCGGACTGCCGGGCCATTGATGCAGCCACAGGGGAAGCCCTGGCAGGTATTGTAAGCACGGGCATGACCTATACCTATGTGGCCTACCGGGATACCGACCAGAACGGCGCCATCGACATTCTCTACTACACCGACGGCGTGTCAGACTTCGTTTCGGCGCCCCTGGATCAGAACGCGGAGATCTATGCTCCTGGAACATTGTCCGATGGTAAAGACTCTGCCAGCTCGATCACTGGCAAATACCTGGCCTTTGCCAACGGTGCCCTTGAGGCCACCGGCCGCCGCGATAGACAGACCTATAACCGGATCGTTATCGGAAATACAGGTCGGGCCACCTATGCCGCCGACGGAAAAGTCGCGGTATCAGACCCGGTGCTGGCCTCCATCAACCGGGAGCGCTCTCTGCTTTGGGCAGATGACTACGGCAGTATCCAGACAGACTACCTGTACGGGATGTCCTCTTCCACAGCCAACTGGGCCCAGGAGACTTTTGAGGCAGGAGACAGCAAGTACAACTATGAGCTGAATATGAACTACGGCCTGAACGCGGGGCTCTACGCCACCAATGGCGGCCAGCTGACGGTGGGGGACCTGGAGGGACAGACCTCCTATGTGGAGACCTGCGGCGACACGGGAAACGGCATCATCGCCATTGGCGGCGGCACCTATGTGGGTAACCGGAATGCACCCTATCCCACAGCGGCAGTCTATGTGTACAACACCACCTTCAAATGCCAGGGCTGGAACAGCCATGTGGCGGATGCCATCTATGGGGGCCATATCTATCTGGAAAAGGTAACTGGAACAACTGGTATGCCCGGTTCCTATCTGGGCCAGTCCTCGGTCCTTGCCAATGACTTTGGCGCGGGAACTTTGGAGGCGGTAGACTGTGATTTTACCACTTACGGCAACGGTTCGGCAGGAGCCTATGTCATCGGACAGGGCTCTGGTACCATTAAGGCCATCAATACGAATTTCACCTCTTACCTGGATTCAGGTCTCTGCTCCGCCGGAGGAGAGTTTGACATCAACGGAGGCAGCGTCAAGGGAATCATCGGCTTCCGGGCCCGGGCCAACGGCGCGGACTCCGCTTTGACAAGCGTTGCCCTAACGAAGGCGGATGTGAACACCAACTACGCCGACTATGTAACAGATTTGGAGGACGGCATTGCTACGGAGGCAGCGAAAGCCTGGGCGGAAGCCACTGGTGATTCCGGTATGCCCGGCCCGGCCTGCTCCAACCTGCTGGTGGGGGTGAAGGGCACCACCCTGGGAGATCTCTGCGACGCCTACCAGGTCAGCAGGAAAGCCCGAGAGACCCTGTACAATACGCTGTCGGAGCTTTCCGGCGAAGAATACAGCGATGGAACGCCCTGGCGCTGCTCGCTGCTGGATTCGGACCGGTATGGACATCCTGTGGCGGACACCGGTAAGCTCATCACAGCAGGTACGGACTACTCCGAGGCACCCTATCTCAACAACGGCGTGGGCGCAGAGGGGCTCCAGACCTCCGCGGTCATTGAATTCCAGAATGCCCAGCTGGGCCTCACTCTGAATGACTGCACCGTCAGCTACGAGGGTGACGGTAACTACAACTACCTGATCGCTTCGGAGAGCAAGGGCTGTGCCCAGGTCACCTTCAACGACTGCAAGAACCTCACCGGAATCATTTGGAATGAGGGCGACAAAGCCTCCAGCGATTCGGGGGGCATCAATCTGGGAAACAGCGACATGGGCGGATTTGTAGGATCCGGCAGCAGCTACGGCGTGATTGTGGATTTTCACGGCTCCAGCTTTGCAGGCAACTTTGCTGATGGAGACTACGGCCTTTGGAACGTCGAAGGCCTCCGCTACACCAATGGCGCAGGGGAGACCTCGTCCTTAAACGGAAACTATTACGGTGCCAGTGCCAACTGGGGTAACTGTGCGTCCTTTGATGGCAGCTCCAGCTGGACTGTGACCGGGGACAGTTATCTGGGCTCTCTGACGCTGGAGCAGGGGTTCACCCTCAGTTCGGAGCCGGGCATGTCCCTGGAGATCTATGTGGGTGTGGATGACAGCTTCAATGTGGCCACTGGAACTCGGGTATCTTCTCTGGAGCCTGGAACCTATGAGAATGTTGTGATCCTTGTGAAATAGTATTTCACTGGGACAGACCGTCCAGCCGCAGGGAATCCCGGAGGGCCCCGGGGGTCATGTTCCCCAGGGCCCGGAAGGCCCGGTACATGGTGGACAGGTCTGTATATCCCGCTGCCTCCGCGATCTTCCGCATGGACCAGTCCGGGTGGTCCCGCAGCAGGGCCTCGGCCCGCTGTAGCCGTGTCTGCTGCAAAAAGCGGTGGAGGCTGACCCCATAGTAGTAGCGAAACTGCTTGGAGATCTGGGCTGTGCTGACCTGGAAACGGTCCGAGATCTGGGCCGGGGACAGCTCCGGGTCAGTGATGTGGGCTTCTACATACTCCCGAATGGACTGGATGCGCTTCTGGCGGCCAATCTTCCGGAGCATCTGGTTTTGCTGCTGAAGCTCCTCCAACAGTTCCAGCATAATTTGGCGGAACTCATTTTCCCGCTCAAAACCCATGGATCGGTAGACGATTTGACGGCGGCTCATATAGGAGGCGTCCACCAGGCCGGCCCGGCCCAGATAATCGGTAAAGGTCAGCATAAAGATCTGGATGTGGTGGTGGACAGACTCCATGGAGGGTACGCTGTTTTGAAGGATCGTGTCACAGACCTGTCCAGTGATCTCCTCGATGGGGACCTCGCCCCGGGAAAGTTGCTCCGCCACCTCCACAGAAAGCTGGCGGTAAAAGCTCATATCCCCGATAAAGGCCCCGTGGAGCTGTTCCTCGGAGTTCAGCTGGATGGGGGAGCGGTACTCCGCCCGGAAGTCATAATATTCCATGGCGTGATGCAAGTTGTTGAAGGAACGGAACACGCCGGGCTCTCCATATTGCAGGTCACTGAGAATGATGCGTAAGGTTGGTAAAGACAGTGCTGTCTGGAGGGCAGTAAAGTTCTCCAGAAGTGTCCGGGATGCGGCAGACGTGCCGGGGCTGTCTTCAGACAGACGTGGATAGCAGCAGAGAATATAAATTCGCCCATTTACTGAAAAGCAGTACCACAATGGCAATGGAAGAAGCCCGGAAGCAGCCTCCACAAGGCCGCGTACCCAATCTGGATCTGTCGTGTCCACAGGACCAAAGGGGTCCCGCTGGATCAGCGCCGCTGCAAACCCGCCATTCCCCAGGATAACGCCCAACCGCTCCAGCTCCGCGAAACAGGTGCCGGTATTCCGGTGGTGGTTCGTGGCTGCCGCCTCCAGCAACTCTGCGGTGCGGCGGCCCTTTTCCGTGGCGGCAAAAGCGCCAAAGCAATCCCATTCGGGATGGATGGAACTAAAATAAAGCATGGGATTCCCTCCTTGCATTTGCAATTATAGAAATAAATTTGCAAAAAAGCAATATGCAAAACCAATGAAAAAGGATAGAAACAGCATAGATATTTACATATTGCGAATATACCGGGACGTTGGTACACTGTATTTGCAGCAGTTTTCGCTGCAAATACCTACAAAGGAGAAGAACAACATGCAAAAACGTTTGATTGCCCTGCTTCTGTGCCTCGGGACTCTGTGCCTGATGCTCGCCGGATGCGGCTCCAACACCGCATCTGTATCCGATCAGAGTGCTCCTGTGGAAGCATCTGAGGCCCAGGAGGTACATGAAGCCCCCGGGGAGGATGCTGTGGATGAAGCTCCTGCCGCGGAAGTGCCTGACAGCGCAGAGGAGCCTGTGGTCGAAGAGCCCACGGTAGAGCACCGGGCCAATATGCCTGGGAGCGATTCCGCAGAGCTGAATTACACCAACGAGGTTTCCCTTCCTCTGTCCGAGGAGCCTGTGGAGCTGACCATGCTGACCTCTGCGGTGAACCTTATGGGCGACCTTGCAAACATCGGCATTGAGAACTATAATGACTTCGAATACATGCAGGAGCTGGAGGCTCTCACTGGCGTCCACGTGGAGACCACTGAGGTGAACTTCTTCACCGCTTCCGAGCAGTACAATGTCATCATCGCCTCCGGCGATTTCCCGGATATGTTCAAGAATCTGGGCAGCTATTATGCTACCGGCCTGTCCGGGGCCCTGGCGGACGACATCATCATCGACCTGTCTGGGGACCTGAGTGACTACGCGCCGAACTACGATTACCTGATCCACTCCAACGATGCGGAGACCCCCTACTTCCTGACGGACGGCATGGTGCTCCAGTTCATGGGCACCTACGACAGCTTCATCAACAACCAGGGCCTGGTGGTTCGGAAGGACTGGCTGGAAGAGGTCGGCATGGAGGTTCCGGAGACCTATGACGAGCTCCATGATGTGCTGACTGCCTTCAAGGACAAGTTCGGCTGTGCCACCGCCATGTACATGACCAACAACTGCAACATCACCACTTTGACCGAGGGCTACAATGTGGCAGCCTTTGCCGCCAGCGGCAATGCCGGTGGCGCAGGCGGCGCCTCTGCGGGCCTGCCCTACTATGTGGAGGACGGCGTGGTTAAGTGCTCCCTGATCGAGGACGGCTACCGGGATTACCTGAAGATGCTGAACCAGTGGTATGACGAGGGCCTGATGGATTCCGACTTCATCTCTGTGGAGTACGATCCCTTCTCCAGCTACCTGAGCGGTCAGATCACCTCCGACCAGATGGGCGTGTGGCCCACCTCCGGCGAGGGTATCGACAACTACACCGTCCCCGTGACCTGCATGGCCTCCCCGGTGCAGAACAAGGGCGACAAGCAGCACATCACCGAGATGACCCTGGCCCCTGCGGACGACATTACCTGCGTTTCCATCAGCTCCGGCTGTGCGGAGCCTGAGCTGGCCATGGCCTGGCTGGATTACTGGTTCTCTGAGGACGGTATCCTGCTCTACAACTTCGGCCTGGAGGGCCAGGACTTTGAGCTGGACGGCGAAGGAACCCCCAAGTTTACTGATGCAATCCTGAACAACGAGTTTGGTCTGAACGCTTCCAACTATATGCGCTGCCGCTGCGCCTACGGCACCATGCCCTCCCTGATGCTTCGCTACCGGACCGGTTACTTGAACTCCGATCTGGTCAATGAGGCCTGGGACGTCTGGACCTCCAACCTGGATGGTACCATGGCCATCTCCAGCAACGTGACCATGACCACTGAGCAGAAGGAGGAGGAGGGCCGCAAGGCTTCCGACATCCTGACCTATGCCAACCAGATGGTGGCTCAGTTTGCCATCGGTGACGCGGATCTTGAAACCCAGTGGGATTCCTTCGTGGAGGACCTGAAGTCCATGGGTATCGAGGACTGCATCGCCCTGGAGCAGGAGGCCTATGACGCCACGATTGGCTAAGAATTCAAATTTGCAGGACGGGAGACCGTCCTGCGTTTGAGAAAGAGGTATGAATATGAAATACGAGCATTTGCTCTCACCGGTGAAGATCGGCAATGTGACCCTGAAAAACCGAATCCTGAACTCCAAATGTGTCTCCTCGGATGCCATGGAGCCGGAGCTGGCGGGTCCCTTCTATGAGCATCTGGCCAGAAACGGCGCTGCCACCGTCACAATGGGTGTGGGCGCCTACCCCGACTGTGAGGGCAACTACAGCAAGATGGCGCCTTGCCATATGGACGACCCCAAGGTGCAGCAGCAGTACCGGGAAATCATTGAGAAGGTCCACGCCCAGGGCTCCCTGGCCTCTGCGTCTCTGATGGCTATTGAACCCCAGAACGTGAACATTTCCGATACTCCCAACTGGAATGAGATCCCCATGACCGGGGACTACTCCATGAACCTCTATGACAAGCCCGGTATCTCTGCCGAGCGTCTCGAGGGCATGATCCAGGACTTTGTCCACGCCTGTGTGGAACTGCAGAAGCTGGGCTTTGACATGGTGACCATCTACATGTCCTACCGGGGCAGCATTCTGGCCTGTTCCCTGAGCCCCCTGCTGAACCAGCGCACCGACAAGTACGGCGGCCCCACCATGGCTGACCGTGCCACCCTGACCCTGGAGATCTTCCGGCGCATCAAGGAGGCCTGCGGCCAGGACTTCCTGATCGAGGCCCAGATCTCCGCCATGGAGGAGGCACCCGGTTACACCGTAGAGGACTGGCTAGACTACTGCCAGATGTGCGAGGGCCTGGTGGACATCTTCCAGATCCGGGGCTGGGACGGCTCCTTCACCCATGTGAACAGCCACAATCTGGTCAAGGAGAACCCCTACAACCTCCAGTTCGCCGAGGCCTTCAAAAAGCGCGGCATCAAGGCTATCGTATCCCCTGTGGGCGGCTTCCGGGATCCGGACCTCATCGAAAAATTTATCGCCGAGGGCAAGACCGACTGCGTGTCCGTCTCCCGGGCGCTGATCTGCGATGAGCACTACATCGATAAGATCAAGGCCGGACAGGGGGAGGACCTGACGCCCTGTCTGCTGTGCAACGGCTGCCATGGCAGCTTCTGCTCCGTGAACCCCTACGCGGGCTACCATCATCTGCCCCAGCCCATTATTCCGGGTTCCGGACAGAAAAAGAAGGTCGCCATCTTGGGCGGCGGCCCGGCTGGCCTGCGGGCGGCGCTGTTTGCGGCAGAGCGTGGGCATGATGTGACCGTTTACGAGAAATCCGGCCAGTTGGGCGGACAGCTCAAGTTTGCCGACTATGTGTCCTTCAAGTGGAACCTGAAGGACTACAAGGATTGGTTGGTTCGGGAGATTGAAAAGTCCCCAGTCAAGGTTCTGCTGAACACCGAAGCCACGCCGGAACTGCTGAAAGACGCCGGCTATGACGTGATCATCGCAGCCATGGGCTCTACCGCCCAGAGCATTCCCGTGTCCGGTGCAGACGCCCAGGGCGTCTGGCTGGCGGAGGACGTCTTCGGCAGGGAAGCAGAGCTGGGCCACAAAGTCCTGGTCATCGGCGGCGGTGACACCGGCAAGGAAGCGGCCCTATACCTGGCGAAGGCTGGTCACGATACCACCATGGTGACCCGGAAGCAGGCCAAGCTCTTTGAGGATCTGCACGCCAAGCGGGCCACGGAGCTGGACTTTGAGAACGAGCCCAACTTCCACTTTATCGAGCATGCCAAGACCGTGGCGGTGATACCCACCCAGGTGACTCTGGACGTGACCCTGGGCGTGCCCCATCAGGACGTCATGTTTGAGATGATGGACCCGGAGAATGCTGGCCCCAAGGTACCCAGTGTCATGCCCAATGCCCGTCCTGAGGGCTTCCCCCAGCAGCGGCCCCTGATGCCCATTCACAACGACGGCACCGAAAAGAACGGGCCCGGCTTTGCAAAGCCCGCCCCCAAGGTGGATATTTCCACGCTGCCCCATGAGACTCGGGTCATTGACTGTGATGCTGTGGTCATTTCCGGCGGCCGGAAATCCGTCGATGCGGAGGCATTCCGCAGCCTGGCGCCGGAGTTCTATATCATCGGTGACAACATGATCCCTGCAAATATCAAGAACTGCACCGATACCGCCTTTGTCGCGGCCATGAGCCTGTAATTAAAAAATCGGACCGCCATTGCAATGACGCAGTGGCGGCCCTTTTTGTCTATCCTCTTGGCGGAATTCCGTGGGGGTGGTCTGCTCCAGGTCCCGGAAGGCCCGGATCAGGCTGAATCGGTAGGATAAGCCAACCTGGTATCCCTTGTACTCCATGTGTCACAAAGTATAACAAACAAGCTGTAGGCTATCATGGTGATTTCTGGTACTTACTACATCAAAATGTGGCTTCCAGATGAGAAGCTGGTTCACGGGCCTGACTTCCAGCCCGGTCCTCCTCCCGGGGAGATGCCGCCTATGGGTGGTCCCGGCGGCCCCGAAGGCGCACCTGCTGGCGGTCCTCCGCCCACGCCTCCGGCACCTCAGGTGGAACTGAAGGACCACGGCGTGCCCGGAGAAAACTCTTTTGAGGGCGAGATGACCTTCCACTTCACCCCCAACCCTGACGGCACCCTGAGCGGTGACGCCAACGGCAGTCCCATCAACTTTGGCTACTACACCGGCGATGAGTTCTTCAAGGTGGATTTCCCCGCCGGCCCCGGCCGCTGGGAAGTCTGGGCCAGAGTGGATGCCGAAGGCTATATCGAGGGTATGATCTCTGCGGGCGGCAACAAGGGCTTCCCAAACCTTGTTTACGGAAAAAGCTAGACTGACACTAACAGACCCTCCCAGCGAATTGCCGGGAGGGTTCCAATATATCTTGCATGTGCGATTGGCTAAAACATGTCACACGTTAAATACATTCTGTGTCTTGGGGGCCAAGCTGTTAGATTGATATAATGAAAATATACATCCTTTGGAAGGGAGGTGGAACCAGTGTACCAGATTACCGATGAGTGCATCGGCTGCGGCCTTTGCCAGAGCGAATGTCCCGTGGAGGCCATATCCATGGGGCCTGAGCACCGGGAGATTGACCATAGCAAGTGTATCCACTGCGGCACCTGCTTTGAGGGGTGCCCGGTGGAGGCCATTGAAGAACAATAAGGAGGTTTTTTGATGAAAAAGAATTTATTATACAACCTGCTAGTCCTCACCCTGCTGCTTGCCATCTTATCCGGCTGCGGCAACGAACCCACTGTTTCTTCGGCAGAGCCCACCCCAGCATCGACTGTGGAGGAAGTAACGGAAGCACCTGCCCCCGCCCCGACAGAGGAACACTCGGTGGAGGAGGAAGCCAGCATAGGAGAACCGATGGAGGAGGAAATCCAATACAGTGAACCTCTGACCTATCCCCTGGCCGATGGAGACGTAACCTTTACCATTCTCCACGCGGAGCCCCAGCTGGGCCCCATGTCAGGGATGGTGGGAATGAGCAGCTACGGGGACTTTGAGACAATCGCCCAGGGCACCGAATACATCGGCGTCACGCCGGAATGGCGTTCCTTGAGCCAGATGAACGGCGACACCCAGTTCAACCTGATTATTGCCTCTGGGGATTATCCGGATGTGATCTGTGGTGTGGACAAGTATTATGTCGGTGGTTTTATGAAGGCTTATGAGGACGATGTTATCATCACACTGGACGACTACATCGTTGAGGATATGCCCGAATACTGGAATCTAGTTCAGGAGGATGAGACCCTTTGCCGTGCTGTCACTGCCGACAACGGCTCCTATATGGCTTGGTACTCCATCTATGACAAGACTGTTGTCAACGAGGGCTACTTCATCCGTAAGGATTGGTGCGACAAGCTGAATATGGATATTCCCACCTCCATTGACGAGCTCAACGAGTTTGCCTACACAGCCAAGAATCAGTTTGGCCTGGAGAGCGTCCTTCTGATGGGAGAGGGCCTGGATACTCTGGCCTCTGCCTGGGGTGTCGCTGCTACTACCGCTTCCGGCTCCGGCTTTGCCTATCACCGGGAGGGAGACCAACTGGTGGCGGATATCACCTCCCAGGTCTACGAGGACTACATCCGTCAACTCCACCAGTGGTATGAGGATGGCATTGTTCCTCGGAACTTCACCGAACTGGATACCAGCAATATGTCCGGCACCATGGAAAAGGAGCTGGCTGCCGACCGCACCGCCATCGCCAGCACCATGGTCAACTCCATGGATAATCTGACCAACCCGGATCCGGACTTTGAGCTGGCCCCTATGGTCTGTACTATTGACGGCGGAAATATCCATTCCGGCCAGGGAGAGCGGCAGTTTGATTCCTGCTCCATCTCCACAGGCTGTGATGAGGAACTGATTCCCTATATCATGGGCTGGATGAACTACTGGTACACCGAGGAAGGCGCTATGGCTGGCAGCTATGGTATCCAGGGTGTGGACTATGACTATGACCAGGACGGAAATATCTACTATCTGGAGGGTATCACAGAGAACGAGTACGGATTCCCGCCCATGCTTTACAGCCGGGCCCGCTGCTTCTCCGGGGCGTCCTTCGGCCTTATGTATCAGGATCGTACCGTACCCTTCTTCACCGATGCCCAGACAGAGGCCATTAACGTGTGGACCTCTCGCACCGACGATCTGTGTGCCATCCCGAATTCTCTGGGCCTCAACAGCGAGGAGAGCGATGTGGTGGCCCTCTACGCCACGGACCTGGCCACCTATATCTCCGAGGAGGTGCCCAAGTTCGTCACTGGCGACCGGAGCTTCGACACCTGGGATGAATTTGTGGCCGAGTGCGCCGGGATGCACGTGGATGAGCTGCTGGCTGCCTATCAGGGTGCCTATGACCGATATCTGACCAAGTGAAAAGGAGTATGGAAATAATGAAACACAGACGAATCGCATTGATCTTGGCGGCGATCCTGCTGTTGGCCCTTCTGGGTGGTTGCGGCAATGAACCCACCGCTTCTTCAGCAGAGCCCGTCCCAGCATCAACTGCGGAGGAAGAAGCCGAAGCACCTGCCTCCAAACCGGAGGAGGAGATTACCTTCCAGGAAGAAGTCAGCGCCGAAGAACCGGTGGAGCCGGAGGAATTGGTAGTTCAACACCAGTACAATTTCCCGAACAGTGACAAGGCTCTGCTGGACTACTCCAACGAGTACAGCCTTCCCCTCTGCGAGGAGACTGAGACGATCACCTGGATGCGGAACGCCATCAACCTGATGGGCCCCTTGGGGAATCTGGGCATCAACAGCTTCCAGGATATGGAGTACATTCAGTACCTCCAGGAGATCACCAACGTGAACATCGAGTTCACGGAGCTGGACTTCTTCACCTCCCAGGAAAAGATGAACATTGCCATCGCCTCTGGGGACTACGCGGCCATCATCTCTGACCTCCAGTACACCGGCGGTGCCACCGGTGCCCTGTCCGACAGCATCATTGTGGACCTGACGGAGCTGCTGCCCGATTATGCCCCCAACTACAACTACCTCATCAACTCCAACCCGGACTACGCCTCCATCTTCCGCAATGACGGCATGGTGCTGTGCTTCCAGTCCCCCTATGAGAATTTCATCAACAACCAGGGCCTTGTCATCCGCAAGGACTGGCTGGAGGAGCAGAATCTGGACATCCCCACCACTTACGACGAGATGTACGAGGTTCTGACGGTGTTCAAGGACGCCTACGGCGCCTCCACCCCCATCTACATGAACAGCGACTGCACCATCAACGGTCTGTGCACAGGCTTTGACGTGGCCTCTGTGGGTGCCGGCGGCCAGGCCACCAGCCTGCCCTACTACGTCCAGGACGGCACGATTCACTGCTCCTTGATCGAGGATGGCTACAAGGCCTACCTCCAGGAGATGAACAAGTGGTACAATGAGGGCCTGTTTGACAAGGACTTCATCTCCATCCAGTTTGACCCCTTCTCCAGTTATCTGGATGGTCAGATCACCACGGACCAGATGGGTGTCTGGTGCACCTCCGGTGAGGGCATCGACAACTATACTGTGCCCATCGCCTGCGTACCCTATCTGACTGCCAATGAGGATGGAATGGACCATGTGACCTCCACCTCTCTGGTCACCGATTCCTCCAACACCTATATCACCAGCTGCTGCGACAACGTAGAGCTGGCCATGCGCCTGGTGGACTACCTATACTCCGAGGACGGCATCCTGTTCTACAACTACGGCTTTGAGGACGTGGACTACACCATCGACGAAAACGGCACCCCTCAGTTCACCGAGGCTGTCACCAACAATGAGTACGACCTGTCCCCCGCCAACTATATGCGGGTCCGCTGCGGCTATGGCGTGTTCTCCTCCCTGATGCTCCGGTACCGCAGCGCCGCCTACAACTCCGACATCAACAACGAAGCCTGGGATGTGTGGTCCTCCAACCTGGACGGCTCCATGACCATCCCCTCCAACGTGTCCATGACTCCCGAGGAGACCGAGACCTCCGCCTACTACGTCACCGACATCATGACCTATGCCTGCCAGATGATTCCCCAGTTCATCAACGGCACCGTGGGCTTTGACCAGTGGGACAGCTATGTGGAGAACCTCAAGGGCATGAATATTGAAGCCTGCATCGCGGCGGAGCAGTCCGCTTATGACCGCTGCATGAAATAACCAAGCGAAAGGAAGAAATTATGAGCAAGACATACTATCTGGGGGTATTTCCCACCCCTGGCGGCGACAAGCACCACCTGTTCACCATCGAGGGGCAGGGGGGAACTATCACCAACTCCATGGGTCCCGTGACCCTGACGGACTTCTCCGCCCATGACGGGGGCTTCTCCGCAGATATGCCTGCCGGTCTCGGTAAGCACCACTTTGAGGCCACCTACACGAAAACCGGTATCCATGTGGTGGGCACCGTCATCATGGAGGGAAATCCCGTGGGCACCTATGAGGCCGACATGGCCCTGGCCGCTGACGGCACTCTGCCCGATGATCCGGAGGGCCCCTCCGGGTCTCCGGATGGCCCTAGCGGTCCGCCGCCCCAGCAGCCGGACCCGGTCAACGACCCTATTTACAAGACGCTCTACCCAGGCGTGTATACTCCCGAGGAGGAGCAGCTACTCCAGAAGATCCGGGAGGACCTGTACTACCACCGGGTGGACGGGACCTCCGGCGTCAAGCCCAACAGCGGCACCGGCCCGGCCCAGGTGGACTTCACCATGACCGAGGATATGCTTCGTGGCTTCGCCTACGCCAATAACCAGTACAATCCCCTGTTCACGGACCCGGAGTATGCCAAGGGCACCAAATGGGGCCAGATTATCGCCGCCCCCTGTATGCAGCCCACGGACGTGCAGTTCCCTAGCCTGCCGGACAACACAGGTATCTACGACGGCATTCAGCGCTTCGTCCCCGGCAAGGGCCTGGATCACGAGGTGTACTTCCTACGCCCCTTGGTAGCGGGGAAGCACTACCACTCTGTCAACTACTACGACACGGTGGAAGATCTGACAGACCCTAAGGGTTCCGCAGTTCGGGCCTTCCGAATCGCCGGTTACGGGGCCCTGGTGGACGATCTGGGCCAGGAGTATGTGAAGATCCGCCACTCCACCGTGGAGATCTACGGCATGCTCAAGGACAAATCCAAAGCGGCGGACTATCCCTCTGACCTGGGCCGCACTATTCAGGCCCGAGCTTTCGAGCCGGTGCGCCAGTACACTGACGCCGACTACGAAAAGATGATGGATCTGTGGCGTAAGGAGTACGTCCGGGGCAAGGACACCCTCTACTGGGAGGACGTCAACATTGGCGACGAGCCCACGCCCACTTGCGAGGGGCCCCGTTATCCCGGCTCCATGCCCATGGACCGGTTTGCGCCCCGGGTGAAATTCACCCCCACTAAGGAAGAGATGGAGGCTATGGCCCGACGGGAAGAACGCAGCTTTGCTTCAGTGGAGTATATGTTCTATCCGGAGCGCTACAAGGAGCCTCCTGCCGACGCCATGCAGATGGGCGGTCCCGGCGGCCCCGGAAAGCCCGAAGGGCAGGGCGGCCCTGGTGGTCCTGGCGGTCCTGGTGGTCCTGGCGGCCCTGGTGGCCCCGGCGGTCCCGGTGGCCCCGGCGGTCCCGGCAGTTACGGAGAAGGTCCCGCCTTTATCCCCAAGGCCCGGGACTACCTGCTGAAGGGCGAGTACGACAAACTGAAGCGAGACAACCACGGTATCTGGATGCTGAAGGAGGACGAGGGCCTGCCTGCCTCCGCTGACGAGGCACCCAAATATAAGCGCTCCTCCTGGAGCAACACCACCGGCCGCACGGAGATTGCGCGGTTCCTGAGCAACTACGCCGGCGACGATGGCTTTGTGTCTGCGGTGTGCTGGCGGCTTGCTTTCTGGCCCTACCTGGGGGTCAACCCCTACCCGGCAGAATACGACCGGCCCAGCTACCTCCAGAAGGTCCCCTACATGAAGGACCGGTACATGGAAGTACACGGCTGCGACGGTATGGCCTCCATTACCCGGGGCTATGTCACCGACAAGTACACCCGTTTTGGCAAGCACTATATCGACCTTGCCTGCTGGTGTGAGGACATCGATGGCCGCATTTGGTGCGAGGGCTACGGCACGATAGAGCTGCCCTCCCGTTCAGAGGCATAAATAAATATCCCCGGAGGCACTTGCCTTCGGGGATATTGTGCTTGCATAGCCGCTGCCATCGGTGAATCGATGCAGTTCAAAAACCGGCACAGAGGTCAATTCTTTGCTCTTGTAGCGGTTTTGAACAGTTGTTAAAATGAATACGATACGGAGCATAGCCCCGAACAATACCGACAGAAAGGGTGTAGCATATGGCCAGCAAGTATAAGGCGCTGATCATCTATTCCTCCATCACAGGAAATACCGAGCAGGTCGCAATGACCTTTGCAGACACATTCCGGGAGTATAACATTGAGCCGACACTGATGAAACTTGAAGGGAATTACCTTGGTGAGCAGATGGACCCGCCTAGCACCGGGGATTACGATTTCCTGTGCCTGGGCACCCCGGTCATTGCCGGGATTCCCTACCACGATTTCTACATCAACTTCGGTGCCCAGGACGACTACGGCCGCCGCAGCATCGGCGGCGCCCAGGGCCCCGGTCAGGGGATGCCTCACATGGGCGCTGATGGTGGTCCCGGCGGTCCTGGCGGTCCCGGTGGTCCTGGTGGTCCTGGTGGGTCCGGAGGGCCCGGCGGTCCCGGTGGTCCCGGCGGTCCCGGCGGTCCCGGCGGTCCCGGCGGTCCCGGTGGCCCTGGTGGCCCTGGTGGCCCTGGTGGTCCTGGTCCCGATGGTCCTCCTGCAGGCGGCATGGGAATGCCCGGCGGAGAGAATCAACACCGGATCGCTTTTGCCACCTATGGCGGCTACGGCCAGGGTCCCACGGAGGCGATTGGTTCCCTGGAACTCATCAAGGAGCTGTTCCAGGGCCAGGGCTTTGTGGGCTTCTTCGCCTGCCCCGGCAAGATTCTGTACGAGCAGTCCTCCGAGAAAATCTCCCAGGCTCTGAAAATCAACAAATTCCGGGCCCAGGAGCTGATCGTCCGCTACAAGGAAGGCAAGATGGAATATTTTACGGACTACACGCCGGAGCAGATTCAGATGTTCGCTGACGCGGCCAAGGAGACAGCCGAAGACAGCTTCGACGGAGCAACAATGGTGCCGAATGATCCTTTGGGAATCGGCAAGGACGGCTCGAAATTCTGGAGCTATGACCTCCAGAACCGGCCCAACGATCGTGACCTGTTTATGGCCAAGGCGTTTTTGCAGGACATCATAGAGGACTACTACCTCAGCGATTCCGGTGAGCCGCGGAAGCCCAGTTCCGTTTACTGGTCCATCAACTAAGGGAGGTGACCACCATGAAAAGTTTGATTATCTATACATCCATCACCAAGAACACCGAGCAAGTGGCCTACACCTTCGGTTCTGTCTTTGAAGCCTTTGGTATCGAGACCACCTACGCCAAGGTGCTGCCCAAGTACAAGGGCGGCGAGATTTCCGAGTATTACCCCGAGGACTATGACTTCCTGTGCATCGGCTGCCCAATCATCGCGGCTCTGCCCTATGTAAACTTCAACTCCTGCGTGGGTGATCAGGAGGACTACAAGACCCGGAATGTGGTCTTCAAGCGCCGCCGTCCCATCTCGGACCCGGACAAAAAACGCTACGGCATCGCTTTCACCACCTACGGCGGCACTGGTAATGGCCCCCGGGAGTGCATTGCCACCCTGGAGATCGAGAAGAACTACCTGCGGTCCTATGGCTTCACGCCCGTGGGCGAATACGCCTGCTGCGGCAAGGAACTGCGCCACAACAGCGTGGACAACCTGGGCGGTCAGCTGAAGATGAATATTCCTGACGCGCAGGCCATGATGTCCCGCTACAAGGAAAATCCCGATGACGAGGAGTTCAAGAAGATGGACCCCAAGCTGGTGGCCATCATCAAGAAGCTGTCCTCCGTATCCGATGACGAGAGCTTCGGTGCCACCCTATTCCAGGAGAACGACCCCCTGGGCATCGGCAAGCCCGGCCAGCGGTTCTGGCATTACGATATGCAGATCCGCCCCCACGCCCGGGACCTGAAAAAGGCCGAATACTTCCTGACGGGAATTCTGGAAGACTATCTGCTGACCGCTGACGGAGAAACGAGAGTACCTGGTCCCATCTACCGCAACATTTGCTGAAAGAATTGTAATCGACTAATTGAATCAAATATAGCAGCAGGGCCGTTCCGACTTGGAGCGGCCCTGTTCTGACAATGGGGGCGACATTCAGAAAGAAGCGGTATTGGCATGATTCGTTCGGTATATACCCGGGGTGGTACCTTCCAATTTTTTAAATGTCCGAATCAGTACCCATCGGTTTGAAAATCCAACCTGAATTGCAATTTCGTCCAGGTTTGATGTGGCAGAGCACAGAAGCTTTTTTGCGGCATCAATGCGAATCCGATGGATATATTCGACAACACCGATGCCCATGTCCGCTTTGAAAATTCGCGACAAATAGGAGGAACTGATTTTGAAATGTTCAGAAATTGCTTTTGCGCCCAAGCTCTGTTCCGCGTAATGCTGCTGAATGTACTGTTCTATACTGGGCATTTTTTGATTTCGCGAATTGGGAGGCGTGTAGAATCGGTCTTCCAACGTGGCCAAAATGTCATAGGCATGATCACGCAGCTCTTGATAGGTTCGTGACTGGGTCAGGGCAGGCAGCATATTTGCAAGTTCCGGGGCGTGGGAGATGTCGGCACCAGTTTCCGCCGCAATGGAGTGCAGGACTTGCTCCATTCGGGAAAAAACAGAAGTGAGTGTGTGCTCCAAGGAACTCTGCGTCACGTCCGTGGCGTGGATGAGCTGCTCCAGTGTGGTAGCTGCGTCAAAAAAAGCATGCTGCTGAATTTGACGCCAAAATTCGGATTCCAGCGAAATAGTCTGCTGGACTGCACTGGGAGCGGCTTTGGGAAGATCGTATTCGGAACAGATGGCATCTGTCTCCGGTGTTCGGCGCTCTGACACATTGTTTGCGCAGCGATAGAGAAGACGGGGACCTTCATCCATTTGAGAGATGCGACTGATGGATATAGATGCAACTAATGTGTTGGCGTGATCAGAAAGGATACTTTGTAAGTGGCTTTTTATTTGGGCGCATAAGGCGATGCAAGATTTCGTACTCTGGTCAAAATGCTCCGGTACGTTGAGGTTTAACAGACAGCCAATGCAGCCTTTAATTGGAAAGAAAAAGGGAATTCCCAACGTTTTCAATGCGGGCGAGAAGGCACAGGATACTACGTCCACCGGGTCTTTCTCATGAGCTGAATATCCGACTTCTGGTGGTGTGTCAGGACGTTTTCCGTGGAAAAGCAGCAACACATACCAATCAGAGCAGGGAGTACCGAAAAATGCTGCGGTATCTTTTGCGACATTGCGGCTCATGGCCTCGTCGGATACAGCCTTTTCGAGATTGCATTTTAATAATTCATGCCTGAGTGCCTGGTTCTCCTGCTCCAGCTTGATGATTTGATTTTGCAGAGTTGTTTCCGTTTGCGGCAAGTTTATCACGCCCCATTTTAGCAGATATTTATATTATAAACGAGGATATGGGAATTGAACTTCCAAAAAAGAGCAGACATTTTTGTGCAAAAGAGCAAAGACCGACAGCATTCGTGATTCTAGGTTCAATTATCAGCACGCAGTTCAATTTTCAGACCTTGCTGGAGAGAAACGCGCACCCTACAATATAATTGCCAAGAACTAGAAAGGAATGGTCCTATATGAGCAAATACAAAACCGTTTATCCTGGCGTTTATACACCGGAGGAGCAAGC
This sequence comes from uncultured Oscillospiraceae bacterium, assembly GCA_959607825.1. Taxonomy (GTDB): domain Bacteria; phylum Bacillota; class Clostridia; order Oscillospirales; family Oscillospiraceae; genus HGM13006. The sequence continues at coordinate 210,884 of CAUHNW010000001.1, read as the reverse complement.
TGTGTTGGATGCCTATCAGGCGGAAAAGGACGCCCTCAACAGCCGGGGCGACATCAACATCGACGACCTGATCCATGGCCGCATTCCCAAAGGCACCCCCGGTGTGGGCCGCGTGGACATGATTGACCAGCGGAAACTCCAGAGCAACTACCTGATGCCGGATCCCACCAATCCCCTTTATTTTGACAAGGAATATGCCAAGAACAGCCCCTATGGCGACGTGATTGCCTTCCCGTTGATGGTGGCCCACGACGGCGCCTTCTTTGATGCCATGCCCTATCAGCTGCGGGACACCCTGACCATCTCCGGCTTGACCCATGACTTCGACATTCTGCTGCCCGTCTACGAGGGCGACAGCTTGTACTATGTGACCGATGAGCAGACCTTCACGGACATCACCCCCAAGGAGGGCAGCGAGTTCCGCACCTTTGACATCACCGGCAAGGGCCGGGTCTACAACCAGAAGGGTCAGCTGGTCTGCCGGGGCCGGAGCCGGGTCAAGGAAAGCCTGCGGCTTCTCGCTGAAGGCAGCACCACTCCGAAGATGGTAGGCCAGGACTGCCCGGACTGGTGGAGCATGGCACCGGTCACCTACACCACTGACAAGCAGTGGGCTGTTATCAAGGACTACTGGGCCAAAGAGAAGCGCCGGGGCAGCGAACCGCTCTACTGGGAGGACGTGAATGTGGGCGATATGCCTCAGCCCACAGTGGACGGTCCTTTTAAGATGGTCGAGTTGGGCGGACCTCCCCCGATGCCCCCCGAGGGCGAAGGCGGCCCCGAAGGCCCTGGCCCTGAGGGCCCCGGCGGTCCCGACGGCGAAATGCCGGATATGCCCGCGCCCATGCCGGGCATGAAAAAAGGCTCCGGCGACACCCGGATCATCCGGCTCCAAATGGATGACCCGGAGACCTTCGCCAAAATGGTGCGGGATCCGGTGGACGGCAACTGGTATCTTCCCGAGGATCTGCCGGACCACAACGAAAAGCGCAGCATCATTATGAACTTCCACGCCCGGGACATGGCCTACCGGATGATCTCCAACTGGATGAGCGACCATGGCTGGGTCAGCAACATAAAATGGCGCATTATGCGGAAAACGCCCGGCTATGACACCCCGGACTATCCGGACAATCCCCCCTCCTTTGTGGCCGATGTACCCATCTCCGTAGATCCCAACCTGGAGAACTGGTATGACAACCAGCAGCATGGCCTGGCCCGGGACTTCCTGATTACCCGTGGCTATGTAACAAAGAAATTTGAGCAGGACGGCGAGCACTATGTAGAGCTTCAGTGGTGGATCTCCCGGCTATTTGGGAAGGTCTACGAGGAAGGTGTCGCCACCATCCGCCTGCCCAGCAGAACCTGATTCTCTGAGAAATGGAGGCTATTATGAAGAAATTCGCATCCTTCGCACTGTTCCTTGCACTTTTGACAACCATTCTCACAGGCTGCGGCGGTACCAGCTCCTCCATTTCATCCGATCCCGCAGTGCCCGCTCCCGCAGGGGAGGACGTGGCCGCGGCCCCGGCAGATGATGTCCCTGAACCATCTGCCGGGGAACAGCCGGAGCCCGCTGGAGAGCCAGCGGAGGCTTCCGTTGTGGAGGAAGAACTCCCAGAGGAAGCCCTGCCCTATCCCGCAGAGCTCCAGTTGCCCCTGACGGAAACCCCAAAGAGCCTGTCCTTCTGGTACAGCGGCTTCCCAAACTTCGATTTTGATGTGGTGTTCGGGCAGAATCCTGCCATTGCCAAGGCCGAGGAGTTGACTGGCGTACATGCGGACATGAACATCGTGTCCATGGATAGCTACTCAGAAAAGTTCAACCTGATGATCGCCACCGGGGAGTATCCCGATCTCATCAGCACCGGCGACTATGTGGGCGGTTATGCCCAGGCGGTCAACGATGAGGTGATCATCGACATCACGGATTATGTGGAGACCTGTGCCCTAAACTATATGGCGCTGATCAGCCAGGATGAAATCACGAAGAAGTCCGCATACAGCGACGACAGCCGGATCTATGGCTTTGCCAGCATCCAGAAGGAGGCGGCGCTGCCCGGAAACGGCCCCATCGTCCGGCAGGACTGGCTGGACGCTCTGGGCCTGGAGCCGCCGGAGACCTACGCGGAATACGAGGCTATGCTGGCAGTCTTCCAGAGTGAGCTGGGCGCCACGGAGCCCTTCCTGATGAACTCCACCGGTATTGACTCCGTCCTGCTGGCGGGCTTTGACACCATGGTGGGCTTCTATGTGGTGGACGGCGCGGTACAGACCGGATATACGGCCAAGGAGATGCGGGACTATGTGACCATGATCCATGATTGGTACGAAAACGGATATATCGGCCAGTCCTTCACGGCAAATCCCGTTGGCCAGCCCGATGAGGCGGATATTCTCTCGGACACAGCGGGCTGCTGGACCAGCGGCTATCAATTCTCAGATTACGAGGAAAAGGCTTCCAACCCCAATTACGCGCTCACCGGAACGCTTTACCCGGTCAAGGAGCACGGTGGCATCGTACACACCAGCTATCAGCCTGTAATCATCGACTGTGCCACCTTCTTCTCGGTGACCTCCTGCTGTGAGGATCCGGAGCTGGCGGTCAAGTGGATGGACTTCTGGTATAGCGAGCCGGGCTTCTATCTGGCCAATTATGGCGTAGAGGGCCTGTCCTATGATCTCATAGACGGCGAGCCCGTCATGACAGAGCTGATGACAGATAATCCCGATGGGCTGGACGTGCGGGCAACGATCATGTACTACACGGCCCAACTGAACATCCCCTACTACAAGGACACCAGCAACCTGAATTCCGCCTACGAGGACTACGAGCTGGCGGCCCGGGAGCTATGGCGCTCCAACCAGGACGGCGCCTATGTGATCCCCACTGCGGTGGCCTTCAACAGCGCCGAGGCGGACGCCTACGGTCTCCACATCACGGATATTGAGACCTACGCAGACGAGAATCTCTTGAAGTTCATCGTCGGCGACCGGCCACTGGAGGAATGGGACGATTACGTGGCGGTGTTCCAATCCCTTGGAATTGATGCTTGTACAGAAGCCTACCAAAACGCCTATGACAGGTTTATGTCGAGATAGCACGGAGAAAGTGAGACTTTTATGAAGATAAGACACAGAAACCGATATCTTTCCTGGCTTCTGCTGGTATCTATGTTCTGCGCGATGCTGCTGAGTCCGGTGCAGGCCCAGGACAGCGAAATGTTGACCTACATAGATGGAAAGGGGGTGCAGTGGAATTATCTGCGTGGAGAAGATACGGCACTGGAGACCATCATTGACAGCCAGCAAGCGATTCAAAACGCAGCGGTACTGATGATCTCTGGACAGGTGCAGGGCCAGCAGGTGGATTCTGTCAGAAGCAACGGATTTGACAATGTGGTAGTCGGACATAAAGACAGCCAGTATATTCTTGTTGCTTCCGGTATTACGAGCATTAGCGCAAAGGCATTCTACGATTTTAACTATGTAAAGGGTGTAAGCCTTCCGGCTACGCTGACGGAGATCGACGAAAACGCCTTTGATGTACTGGGTAGAGAGATTAACAACGCTACGGTGATTTACGGTGCTGGAGGTTCCGCTGCCGAGAAATGGGCTGGCGACAACAGCACAGCGGCGTATACGTTTGTTCCTTATGACACCGAAAACTTCACTGTATCGGCGGAGGCAGATGGAACCATCTATCCATCTGGAAACTTCTATCTGCCCGAAACCTTGAAAACGGAACAGTTGTCCACGTATTTTTCCGTCGAAGCTGACCGCGGCAGCGTCATTCACGAACTGATGGTAGATGGACAGACAGTAGCCGAGGCGGAAGGCAAGACCTCCTATCTGCTGGAGTATACCTTTGGGGATCAGTCTGCTGAAATATCGGTTTCGTTCTTGAAAACCGGCACATCTGAGGAAACTGCGTCTGACCAAGAGGAGACGGATAGCGTTGTGCTTCCGCCGGTTTCGATTGCTGAGGGAGAGCAGATCAGTGTTGACGTTACCATGGGCATCCAGGACAACCGTGTGCCCGCAGAAGCTGTGACAGAGGATATGGACCTCAGCGATATTTACGATGAGGTGCCGGAAGATGTGTCTGGATATGACCGTGTGGTAAACAGCTGAGTTCAGGTATCAATATGGCAATATATGAAAATAATATGTCGATGTCCTAGCCACTCACGGGATCGGCGGTACCGTTCGGCCCGGGGCCATCATTATGGCAGACAGACCAACTTTTAAGACCAACGAGGTGAAATCCGTAGCTGGGACTAAAGAGCGGTGTTCCAGAGAAGGCGTACTCTGCTACGCTATCAAGGTTCGGAAATGATGGATACTGCATAATTCTGTTCCGTCAATTGAGCTATATTTGCATTATCAGTCAAAGCATGACCATCTCCTTGCATGGTGGTCATGTTTTGACTTTATTTTTATATGTAGCGTCAGCTCGTCCAGATTCGACCACTTTTGCATATGAGAAATATTACCATCCCTTGGGCGCAGAACGTATATTGTGTGTACTATTCAAAAAACGTTATGACAGCAATGCCATAGCGTTTTTTGTCTTATCCAGGGAAGTAACAACATTATGGGAAGTATAGGGTGGCAGCCCTACATAGCAAAATATCCATAACTCCGTTCTCGAAAAACCTTCAAAAAATGAGAACGGAGATAAAATCAATGAATTATTACAATGTATCGGAAGTTGCCGCTCGTATCCGCGGCCTGAGAAACTCACACGGCTTTACACAGGAAAAAGCCGCGCAATTGCTGGACATAGACCGTAGTTTCATGAGCCGTATTGAAAACGGCTCAAAAGGTTGTTCCGTTGATTTGTTGATTCGCCTGTCCGAACTGTATCATGTCTCACTGGATTATTTGATTCTCGGAAGGGCAGCAGATCAAGTATCGCTCAAGGAGAACTTAGAAAAAGTGATTCAGCAGCTTACCGACCTGTGTGGCTCCATCTGACGTGTCCAATGGTCACGGAAATGTGTCCATCGGTACATGGGAATCGAATCCTTTGCATTTTATAATGATGCCGTAGCTGAAATCCAAGCTATGTGCATCTTGAAAACTCCATACCGGCAATACGGATCACCCCCGGACAGAATAGCCCAGGCGAAGCGAATGCTGGCCGCCATCGCAGTTTGGTAAACTGCGTGCCATGACGCTGTTCGGGAAAATAATGAGACACCTGCTGGCCCACGCATAAGATGGGCGGTGCTGACCCTGGGTTGAAAGCAGTGGAGACCCTTGTGAACGCCCGTGAAGGTCACCAGCCTTGTCCGTATTGTGCCCCTGTCCTCATTGGGGGCTGAGACAAATGCAATGAGATCCATAGAAACAAGCAGGGATGGTCTGGCGTAATTTGACGGACCATCCCTGTTCCATGACAAATGAGGAAATTACTATGACAACAAAGGAAATCAGGGCGGAAGCCCACAAAGAAATCACATATATTTTTGAAGAATTGCTGCCGGAGCATGGCCTGCCCCATCGCCCGGAGCAAGTTAAGCTCAGCCATTTGATGCTGGATGCCATGATAGAGGGGAAAATCGCCCTCTGTGATGCCGGTACTGGCATTGGAAAGACTTTTTCCTACTTGGTAGCCGGTACTGTGTACAACCATTATCGAACAAGAAACAAAATGCCTCGGCAGTCTTTGATTATTTCTACCTCCAGTATTGCCTTGCAAACTGCGGTGAAATATGAGTATCTGCCGTTCCTGTCCGCCGTCCTGTTGGATGACGGCATCATTAAGAAACCAATCCTGGCGGTGATCCGCAAGGGAAAATCCCACTATGTATGCGACGAGCGCTTGGAACAGCGGCTTCAGCAGCTCGAACAGTCTAAGCGGAACCCCAAAGCTATGGAGGCATTGAAATCCCTGCGAGCAAACCTGGACCTGGATGAAGCTGAGCATCTCACTAACTTTGACCGGAGACAGGTCTGTGTACCGGAGGTGTGCGACTGCAAGCGGGAATACTGCCGGTATAAGGATTACATGAAACAGTGCGGTTCCAAACGGTATTTGTTTCAGATCTGCAATCATAACCTCTTCCTGGCGGACGCCATGCACAGGGGAGAGCGCCGCCGGCCCATTTTTCCAGAATACAGTGCCCTGGTCATGGACGAGAGCCATAAGCTGCCGGAGGTCGCCCGGGAGATGTTCGGCGTGACCCTTAGCGCGGAAGATATTCAGTCCACAATCTACGCCCTCAAAATGGAGCGGTATCTGCTGGCTGCGGAGTATCTTGCTGATGCAGCGGAGCCGCTGCTGGCACTGCTGACCCAGCAGCCTGAGGAGCGGCCCTTTTCGGAGTATGCACATCTGCTGCTGATCCCGTACCAGGTGCTGAAGACCATTCAGAAGCAGCTCTGTAAAAACCTGAGCCACCTGTTCCGCAGGAACCTGGACAAGCTGATCTCCACGATCTCCACACTCCTTCGCTACGACCAGGAGGACAATCTGGTGTGCTACGGAACCGAGAGCGACAGCGGAGGAACCCTGTTGTGTGCCACGGTTTTTGACTTGGCAGGGCCGATGAAGAAGATCATCTGGCGGCAGCCCCAGGGCATGGTCCTGACCTCCGGGACGCTTGCAGTTAAGGAGAACTTTAGACGGTTCCGGGAGGAAGTCGGCATACAGCACAATGGCAGGGTGACGGAATCTGTGTCCCTGTCGCCCTTTGATTATGCCCACCACTGTCTGCTCTATTTTCCGGACTATCCGCCCCGGCAGTTTGGCGCCAATCAGGAACTGTACTATGATGCGCTGGCAGATGAGATCGCGCGGCTGGTGGACGCTTCCACTGGGCATGCTCTGGTGCTGTTCACCTCCTATTCCGCCATGTCCGCTGTCAAAGAACGGCTGGCAGAGATGCAGCTTTTGTATCAGCTCTTTACACTGGACAGGAACAAAGCACATGCTCTGGAAGCGTTTCGGGCGCACCCTGGGGCAATTCTTCTGGCAACAGGAGCGGCCTGGGAGGGCATGGACTTTCCGGGAGACGGTGTGTCTCTGTTGGTGATCCCCAGACTGCCTTTCGCGTTTCCCAATGAGCTGCGGGAAAAGCAGCTCGCGCACTACGAGTCTGTTCATGACTTTATTCAGTCGGTCATCGTCCCCGAGATGCAAATCAAACTGCGCCAGGGCTTTGGACGGGCAATCCGTACAGAGACCGACACCTGTGTGGTGGCAATTTTAGATGACCGTGCCGGGGACGGGGAGCGGTATCACGATGCGGTGCTGGACGCGCTGCCCGTCATGCCACGGACTTCCCTGTTGGAGGACGTGGAGCAGTTTATGCTGGACCACAAGCCAGACCGGTATTTCAAGGAGTTGAAGCAGGCAGAATGGGACAAAATGTAAATATTGACTACTGTGGGATTGTCAATCTGCTTTGTTTTTTGGTTCATAACGGAACTTGCACACAGCGGGAAGCCCGAAAAATTGCATCCCGTATTGCTGCGAAAATTGGTGCAGATATCATTTTATCCCCATGAGTTTTCAGTGCTTTTGCTGTATGGCTATTCCGGAAGTTTTGTGGTAATGTGTGTCACTGATAAGGAGGTGGAACTGACATGAAAAAACGCACGCAGACAGATGGCAACCTGGCACTACAGGATAAGCAATACCGGGTCATCACGATTGAACCCACCAAAGCGCATCAGGATACCAAGCTGCGGGTCGCAGCCTATGCCCGTGTCAGTTCCGCCTCCGACGATCAGCTCAATTCCTTTGCCGCTCAGAACCGCTACTATACTACCTTGATCTCCGGCAAGGAGAACTGGAGCATGGTGGACATATATGCGGATGAGGGTATCACCGGCACCTCGGCAGAAAAGAGAAGCGACTTTCAGCGGCTTCTCTCTGATTGCCGCAGGGGGCTGATTGACCGCATCCTGGTCAAGTCCATCTCCCGGTTTGCCCGGAACACAAAGGAGTGTTTGGAGGCTCTTCGGGAACTGAAGCTGCTGGGTGTCAGTGTTCAATTTGAAAAGGAGAATATTGACACCGCAGTCATGTCTGGCGAAATGATGACCGCCCTGTTTGCGTCCTTTGCGCAGGCGGAAAGCGAAAGCATCTCGGGAAATATGCGCTGGAGCTACCAGAAGCGGATGCAGGATGGAACCTTCAACACGTACAATGCTCCGCTGGGATTTGACTTGGTGAAGGGGAAACTTGAAATCCATCAGGATGAGGCGGAGGTCATACGAGGTATCTATTTCGCGTATTTGAATGGAAAGAATTCCAGAGAGATAGCGGCTTCGTTAAATGAGCATGGCGTTTTGCAGAAAGAATGGCGTCGGGAAATCGTTGATTATATCTTGAAAAATGAGAGATATGCTGGGAATGCCCTTCTGCAGAAGCGATATACTACGGACACCTTTCCGACTGCAAAGAAAAGAAACCGGGGAGAGCGGCAGATGTATTTTGTGGAAGGGAGCAACAGCCCGATTATTCCGCAAGAGATGTTTGATCAAGCGCAGGTGCTTAGAAAGAAACGATTGCCGCAGCAGGCGGTGAAAGCACAAGCTGAAAAGCCTTTGTCCGGAAAAGTATACTGCAGATGCTGTGGTGCGATTTTTAGATATAAGTCTGTAAATCAAACGAATTACTGGGTTTGCACGAAGCATGATGAAAGCAAAAACTTGTGTTCTGTAAAACCGGTTGCAGAAAAAGAGATTTACGCCGCATTTCTCCGCCTCTACTATAAGTTGAAGCACCAGGGGTCTGCCATCCTCGAAGAAATGATCACTCACATCCAGACCATCCGCAGCCGCCGTATGCTGTGGAGCGAGGATGTCATTGAACTCAACAAGAAAATATCAGATTTGTCCAGTCAGAATCAAATGCTGACCCAGCTCAAGCAGCAGGGCCTCATTGATCCTGACATTTTTATTTATCAGAGCAATGAGTTGGCCCAGCAGCTCCGTGAAGCCAAACGCCAAAAGGGTCGCTTGCTGGATCAGAATGGCGACGGGACCCTGACGCAGACGCAGGATCTGCTGGAAGTCTTTGAAGCTGGGCCGGACATTCTGGAATCCTTTGATGCAGTAATCTTCGATGAACTGGTAGACAAAATCATTGTGGACAGCAATACCCATATCCAGTTTCGCCTTAAAAATGGACTGGAACTGGCCGAGACGATTGAGAGGACAGTGCGCTGATGGGAAACCGAAAGCAGCCTTTTGGCTATCGTATGGAGATGGGCCGTGTGGTGATTCATCCCCAGGAGGCCGAGACTGTTCAATATATTTTCCAGCAGTACATTGCGGGTGCTTCTTTCAGCACCCTTGTCAACTCGTTATGTGCGCAGGACATATCTTATGACCAGGATAAGGCCTGGAACAAGAACATGGTTGCACGTATTTTGGCTGATCAGCGGTATGCCGGCGAAAACGAATACCCCGCGATCATCTCGCAGGCGGATATGGAAGCAGCGCTGCGGATACGAACCTCCAGGCAAGTTCCCATTCAGAAAACAGCAGCGCAAAAGGTCATTCGCCAACTCAGTGGCCACACGGCTACGCACTCCACAGAACAACAGGTGCTGGACCTGCTAAACAGCCTGATTGGGAGACCGGAAAAGCTGCATATCCAGCCAGCCCAAATGGTAAATGATTCGTGTGTCGATCTCAAGGCGCAGCTGGATAAAATCCTGGCAATACAGCCTGTTGACGAAGATTCAGCCCGTGATTTGGTTTTCAAACTTGCCGCCGCCCGGTATGACCAGATTGGTTCGGCGGAATATGAGACAGAACGGCTCAAGCGGATCTTCGCCGCCGCAGAGCCAATGGAAACACTGGATGCAGAACTGCTGAAAAGCACTGTGGCAGCGATTCATATCCAAGGGAACGGCGCAATTTGCCTGGAGTTAAAAAATCATCAAATGATAGCGAGGTGATTTCTTATGAAGGATTCTCCAGCCAAGGTCATTGTCATTCCGGCCAAACCTGAGATGGCCCAGAATAAGACTGTTCAACGCCAGAAGCGCGTTGCTGCATACTGCCGTGTGTCTACCGATGAAGAAGAACAGCTCAGCAGTTACGAGGCCCAACGTACCTACTACACCGATAAGATCATGTCCAACCGGGAATGGACCATGGCTGGGATTTTTGCCGATGAAGGAATCACAGGTACCTCTGCCCGAAAACGTCCGGAGTTTCTAAGAATGATTCATCTCTGTAAGCAGAAAAAGATCGACATCATCCTGACGAAGTCTATCTCCCGCTTTGCCCGAAACACCGTAGATTGTCTCAACTACATTCGAGCCCTGCGGGAGCTGGGGATCGCAGTGATATTTGAGAAGGAGAACATCAATACGCTGGAGGCAGACAGTGAACTGCTGATTACAATGCTGGGTGCCTTTGCTCAGGCAGAGAGCGAGAGTATCAGCGCCAATGTCCGATGGGGCAAGCGGCAGGCTATGCGGGAGGGGAGGGTATCTATACAATACACCCACCTGTATGCCTTTGAGAAAGGCCCGGATGGGCAGCCCATGATCATCCCGCAGCAGGCGGAGGTTGTAAAAAAGATCTTCCGTCAGTATCTTCTGGGTGACAGCCTCCGCATGATAAAGAACACGCTGGAAACTGAGGGGATCCCCAATGTGTATGGTAAAAAAGGATGGAGCATCACAGCCATACGGAGTATCCTGACCAATGAGAAATACTGTGGAGATGTACTGCTCCAAAAAACATTCATCAGTGACTGTATCAGCAGAAAGGTAATCAAAAATACAGGACAGTTTCCTATGTACTTGATTCAGGATCATCACGAAGGGATCATTGACCGAGATACATTCCAAGCGGCGCAAGCGGAACTTGCACGGCGTAATTCGGCGAAAAGTCCTTCAAAAAAATATGCACCCACAGGAAAAAGCTGCTACGCCAGCAAATACGCTCTGTCTGAACGGCTGGTCTGCGGAGAATGCGGTACACTTTACCGTCGCTGCACCTGGGTGAGTAACGGGAAAAAACGGGTGGTATGGCGCTGCGTCAGTCGACTGGACTACGGGAAAAAATACTGTCATAACTCGCCAACACTGGATGAGAAGCAGCTTCATCAAGCGATTTTGTCTGCCATCAATTCAGCTATGAGCGATAAGCGAGAGCTGATTCGGGAAATCACAGGAGCAATGGAATTGGAACTGGCTCCGATCCCTGGTGAGAGTATGAGCCTTGCGGATATTGAGCGCCGGCTGGAGGAACTAAATGATCAAACACGGGAACTGGTTGCGCAGGCTGCCCGTGCAGAGGATGCTTCTGCCTATACATCTCAGCTCAAGGCCATCATGGACGAAGTGGCTGCACTGAAAGAAAAACGGTCCTTCATCCAAGAACAACGCAAAACCAACAACCAGGCAGTTCAACGTATAACATATGCCGCCACAGCGATGGAGGAAGCATCTGCCGAAATTACCGAATGGAATGAGGGGCTTATCCGTCAATTGGTAGATACGGTCAGGGTCGTATCTGCAGAAAAAATCATCGTGTTTTTACGCGGCGGCGGTCAAATCGAGCAAACAATAGCACACTAACATTAATAAAAGCCAGAGAAAAGCGTAGCAGAATAAGCTACGTTTTTTCTGGCTTCAGTATACTATCAGGTATTTAATAGACTTTGGATTGACTCCAGTTTTGGTTGTTCTAGGAAGCGGATGCGGCATTTATGTTGGGAGTCATTATCATGCAGACGAAGCATCCCTAGCGGCTATGGCCGACAGTTATTCCCCTGTTTCTTGAGCCGACCGTAGCCGGGCTGGTGTAACACCAGCTTCTACCTGAAAGACCCGGTACATGGTGGAGATATCGCTGTAGCCCGCCGCGGCGGCAACCTGGGTCATGGTCCAGTCCTCGTGGGCCAGGATCAGCCCCTGGGCATAACGGAACCGTGCCATGCGGAGATAGCGGCTGAGCTGTTCTCCATAATACTTTTTGAAGTTAGCATTGAGTCGAGCAGGAGTTAACTGGAAGCGCTCACTCAAAAAGCGGATGGACAGCTCATAGTTTGGAATGTTCTCGTCGATGTACTGGCGGATCTCTAGCATTTTGCCCCGGATCTCGTGGTCCAGCCGGTGGTGCATAGAGCCGTATACTTGGTCCAGCAGCATCCGCAGAGCATCCAGAAGCGCCCGGTCAGTGGTCAAAACGGTGTGGGATAGGTGCTGGTTTTCCTGGAGAGCGCTCGTGCTAATCGAGGCGGTTCGGATCAGCGTCTGGGAGAAGCAGTGTAGGAACAGTCGGTATTGCTGGCCTACGGAATCCAGAGACGCGATACTGTGGGCCAGAATCTCCTCCAGAATGTGAACGGACAGCTTTTTTGTGTCGGCGTGGGGACCGCCCAACTCCGAGACCACCTGGCCTGCCAGAGCCTGATAATCCGCCAGAGCTTGGGATAGACCGTCCTCTGGCTCCAGGGAGACCGGGATTAGCCCCGTCCGAGTCTGGCGAAAGGCGTGGTAGGCCTTCGCCCGCCGAAGAGCCAGGGCCGCCTGCCAGATGGTCTGTTCTCCATAGAACACCGGGCTTTGCAGTGTCAGCAGGGGAGACTCGGCGGAGAGAGACTGATACAGGGAGATTAGGCCTTTATTTAATCCTTGGGCGGCCTCGGAAGAGAGGGGCTTTTCAAGGCACAGCCGCGGAAAGGCCAGCAGACCGTACACATCTCCGCCAGTGAGAGATACCAGGGACTGTCGATGGGGAAGATGTGTCCGAAAAGCCCTGGCCACATCGGCACAGAAGCTCTCCTGGCCCGGCAGAACCAGACCCTCCCGGGGACATAGCAGGGTCAAAAGAAAGCCGCCGTTGCCCAGAAGTAGGCCCTGTTCTTCCAGATAGTCAAAGCAGGCTCCGGCGTCCGGACTCAACAGGATAGTGTCCAGACATTGGCCCAGTGGGGCGGGCTGGGTCGCCGAAGGGTCAGCGCACAAATATAGCATAGTTCCTCCCATCACAGATCGACAAACCGTTTTGCCTCTATTTTACAGAGCACAGCGGAAAAACGCAACGAGGATATTGCAAAATCATGTACAAAATTTGCGAATAGTACAAAATAACTTTTCCTGAATTCTACAAATTAAGAAACAGGAACGCAAATTGCAATAGATAGTGAGGTTTTTTATAATACCTTCTTAGTGAAATGACTCACTGATTTTGGAACGATTCCGGCATGGACCGGAACATGGAGGTTATTATGAAAACCCAAGAGAAATCCGCCGTTGCGGAGAAAGACAAGATTGGCGTCTGGGGAAAGCTGTGCTATTCCATCGGCTATGCCGGTGAGAATGGATTCCAGACGATCTTCAACAGCTACTGCATGATTTTCCTGATGTCTGTGGGCGGCGTCAGCACCGCCTTTGTGGGAACCATGATGATGCTTGCCCGTATCTGGGACGCCATCAACGATCCGATTCTGGGCACCATCGCGGACCACACCAACACCCGCTGGGGCAAGTACCGGCCCTACTTCATCGGGTCCATCATCCCCATGGCAATTCTGTTTGTGGCGCTGTTCTCGGTGCCGCCTCTGGGTACCACTGGGAAGATGGTCTACTACACCATCGTGTATATCCTCTACGGCATGTGCTACACCGTGGTGGAGGTGCCCTACTTCGGTATGGTGGGCGCCATGTCCAACGATCCCCAGGAGCGGGCCTCGGTAACCGCCTGGTCCCGGATCGCTGCCCGTATCCCGGCCTTCGCCATGCCCCTGCTGCTGGGCTATATGACTGCGACCCTGGGGGACCAGAAGGGCTACAGCACCACCGCCATCATCATCGGCGCCATCGCCATTGTGACGGCACTGTTCTCCTTCTTCGGCTGCAAGGAAAAGGCCGTCCAGCCCCAGCCCGAGAAGAAAAAGGGCTCTGCCTGGAAGGATTTCCTCAATGTGCTCCGGGGCAACCGGGCCCTGCTGGTGGTCATGCTGGTGCAGCTGTTCTTCACCTTCAACAGCATCCTCTGCGAGATGCTCAATACCTACTATGTGACCTACTCCCTGGGCTCTCCAGGACTCATCACCGGCGTGGCTGTGTCCCTGGTGGCTGTGGGCGCCTGCATCGGCCAGTTCTTCTATCCCTATGTGCTGACCAAGCTGAAGAGCTGCAAGACCGTGATGCTCATAGGTACACCCATCTACATCGGCACCCTGGCCCTCAGCTACTTCATGGGCCGGATCTCCCTGCCGGCCTACCTGGTGGTGCTGGTGCTCTCCAATATGCTGGTTGGTGCGCTCCAGATCAATGTCATCCAGCTGTGCTTCGAGGTCTGTGACGTGCTGGAGTACAAGAACCATGTGCGCACCGATGCTACCGTGTTCTCGGTGGTGTCCTTCCTGATGAAGCTGGCTGCCGGCGGCGCAGCCACCATTGCTGGCTGGGGCCTGAAGCTCTGCGGCTTCCAGGGCATGGGCCCTGTTATGGGTGAGGTTACCCAGAGCATGGCCAACGGTGTGGCGATCCTCCGGTTTGCCATGCCGGGCTGCCTGGCCCTGGTCGCGTTCCTGCTGTGCTTCCTGTATCCCATCAAACGGGAGGAGATCGTGCAGGTGCGTGAAGCGCTGGCCCAGCGGCATGAAGCAGAATCCTGATTATTGGCTGACATAGCCTCTTTTCCCATACACGCAGAAGCCGTACCGTTTGGTGCGGCTTCTGCTGTTAGGGAAGTACCCAGTAATACGCAGAAATCCTTGATTTATAAGGACTGTCCGATATATCCATAGTGTTGAGATGGTACAGAGTTCCGTTGAGGTACCAATTCTCAACGGAACTTTTCTTATATAAAATATGTCATAATCGTTTCGTTTTACTTACTTTTTATAACTTTTCTTATTATTTTACTTATCTCCTTATTGCAGCTTTATTACTTACATAACAAACCGAAGAGCGTGTTATGTGCTATCTTGTATCACATTTTATCAGGTAGTGTTACAAGATAGTGTGACAATAGTGTGACAAATCAAGAATTTTGGGTTCTGCGTCAATAGTTGGGGTAGCAAAAAAGAATAAGTACCAAGTCGTGCCGGGGAACATCTCCGGCACGATTTTTATGGAAAACCAATGTTGTCCCGGTTCAATGGTGGACAAAATGCCGTTGGCCCGTTATACTGGAAGCAGGTGGGCGAACGGCTCAAAGCATGATTTTTGTGGGAGCTGAGCTGCACTGCGGCGAAGCGGAGGAGGCGGGATCATGATGAAAAAGAATGACATATTGCCGCTGCTTATGCTTGCGGTATTTGAGACCATTGCAGTAGTGCTTTGGCAGGTCAAGGACAATCTGTTCTACCTGCTGAATTTCAGCTACATTGGCATTGCGCTCTCCCTGGGGATCTTTCTGTTCCAGCGGAAGTGCCCTTACGCAAGGCGCATGGTTCAGCTGCTGGTGGGGCTTTACATGCTGGTGTATCTTGGCCTCATTTGCAGGGAGAATATGCAGATCGAGGGCTTCTGGTACTATTTATTGACCGGCGTTTTTGAGGCGGCAACCATCCATTATGCGGTGGCAAAGATCTTTGGGCCGCTGCTGTTTGGACGGGGCTGGTGCGGCTATGCCTGCTGGACGGCAATGGTTCTGGACTTTCTTCCCTATCCGGTTCCCCGGAAGCCCCCAAAGAAGCTGGGCTGGATCCGATATTTCACCTTTGCGGCATCTTTCCTCTTTGTGGCGGCACTCTTCCTCCTGCATGTGGGGCATCTGGAACAGATCATGTTCTGGGCATTTATCATCGGAAATGCGGCCTACTATGGCATCGGAATTGTGCTGGCTTTTGCGTGGAAGGACAACCGGGCCTTTTGCAAATATATCTGCCCCATTACCGTTTTTTTGAAGCCCATGAGCTACTTTGCACTCTTTCGTATCCGCTGTGATCCGAAAAAATGCGTTTCCTGCGGAAAATGCAAACGTGTCTGCCCCATGGAGGTGGATGTAACGGACAACACCCGGAAACGGAAAAATGGCACGGAGTGCATCCTCTGCATGGAGTGTGTCAAGGCGTGCCCCAAGGACGCATTATGATTTGGGAGGAGCCTGCTGCGGCTCTTACGGTTCATCCAGTCCAGATCGGCCCGGGTGTAGGGAACAGTGGGACGGATCTCAAAAAGATCTGCTCCTGCTGCTTTGGCAAGACGCTCTGCGGCCTTTTTGGTGACGCCGCTGGCAGAAAAATAGGCGACCAGTTTTTTGCTCATAATAGATTCCTCCTGTGATTGGGTAGGCTGGTGTAATCAAGCAACAAATACATCATAGCCAGCGTGTTGGCGCAGTCGTCGTCAAAAACACAGCGCCCCAGCTTTCCGCAGGCATGACAGGCAATACAGCCCCGGACAGGGGTGTTTCCGATGTGGAAAATTTCTGTCTCGATTCCCTCCTGTTCAAGGGTCTTTGCAACCTCCGAGAGAGCGGTATAGGTGCAGCCTGTTTTATGGGGGCTGCCGTTGACAAGCAGTACATGCATGATAGTTCCTCCTTCATTTGCAGATATGGTGGTGTGCGGTTTCCGGCCTGTTCTGATGTCTGCTGGGCAAATCGTATTTTGCGTGTTCAGACCGTACATATTATGATACAACACGGAAAGTAAAAATCAAAAGCGGAGAGAAATGGCGATTTGGCTGGCTTTTTTGTACAAACCGCATGAAATGATAAAAAATCGGACAGGAAGGCTCCGGTGATTAAAATTTAGGCACCTTTGCCCCTTTGATGAAAAGTGCATCAAAGGGGCATTTCTGTTTATTGTGCTTTTCTTCTGTGCATCCTATAATGCGGATGTAAGCAAAAGAAACCCGCCGATCCGGCGGAGCAAAATGAAAATACGATCCAATTGAACAAGGAGGATGTTTTATGTATTATTCCAGCGGTAACTACGAAGCCTTTGCACGTCCCAAGAAGCCCGAGGGCGTGGATCACAAATCTGCCTATCTGGTGGGCAGCGGTCTGGCAGCGCTGACGGCGGCCTGCTATCTGGTTCGTGACGGACAGATGAAGGGCGATCATATTCACATTCTGGAAAAGGGCCCCACGGCAGGCGGCGCCTGCGATGGCTGGAAGTTTGAGAATATCGGCTATGTGATGCGGGGCGGCCGTGAGATGGACAACCACTTCGAGGTCATGTGGGATCTGTTCCACTCCATTCCCTCCATTGAGACCGAGGGCGTCAGCGTATTGGACGAATACTACTGGCTCAACAAGGAGGATCCCAACTATTCCCTGTGCCGTGCCACGGTGAACCGGGGCGAGGATGCCCACACGGATAAGAAGTTCGGGATCTCCGACAAGGGCGCCATGGAGATCATGAAGCTGTTCTTCACCCCCAATGAGGAGCTCCAGAACAAGCGCATCAACGAGGTCTTTGACAACGAGGTTTTTGACAGCAACTTCTGGCTGTACTGGCGCACCATGTTCGCCTTTGAGAACTGGCACAGCGCACTGGAGATGAAGCTGTATATCCAGCGCTATATCCACCACATTGGCGGCCTGCCGGACTTCACCGCACTGCGGTTCACCAAGTACAATCAGTATGAGTCCATGATCCTGCCCATGGTCAAGTATCTGGAAAAGGCCGGGGTACAGTTCCACTTCGGCGTGAAGGTGGTCAATGTGCTCTTTGATGTTGCCGATCAGAACCACAAGCTGGCTAAGACCATCGTAGTGGAGCGGGACGGACAGACCGAGAACATCGGCCTGACGGAGAACGATCTGGTGTTTATCACCAACGGCGGCTGTGTCGAAAACTCCACCATGGGCAGTCAGAATACCCCTGCGGCCTATGACACCGAGATCCGGGAAGGCGGCGGCTGGGATATGTGGCGGAAGATCGCCGCACAGGATCCCTCTTTCGGCCATCCCGACAAGTTCTGCTCGGATCCGGAGCAGACCAACTGGATGAGCGCCACTGTGGAGACGCTGGATCAGCGGATCATCCCCTATATCGAGAAGATCTGCAAGCGCAGCCCCTTTACCGGGAAGGTGGTCACCGGCGGCATCGTATCCGTAAAGGATTCTTCCTGGCTCATGAGCTGGACCATCAACCGTCAGCCCCAGTTCCGTCAGCAGCCCAAGGACCACTGCCTGGTATGGGTCTACTCCCTGTTTACCGATAAGCCCGGCGACTATGTCAAGAAGCCCATGCGGGAGTGCACCGGCAAGGAGATCTGCATGGAGTGGCTGTATCACATCGGCGTGCCGGAGGATCAGATCGAGGAACTGGCTACCAACAGCGCCAACACGGTTCCGGTCATGATGCCCTATATCGATGCATTCTTCATGCCCCGGGCCTACGGAGATCGGCCCAAGGTGGTGCCCGACGGCGCTGTGAACTTTGCTTTCCTTGGTCAGTTTGCAGAGACCCCCAGAGATACCATCTTCACCACCGAATATTCCATGCGTACCGGCATGGAGGCTGTATACACCCTTCTGAATGTCGACCGCGGCGTGCCAGAGGTCTGGGGCAGCGTCTATGATATCCGGGATCTGCTCAATGCCACCGTGCAGCTGCGGGACGGCAAGAAGGTCACGGACATGGATGCCAATCTCATGGAAAAGCTGGCCTTCAAGGCCGCTATGGGTAAGATCGCCGGAACCGATGTGGAAAAGCTCCTGAAGGAGTATCAGGTGATCTAAGCGCAAAATAAAGGATACCGGAGCACTTCAAGTGAGTGCTCCGGTACTTTTTTGCTGCTTCAGCCGAGACAGGTATAGACGGAACCGGGCCGTCTGGGGAGACCATCCGCAGTAAAATAGTCCTCCAGAATTTCCTCCAGAAAGATCCGGGCCTTCTGGAGATCCCGGCTATGGGGGCGGGTGTCCAGATCCCGGTGCCATACCTCCTCGGAGAATTCCGCCGGGAGCGGGATCTGACCGCCATTCTTTTTGTCCATCACCGCCTGATGGAGCAGGGCAAGGGTGTCCTCCGAGAGACCGAGAAAAATAGGATCCTCTGGGTTCCGCTCGTATTTGCCGATGCGCTGGGCCACCTCATCGGGGCTCAGGCACAGATCAGAGGCCAGCAGATCAATGGTGCTCTTAGGGGCCTTCCGGCCCGGACAGGCAAATTTGCCGATGACGTCCAGAAACAGATACTGTAAATACATGGCCTCCAGCTCCAGTGCGGGCAGGGCCTCGGAGGGGCCGAAGGTCTCGCCGGAATAGGTGGCGAATACGATGCCCAGAGGAGAGCTGTCCGGGCGGAACAGAGAGCCCGGGAAAATCAGCTGATTGCTGTAGAGCCGGGGCGGCTCTACCCCCACCAGCGCCAGATGCCGGGACACCAGCGGGGATGGACTGCCGGAGATCACCGGAGAGCCCAGAAGAACAAGGTCGTACCCGTCCAGATAGATCCCCTGACCGGGCAGATCGGTGTCCTCGTCCAGATGAACAAGGTCCGATGCCCAGCCGTACCGGGTCAGGACGTCCTGAAAGACAAGGGCGATTTTTTCGGTATTTCCGGTGCTGGATGCATAGAGAATCAAAGCACGGTTAGCCATGGTGGGATTCCTCCTTGATGCTGCTGTATTTTTCCCGGTACTGGCTGGGGGTCTTGCCGGAGACCCGGCGGAAGAGGGTGAGAAAATAGCTGTAGTTCTCATATCCCACCTGCTGTGCAACCTGACCCACGGGAAGAGATGTATTGGCCAGCAGACCAAAGGCCTGCTGCATGCGCTGCTGTAAAATAAAGTCGGAAATGCTGGAGCCGGTTTCCTGCCGGAACAGCCGGGCCAGATGGTTCTGGCTCAGATGCACATGATCGGCGATTTCCTGCCGGGAGAGGTTTTCACTGAGATGGGAGAGAATGTATTCTCGGGCCTGCTGGGTGTAGTCCTGACTTTTGCGCCGCTGTTCCAGATAGCCGGACAGTGCGGTAACGGCGCTGAAGATCCATGTGAGGGTATTGGCGATGGAGTCCGGGGCGTCCCGAAAGCACCGGGCGTTTTCGCTGCGGTCAAATAGTACATGGGCAGGGACACGCTTTTCTCCCATGACGCTGTAGAGCAGCTGAATAAAATCCGGGTGGAACCGATGGAGCGCCTCAGAGCTGAAGCTGTGGCCGGGGGCCATAAAGAACTCGGCGGCTTCGGTGAGCATCTGGTCAAAGGACTCATCCATCAGCAGATAGCGCCAGCCGGTGAGCAGGTCGTCCGGGATGGGCTGAAAGACGGTCTCACTGCCCAGCAGCAGGACACGGCAGCTGGACAGATGCTCCTGCTCCAGCGCAAGGAGCCGATCTACCATGGGGCTGAGCTCTGCGGCGGGGGCGGGACAGCCCACACAGCAGCCTACCTCGCAGGGCAGAGCCTGACTGCACTGGGTCATGATATCCCGGCAGATTCGTGCGGCCTCGGGCTGTGCCATGGGGGCGGCACAGACGGCCAGCAGATGCCCTTCATCCAGCCGCAGGCAGTCCCCGGTGGGATCCCCGGTGAGCAGCCCCCGGCGCAGCAGACCCTCCAGCTTCTTGAGGGCACGGTATTTTTCCCGCCAGTCCGGGCTGCAGTTCCATTGGCGGACGCCAAAGAGCACCGGGAGCACCGGAAGGGACGGGGCGGGGACATCGCCCAGCAGCAGCCCCTGCCAGTCCACCCGCTGGGCACATACGGATCCTGCCATAGCACCACCTCCTGTCGTTGCTGTTCTGAAATCATTATACCTGCTTTCGGCGGCAAGGGCAAGCGCCCGGCAGGGAACAGGCCCTGCCGGGACGCGGGATAGAATACGAAAATTATGCGGTATAGGCGTCGTAGACCTCCTGATAGATCTCAATGATGCGGCCAATGTTCAGGGATTCCATCTGCTGGAGATAGGCGTCCCAGTTTGCAAGATCATCGGAGCCGATGATAAACTCGGTGACCTTGCCGGTGGCGTAGGTCATGAGGTCGCCCATGATACCGGCCATTTCGCTGGCCTGCTCGGCGCTCATCTCGGTGCTGGGCATGGTATAGGCATCGTCGGTATTGCTGTCCCAGATGCTGCGGGCTTCAATTTCCTTCTGGCTGTAGGCAATGTCGCTGCGGCTCTCCTTCTCGATGAAGGGGCCGATGGTCAGGGTGTACATGACCTGTGTTTCCCGCATGCTGTGGTCAGGGTTGTTGTAGACCAGCTCGGTGTACTGGGGCTCACCGTTTTCGTCAAACGCCATGCCCTCGCCTTCAACGCCGTAGTTGCAGAGGGTGCTGCCCTCATCGGTGAAGAAGTAGTCCATGTACTGAAGAGCAAGCTCCGGATCATGGCAGGCAGTGGTGATGGACCAGGAGTTGTCGCCTACCAGGGTCTTCTTATTGGCAAAGTGCAGGGTCTGTCCTTCCTCCATAACGGGAGCGGCCATGGCCTGAATCTCGGCACCCTCCTCGGCCATCTGAGACTGAAGCAGATCCATCTGGAAATAGTCGCAGGTAAAGACGCCGCTCTGACCGGTGGTCGTCTTACTGGCATCCAGCCCGTGACCGGTGTTTTCAATGTAGAAGTCAGAGCCCAGAAGCCCTTCATCATACCACTGGTGCATCATGGTGAGATAGTCCTTGAAGCCGTCTTCCACCCAGCCAAATTTTACCTTTCCGTCCACCACATAAACGGGATAAGAGCCCATGAAGGCTGCATACACACCGCCTACGTCAAAGGCCGAGCAGATCTCGTCCTCGTCCATGACGCCGGTATAGGGGAGACCCAAGGCTTCTACAGCGCCCTTCTCGTTCTTGAAGGCGGTGAGCACATCGTGAAGATCCTCCAGCGTTACCGGCATATCCTTGCCGAGATCATCGAGCCAGTCCTTTCGGATCACAAGACCGGTGCTGGATTTGGTATACTCCGCTTCCAGACGCTGAATTTCCACCAGACGGCCGGAGGGCGTGGAGACTTCGGGGAGGGTATCGGGATCTTTGGTGATGTTGTAATAATAGTTGGGGGCGAATTCCGGCACCAGATCGGTGACATCCAACAGCACCTCATCCTCTACGGCCTTGTCGATGCCACCGGTGTAATAGCTGCTGGCGTTGTAGAAGAAGTCCGGGTAATCACCGGAGGCCACCAGCAGGTTGAAGTTATCGGAGGCAGTGGTGACGGACTGAAGCATAAAGGTCAGGCTGACGCCGGTTTTATCGGCAACGGCCTTTAATACACTGCTCTGACCGCCGCTTAAATAGGCGTCCATAATATCAGAGAGATCGCCGGGGAAGGAGTACCACAGGGAGAAGGTCTCCGGGGTGTCGGTGAGGGGATAGGATACCTCTGGGATCTGGACGGAGGGCTCCTCGGCGGATTCCATGGCAGATGCTTCTGTGGGCTCTGCCGCAGAGGGGATCGCCTCGGTGGGCTCCTGCGGCGTTTCGGCGGGGGCCTCGGTTTCCGGGGTGGGTGCAGAGGCGCTTCCGGCAGAGGATGCGGCGCCGGAGCTGCCGCCACAGGCGGTGAGCAGGGAGGCCAGCATGGTCAGAACCAGCAGCATGGATAACAATTTCTTTTTCACAAAGATTACCTCCTTAGCTGATGCTGATATATTCGCCGCCATATTCTCTGCGGCCTGTTTCGGAGGGGAAGTACCCCTTTACCACGTTGCGGATGAAGATCTTTGCCGCTTCCTTGTCATCGGCGTTGGGGCGCTGCTCCCGCTCATGGGGCATAACGCCGGCCTTCTTCACCAGTGCTTTTTCTTCGGGGCTCATCTTTGCCATTTCCGGGGGCTCGTGGATGGGGCCCTGCTCCCCCATGTTGGCGGCCTGCCGGATCTTACCCAGAATGTGGGGCGGATACTTTTTGAACTCCTCTGCCTTGGGATCCTTCTTGAACCGACTGAGCAGCTCAGAGGCCAGATCCACGGAGATGCCAAGGTCATCGGCAATGGTGTCCACCGATGCGTGGTGGAGCTCCGTGCCAAGGCAGGCAAACTGCCCGATGGTCTGAATATAGAGGTTTTCCAGATACAGCTTTTCAATGGCCAGCGTAGCCAGACACTCGCTGGGGCCCGTGGAGGTGCCGCCGTAGGTGCAGAACTCGATGGCGTAGGGGGTGTAGTCCGGAGATTCGGGGCGCTTGAGGCCGGGCATGATCAGCCGGTCCGAGTACATCCGGGGCGGCATGGAGGCCGTAAGCCCCAGATTCTTTCCAATGAGCGTGGAGGGAAGGCCCGCCATAATGGGGCTGCCCACAAACAGAAGGTCGTATTGATCGAAGAAAATGGGGTTTTCCACAAAGCTGGTCTGATTGGTGATCTTGATGGAATCCACCTGCCAGTTCATTTCCTCCAGTGCTTCCTGAAAGCACCCTGCGATCTTCTCCGTGTTGCCGGTAACGGAGGCGTAGAGAATCAGTGCCTTTCTTGCCATACTATCGCATCCTTTCTATGCATTCCTGATGATTGATGTACTCAGTATAGCGTTTTCACCATAAAAAGCGTAGAAAGAAACTCTGCTTTTTTCCTCTAAAAACTGTGCATCTCACTGGGATGCACAGTTTTTGCATAAAAGAACGTGGATTTCTGCATCCCCCTCGGCGGAGCTTTCCGATATAATATAGGTACGAGATAAGGAGGAATGCCCATATGAACGGAACCTACGAAATCACTCTGCCCCTGCCCGGGGGAGACCGGAAGACGACCCTGACCCTTTCGGGCCAGCCGGAGCGGCTGAGCGGCACCCTGACGAATCCCTATGTGCCTACGGAGCTGTGCCCGGTGGAGGGGAAGCTGGAAGGGGGAACGCTGACCTGCAGTACCATGGTGGGCCGCACGGAGTTTATCCTTTCCGGGGAGGAGAAGCCGCAGGGGCTGGAGCTGATTCTGACCACCCATGAGACCATACCGCTGGAGCCCGGGAAGCGCCTTTCCGGTACACCGGGGCATTTGGAGGGGGAATATCTGGTGGGCGTGTACTCTCCCGGCGGCGTCAAGGAGAACCATTTTGTGATCCGGAAGGAAAACGGTGCGCTGGGTGGCGAGATGTACTGCCTGATGGACGAGAAGACGCTGGAATTTATGAAGGACATGATGGCCGGAGGCGGCCCGGCAGGAGGTGGAGCACCGATGCCCGGAGGAGAAATGCCGCCCCTTCCGAAGCTGGGGGACAAGTGCGATATGAACCCGTTCCTGTCTGTTACCGGGACGCCGGATGCATTTACCGTAACCACGAAAACAGGAAATGGCTCCCTGTTTACCTTTACCGGGGCATTGGAGGAGGATAGACCGATACTGACACTGCATGTTACGGACAAGACCGGTGGCCTCCGGGGCATCCCGGTGGGATAAGGAAATTGATATAGCGGCAGGGGAGTGATCCGCTGCCGCTTTTTCTGCGGCAGAGCGGAGTCAGCAGTGCATGGGGCCAGCTGCCGGCACCGGAGGAGCAGGTAGAGGCAATGGGCGGAGATCTGTATCCCGGTACAGCGGGAAGAAATGTAAAGCTTTTTTGAAAATTGCTATTTTGCACAAAAACTGTGTTGACAAAATAGTGAATATACCCTACAATTGTAGCATGCTACAGAAAGGAGGTGCAAGGCATGAACCACGGTATTGGCTATCAGTTTAAGATCATCAACGACAGAATTAAGGCGAGGGCTGATGCGGATCTCAAGACGCACGATCTGACCCTGACGCAGACCAGAGTGCTGGGCTTTTTGGCAGAGTCCGGCGGACAGGCAACGCAGAAGGAGATCGAGGCGGATCTTCAGGTTTCCCATCCCACGGTAGTGGGGATCATTTCCCGTATGGAGCAGAAGGGCTTCCTTTGTACATGGACCGATCCCATGGATCGCCGCAATAAGATCGTCCGGCTTACCGATAAGGCCATTAAGCTGGATCGGGAGATCGATGCAACGGTGGCGATGCAGGATGAAATGCTGCTGCGGGGGCTCAGTGAGCAGCAGGTGGATGAGCTCCGGAACTGCCTTGCACGGATCGTTCGAAATTTGGAGCAGGAATAATGGCCCTTTTTTTGGTCAAAATGTAGCGTACTACATAAAAAATTAATATTTTGTTCAAAGGAGTGAAAGAAATATGATAAAAACTCTGACAAAAAGCCTCAGAGAGTACAAAAAAGAATCGTGGCTTACCGTGCTCCTGTCCATTTTTGAGGTGGTTTTTGAGATCGTCATCCCCCTGTGCATGGCGGAGCTCATTGACCGGGGCGTGGAGGGCGGCACCATGGGCATGGTGTGGAAGTATGGCATTGCCCTGCTGATCTTCGCCCTGCTCCAGCTGGCAACGGGCATGGTGTCGGCCCATGTGGGCGCAAGGGCTTCGGCAGGCTTTGCGGCCAATCTCCGGCAGGATATGTATGACCGGGTGCAGACCCTTGCCTTTTCCAACATTGACAAGTTTTCTACGGCCTCCATTGTCACCCGGCTCACCACGGATGTTACCAACCTGCAAAACGCCTATTTGATGATCATCCGCATGGCCATTCGAGGCCCGGTGATGATCCTGTTTTCCATGATTGTAGCCATGCGGATCAATGTGGAAATCTCCATGACCTTTCTGGTGGTGATCCCCATTTTGGCGGTGCTGCTGGCACTGATCGTGCTGCGGGTGCATCCGATCTTTAAGCGGGTGTTTGAAACCTATGACGGCCTCAACAATGTGGTGCAGGAGGATCTCCGGGGCATCCGGGTGGTGAAATCCTTCCAGCAGGAGGGCTATGAGATCGGAAAGTTCAAGAAGATCTCTCAGGGGATTTATCAGGACTTTGCCAAGGGCGAGCGGATCATTGCGCTGAACTCCCCGTTGATGCAGACCTGCATGTACGGCTGCATGATCCTGATTTCATGGATTGGCGCCAAGGCCATTGTGGCCAGCGGCAACAATGCGGCCTATGGCCTTACAACCGGCAACCTGACGGCCATGTTCACCTACGCCACCCAGATTCTCTTTTCTCTGATGATGCTTTCAATGGTGTTCGCCATGATCGTCATTGCAAGCTCTTCTGCCCAGAGAATCGCAGAGATCCTACAGGAAGACGCAGATATTTCCAACCCGCCCCAGCCGGTGGAAACGGTGAAGGATGGCAGCATCGTCTTTGACCATGTGGAATTTTCCTATGCCTCCAAGGCAGATAAGCCGGTGCTGACGGACATCTGCCTGAATATCCCTTCGGGCCAGACCGTTGGCATCATCGGCGGCACCGGTTCGTCCAAATCCTCTCTGGTGCAGCTGATCCCAAGGCTCTATGATGTGACCGGCGGCAGCGTAAGTCTGGGCGGCATGGACGTGAGGAACTACGACCTGACGGCCCTGAGAAACGCCGTTGCCATGGTGCTCCAGAAGAATGAGCTGTTTTCCGGCACCGTGGCGGAAAATCTCCGGTGGGGCAACGAGGACGCTACCGATGAGGAGATCCGGCATGCCTGTGTTCTGGCACAGGCGGATGAGTTTATCTCTGCCATGCCCAAGGGCTATGATACCTATATTGAGCAGGGGGGCGCCAATGTATCCGGCGGCCAGAAGCAGCGGCTGTGCATTGCCCGGGCCCTGCTGAAAAAGCCCAAGGTGCTGATTCTGGACGATTCCACCAGCGCCGTGGATACCCGTACGGATGCGCTGATTCAGAAGGCGTTTGCGGAATTTATCCCGGAGACCACGAAGATCATCATTGCCCAGCGGATCAGCTCGGTGCAGCATGCGGATCAGATCCTTGTGATGGAGGACGGCAGAATTTCCGCCGTCGGCACCCATGAAACGCTGCTCCGTACCTCGGATATTTACCGGGAAGTCTATGAATCTCAGCAGAAAGGAGAGGATGACAATGCCTGAGAAAACACAGTTTGACTGGAAGACCCTGAAACGGCTGCTTTCTTATATGCGGCAGTATCGGAGCACCATGATTTTGGTAACGGTGTGCATTCTGCTCAGTGCGGTTGCCTCGGCGGCATCCTCCATGTTTTTGCAGACCCTGATCGACGACTATATCGTTCCGCTGGTGGGCCAGTCCCAGCCGGTATTTACCGGGCTGATCCGGGCGCTTTTGACCATTGGCGGGGTATATCTGGTGGGCATTCTGGCCACGTGGATCTATAACCGGGCCATGGTCACCATTGCACAGGGAACACTGAAGACCATCCGGGACGAGATGTTTGAGAAGATGCAGTATCTTCCCATCCGGTATTTTGACAGCCATACCAACGGCGATACCATGAGCCTCTATACCAATGATACCGATACCCTGCGGCAGCTTATTGCCCAGTCCATGAGCCAGTTTATTTCCTCCATTTTTACCATTGTGGCGGTATTCTTCTGTATGCTGTATATCAGCGTGTGGCTGACCCTTGTGGTGCTGGTTTCCCTGTTCTTTATCCTCAAAGCCGTGGAGCTGGTGGTAAAGAAAACCGGCAAATACTTTGCGGCCCAGCAGATGACGCTGGCAGAGCTGGACGGCTATGTGGAGGAAATGATCGGCGGACAGAAGGTCATCAAGGTCTTCTGCCATGAGGAAGAGGCCAAGGCGGAATTTCGGAAGAAGAATCAGGCTTGGCAGCGAAATTCCGCCAAGGCCAACGGCCACGCCAATGCCATGATGCCCATGATGAATGCACTGGGGTACTTCCAGTATGTGATCGTGGCCATTCTGGGGGCATATATGGCCATCAGCGGTGTGATGAATCTGGGGCTCACCGGAACGGATACCATGACGCTTGGCATGATCGCCTCCTTCCTGACCCTGTCCCGGAGCTTTACCGGGCCCATTGCGCAGATCTCCAACCAGTTCAACTCCATCGTTACGGCGCTGGCCGGTGCCTCCCGGATCTTCCGGTTTATGGACGAGGCACCGGAGACCGATGATGGCTATGTGACGCTGGTCAATGCCAAAGAGCAGGACGGAGCACTGACCGAGTGCCCGGAGCATACGGGCCTGTGGGCATGGAAGCACCCCCATGGGGACGGAACCGTGACCTATGTGCCGCTGGAGGGCAGGATGGTCTTTGACCATGTGGACTTCGGCTATGACCCGGAGAAGGAAATTCTCCACGACATCTGCCTGTATGCGGAGCCGGGGCAGAAGGTGGCCTTTGTGGGCGCCACCGGTGCCGGCAAAACCACCATTACAAATCTCATCAACCGCTTCTATGACATTGCCGACGGCAAGATCCGCTATGACGGTATCAATATCAACAAAATCAAAAAGGCGGATCTCCGGCGTTCCCTTGGCATTGTATTGCAGGATGTGAACCTGTTTACCGGCACGGTCATGGAAAACCTTCGGTACGGCAACCGGAACGCCACCGATGAGCAGTGCATTGCGGCAGCCAAGCTGGCCAATGCCGACGGCTTTATCCGTATGTTGCCACAGGGCTATGATACGGTGCTCAAGGGTGACGGCAGCGGCCTGTCGCAGGGACAGCGGCAGCTCATTTCCATTGCCCGGGCCGCTGTGGCGGACCCGCCGGTGATGATTCTGGATGAAGCTACATCCTCCATCGATACCCGCACTGAGGCGCTGGTCCAGAGCGGTATGGATAAGCTCATGGAGGGCAGGACCGTATTCGTCATTGCCCACCGGCTTTCCACGGTGCAGAACTCCGATGTGATCATGGTGCTGGATCATGGCCGGATCATTGAGCGGGGCAGCCATGATAAGCTGATTCAGGAAAAGGGAACCTATTATCAGCTGTACACGGGCGCTTTCGAGCTGGAATAATTGCATAGCAGCACCCCAGAATGGGAATGCCCATTCCGGGGTGCCGTGCATTTGGTTCATAATATGCTTTGAGGAATAGAAGTTACAGTTGCATCTTTTCTAAATTCCTGTATAATAAGAAAGCGTAATACTAACGGCGAGGAAAGAAAGGGGTATGACCCTATGGAACGAAGCAAAACCATGACAGAGGGCAGCGAGTGGAAGCTGATCCTGCTGTTTACCCTGCCCTTGATGGCAGGGAATCTGCTGCAGCAGCTCTATAATACCGTTGACGGCGTTATCGTGGGCAACTTTGTGGGGGAGACGGCACTGGCTGCGGTGGGCACCTGCGCACCGCTGACCATGCTGTTTACGGCCATAGCCCTGGGCATGAGCAACGGTGCCGCGGTGGTGATCTCGCAGTTTTATGGTGCAGGGCGAATGGTGGAAATGAAGAAGACCGTGGCCAGCTCCCTGATCCTGCTGACCGCCATGGGTGTGGTGCTGTCTGTTCTGGGGGCGGTACTCACCGGCTGGCTGCTGCGCACCGTTTTAGGGGTGCAGTCTTATTTGCAGGCTGATGCGGAGGTCTACTTCCGCATTTATGCCTTGGGCCTGCTGGCACAGTTCGTCTATAATATCGTGGCGGCAATCCTGCGCTCCATGGGGGACAGCCGGGCGACCCTGTATTTTCTGCTGGTGGCCTCGGTGTGCAATATCCTGCTGGATCTGCTGGCGGTGGTACTGCTGGGCTGGGGCGTTATGGGCGTGGCTGTGGCAACGGTCATGTCCCAGATCCTCTCGGCAGTGGTCAGCGTGATTTATCTGTTCCGGCGGTATCCAGTTCTGCGGTTTGCCAAGGGAGAGCTGCGTTTTGACCGGGAAAAGGGCATGCTGGTGCTGAAAATGGGCATTCCCTCCACCCTCCAGCAGTGCGTGGTCTCCATGGGGCATATGGCCATTCAGCGGGTCATCAATCACTTTGATATCACTGCGGGCTATACGGCGGCCACCCGGATCGAGAGCTTTATCCTGATTCCTATTCAGGGCTTCTTTATGGGAATGGCGACCTTTACCGGACAGAATCTGGGAGCCGGGAAGCTCGGCCGGATCACCCGGGCCTTGGGAAAGACCATTCTTATGAGCCTGGTGGTGGTGGTGGCAGTGATTGGGATCATCTATCCCTTTGCGCCGGAGATGGTAAAGATCTTTGGGGTCAAGGGGGATTCCGCCGGTGTTGCGGTAACGTATCTACGGTTTGTGGCGCTGGCGTTTGCGGTGTTCTGCGTGTATTTTTCCATCAACGGGGTGCTGCAAGGCTCCGGCGACGTGATGTTTACGGCCTTTAACACCTTCTCCGGTCTTGCCATTAAGGTGGCCTTTGTTTACATCACGGCCTTCCTGACGCCTGTTGGCATGGCTGCGATTTGGTGGGGCAATCTGGTCAGCTGGATCTACAGCCTTGTGCTGGCGGCGCTTCGGTACCGCTTTGGGCCATGGCGCAGTAAGTGCGTGGTAACAGAAGAGGCTGCATAAAAATAAGAGGTGCTGCAATTGCTTGCGGCACCTCTTTGAGACTGTCGAAAAACCTATTGGGTTTTTCGACAAAGTCTCCTGCCGGACGCTGCGCGTGCCCGAAGGAAATCCCCTTGGGGGACGCCCTTTGTCCGCTTAAGGCGGACAAAGAACACACTTGTGTCCTATAGTGTATTTTGTGTCGTGTACACGCCCCTCCACAAAATGAATTGAATTTTATTTGCTGCTAAGGCAGCAAACTCTGCGAGGCTTTTTTCGACAAGCTGTAAGAGGTGCTGCAATTGCTTGCGGCACCTCTTTTGTTTGTGGGAAAATCCTGTTAAGGAAGCAGCCAAAGCCGCTGGGCGGCAGTACGGGCCTCACTGCGGCGGCTCACCCCGAGCTTGGACAGCACATGGCTCACATGGGTCTTGACAGTGGGCAGCTTAATGCCAAGAATTTCGCCGATCTCCGCATTGCTCTTATCGGCGCAGATCAGCCGGAGCACCTGAAGCTCCATGGCGGTCAGAGACTGACTGGGGGAAAGCTGGGGCTGAAGGTAGTTGGGATAATAGGCGGCCTGCATTCGGGCGGCGGTAATCAGGGAGCGGAGAAACGCTTCGTCCCGTTTCCAGCTGCACTCCTCCAGCAGCGGAAGCACTGCGGTGCCATAGAGGCTTACCGGACGAATAAAGTGAAATTCAAATGCGATATCAAGGCCGGCAGACAGGTGCTTTTTCCACTGGGGGTTCTTCTGACGATACCGGGCAATGGCTGTCAGGAGCCGCAGGTGGATCGTATCGATGTGCCGATTGCAGGTGGTAAAATAGGTTTCCAGCGGCGAAAGGGTCAGCAGGGCGGCATTGGGGTCTCCCAGAGCCAGCTCACACATGGCCTCTGTGATGTACTGATATCGGCGCATGACCTGAAGGTGGACTGGATCCTTAGGGGCCTTGTCCCGGTACCATGTGCTGGCCCGATCCAGATCCCCAAGGTGCAGGGCGATACGGCAGTCCATGGCGTCCATGTTGGGGAGAAAGCGGCTGTTGCCCTGATCCTCAAGCCGGCGGCGAAGCGCCTCCATGGTAACCTGCGCATTGACGGCCTGCCCGGCATCTACCTGCTGGCGAACCAGCAGCCCCACAACGGCCAGCTCGATATCCGGTGTGCCGCGGTTTTGAATCTCGCCCAGCTGACTCATAAGGGCAAGCATCCGGTTGGTGACGTCCTCGCCCTTTTCAAATTTGCTCTCTGCAATTGCACAGTCGGCGAGGCCAACGCCGTCCTTTCCCAGTACGGCAGTTAGTGCGCGTCCAATTGTGGAATAAAGCAGATCATCCCGCTTGCTCCAAGCGGAGAAATCCTTTCCGCCGTTCATCAGGCTGGGCATCATGCTGGTTACGGAGAAGGGGGGGAGAGAAAGCTCACGGCTGGAAATAAGCTGGAAATAACTGAGAAGCAGGTCTGGAAGCTTTTCCACACTGCGCTGAGGCAGCGCAATTTCCAGCCACGCAAGGCGGCTGCGGGCTTCTTTATATGTGGGATCGGAGCGTGTGCAGCTCTGCATAAAGGATTTCAAAGCCTGATACCAGCGCTCGGAAGCGTCAAAATCCAGCTCCAGCGCACAGAGAATGCTCATTCCCTGCATCAATGTGGGATTTTGAAGCACTTCTTCCTCCGGCAGCGCATGATAATACTGGGACATTTCCAGATAGTGACCGGTGCTGGGATGGTTTTGCGCATTTTTGATCAGCAGATCCGAGATCTTTTTATGGTCGTCACCCTTGGCATAGCATTCCAGCGCATTCTTATAATCCTCCCGAAGCTCATAGTAGAGACCGCCGCGGTTATAGAGGGCCTTCTGCTGGGCCGGGGTATATTCCCTGGACAGCTCCCACTGCAAAAACTGCTGAAAAACCTCCCAAAAGTGAAAGTGCGTCAGATCATCGTAGAGAAACATGGTGGTGGTGCTTTGCAGCGTTGCCAGCAATTTCCCGGCATTGTTATCACCGCTGACGATCCGGGCAAGGTCAGCATCCAAGGTGCCGAAGGGGCAAAGCTCCAGCAGAAAGCGTCGTATGGCCAGCGGGAAGCGGCGGTAGATGGAATCTTCAAAGTAGTAAAACAGTGTGCGCCGAACATCACTGTCCAGATCGGGGGAGTAGGGGCGCCCATCCGCCATGGCCCGGGCTACAATGATTACAGCAACGGGATAGCCCATGGTTTCTCTGTGAATTGCGGTTAGATCAAGATTCTCGGGGGAAATCCCATAGGAGGCCATCAGTGCGGCCGTTGTGTCACGGTCCAGCTGAAAATCCTTGGTGTTGAAGGTGGTCATGAGACCGGCAATCTGGAAGGGAAGCAGCCAGCCGGGGGCAACACCCCGGGAGAGCAGTACGAATCTGCGGTCCGGATAATTGCGGATCAGCTCACACAGAGCCTGCTGATCCGGCTCGTCCTGAAGCTGCTGAAAGTGATCCAGCAGCAGGATCTCCCAGCGGTCGCCGGGATCCGGCAGCGCCAGAGGCTGCTGCCCTGCGTCTACCCGGGAAATCTTTCGGCCGGAGAGCAGATATTCTGCGGTGGTGCTTTTTCCGAAGCCGCAGGGAGCGCTGAAGAAAATCACGCGGCTCTGACGCATGGCGGTTTTGAATTTTTCAGCCAATGCCGGTTTGATGGTGATGTGGTCTTCCATGGAGGATCTCCTTCTTTGTACCTCATACTTTTGGGGTAGAGGAGGTGCAGATGACGGTACACCCCCGATAAATCCGAAATGATTGCGAATGTTATTCTATTTGCTATCATTATATGAAAATCTGTACGATTTGTAAATCCCTCTGAAGTATGATTTTGAGTACAATAAAAAGCAGCTGCTGCATGATACACATTGCAGCAGCCGCTTTCGGCTACATTTATGACTCCATGGCTCGGAGGAGAGAGATCTCGGCGGCATAGCCGGGAAGCTCGTTGGGGGTTTCCAGAACCTTTGGAAGCGGCTTCAGCACCGGATGCTCCATAATATGCCGGAAGCACTCGAGGCCCAGAAAGCCCTGTCCCAGCTTCTGGTGGCGATCCTTGTGACTGCCGGGCGGGTTCATGCTGTCGTTGAGATGCAGGGCCTTCAGCCGGGAAAGGCCTATGATCCGGTCAAATTCCGAAAGCACGCCGTCCAGATCTCCAATGATGTCGTACCCGGCATCGGAGACATGACAGGTGTCGAGGCATATGCCCAGATATTCTGCGTGATCTACCCGATCCATAATCGCCCGGAGTTCCTCAAAGCTGCGCCCCATTTCGGTGCCCTTTCCGGCCATGGTTTCCAGCAGCACGGTGGTCTGCATACCGGGAAAGAGCACCTGATTGAGCGTCTGTGCAATCTTTTCCACAGCGGCCTCCGGCCCTTGCCCCACATGACTGCCCGGATGAAAATTATACAGGGTGCCCGGGAGATACTCCAGACGGCGAAGGTCATCGGCCATGGTGATCCGGGCAAATTCCAGCGTCTCCGGCTTTTGGGCACAGGGATTGATGGTATAGGGAGCGTGGGCAATCAGAGGGCCAAAGCCGTGCTGGGCCATGGTGTCCCGGAGCCCCTGTATATCTGCGGGGTCGATGTCCTTGGCCTTGCCGCCCCGGGGATTCCGGGTGAAGAACTGAGCGGTATTGGCCCCCAGCTCCACAGCCTGACGGCCCATGGCGGAAAAGCCCTTGGATATGGTGAGATGACAGCCGATGTACTGCATGAAATCTGTCTCCTTACTTGGCGGCGGCCTTTTCCGCCTCTTCCTTTTCGAGTACGGTATATGCCACCTTGCCCACCAGCGTCTTGGGCAGTGCATCCCGGAATTCGATCTCACGGGGCAGAGCATACTTGGCGATGCGCTTTTTGCAGTGGGCCAGAATGGATTCCTTCAGCTCCTCAGAGGGGGTATAGCCGGGCTTCAGCACCACAAAGGCCTTGACCCGCTGCATTTTATAGTCGTCCTTGACGCCGATGACGGTGGTCATGAGCACGGCCTCGTGGGCATCAATGACGTTTTCCACCTGAGAGGGATAGACGTTGTAGCCGCTGGTGATGATCATACGCTTCAGCCGCTGCTTGAAGTAGATAAACCCGTCCTTGTCCATGAGACCCAAATCGCCGGTGTGGAGCCACACCAGCCCATCCTCGTGGAGCTGGAGTGTTTGAGCGGTCTCCTTGGGCTTATCCAGATAGCCCTGCATGACGGTGGGGCCGGAAATACAGATCTCACCGATGGTGCCGTAGGGCACCTCGTCATGGGTAAAGGGCACAACAATTTTATAGTAGGTATCCGGGAAGGGAATGCCGATGCTGCCCTCCCGGTATAAGGTCTTGGGGGTCAGGCAGCTGGCGGTGACACACTCGGTGGTGCCATAGCCCTCCCGCACCTGCTCCGTGGAGCCGTGGGATTTCAGAAATGCATCCACCTTATGCTTGAGCTCCATGGAAAGAGAGTCGCCGCCGGAGAATACGCCCTCCAGCTGGCTGAGATCCAGATCCTCGGCCTTCTTGAGCCGCAGCAGGGCTTCATAGAGGGTGGGAACGCCGGCAATATAGTTGGGCTTGTGCTTCTTGAGCAGCTGGGCATAGCTTTCTACCGTGAACTGGGGCACCAGAATGCAGGTGGCGCTGTGGATCAGTACCGTATGGATGCAGACGCCCAGACCAAAGCCGTGGAAAATAGGCATGATGGAGAGCATTTTATGGCCTTTTTCGAGGCAGTTGCCCGCTGCACCGGTCTGCATGCCCAGCGCGTTGAAGTTGAGGTTGCTGAGCAGAATGCCCTGGTGGTGCCGGTGGTGCCGCCGGAATAGAGGATGGCGGCGGTGTCATTCCCCTTCCGGGGGCATCTGGGATCCGGCTGATTCTTCCCGTTCCGAATGAAATCCTTCCAGTGCAGCACCAGAGAATCGTCCGCCGGAATCTTGGGGAGCTTCCGGCCCTGGGTGGCCAGATACCCCAGCTTCATGGGGCCATGAAGGGCATCCTCAATGCCGGTGATAATGAGCTTGTCAATGGTGAGCTTGCTGCGGATGGCCTGAAATTTGGGGTAGAACTGCCGGAGGGTCAGGGCGGCCACAGAGCCGCTTTCCTTCAGGTAGAAGGCGATCTCCTCCTGTGCGGACAGGGGGTGCACCATATTGGCGATGGCGCCCATATAGTTGAGGGCGTAGAACATGACCACGGCCTGGGGCGCATTGGGCATGCAGATGGTGACCTTGTCGCCGGGCTTTATGCCCATGGCCGTCAGAGATTTTGCGCACTGCCGGATCTCTTCCAGAAAAGTCTTGTAGTTAACCTTGGTGGTGTAGAAGGTATAGGCCAGCACGTCCGGTGTCTCGGCGGCGGATTTTTCCACCAGATCCACCATGGCGCAGTCGGGATAGTCCAGATGCAGGGGCACGCCTTCGGAATAGGCCGCCCATGGGGTGGGAATGGTTTTGGTCTCAGCCGTCATATTCAATGGCCTCCTTCAGCGGTACTTCCAGCAGCTGGGGGTGCTGGAGCAGGTATTCTGCCAGCTTCAGGCTTTTTGCAAAGTAGAAGCCGTCTGCGATACGCTCATCGGCGGTGAAGCCCAGCGTCAGAACGTCCCGAGGCTTGGTGGTGCCGTCGGGCATGACCCGGAGCTCCTTCCTGAGAACGCCCACGGTGATCATAATGCTGTTGGTACCATAGTTGTTGAGGTGATGATAACAGCTGGGGCACTTGATACTGCCCAGATTGGAGAGCAGTACGGTGGTGTGGTTGGTGTCGCCCTGTGTCAGCACATCCGGCAGCTTGCCCATGGCGGACAGCCGCTGCAAAAGACCGATGAAGACATGGAGAATGGGATTGGGCAGATGGCCGATGGTATCGATGACCCCGTCAAAGTCGTTGCTGCCCCGACTTTCCCGAAGCTCCTTTACGTCCCCGACGATCTTCCGGGTCACATAATCGAGGTTCATATCCTCTTTGGTGATCAGGGTCATCAGAGATTCTTCCGAATGGTCTGCGAACTTCCGCTTGGCGATGAAGCTCAGGGAGATATCGTTGCGCTCATAGAGCTTCCGCCCGCAGATAAAACGGTTTAAGTAAGGACGCATGGAGACCACCCGGGCCACGGCGGTCACAATGCAGTGAAAAATGGTGGTCTTGTATTCCGGATGCATCTGATTCTGCTCTTCAATATAGGGAAGCAGATCCGTGACGTCCATGGGAAATTCCAGATAGACCTCGGATTCGGTACGCTTGGGCATCAGGTGCATCATAATGCAGTGCAGCCCGTCAAGATCCCGGATCCGGCGTCCATCCTTTCGGTCACCGAATTTACGTTTTGACATGTTATAAAGTTCCTCTCTCTGAGGCAGGCCAAGGCCTGCTTTAATCTTTCCAACACAGAAGTATAGCATATCTGACTCCGCAGGTACAGAGAAAAGAAGATTATTGTGGAATTTGACCAGAAAATCAGAACAAATCTCTGTAAAATTCCGGGGGTTTATTGAAAAAATCATGTAAAGTCATAACAATTATTACATTGACGGCACCGAGACGGCTTGAATGGAGCAGGATGCGGGAAAAAGAATGACATTCCGGGAAAACCATGCTATACTATAAGTCTTAGTGTATGAAAATGGAGGAAGACAAATGGCAAGCACCGCACAGCAAAATGATTTTTCCAAGGGCAGTATACCGCGCACCATTATTCGGCTGGCCATCCCGATGATCCTGGCGATGCTGGTCAATGCGCTGTATTCCGTGGTGGATCGAATCTACATCGGCCATCTGGCCGGGGTGGGGCAGACGGCGCTGACCGGCGTGGGGCTCTGCTATCCCATTACCATGTCTGTAGCGGCCTTCTCCTATCTGGTGGGCAACGGCGGCGGGCCCCTGACGTCCATTCTGCGGGGGGCAAAGGATGATGAGGGGGCGGAAAAAGTCATCAGCAACAGCCTGACCCTGCTCGTTCTGCTGGGCATACTGGTGCCTGCGGTATGCTATCTCGTCAAAGAACCCATTTTATATCTTTTTGGGGCCAGCGATGTGACATTTCCCTATGCAGACCAGTACATCTCTATCTATCTGGCAGGCTCTCTGCCGGTGATGCTGACGTTGGGACTCAATCCCTTCCTCAACGCCCAGGGCTTTACCCGCACCGGCATGATGACGGTGCTGCTGGGGGCCGTGTGCAACATTGTGCTGGATCCCGTTTTTATTTTTGTATTTGGTCTCGGCGTTCGGGGTGCAGCCATTGCCACGGTGATCTCTCAGACGGTTTCGGCGGTTTGGGTGGTGGCCTTCCTGCTGGGGAAAAAGAATCTGATCCGCATTCGCAGAAAGTACCTCCGGCTCCAGAAGCAGGTTTGCCTTCAGATCATGGGGCTGGGCGTATCCACCTTTATTATGAATATTACGGAGGCGGCCATTTCCGCCGTATTCAATGCCAACCTCAGCCGGTTTGGCGGCGATATCTATGTAACGGTGATGACCGTGGCGACCTCGGTGAGCCAGCTGGCAGTGATGCCCATTGTGGGCATGGGACAGGGAGCCCAGCCGGTGACCGGCTATAACTACGGGGCCAGAGAATATGAGCGGGTGCGCCAATGCTTCCGGTTCCTTGTGATCTCCAATGTGATCTACGCCACGTTGGCATGGATTGTCCTGATGCTGTTCCCGGAGCAGCTTATCGGTATTTTCAACTCCGATCCCAGCCTCATGGAGACGGCGGTGCCCATGTTCCGGGTGTTCTTCTGCATGAACTTTGTCATGAGCTTCCAGATGTCCGCCCAGAACACCTTTGTGGCCATGGGCGAGGCCAAGAAGGCCACGTTCTTCGCACTGTTCCGGAAGGTGCTGCTGCTGATCCCGCTGATTTTGATCCTGCCCCGGATCGGCTTTGGCATCACCGGCGTATTTGCGGCGGAGCCTGTGGCGGATACCATTTCGGCCACCACCTGCTTTGTGACCTTTATGCTCACGGCGTACCGAAAGATGGGACAGCAGGAGCGGGCATGATCTTGATCAGACGATCCCGAAAAAGGGGAGAATACTTATGGAATTATATCTTGCAGTAAACCGGCAGAAGGATCCGGAGCTGAGTTTCACCAGGAAGCTGGAGCACTATATCCGGGGGAAGGGCTGGGGAGTGAAGATCCTTGCCAGCTATCAGGACACATACCAGAACTATCACTTCCACATTCCGTCGGAGGAGGGCGTGATCCTTGCGCTGGGGGGTGACGGTACCTATCTCCAATGTGTCAACGACCTGAACCTGCTGGGGCTGTCCCATCCGGTGCTGGGCGTCAATCTGGGGACGCTGGGCTTCCTTACGCAGGTGGAGCGGGAGAATGTCCGGGCTGCGGTGGATGCGGTGATGGCGGGGCGCTACACGCTCCGGGACTATCCGCTGCTGTCGGCCTCCGTGGAAAACCAGCGGGTGAGCTACTGTGAGCAGGCCTTTAACGATGTGGTCATTGGCCGTCAGGGCTTTGCACGGGTGGTAAAGCTGGGGGTCTCCATTGACGGGAGCTTTGCCTATGCCACCCGGTGCGATGGGATCCTTGTTTCCACGGCCAGCGGCTCGACGGCCTACAATGTGTCGCTGGGCGGGCCTGTGGTTCCGCCGGGAACACCGGTGTTTGTGGTAACGCCCATTGCGCCCCATCTGCCGGGACTGCGGCCCATTATTGTGCCGGAGACCGCTACGGTGGAGATCCAGGTGATCGGCAGCCGCCATGATACCGGAAAGGTGGGACTTTTGACCTGCGATGGCCGGAGCAACGGGATCTGGCTGGAAAAGAACGATGTAGTGACGGTGAAAAAGCATGTTTCCGGCGGGAAGCTGCTGCATCTGACAGAATCAAGACGGGGTTTCTATGATGTGTTCCGGGAAAAGCTGCTGACCGTAAAGTAAGGGCAGCACTGCATGAGCAGTCATTTCAGCACATATTCAGGAACGGGAAAGGACGAAAGCCATGCTGCTTTCTGCACAGCATTTATCGAAAAATTACGGCATGAAGACGCTGCTGGACGATGTGGATATTTATCTCAGTCCGGGGGAGAAGATCGGTGTCATCGGCGTCAACGGTACGGGAAAGAGCACGCTGCTGCGGGTGCTTTCCGGGGTTGAGCAGCCCGATGAGGGCAAGGTGGCGCTGGATCCCAATGTGCAGGTGAGTTACCTGCGCCAAAATCCGGATATGGATCCCGAGGCCACCATTTTACAGCAGGTGTTTTTGGGGTTCCCGGGGGAGTTTCGGGAGCTCAAGGAATTTGAGGCCAAAACCATGCTTACCAAGCTGGGGCTTACCGATTTTCAGCAGAAGATCGGCACCCTGTCCGGGGGCCAGCGGAAGCGTGTGGCCCTTGCCACGGCGCTGATCCATCCGGCGGATGTACTGCTGCTGGACGAGCCCACCAACCATCTCGACGCCTATATGGTGGAGTGGCTGGAGGACTGGCTTCGGCGCTTCCGGGGCGGCATCATTATGGTGACCCATGATCGTTATTTTCTGGAACGGGTCTGCAACCGGATCTGTCAGGTGGAGCGGGGAAAGCTCTATTTCTATGAGGCCAACTACTCCCGCTATCTGGAGCTGCGGCAGCAGCGCTACGAGTATGCCGAGGCGGCAGAGCGAAAGCGACAGACCCTCCTGCGCCGGGAGTATCAGTGGATCATCCGGGGGCCGCAGGCCAGAGGCACAAAGGCCAAGGATCGCATCCGCCGCTATGCGGAGCTGAAAGCGCAGGAGGCGCCGGAGACGCAGGCAACGGTCCAGACGGCAGCCATGTCCTCCCGGCTGGGGAAGAAGACCATTGAGCTGACCCGGGTAGAAAAAGCCTATGGGGGAAGGACGGTCCTGCGGCCCTTCTCCTATCTCATGGGACGGGATGACCGCATTGGTGTGGTTGGACGAAACGGCGCCGGAAAGTCTACCCTGCTGGAACTGATTGCAGGCAATATCCAGCCGGATGCCGGGGAGATTACCTGGGGCGAGACCGTGAAAATCGGCTATTTCTCTCAGGAGGGCAGAGAGCTGGATCTGCGCCAGCGGCCCTATGACTATATCCACGAGATCGCTGCCACGGTGAAGACCTCGGAGGGAACGTTCTCCGCCAGTCAGATGCTGGAGCGGTTTTTGTTTGACGGGGACCTTCAGTACAGTACCATCGGCGCATTGTCCGGCGGCGAGCGCCGACGGCTGTACCTGCTGGGCGTGCTGATGTCGGCCCCCAATGTGCTGCTGCTGGACGAGCCCACCAACGATCTGGACATTGAGACCCTGACCATTTTGGAGGACTATCTTGCTTCCTTTGACGGCATTGTGGTGGCGGTGAGCCATGACCGATATTTCCTTGACAAGGTTGCAACCCAGATCTTTGAGGTGTCGGATACCGGCGAGATCCTGCGCTATACCGGCGGATATACGGATTATCTGGAAAAACGGAAGGAAAACCAGCCGGAGATTCGGGAGAAGAAGGAAAAGAAAGAGCCACGTCAGGAGCCAAAAGCTCAGAAACTCCGCTTTTCTTATAAAGAACAGCGGGAATATGCCTCCATCGAGGGCGAGATTGCCGCACTGGAAGAGAAAATTGCGGACAAGGACACGGAGATGGCGGCGCATGCCACCGATTACACGGCGCTCCAGCGGCTCACAGAGGAAAAGGAAGCGCTGGAAGCACAGTTGGAAGAAAAGATGGAACGGTGGATGTATTTAAGCGATCTGGCAGAGCGGATCGAAGCCCAGAAGGGATGAATTCCGGCGAAAACGGCAGCGGCAATGCCCCAAACTGTAAATTTTTAGACAGTTTTTTGTGGAATCAAGAAAAAATGGGTTCATCCTCTTTACAATCCCTATAGAAGCGATTATAATCATGCTGT
Source organism: uncultured Oscillospiraceae bacterium (assembly GCA_959607825.1). GTDB lineage: Bacteria > Bacillota > Clostridia > Oscillospirales > Oscillospiraceae > HGM13006. The sequence goes on along the minus strand of CAUHNW010000001.1, from coordinate 169,885 downwards.
TTCATTTAATCCATCAACCTGGGAGTGACAGACCATGACAAAATGGATCGCAAAGATCAACGAAAATGATGAATTTTTTGGGGAGGAAATTCTCCTTGGCATCGAAGGGGGAGAGACCGGCTTTGAAGTAGTGATGAGCAACGGTGACGACTCCGATGTGTTCCCCGGCGATACGGTAGAAGAGGCACGGGAAAACATGGAGGACTACTTCAGCTGCTTTGATACCTTTACCTGGCTGGACGGAGCGTCCGAAGAGGAATAAGCCAAACCCTGCATCATAAAATGATCCCCCTGCCGTCTCGGCAGGGGGATTTTGTCATACCAGATGCAGCATTTCAATCAGGAAGAGCCATGTAAGCCCGTAGTATACCACAACGGCCACAAGGTCGTTGACCGTGGTGATCAGGGGGCCGGAGGCCACGGCAGGGTCGATGCCGATTTTCTTAAAGCACATGGGGATCACGGTACCGAACAGGGCGGAGGCGGCCATGGCCACCATCAGTGCAATGCCGATGCAGCCGGAGATACAGTAGGACATCTGAAGGGTCTGTCCCTTGGCGGCCATCAGGTAGAGGCCGATGCACACAAAGGACAGCAGTCCCAGCAGTGTGCCGTTCAGCAGGCCCACCTTGGTTTCCCGGGGGATCAGCCGGAGCCGCTGCCGGACGGGAATGGTTTCATCGGTGAGGACCCGGATGGTAACTGCCAGAGACTGGGTGCCCACGTTACCGGCCATATCCAGCACCAGAGACTGAAAGCAGATAATCAGAGGAAGCTGAGCCACAACGCCCTCAAAAATACCCACCACGGAGCTGACCACCAGTCCAAGGGCCAACAGGATCACCAGCCATGGAAGGCGCTTTTTGGTGCTCTGGAGCACGGATTCCTTCAAATCGTTTTCCGCAGTCAGACCGGCCAGACGGGCGTAATCCTCGCCCATCTCCTGATCGGAGACCTCAATGAGATCCTGGGCGGTAACGATGCCAAGCACACGATTCTGGGCGTCCAACACCGGAATGGAGTCCTCGGAGTAGTCTTTCAGGGTCTCCATACAGTCGTCCAGCTGTTCTCTGCCGTAGACATAGGGATAAGAGGTCTGACACAGATCCTGTACGGTGGAGGCTTTTGGTGCAATGAGCAGATCCCGCAGGGGAAGGGCGCCAAAAAAGGTGCCGTCCAGTGCCAGCACATAGAGGGTGGAGATGTTTTCGGTGTCCTTTGCCTGCTCGGAAAGAGCGGACATGGCGGCCTCTGCGGTGTCGGTCAGGGGCACCTGAATAAAGTCCGTGGTCATGTAGCTGCCGATCTCGTCCTCGTCATAGGAGGCGACCAGCAGAATGTCCTTTTTCTGCTCCGGAGGCATGATATCCAGCAGGGCGTCCCGTTTTTCCTTGCTGAGCTGACGAAGCACGTCCACGGCGTCGTCAGCCTCCATGCCGGAGACGATGTCCACGGCCTTCCGGATGTCCAGCGCCTCCAGCAGAGGGCCCGGCTCGTCCAGATAGGAGAATACCGTGGAAAGGGTTTCGGGGTTCAGCACCCGCAGCAGCTTTTTTTGCTGGGGTGCGGTGAGCAACGGCAGCACCGCCGCAATGTCGTTTTCGTGGAATTGCTCCAGTTGATGGGCCATCAGAGCCGGAGAGGCGCTTCCCTGAAGCACCCGGACAATGGCGTCCTGATTTTCCGTCATGCTGCGGCTATTCAGCTCCAACTTTGTCATACACATTACCTCCTTGATTCTGTCCACAGGGGACGGGTGGGGGAGGCTGACCTGCAAAGGGGCGCAAAAAGCCCCTGATCTCACCAAAGCGGGCAGATCAGCACTCTGCGGCTGTGTATGGGGAAATCAGGGCGAATGACAAAAAGCTATCCAAACAGAGGCGCGGCAAACCATGCCGGCATCCGTATGGGTATGTCAGACTCCTGTCTTCGCCCAATACTGTCACAGTCGTACATGGTGTTCACCTCACAATAAAAGTCTGCTCTTTTGAGCCAAACTATTATGACACTTTTCGCTGAAAATTGCAAGGGGAAAATGGGAAGAATGTGAGAAAAAGCTGTGTGCCGCTGCTGTCGTCCATTTGCAGGGAAAACCTTAGCTTTTGCGGCTCCAACGATCGACATAGAAACGCAAAAAAATGGACTGCCGCACTGAGCGGCAGTCCACAATATAAATCGGAAATTACTGCTTGTTCTTTGCCATTTCCTTCAGAGCGTCTCTCCGGGAGAGGTTCACACGGCCCTTTTCGTCGATGTCGGTGACCTTGACCCAAGTCATATCGCCAACATTCAGCACGTCCTCGACCTTTTCCACACGGTGGTTCTCCAGCTTGGAGATGTGGATCATGCCGTCCTTACCGGGTACCAGCTCCACAAAAGCGCCGATGGGGATGATGCGGACGACCTTGCCGTAGTACAGCTTGCCTACCTCGGGAACGAAGCAGATGTTGTCAATGGCGGCCTTGGCAGCCTTGCAGGAGGAAGCGTCCACTGCGGAGATGAAGATGGAGCCGTCATCATCGATGTCGATCTTGGCGCCGGTCTCGGCAGTGATCTTCTGGATGGTCTTTCCGCCGGAGCCGATGACCTCACGGATCTTCTCCACGGGGATCTTCATGGAGATCATCTTGGGTGCATACTCGCTGACTTCCTTCCGAGGCTCAGCGATGCAGGGCAGCATGATCTGATCCAGAATCTCCAGACGGGCCTTGCGGCAGTTCTCCAGAGCGTCCTCAATGATCTCCATGGTGAGACCATCGTTCTTGAGGTCCATCTGAATGGCGGTGACGCCCTTTACGGTACCGGCAACCTTGAAGTCCATCTCACCGTGGAAGTCCTCAACACCCTGAATATCGATGAAGGTGCGGAACTTGTCACCCTCGGAGATCAGACCGCAGGAGATACCGGCCACAGGCCGCTTGATGGGAACACCGGCATCCATGAGCGCCAGCGTGGTGCCGCAGATGGAGCCCTGAGAGGTGGAGCCGTTGGAGGACAGCACGTCAGAGACAACACGAATGGCATAGGGGAACTCCTCCACGGAGGGGAGCACAGGCGCCAGAGCCTTCTCGACCAGCGCACCATGACCATACTCACGGCGGGAGGTGGAGCGGCTGCCCCGTGCCTCGCCGGTGGAGAATGCGGGCATATTATAGTGATGCATCCAGCGCTTGGATTCCTCGGGGAAGATGGTATCCAGCTTCTGCATCATGGAAAGAGAAGCAAGGGTGCAGACAGACAGAACCTGAGTCTGACCACGGGTGAACAGGCCGGAGCCATGGACTCTGGGCAGAACGCCTACCTCGGCAGCCAGAGGACGGATCTCGTCGGTGCGGCGGCCATCCACACGCTTGCCGGCCATGAGCCACTTCTTCACGACCTTCTTCTGCATCTTGTAGAGGCAGACCTCAATGTGCTGGTCGTAGTCCTCATACTTGTCCTTGAACTTCTCGGCGAAGTCCAGACGGATGGCAGCAAGACGCTCTTCCCGGACATTCTTGTCATCGGTGTCCAGCGCATACTCGATCTGGGGCAGACCGTACTCCATCAGGTCGTTCAGCAGGTCATAGTTGACAGCGGCCTTCTCGAAGGAGAACTTGGGCTTGCCGATCTCGGCAACGATCTCGTTGATGAAGGCAACGATCTGCTGGTTGGTCTCATGAGCCAGCTTAATGCCGCCCAGCAGGATATCCTCGGGGATTTCCTTGGCCTCGGTCTCGATCATAACCACCTTTTCGGCGGTGGAGGCGATGGTGACGAACATCTCGGCACGCTGATGCTGATCGTAGCTGGGGTTTACCACGTACTCGCCGTCTACATAGGCAACCTGAGTGGTAGCCATGGGGCCGTTCCACGGTACATCGGAGTAAGCGGTGGCAATGAAAGCGCCCAGAGAAGCGACAACCTCAATGGAGTTGTCCTTGTCGTTGGACAGTGCGGTGCAGGTGACAACGACATCGTTGCGCAGGTCATCGTCGAAGAAGGGACGCATGGGGCGGTCGATGAGGCGGCTTACCAGTACGCCTCGCTCGGAGGGACGGCCCTCACGGCGGAGATAAGCGCCGGGGATACGGCCCACAGCGTACATCCGCTCTTCAAAATCAATGGTCAGAGGGAAGTAGTCAATGCCGGACTTGGGGGCAGAGGAAGCCACCACGGTGGTGAGCACGACGGTGTCGCCGTAGCGGCAGATGCATTCGCCGTTGCACAGCTCAGCTACCTGACCGGTGATGACGGTGAAGGGACGGCCGCCAATTTCGGTCTGGAACACATGGCGGTTGGGGAATTCTTTCTTAGTTACCATTATAATACCTCCTGTATTTTTGTGGATTGCAGTACAGGAAGTTTAGCACTTGAAACAGCAGCCGGAAAGGCCGGACACTCTTTCAACTGCTAAAACTGATCCTGCACCACAGATGGATGACGGTGATGACGGTCTTGAAAGGGCGGCTCAAATCAATGAGCCGCCCTTTTGACGCATTATGGGACCAAGCTCGCCGGACGGAACAGCAGCTTACTTACGCAGGCCCAGCTTAGCGATCAGGGCACGGTAACGGTTGATGTCCTTCTTTGCCAGATAGTCCAGCAGGTTGCGGCGCTTACCAACCATCTTCAGCAGGCCACGGCGGCTGTGATCGTCATGGATGTGGGTACGCAGATGCTCGGTGAGCTCGTTGATGCGGTAGGTGAGGACAGCAATCTGTACCTCGGGGGAACCGGTGTCGCCCTCATGGGTAGCGTACTGGGCGATGACCTGATCTTTTACTTCTTTGCGGATCATAATAAATTCCACCTTTCAATATTTTACCCCAAAGCTAAGTGCCGGGCGGGTGAACACCGCGCGACGCGGCTGATACCCCGGTACTGGGCAATAGGGCATACCGTTAGAATTATACCACGAAATTCTGATTTGTAAAGCAAAAATTAGATTATTTTTCTTCCGTAAAAAAGGATAAATTCCCGGGACTCATTCCTGCGGGGCGGGCTGATAGTCAAAATAGCAGATGTTTTCATGGGAGGATGCCACGGAGACCATAAAGTGATAGACCTGATCCCGGAGCTTCTGCTGGGCCTCCCGGGCAGAGAGTGCGGCATCGGGATAGAAGGGCTCGGACAAGGTAATGGTCATGCCCGGCCGGCGAAGCAGCCGCCCAAGCCCCCTGCGCCGGCGATAGGTGGTGACCATGGCCACCACGGGAGCACCCAGCTTTTCCGGATACCGGAAGGAGGTATCCGAGAACGGGCGGATGCCGGTATAAAAGGGCCAGATGTGAGCCTCGGGGAAGATGGCAATGACGTTATTCTCCCGATAGCGCTGCTGCACGGAGGAAAGAAACTGCCGCATACCCGAAAACTTGTTGGGGATCGGGATGACCCCCAGCATGGTCACAAGGGCCTGAAGAAAAGGGAGACTCACAGCATCGGGATTGGAGATCACCCGGCCATTGGTGGGGCCGACAATGGCCTCAAAGGTATCCTTGATGAACTGGGTGGGGTAGTGGATGCAGTCGCAGTAGCGGTAGAGCCGATCATATAGTATATGGTATACGGCAGTGTTGGCCTTGGGACTGTTTTGCAGGGAAATATGGTTGGTGATATTCTCGGCCTGACAATGGAAGCCTGCAGTCAGGGCAATGCCATGGTCATGGGCATAGTGGGCCGCAGCCTTCCCCAGCGCAAAGGGAATCATTACATGGATCACGTCCACATCGTGGATGGCCGCCTCCGGCACACGGGTGTCCAGCTTGGCGGGGGCTACGCCGTTTTTCTCCACATACTCATTAAATATATGAAAGTCGTATTTCGGAACGATATAATAGCCCGGCTCGCCGGCACGATCCGCATCCGGGCAGACCACACGAACCTCATGGCCTTTTTCCCGCAGTGTTCGGATCAGGTTCAGGGCGGCTGCAAAATGCCAAAAAAACTGCAAAAGCATCCGAGAAAAAAAGGCAGAATGCTAAAAATGACCGAAACCACGAAAATGCCATTGACAAATGGAAACGGCTTTTGTATCATAGAGAAAATTAATCGAAACAGGCAATGAAAAGGATTAGTACCTGAGTCCCAATGGCTCAGAGAGGGCGCGGCTGGTGTGAGCGCCTGCTAAGAATTCAGGGAAACTCACCTTGGAGCTCTGCACTGAAACGGCTTGTGCCGGAGTAGGCGGCGGCGGATTCCTCCGTTAAAGGGAAATTCCATACATATGTGGAACTGAGGGCCCGGACATGCCGGGAATTTAGGTGGTAACGCGGAGTCAGCTTCGTCCTATGAAAATGGGATGAGGCTGTATTTTTTTATATGCAGCAAAGGGGCGAGATGCAATGACAACTGGCGCAGAGGCTTTGATCGAAAGCTTAAAGCGGGAAAACGTAACGGAGATCTTCGGCTATGCAGGGGCGACCATCTGCCCCGCGGCAGATGCCCTGAAGCACTCGGATATTCACTATACACTGGTACGGACAGAGCAGAATGCGGGACATATGGCCTCCGGCTATTCCCGCATCAGCGGCAAGGTGGGCGTATGCATGGTCACCTCCGGCCCGGGGGCAACAAACCTCATTACCGGCATTGCCACCGCATATATGGACTCCATTCCCATGGTGGCCATTACCGGGCAGGTGGAAAGCTACCTGCTGGGCCGGGATATTTTCCAAGAGGTGGACATTACCGGTGCTGTAGCGCCCTTTATCAAGCACAGCTATCTGGTGAAGGATGTCAAGAGCATCCCCAGAATTGTAAAGGAGGCATTCCACATTGCCTCCACCGGTCGGCCCGGGCCGGTACTCATTGATATTCCCATTGATGTGCAGAAGGCAAAGTTTGAGCCTGTCTATCCCGAAACCGTGGAGATCCGGGGCTATAAGCCCTCGGTAAAGGGCAACATCAAGCAGATCCAGCGGGCAGCCGATGCCATTCGCCATGCGAAAAAGCCGGTGCTCTGTCTGGGCGGCGGTGTCATCAGCGCCGGAGCTCAGAAGGAAGCACTGGAATTTGCGGAGCGGAGCCAGATTCCCATTGTCAATACCATGATGGGTCTTGGCATCGTCCCCACGGAGCATCCCCTGTATATGGGCATGATCGGCTCCTTCGGAACAGCCACCGCCAACAAGACGCTGGCGCATTCCGATCTGCTGATTCTGGTGGGCGCCCGGGTGGCCAACCGTGCCATCCTCCAGCCCTTGGAGATCGGCCGCCGCATGAAGACCATTCATATCGATGTGGATCCGGCGGAGATCGGTAAGAACGTGGATACCACCATCCCCGTGGTGGGGGACGTGAAGCAGGTACTGCTCCAGCTGATGGAGCTGGACACCACCGCACAGACTCAGGACATTGAGGCGCTGCGGGAGAGCCGGAAGGCAGAGCTGGTGCGGGAGCTTCCCAGCCGGGAGGGCTATGCCCATCCCGCACGGGTGATCCGCACGCTGGGCCATCTCATGGACGATGACGCCGTCTGCTGTGTGGACGTGGGGCAGAACCAGATCTGGACCTGCAAGCACATGACCATCAAGCATGGCCGGTTCCTGACCACCGGCGGCCTTGGCACCATGGGCTATTCCCTGCCGGCAGCGCTGGGCGCCAAGGTGGCGGCACCTGAAAAGCAGACGGTAGTGGTCTGCGGCGACGGCAGCTTCCAGATGTTTGAGAATGAGCTCAGCACATTGCGGAACCTTGACGCAAATGTGAAGCTGGTGATGATGGAGAACAGCGTGCTGGGACTGGTGAACGAGATCCAGCACAGCGCCTACAGCGGCCCCTTTGGAGTGGCGCTGGATCATTCTCCGGACTTCTCCAAGCTGGCAGAGGCCTATGGCATCCGATACGGCGAGATTCGGCAGGACAGCGAGATTGAGGAAAAGCTCAGGGAGATGCTGCACTGCGACGGCCCCTATATTATGGTGTGCCATGTGGATCCCGATGCAAAGACCAGCGACTAAGGGAGGATGGGCAGTATGAAGCAGACAATTTCTGTTCTGGTAGAGAATCAGGCAGGCGTGCTCAACAAGATTACCGGCCTGTTCTCCAGAAGAGCGTTTAATATTGAATCTCTGGCAGTGGGTGTCACCGATGACCCCAGCATTTCCCGAATCACGATTATTGTGGACAGCGGAAACAGCGTGGTGGAGCAGGTGGAAAAGCAGCTCAACAAGCTGGTGGACGTCATTAAGGTGCGGACGCTGGATGAAGACCGGCTCATTGGCCGGGAGCTGATGATCGTAAAGGTCTCCTGCACCACAAAGACCAGAGTTGACATTATGAATCTGTGCCAGATCATGGGGGCAAAGATTGCCGATGTATCGGCAACCTCCATGACACTGGAGCTCAGCGATACCACCGAGCGGCTGGAATTGTTCCAGAGCCTGCTGCGTCCCTTCTCCATTCTGGAGGTGGCCCGAACCGGGCTCATTGCCGTCCAGAAGGGAAGCGGAAAGATTTGAGGAGGTTGACCAATGAAGGTTAAAGCCACAACAGCGATCCTGGAGTGCCTGCTGGAGCAGGGGGTGGATACCATCTTCGGCTATCCCGGCGGCACCATCCTGAATATTTACGATGAGCTGTACCACTATCAGGGAAAGCTCCGGCACATTCTCACGGCCCATGAGCAGGGCGCTGCCCATGCCGCCGACGGCTATGCCCGCTCTACCGGTAAGGTCGGCGTATGCTTTGCCACCTCCGGCCCCGGTGCCACCAATCTGACCACCGGTATTGCAACGGCCTACTATGATTCTTCCCCGGTGGTGTTTATCACCTGCAACGTCACGGAGAATCTGCTGGGAAAGGACGCCTTTCAGGAGGTGGATATCACCGGCATTGCAATGCCCATTACCAAGGCCACCTATCTGGTGCGGGATCCCCAGACCATTCCGGACATTATGCGGGAGGCCTTTGCGGTGGCGGCCACCGGCCGTCCCGGCCCGGTGCTCATCGATTTTCTGAAAAACGTCACTGCCCCCAATGAGCTCATCGACTATGAGCCCATGGAGCGGAAGGAACACATCAAGCATGGCCGCCTGCAGGCGCTGACCCATCGCATCGGCTGGGACATCCGCACGCCGGAGCCCAACCATGAGGATGTGGACAAGCTGGCGGAGATGATCGCCAAGGCGGAAAAGCCCCTGCTGATCTGCGGCGGCGGTGTGGTAAGAGGCCGTGCCCACAAGCAGTTCCGGGCGTTTGCCGAAAAAATCGACTCTCCCGTGGCCATTACGGTGATGGGCGGCGGCGGCTTCCCCGGCGGGAATCCCCTGACCACCGGCATGATCGGCATGCACGGCACGCAGGCCTCCAATATTGCCTGCGCCAACTGCGATCTGCTCATTGCAGTGGGCTGCCGGTTCTCGGATCGTGTGGCGCTGGATCCGGAGAGCTTTGCCAGTCAGGCGAAGATCGTTCAGATCGACATTGACCGGGCGGAAATTGATAAGAATGTCAAGACCGATCATCACATCATCGGTGATGCGGGCCGGGTGCTGGAGCTGCTCAATGAGCGTGTTGAGCAGAAGCACAATGACCGGTGGAAGGAGTTTGTATTCTCCTATGCCACCCGGACAGAATATCAGGATAAGCCCGGCGAGCTGACCCCCCAGCAGGTGCTGGAGACCATCCGCAATATGGTGCCGCAGGATACCATCGTTGCAACGGATGTGGGTCAGCATCAGATGTGGACCATTCAGCATTTCCACTTTGACTATCCCGGTCAGCTCCTGACCTCCGGCGGCTTCGGCACCATGGGCTTCGGCCTTGGGGCGGCGCTGGGCGCAAAGCTGGGCAACCCCGATAAGACCGTGATCCATATCACCGGTGACGGCTGCTTCCGGATGAACGGTCAGGAAATGGCCACCGAGAGCCACTATGACATTCCGGTGATCACATTTGTCTTTGATAACCGTACCCTTGGCATGGTTCGTCAGTGGCAGAACCTGATCTATGAAAAGCGCTTTTCTCAGACGGATCTGGGCTTTGCCCCGGATTTTGTCAAGCTGGCAGAGGCCTATGGCCTCAAGGGCGCCCATGTTTCCAGCGTAGAAGAACTGGAGGCGGCCATTCACGAGGCGCTGGAATGGGGCCACGGCTATGTGGTGGACTGCCTCATCGATACCGATGAAATGGTACGGCCCATGGTCGGCGGCGGCCAGCCCATCACTAACTTTATGCTGATTTAAGGAGGTGCGTCCATGAATACAGAGAAAAAGGCCTATACCCTGTCTGTGCTGGTGGAGGACACCCCCGGCGTGCTCAGTCAGGTGGCACGGCTGTTTTCCCGAAAGGGCTATAACATTGAATCCATCTGCTCCGGACCGGGGCTGGGAGAGGGAACCACCCGTATTTCGGTGGTGACCATTGTAGATGAAGTCACGGTGCACCAGATTGCCACCCAGCTCAGCAAGCTGCTGCTGGTGATCTCCGTGGACGTGCTGGAGGGGGAGGAATCCATCCAGCGGGAGCTGGTGCTCATTAAGGTAAAGGCCGAGACCCGGGATGCCCGGGAGGATATCATCCAGATCACCAATGTGTTCCGGGGAAATATCGTAGATTTCGGCCAGTCAACGCTGATCATTGCCGTTGTCGGTGCTGCGGAAAAGATCAAGGCCATCCTGAGGCTTCTGGATGACTATGGAATCCTGGAAACGGCTCGAACCGGCATGGTTGCCCTCGAAAGAGGACAGAAAACAATATATGACCAGAATAAACTCAAGGAGGAATATAATTATGGCAAAAATGTATTATGAGAAGGACTGCGACCTCAGCGTCCTGAATGGTAAGAAGATCGCAGTGATCGGTTACGGCTCTCAGGGCCATGCTCATGCACAGAACCTCAGAGATTCCGGCTGCGACGTCATCGTTGGCCTTCGCCACGGCAAGTCCTGGGACAAGGCAACCGAGGACGGCTTCAACGTTATGTCCGTTGCAGATGCAACCAAGGCTGCTGACATCATCATGATCCTTGTCAACGACGAGCGTGCCGCTGACATCTACAAGGAGCACATCGGCCCCAACCTGACTGCCGGAAAGGCCATTGCCTTCGCCCATGGCTTCAACATCCGCTACAAGCAGATTGTTCCCCCCGCTGACGTAGACGTATTCATGGCTGCTCCCAAGGGCCCCGGCCACACGGTTCGCGGCACTTATGTAGCCGGCAAGGGTGTGCCCTGCCTGGTTGCTGTAGAGCAGGATGCCACCGGCAACTGCCTGCAGATCGCTCTGGCCTACATCGCCGGTATCGGCGGCGCCCGTGCCGGTGTTATGGAGACCACCATGCATGACGAGACTGAGACCGATCTGTTCGGTGAGCAGACCGTTCTGTGCGGCGGCGTTGTAGACCTGATGCAGTGCGGCTTCGAGACGCTGGTTGAGGCCGGCTATGAGCCCGAGAACGCTTACTTCGAGTGCATCCACGAGATGAAGCTGATCGTTGACCTGATCAACAAGGGCGGCGTTGCAGCCATGAACTACTCCATCTCCGATACCGCTGAGTTCGGCGAGTATGTCTCCGGCCCCCGTGTGCTGCCCCATGACATTGTCAAGGCCAACATGCGTGCAGTTCTGTCCGACATTCAGGACGGCACCTTTGCAAGCCGCTGGATCGCCGAGAACAAGAACGGCCGTTCCTTCTTCAACTCCAAGCGTGATCAGCTGGCAAAGCATCCCATGGAGATCGTGGGCGCAGAGCTGCGGAACAACATGCTGTGGAAGGACGGCGACAACGGCGATAAGGGTCTGGACGCTGCTTCCAACTGATTTTCACAGATACTGTGCAATGAACAATGCACATGTGGTGCAATTGGCCATTCAATGTGCGATGAGAATTTAATTTGGGTTCTCCTCTGAATGCGCTTAAGGCATACAGAAATCCATGGGGGAGGCAGAGTTCTGCCTCCCCCATTTTCATTTTACCGATAAAGGAGAATTTTCTATGAAGCTTTCTGCCAACGTCACCCAGGGCGTGGATCGTGCACCCAACCGATCCCTGTTTGCAGCACTGGGCTATACCAAGGAAGAGACCGACCGGCCACTGGTTGGCGTTGTCTGTTCCTACAATGAGATCGTTCCCGGTCATATGAATCTGGACAAGATTGCGGAGGCCGTGAAAGCCGGTGTCCGCATGGCCGGCGGCACCCCGGTGGAGTTTCCGGCCATTGCGGTCTGTGACGGCATCGCCATGGGCCATATCGGCATGAAGTATTCGCTGGTGACCCGTGATCTGATCTGTGATTCCACCGAGGCTATGGCCATTGCCCATCAGTTTGATGCGCTGGTTATGATCCCCAACTGTGATAAAAACGTCCCGGGTCTGCTGATGGCAGCTGCAAGAATCAATGTTCCTACGATCTTTGTTTCCGGCGGCCCCATGCTGGCGGGACATATGTCCGATGGACGCCGCACCTGCCTCAGCGATATGTTTGAGGCCGTAGGTGCCTATCACGCAGGCACGCTGGATGAAGACGGCGTGGAGGAGTATGTCATGAATGCCTGCCCCTCCTGCGGCTCCTGCTCCGGCATGTACACCGCCAATTCCATGAACTGCCTGACGGAAGCCATCGGTATGGGCCTCCGGGGCAACGGCACCATTCCTGCGGTCTATTCCGCCCGGCTGCGTCTGGCCAAGCAGGCCGGTATGCAGGTCATGGAGCTGTACCGGAAGAACATCCGGCCCCGGGACATTATGACCGAGGACGCCTTCAACAATGCGGAGATCGTGGATATGGCATTGGGCTGCTCCACCAACACCATGCTGCACCTGCCCGCCATTGCCCATGAGTGCGGAATCGACATTGATCTGGCCCATGTGAATGAGTTCAACGCCCGTACCCCCAACCTGTGCCATCTGGCTCCCGCAGGCCCCACCTTTATGGAGGATCTGGAGCGGGCAGGCGGCGTATACGCCGTGATGAAGGAGCTGGCAGACGCCGGACTCATTAAGACGGATCTGATCACCTGCACCGGCAAGACCGTGGCGGAAAACATCCGGAATGCTGAGAATCTGGATCATGAGACCATCCGTCCCATTGACCATCCGTATCTGGCTACCGGCGGCATTGCGGTGCTGTTTGGCAATCTGGCGCCGGACGGCTGCGTGGTTAAGCAGTCTGCGGTTGCTCCCGAGATGATGAAGCATTCCGGCCCTGCACGGGTGTTCAATTCCGAGGAAGAGGCCATTGCGGTCATCTATGCCGGCGGCATCAAGCCCGGTGATGTGGTGGTCATCCGCTATGAGGGCCCCAAGGGCGGCCCCGGCATGCGGGAGATGCTGAACCCCACCTCTGCCATCTGCGGCATGGGACTGGGCGAGAGCGTGGCCCTGATCACCGATGGACGGTTCTCCGGCGCAACCCGCGGCGCAGCCATCGGCCATGTGTCCCCGGAGGCAGCCTCCGGCGGTACCATCGGTCTGGTGGAAGAGGGCGATATCATCTCCATTGATATTCCCGCCCATAAGATCACCCTTGAGGTTGCGGATGACGTTCTTGCAGAGCGGAAGAAGAATCTGGTGATGCCGGAGCCCAAGGTGAAGACCGGCTATCTGGCACGCTATGCCAAGATGGTCACTTCTGCGGACAAGGGCGCAGTACTGAGCCTGTAAGTTTATTTGTGTGCATGGGAAAATCCCGGTGTCTGTGTTCGGACGCCGGGATTTTTTTCATCTGCTGCGTGGTTTTGGGGCGTATCCCCGTCCTATAGGGTGAAAGCGCTTTTGAGAGAACCAAAGGGAGGCGAGAGAGATGCAGGAGAAAAAACTGCTTCGGCTGCTGGAAAAGGATCCGGATGCAGCGCTGCGACAGCTGATGGACACATACGGAGCCCTGCTCTATTCTGTTGCCTATGGCGTTTTGCGGGATCAGCGGGATGCGGAAGAATGTGTTTCTGATGCGTTGGTGAAGCTGTGGCAGACAAGGGAGCGGCTTCGGCAGCCCCAGCGGCTCAAAAGTTATTTGTGTGCCATTGCCAGAAACGCTGCGCTGGATCGGCTGAGGGCAAAAGCGCCGTATCAGGAGCTGTCTTTGCAGCAGGAGCTTCTGGAGGATGTGACGGTGTCTGATCGGTTGGAGGACTTTATGCTGGAAGCGCTGGTAACTGACGCCATAGAAGGCTTGGGAGAGCCGGGGAAAACGATTTTTCTGCGGCGGTTCTATCGAGAGGAACGGGTCAAGGATATTGCTGCGGATTTGGGCATGACACCGCGGGCCGTGGAGAGTCAGCTCTATCGTGGAAAAAAGAGACTGAAAACCATGTTACAGCAAGGAGGGCTTGATTATGAAGCTCAGTAATGTGCTATCCTATTATCGCCCCGAGGGAGTCCCGTTGGAGGAAGCGGCGAAGGGGCGGATCTTAGCAGGTGCAATGGAGCAGATCCATCAGACACAAGGGAAAAAGCCCCGGAAGCGTCCGTGGAAAGTCGGACTGCTGACGGCGGCGTTGGTGGCGGTACTGAGCATCACTGCGGCAGCGGTGATCCAGTACAGCAGAAGTACCCAACTGATGCAGGAGGAATGGAATACGGCAGCCAACACCGTGTGGAAAACCACGGCCAGTGAGGCCATGTCCCCGGAGCAGAGCGCTTATTTGGAGGGGCGCACCGTGACAGTCGGCCAAAGTGCCACCGATCAGGGACTGACCATTACGATGGAGTCGATGACGGTCAGCAATCACAGTATAACCTTCGGCCTGAGCTATCGGGTGGAGGACGAGAAGAAATTCCAATATTCGCTGGAGGTCTATGGTGTCATTCCGAAATCCTGGGATTACAGCTGGATGAATCCGGCCTACGGTACGGTGCAGGGACAGAGATCCACGGTCACAGAGCAGGGAATGCTGGAGCTCAATACGTGGACATCTTTGCCGGATGACCAGATCATCTGCGATGGCAGCACAGAGATTGAGATTGAGTTCCATGCTGTCTATATCATCAGCGGACATATGGATGATGTGGGCTTGGCGGAAAAAATAGCTGCCATAGACGGAAGCTGGCAGTTTAAGGTTTCGGTTCCAAAGATGACGCAGGAGGCGGAATACACGGTAGAGTCTCAACAGCTGGAAGCTGCGATGGGAAACAGCAACGTCAGCATTTTGGTGACATCCACCGGGTGCAGTCTGGTGCTGCCGGAGGCGTATGTCCTTACAGACCCGGCAGATGCTGTGGGAGAGAAGGAGGTCGCTGTGGAGTTTTGCCTGAAAAACGGAGATGCCGTGCCGGACTTTGGCTCCGTGGGCTGGAACCATGACGGAATCACGGAATATGTGATCCCATGGGTGGCACTGGATCCCACAGAGCTGGCGGAGCTGCGGATCTATCGTGGGGGGACTGCCCAGAATCTTCCTTTGATCGAGAAATCGCCCGGATGAGAACGCTTGACAAATGATGCGCAAACGGGTATACTGGGAAAAAGGCGGTGTTAAATTATGGATCAGTTTCCAATGATGCAATACCTGTTGGATCCGCAGCTGCTGGTGGTGCTGGTGATGGTGCTGCCGCTGGCGTTCTGGGCTGGCTGGGGTAGCCGCATCCGGCATCTGGCGGCAGGGTCTGTGGTATGCGTTCTGCTTTTTATCGCCGGGATCATAGCCGACAACAGCTATGGTTACCTCCTCAACGCAATAGGCATGCTGCTTTGCACGGTGATGCGAGGCGTGCTGCTGGGAATCTGGAGCGGGAAGCTTGTGTCTGTGCTCCGGCAAAAAAGCGCTGCATAAGCGGCAAGTGAATCAAAGCATCCGGAACGCCCGGTATCCGAATTCCTGGATACCGGGCGTTTTTGCAAAAAACAGTTGACAAGTATCCTTGTCAATGCTATACTGTGCATGACAAACAAAGTTGTCAAAATGAAAAGAATTCATGTCAAACAGGAGGCGTATACTGTGCCGCTGAAGAATCATCTGAAGGAATATCGGGCGCGGCTTGGGGTGAATCAGCAACAAATGGGGGCGCTGGTGGGGACCTCTCGCCAGACCATCAGTCAGATCGAGCGGGGAGATTATTCTCCCTCTGTGACGCTGGCACTCAAGCTTGCAAGGGCCTGCGGTGTTACCGTAGAGAAATTGTTTGAATATGAGGAGGAACCGGATGATGGAAAAGAAAACTGAGAAAAAGGCTGTTTTGAAGTTTGTACTGCTGATCCTGATCAGTGCGGCACTGGGTGCAGGGGCTTCCATGCTGATGGGGTGGCTCACCCATTGGGATGGCATCAGCTTTCAGGGGCTTGGGGATATGCTGGGAGCCATGGTGCCATGGGTGTTCCTGTTTACCAATCTGATCTCGGCGATTGCCGCCATGCTGATCTGCCATAGGGCAAAGAAGCAGATCGGACAGTGGGATGGCGAGGACGAGTGCATTGAGCAAACGGAGCAGCAGCTCAGCTGCGGGCTTTTGTTGGCAAACATCATGACGGTGGTGAACTTTTTCCTGTTTTCCGCCGGTATAGAGGTGAGCCTGAATACAAAGCTGGGAGACCAATATGGCGTGATCCTGTTCCCTGCGTGCATTCTGATCTTCATACTGGGATATGTGTGGATTTTCTTCGTAAATTATCGGGTGGTAAAACTGGAAAAACAGATCAATCCAGAGAAAAGGGGATCTGTCTTTGATGTCAAATTTCAGAAACAGTGGCTGGAAAGCTGCGATGAGGCGGAAAAGCTGATGGTCTACCGCTGCGGCTTCCGGGCCTATCAGGTTGGAAATAAGGTCTGCATGGGACTGTGGCTGGTGGCACTGTTTTTACAGCTCTGGGCTGATACGGGCCTGTTTCCGGTGCTGAGCATCTGCGTCATATGGCTTTCCATGGTGGCTGCCTATGTGCTCGCATCCATTCGACTGGAGCGGCATAAATGATGGAATAGACTAAGCGGCCGGGGCATGCGCTCCGGCCGCTTTGCGCAGCTGCGGCGGATTTCTGTTGACGTGTCTGGAAATTCCGAGTAAAATGAGACCATCTATCTCAATGAGGTGAAGGAAATGTTTGATTATATCCGTGTTTCCTGCTGCGTTCCGGCCATTGCGGTGGCGGATGTACAGGGCAACGGGGAAAAGATAAAGGCGCAGCTGAAGACAGCGGCGGGGCAGGGCAGCACGCTGGCAGTATTTCCGGAGCTGTGCCTGACCGGCTATACCTGTCAGGATCTGTTTTTCCAGAGAAGCTTGCAGACGGCCTGCGCAGAGGTTCTCGGTGAGCTGGAAAAGCTCACCGGACGGCTGCATATCACGGCGGTGGTGGGCGCACCTCTGCGAATCCGGGGGCAGCTTTTTAACTGCGCTGTGGTGATCGCCAATGGGCGGATCGCCGGGATCGTACCGAAGACCTATATGCCCAACTATGGAGAGTTCTATGAAAAACGCTGGTTTTCCACCGGCGAGGATCTGAGACGGCTGCCCGATGATACTGTGACCCGGGGGGAGCTGGGCCTTCGGGGGGAGCAGGCAGACTGCATTCCGGTTTCCGTTGATCGCTGCTTTGCCACGGCGGACGGGATCCGCTTCGGCATTGAGCTCTGTGAGGATCTCTGGACACCTCTGCCGCCCAGTACGGCCCTGTGCCTTGGCGGCGCAGAGGTGGTCTTGAACCTCTCGGCCAGCAATGAGACCATTGCAAAGCGGGAATACCGGCGGCAGCTGGTTTCTCAGCAGTCGGCCCGCTGCCTCTGCGGCTACGTCTATGTGTCCGCTGGGGAGACGGAATCCACCCAGGATCTGGTGTTCTCCGGCCACAGCATGATCGCAGAAAACGGTTCGATTTTGGCAGAAAACCGGAAGCTTCTGGATACGGATTATGTACTGACCATGGATCTGGACTTGGGCCGGATCCGGGCAGACCGAACCAAGAATCGGAGCTTTGCAGACTGTGCAAGGATCAACGGCGGCGGACTGGATATGGACATTCAGCTGGAAGATGGGCCGGAGGGGGCGCAGCGGCCCATCTTCTACAGTGACGGCGCACTCCATCCTGTGTCCAAGCTGCCCTTTGTGCCCTCCAGCCGGTCAGACCGTCAGCAGCGCTGCCGGGATATCTTCACCATGCAGGTGACGGGACTGAAAAAGCGGCTGACGGTGACGGGAAGCAAGGCGGTGATCGGTGTATCCGGGGGACTGGATTCCACCCTTGCGCTGCTGGTGGCGGTAGAGGCTATGCGGCAGATGAACCGTCCGGTGACGGATGTGGTGGGCATCACCATGCCCTGCTTTGGCACCACAGACCGCACCTACAACAACTCGCTGGAACTGATGAAGACCCTTGGAGTCACCTCTGTGACCATTCCCATTGCAGATGCAGTGGAGCAGCACTTCCGGGATATCGGCCATGACAAGGCGGTGACGGATCTGACCTTCGAAAATTCTCAGGCCAGAGAGCGGACACAGGTGCTCATGGACTATGCCGGAAAGGTGGGGGGACTGGTAGTCGGTACCGGCGACCTCTCGGAGCTGGCGCTGGGCTGGTGCACCTATAATGCTGACCACATGAGCATGTACGGCGTCAATGCGTCCATTCCCAAGACGCTGATCCGCTGGATGATCGATGCGCTGGTGGAATATGAGATCTTCCCGGACAGCACGGCGGTGCTGCGGGATGTGCTGGATACGCCCATCAGCCCGGAGCTGCTGCCCCCCGATGAAAACGGAAAGATCGCCCAGCAGACCGAGAGCATTGTTGGCCCCTATGCCCTCCACGATTTCTTCCTGTACTATGTATTGCGGTTCGGCTTTGCGCCGGAAAAGATCTATGATCTGGCCTGCCGGGCCTTTGCCGGGGATTTTGATGGGGAGACCATCAAAAAATGGCTGAAGAACTTCTACCGCCGATTCGTGACCCAGCAGTTCAAGCGCAGCTGTCTGCCCGATGGGGTCAAGGTGGGCTCCGTGTGCCTGAGCCCCAGAGGCGATTGGCGGATGCCCAGCGATGCTTCGGCGTCCCTTTGGCTGCAAGCGGCAGAGAAGCTGTAAGGGAGGCGAGAGCATGAAACTGATGATCGCATCAGACCTCCACGGCTCTGCCTACTATACGGGCCTTTTGATGGAGGCAATGGAGCGGGAACAGCCCCAGCGGCTTCTGCTGCTGGGAGATCTCCTCTACCATGGCCCCAGAAATGATCTGCCCCGGGACTATGCACCCAAAAAGGTGATCGAAATGCTCAATGGCCAGAAGGAAAAGCTCCTCTGCGTCCGGGGCAACTGCGAGGCGGAGGTGGATCAGATGGTGCTGGATTTTCCGGTGCTGTCGGAGTATGCCGCAGTATTTGCCGAGGGCAGAACCATCTATATGATCCACGGCCACAAGGAGTGGAACCTTCCGCTGCTGCCGGGGAATTTGCTGCTTCGGGGGCATACGCACATCCCGGAGATCCGGCAGGTGGATGGGGCTTACCAGATCAACCCCGGATCGGTGTCGATCCCCAAGGGGGGAAGCTGCCACGGCTATATGGTGCTGGAGGGCAGCCGGCTTGTGCATAAGTCGCTGGTGGACGGGGAATCGACACTTTCTCCCTTCACATTTCCGGAATGATGTGATATAATTGTCGGAACTGGAAGGAGACTGCGGTATGGATGAAATCAAAGCAATCAAAGCCCTTTTGGCGGAGGATCGCCCGGAGGCATGGGACGCTCTGCCGGATATTGACCTCTATATGGATCAGGTGGTATCCTATTTGCCCCGGCAGTCTGTGGGCGGGAAGGCGCCCGCTGTGACCTCGGCGATGATCAATAACTATGTGAAGGATGGGCTGCTGCCCCGGGCCTGCGGCAAGCGCTACCACAAGGAGCATCTGGTCTATCTCACCACCATCGGCCTTTTGAAAAATGTGCTGACGGTGAAGGATATGAAGCTGCTTTTGGATCAGGAGATCCAGCCGGAGCAGGAGAAGGCGTTCTATGATAAGCTCCTGAGGGGGATCGACGAGGCCTATGGTCAGGTGGATACCGCGATTTCGGAAGACCTCACCGAAGAGCGGCTGGCGGTAATGGCCATGCGTCTTGCCCTGCAATCCTGTGCGGCCAAGGCGGCCTGCGAGGAGATCCTTGCGGTGATCCGGGCAAAGCATCCGCAGGAGGATCCCAAGGCCAAGAAGGAGCGGGAAAAGGAAGAGGCCAAACGGGCCAAGGCCCAGCGAAAGGCTGCGGAAAAAGAGACCCAAGAGGCATAACGGATGTAAAAAGAGCAGAAGGCGGAACCAGTGGCTGGTTCCAAACCTTCTGCTCTTTGTTTGTTAAATGTTCTGGGAAGTGACGTAAGCGCTGCGGTTGGTGGTCTGGATGGTGCCGGGCTTCCGGCAGTCGCCCACCATATAGAAGCCGGGGTTTGTGCCGTAGAAGCTCAGCGCCTCATCGGACTTGGAGCGCATGCCCACAGAGAGGATCACGGAGTCAGCGGGGAGATCGTGATCCACGCCGTCCTTGTCCGTATAGGTCACATGATCTTCGGCAATCTCCTTGGCAGTGGCGGAGAGTACATAGTGGAAGTCGGGGATGGCTTCCCATGCATCGGTGAACATGGAGCGGTAGTGCATGACGGTGGTATCCGCAGCCAGCTGATCCCGCATCTCGATGACGGTGACCGTGTGGCCGTTCTGCGCCAGGAACATACCGGTCTCTACGCCCACTTCACCGCCGCCGATGACCACAACGTTCTTGCCGATCTTCTCGGAGTGCATAATGGCATCGGTGGCAACGGTGACATTTTTGCCCTTTGCGCCGGGAATGCCGGGGATTACAGGCTGTGCGCCCACAGCGGCGATGACGGCGTCATAGCGGTCTTCCACCATGGCCGGGGTGGCTTCGGTATCCAGCACTACCTTGATGCCCTTTTTGTAGACCTGATGGATCAGGTAGTCCTTGTAGTCCCGGAGGGTCCACTTGAAGGGGATGTAGTCTGCATGACGGATGGCGCCGCCCAGCTGATGCTCCTTCTCGTAGATGGTGACCTTATGACCACGGTCTGCCAGATACAGGGCTGTGCGCATGCCGCCGGGGCCGCCGCCGATGATGGCGATCTCCTTGCTGGGGCCTGCGGGCTTGCCGATGTAGCGATCCACCATTTCAAAGCCAAACTTGGGGTTTACGGAACATACGGTGGTCATGATGTCGTTCTTGCCCCGTCCATGGCACTTGTTGCAGCGTAGGCAGGGGACGATATCATCCTTGCGGCCCTCGTAGACCTTGTCACCGTAGTCGGGGTTGGAGATCCATGCCCGGGCCATGGCCACCATGTCCAGCTTGCCTTCGGCAATGGCACGATCTGCGATCTCAGGATCAAAATAGCCGCCTACGTTGGATACAACAAAGTCGAGGCCGGCAGCCTTGATCTTGGCGGTTAGATCAAGGAAGGGCGTGGGGTTCAGCTCAAAGGGGATGGGGTGGTTGTAGTCGCCATCGGCGGAGCGAACCTGAACAATGTCCACATATTTCTGGGCCAGCTTCAGGAATTCGATGCCCTCATCGATGGTATAGCCGCCCTCCGGCTCTTCGGCGGAGAACTGGATCTCAATGAGCATATCGTTGCCCACGGCCTTGCGGATCTCCTCCAGCATCAGCAGCGGGAACCGGCAGCGGCCCTCAAAGCTGCCGCCAAATTCATCGGTACGGCGGTTGCTGAGGGGGGAGAGCAGCTGACCGGGGAGCTGCGCCCGATAGCTCATATGGATGGTAACGGCGTCAAAGCCCAGCCGCTTATAGAAGGCGGCACGCTGGCCATAGCTGACGGCGATTTTCCGCAGGGTCTCGCCGCTGATCTCATCGCCGACAAACTGATGGTCCATAGAAGCCAGAGCGCCGGTGCTGGCAGGAGAGGAGGCGTCGATGATCTCAACCTCGCCCTTTTCGTTGGTATAGCGGTATTTCTTATTGGCGGAAAACAGAGATCCGCTCATGATGGAGCCGGTGTAGTGGATGGCTTCGATCATCTCTACCAGATAGTTCTGACACTTTGCATTGTGGATGTCAAAGTCCGGGAAGTGAGAGACATCCAGCGTATCCGGCAGCGGGGGATTTTCCAGATTGTCATCCATGCCGCCCAGGGTGATAAAGGCGGCGCCGGTGCGGGCACGGCCGATGAAGTGTGCCATGGTGGCTTCGGCGGGATATTCCTCGGGGCCCTGAGAGAAGTGGGGCAGAGAGTTGGAGGACTGCATCCGGTTCTTCAAAATAAACTTGCCGATCCGGATGGGCTCCAACAGATGAGGATAGGGGTTTTGCATAATGGTTCCTCCTTGGTGTTGGCCGCAGGTATATGGAAATACAAAGCGGCCGGGAAATTTGTATACTTACAGCTGTATTGTATCGGAATATTTTGAATTCTGCAAGATGGGAAGCGCAAAAATAACAGAAATATTTTCCGGACAGCCGCCGGATGCGGGAGGGCAAGAATGTGTGGAAATCCTTGCGGGAATATGCTATAATACTCTGTACGGCCTGTGAAAAAGCTGAGATGGAAGGAAAATCTCAGCCATACAGGCAGGATGTAATCCGGTATCACGGAGGAATGATCATGACATATCTCACTGCGGTGCTGCTGGGGCTGGTACAGGGGATCACGGAGTTTTTACCCATATCCAGTTCCGGCCATCTGGTACTGCTGCAAAACATATTTCATATTGAGGGTGCGGATCTGATCTTTGACGTCATGCTCCATGTGGGGACGCTGTTCCCGATTTTTCTGGTGTACCGCAGGGATCTGAGAAGGGCCCGGAAAGGACTTTCGGTCATAGGAGGCGGCGGGGCCAAGCGGGCCCGGGGCTCTGCGGCCCTGAAAGAGGGAAGGCGGCTGGCGATTTTTCTGCTGGTGGGCACGCTTCCGCTGCTGCTGGGGCTGCTGCTCAAGGGAACGGCGGAGAAGCTTTCCGGCAGTTCGGCCTTTATAGGGGTCATGCTGATGATCACCGGCGGGGTATTGTATGCAGCCGGTCGGTTTTCCAGACGGGAAAAATCGGAAAAGGACATCAGCCTGCTGGATGTGATCCTTGTGGGACTGGCGCAGGCTCTGGCGGTGCTGCCGGGACTGTCCCGGTCTGGCCTCACCATTTCCGCTGGGCTGCTGCGGGGATTTCCAAAGCGCTTTGCGGTGAAGTTTTCCTTTCTTTTGAGCGTTCCGGCGGTCATTGGCGCAGCGCTGATCTCGTTGGTGGAGGCTGTTCGGCTGGGCTTTGATGTGGGGCTGCTTCCCATGTATCTGGCCGGAATGGCTGCGGCGGCGGTATCGGGCTATTTTGCCATCCGCCTGCTCCGGTGGATCACCTCCCGGGGCAGCATTGGCGGCTTTGCCTACTACTGCTGGGGTGCCGGGATCGTATCGATCCTGCTGAGTCTGGTGGCGTAAAAATGCATTCATTCAGGGCTTCGGCCCTGTTCTATTCCTGAGATGAGAGGAGCGTAGGAATCCAATGGCGAAAAAAACAACCGCAAAACAGCCGGCCAAGGGGGAGAAAAAAGCTGCCAAGGGGCAGAAGACCACAGGCCGGCGAATGGACGCGGTGCAGAAAATGCAGGAGCGGCGGGCCCAGACCCAGCTGCGGAACCGGATGATCGCAGGTGTGATTCTGGTATTTCTGGCGCTGTTTTTGCTTTTGAGTATGCTGGGGATCCATGCGGTAGCGCTGGATGCCCTGAAAAAGCTGATGCGGGGGATTTTTGGCTACGGCTATTATCTGCTGCCCTTTGCGCTGTGTATGGTGGCATGGCTGCTGGTGTTTCGGAATCATGAGCCCTACCGGCTCAGAACAGCGGGACTGTTTTGCGGGATTGTCTTCTTCAGCGGGATGCTCCATGTGCTGCTGTCCTATGCAGGGCTTGGCGCCGGAAAAGAGTTGATCCCATCCCTGTGGCGGACCGGCATGGCCGGAACCTCCGGAGGGGTGATTCCCGGACTGATTGCCTACGGGCTGATCCACACCATCAGCAAGGCCGGAGCGTTTCCGGTCCTTCTGGTGCTGCTGCTGGCAGCGGTCTTTTTGGCCTTCCGCATCGATGGGGCGATGCTGATCCATCGGCGGGCCGAAAAGCGCAGAAAGAAGCTGGAGGAAAATCTGCCCCAGCCTCAGCCGGAGCCTGTAGTGCTGACCCAGGAGATGACCATGGAGGATCTGCGGATCCTGGCGACCCCTGCCGGACGGCCTGTCAGACAGGAACGGGAAAGCGTATCTGTGCCCCGGGAGCGCCGACGGGGTGTTGGCTCTCCGCTGAAAATGGGAGGCCGGGAGCCGTGGAATACGCCGGAGGAGGAAAGCGGCATCAGAAAAGAGAACGGGGAGGAAAGCGGATCGTTCTTTGAAAGCTTCCGCAGACCCGGCGGCGAGAAGAAAAAGAAGCGGGGACAGGAACCGGAGCTTCCTGAGGAGCAGGAGGCCGATGTGCTGCCTGCGGAAGACTATACGGCGCAGGTGCAGCAGCTGGTGCGGGAGCCCCAGCAGGACAGACAGCCGGAGACGGCGGCCTTCGATGTGCAGCAGAATGAGAACAGCTGGCTGAATCTGCCCAGAGAAGAGGCAGACCATTCCCCGGCGGAAATGCTGACGGATTCCGAAATTGCCGCTGGGGCAGAAGCGGCCCAGAAGGACGGCAAGGTCACAAAGAATGAGGCTGCACAGGCGGCGGAGCAGGTGGCAAAGGAGATCGAGGCCCGGACGGATGCCGAGGCCGAGGTAGATGCAACGCCGCCCTATCAGTACCCGCCGATGACCATGCTCTCTGAGGCAATGGGCTCCAAGGAGGACAACACCGAGGAGATGCGCACCAATGTGGTGCGGCTGGAGGAGACCCTGCGGAGCTTCAATGTGGACATCAAGGTGGAAAATGTTGTCCGAGGCCCAACCGTGACCCGGTATGAGATGGAGCTTCGCCCGGGCATTAAAATGAGTAAGATCACCTCTCTGCACGAGGACATTGCGCTGGCGCTGGGCGTCAGCAGCGTCCGTGTGGCGGCGGTAGAGGGAAAGAGCTCCATCATCGGCATTGAGGTGCCCAACGGCATCACCACCAGCGTCCCCATTCGGGAGGTGCTGAGTTCTGAGGCATTTCGCAAAAATTCCTCGCCGCTGGCCTTTGCGGCCGGTAAGGATATTGGCGGCAACTACATTGTCGGCGATATTGCCAAGATGCCCCATCTGCTGATTGCCGGCACCACCGGCTCCGGTAAGTCGGTCTGTATGAACAGCATTATCGTGTCGCTGCTCTATCGGGCCACCCCTGACGAGGTGCGCCTGATTATGATCGATCCGAAGATGGTGGAGCTGAGTATCTACAATGGGATTCCCCATTTGCTGATCCCGGTGGTCACCGATGCGAAAAAGGCCGCCGGTGCCCTGCAATGGGCAGTGACGGAGATGGAGCGGCGGTATCAGCTGCTGGCAGACTATAAGGTTCGAGACGTAAAAGGCTATAATGCGCTGGCACGGCGGGATGAGAGCATGACACCCATGCCCCGGATCGTGGTCATCATTGACGAGCTGGCGGATCTGATGCTGGTGGCGGCCAAGGAAGTGGAAAACTCCATTGTCCGAATCGCTCAGAAGGCCCGTGCTGCGGGAATGCATCTGGTCATTGCCACCCAGCGTCCTTCCACTGATGTTATTACCGGCATCATGAAGGCGAATATTCCGTCTCGAATCGCCTTCGCAGTGTCCTCGGCCATCGACAGCCGGATTATTCTCGATGAGAGCGGTGCGGAAAAGCTGGTGGGCAAGGGCGATATGCTCTATGCGCCGCTGGGGGCCGGAAAGCCCATCCGGGTACAGGGCTGCTTTATTACCGATGAAGAGGCCGAAGAGGTGGCGGAGTTTGTGAAGAACTCCGCAGAGGCGGACTATTCCGACGAGATCCTGCGGGAGATCGACCAGAACGTGGCCGACGGCGGCTCCGGCAGCAAGGCTGATCCGGATCAGACGGCGCTGAAGCTCGATGGCGATCCGCTGCTGCCCGATGCGGTAGAGGTGGTTCTGGATACGGGGCAGGCATCTACCTCCATGCTCCAGCGGCGGCTGAAGCTGGGCTATGCCCATGCGGCCCGGATCGTGGACGAATTGGAGGAAAAGGGCATTGTTGGCCCCTTCGAGGGCTCTAAGGCCCGGCAGGTGCTCATTACCAGAGAACAGTGGGACACCATGGTGGGGCTGAATCCCAAAGCAAAGGCCCCCGAGCCGGAGGCAGAGACCGGGTCGCCGGCAGAGGATGACGATGTGCCCTTTGATGAAGACTGATTTTCCTGTGATGAGAGGACAGCGTATATGAAACACATTTTACTTCTGAGCACCGGCGGCACCATTGCCTCCCGGCCCGGCTCCGATGGATTGGAGCCGGAGATGTCCGGGCAGGAGCTTCTTTCCTGCCTTGGAGACCTCCGGGGAAGATTTCAGGTGGAGGTCCAGCAGATCATGAATCTGGATTCCTCCAACATTCAGGCGGAGGAATGGAAGATTATGGCCCGCAGTGTCTATGAGAATCTGAGCGGCTATGACGGGTTTATCATCACCCATGGCACCGATACCATGGCCTATTCTGCCTCCATGCTGAGCTTTATGCTCCGGGGACTCCAAAAGCCGGTGGTATTTACCGGTTCCCAGATTCCCATGGACAATATGCTCACAGACGCCCGAAACAATCTGTTCTGCGCCCTTGCGGCAGTGGAGGCGGAGATCTCGGGGGTATCTGTGGCCTTTAATCGGCATATTATTCGGGGCTGCCGGGCGGTAAAGGTCAGGACCATGGGTTTTGACGCCTTTGAGAGTGTCAATGCCAGATATCTGGGGGAGATCTTTGCCGATGGGCTTCGGGTCTATGGCGGCGAGCCGGTGGATCAGCAGGAGAAGCCGGAGCTTCGGGACGAGCTTTCTACCGATGTGTTTCTGCTGAAGCTGATCCCCAATACCAATCCCAGACTCTTCGACCATCTGGCGGAGATCGGCTACCGAGGTGTGGTACTGGAGACCTTTGGCGCAGGGGGCATGCATTTCCACCGGAGAGATCTGCTGGAAAAGCTCCGCATGCTGGAGGCAAGAGGCATTGTGGTGGTGGCGTGCAGCCAGTGTCTGTACGAGCCCAGCAACTTCACCATCTACGAGGTGGGGCGGAAGCTGCTGGAGGCCGGTGTGATCCCGGCGGGCGATATGACCACAGAAGCCGCTGTGACCAAGCTCATGTGGGCCTTGGGGCAGGAGACCGAACCGGAACGGGTGCGGGAGCTGTTCCTGAGAAATCTGGCCGGGGAGATTACGGAATAAACAAAAATAAGCAAGCTGAAGCCCGCCGTGGAATCAAATCCACGGCGGGTTTCAGCTTGCAAGAAAAGCCTCGCAGAGTTTGCTGCCTTAGCAGCAAATAAAATTCAATTCATTTTGTGGAGGGGCGTGTACACGACACAAAATACACTATAGGACACAAGTGTGTTCTTAGTCCGCCTTAAGCGGACTAAGGGCGCGCGCAGTGTCCGGCAGGAGACCTTGTCGAAAAACCCAATAGGTTTTTCGACAGTCTCAAGCCCGCCGTGGATTTGATTCCACGGCGGGCTTGCTGGCGGGTGTGCAGCCCCGCCAGACGCAATATCAAATGTAAGAAAGAAAGAGAGTATATATAAAAGGAGAATTGTCAGATTGTCATTGAATTGAGATCTTGATGATCCACCAGCCTTTCCTCCGGCGGCGGGCTGTCAGCGTATCCGGGAATATTTCCCCGGCGATCAGCATATCGCCTTCCGGTTTTTATGGCTTTATCATACAGCCGGATTATGAACTGCCCATGAACGAAGGGAAAACAAAGTTTGAAGAGGATTAAATGGCTTCCAGACCCGAAGGATCCAGAATGCGGATAACGCCGTAGCCGGTTCGGATCAGACCGCGCCTGGCAAAGGAACCAAGCAGACGGCTGACTGTGACCCGGCTGACACCCAGTGCGGCGGCCAGATCCTCATGGGTCACATGGAGCTCCGGCGTGTCCGGGTGGTTCAGCAGCAGATTGGCAAGGCGTTTGTCTGCTGCCTGAAAGCTCATGGTGTCCACATGGCCGCTGAGCAGGCGCACGGTGCGGGCCAGATAGGTGATCATGGCGGAGGCCAGCTCCGGGTGCTGAGAAAACAGGTGATCCACGGTATCGTGGCTCAGACGGACGATGGTGCAGTCGGCGGCAGCTTCCGCCGTGGAGACCCGGGGCATTCCGTCGAAGAAGGACGCCTCGCCAAAGATACTGCCGGGGCCGTAGGTGGTGAGCAGACGTTCTTCCCCTGCGTCGGAGGTAATAAGCGTTCGAACCGCCCCGGAGCGCAGACAGTACAGGTGAGTGGGTTCCTGACCCTGTAAATAGATGATCTGCCCTTTTGCATAGGAAACGGGATGCCCTGCCGCAAAGAACGGCGCAAAAAGCGTGTGGGGGAGGCCGGATTCCGGGGACGAAAAGCTGTCGTAGTACATAAAAACCGCCTTTTTCAAGTTTCTTTTTTACATTGTAACATGTGTTACGTTCTTTCTGCAAGACCTGTGTCATAATAAAGCCAAGAAAAAACAGGCAGCCGGGGCTGCCGAATCATTAAAGGAGGAATTACGATGGGAATGACCATGACACAAAAAATCCTGGCAGCCCATGCCGGGAAAGAATCCGTTGCCGCAGGCGAGCTGATCGAGGCAAAGCTGGATCTGGTACTGGGCAATGATGTAACCACTCCCGTTGCGATTACGGAGTTTGAGAATGCGGGCTTTACCAAGGTCTTTGACAAGGACAAAATTGCCATTGTGCTGGATCACTTTACGCCATGTAAGGACATCAACGCCGCAAAGCTGAGCCTTCAGGCCAGAACCTTCGCCAAGAAGCACAACATCACCAACTTTTTCGATGTGGGCACCATGGGCATTGAGCATGCGCTTTTGCCGGAAAAGGGTCTGATCGCAGCAGGCGAATGCTGCATCGGCGCAGATTCCCATACCTGTACCTATGGCGCACTGGGTGCGTTCTCCACAGGCATCGGCTCTACGGATATGTGCGCCGGTATGGCCTCCGGCCGCGCATGGTTCAAGGTTCCTGCGGCCATTCAGTTCTATCTCACCGGGGAGCTCCAGCCTTGGGTATCCGGCAAGGACGTGATCCTGCACATCATCGGCATGATCGGCGTAGACGGTGCACTCTATAAGTCCATGGAGTTTGCAGGGCCCGGTGTGGCATCCCTTTCCATGGATGACCGCTTTACCATTGCCAACATGGCCATTGAAGCCGGCGCAAAGAACGGCATTTTCCCGGTGGACGAAAAGACCGAGGAATATATGAAGGGCCGGGTCAACCGCCCCTATACTGCCTATGCGGCGGACGAGGATGCCGAGTACGAGCAGGTCATCCACATCGACCTCTCCAAGATCGAGCCCACGGTTTCTCTGCCCCATCTGCCCAGCAACACCAAGACGGTGAAGGAAGTGGCCGGTATGGACATTCAGCAGTGCGTGATTGGCTCCTGCACCAATGGACGGATCTCCGATCTGCGGATCGCTGCCAAGGTCATGGAGGGCAAGAAGGTGGCGGAGGGTGTTCGCTGCATTGTGATCCCCGCAACGCAGGAGGTCTATATGCAGGCACTGAAGGAGGGACTCATCGAGACCTTTATCACCGCCGGTGCCGTGGTTTCTACGCCCACCTGCGGCCCCTGTCTGGGCGGCCATATGGGCGTGCTCTACGCTGGTGAGCGGGCAATTTCCACCACCAACCGGAACTTTGTGGGACGCATGGGCCATGTCAAGAGCGAGGTGGTGCTGGCTTCCCCTGCGGTAGCGGCGGCTTCTGCGGTGAAGGGCACCATCTGCACCCCGGACGACATTTGAGAAAGGAGCGATTTACATGAAAATTACCGGTAATGTACATAAGTATGGCTCCAACGTGGATACGGATGTAATCATCCCGGCACGTTACCTCAATGAGCCTGACCACAAGGCGCTGGCTTCCCACTGCATGGAGGACATCGATGCGGAGTTTGCCGGGAGAGTTCAGCCCGGCGACATTATGGTGGCGGATTGGAACTTTGGCTGCGGCTCATCTCGAGAGCATGCACCCATTGCCATCAAGGCCAGCGGCATTTCCGTGGTGATCGCTTCCAGCTTCGCCCGGATCTTCTACCGGAACTGCATCAACATCGGCCTGCCCATTATGGAGTGCCCCGAAGCGGCTCAGGGCATCGAGGCGGGCGACAAGGTATCTGTTGATTTCGAGACCGGCGAGATCGTCAATGAGACCAAGGGGCAGACCTATCATGCCGCCGCATTCCCGCCCTTTATTCAGGGCATTATTGAAGCGGGCGGTCTGCTGAAATCCCTGAAGGCCCGGGGCCTGGCGGAATAAGGAGGAAAGTGGATTATGGATTATAAAATTGCGCTGATTCGGGGCGATGGCATTGGCCCCGAGGTAGTTGGCGAGGCCGTAAAGGTCCTCAATAAAATCGGTGAGAAGTTTGGGCACACCTTTACCTATACCGATGTGCTGCTGGGCGGCTGCGCCATTGATGCCTGCGGCAAGCCCTTCCCGGATGACACCGAGGAAAAGTGCAAGGCCTGCGATGCGGTGCTGCTGGGTGCCGTGGGCGGCCCCAAGTGGGATTCCTGCCCGGCGGATATCCGCCCGGAGAAGGGACTGCTGGCCATTCGGAAGGCGCTGGGGCTCTATGCCAACCTGCGCCCCGCCACCCTGCGTCCCGCACTGGCCGATGCCTCTCCGCTGAAGAAGGAGACGGTGGATAAGGGCATCGATCTGATGATGGTGCGGGAGCTTACCGGCGGTATCTACTTTGGTAAGCGTGACCGGTATGAGACCGAGGATCGGGGCACGGAGTGCACGGATCTGATGGCTTACTCCGAAAAGGAGATCGAGCGCATTGGCCGCAGGGCCTTTGAGCTGGCACGGCTCCGGCGGAAGAAGGTCACCTCTGTGGACAAGGCCAATGTGCTGGAGACCAGCCGCCTGTGGCGGAGCGTTATGCACAAGCTGGCAGAGGAGTACAGCGATGTGGAGTATTCCGACATGCTGGTGGACAACACCGCCATGCAGATCGTCCGGGATCCCAGCCAGTTTGACGTCGTCGTCACCGAGAACATGTTCGGTGACATCCTCTCGGATGAGGCCTCTATGGTCACGGGCTCCATTGGCCTGCTGCCCTCCGCCTCCATCGGTGATACGGCCCCCGGCCTCTATGAGCCCATCCATGGCTCGGCCCCGGATATTGCCGGACAGAACAAGGCAAACCCCATTGCCACCATCCTGTCCGTTGCCATGATGATGCGCTATTCCTTCCAGCTGCCGGATGAGGCGGATGCCATCGAGAAGGCTGTAGACGCAGTGCTGGCAGAGGGCTGGCACACGGCGGACATTGCCGGAGAAGGGGAGCCCATCGGCACGGTAGAGATGGGCAAGCTGATCTGCGATCATATTGGATAAAAGCGGCGAGAGAATCCTTACGGTATACTTTGGTTCCCATGCAAGTTATGCTTGTATGGGAACCATTTTTCTTGTGCAGCATATATTGCAGAAACGTGAAAAACAGAGGAAATGTGAAAGATAACTTGCAGACTATGAGGGGCAGAAATGAAATTTATTGAATCGCTGTTGCAAAAATAGATAATTATGACCGGAATTAATCGTATTTTTGCATGAAAACAGAAAAATTGACGAAATAGACTTGCGCTTTTCAGGGGACTGCACTATAATAGTCGCCAGAAACAAACGTATGTGACATTTGAATCGAGATAAAGGAGCGTATTTGAATGAAACCTCTGTCCACTCTTGCAGAAGCAGTACATGCATCCTCTACCATGGCCATTGACTCCATGTATAAGAATATGAAGGCACAGGGCATTGACGTGGTGGGCTTTGGCGCAGGTGAGCCGGATTTCCCCACCCCGGATAATATCAAAGAGGCCTGCATCCGTGCGCTGGCAGAGAATAAGACCAAGTATACTGCCGCTTCGGGTATCATTGAGCTGAAAAAGGCTGTCTGTCATCGGATGGAGGAGGATTGCGGTGTTCACTATGAGCCCAATCAGGTGGTCATTGCCTCCGGCGCCAAGCACATTGTCTACCTCGCTGTCCGGGCGCTGGTGAATCCCGGCGATGAGGTAGTAATCCCCGGCCCCTACTGGGTCAGCTACAGCGAGATCGTGCGTATGTGCGGCGGCACGCCTGTCATTGCCCACACCCGGGAGGAGGATGCCTTTAAGCTGACCCCGGAAGAGCTGGATGCGGCAATTACCGAGAATACCAAGTGCGTGATGTTCAACAGTCCCTCCAATCCCACGGGCATGATGTATACCCGGCAGGAGCTTCAGGAGCTGGCAGAGGTCTGCGTGCGCAGAGATGTCTATATTCTGGCGGATGAAATTTACTATAAGCTGGTCTATGATGGCCGGGAGTTCGTATCCGTTGCCTCTCTGGGGGAGGATGTGAAGGAGCGCACCATTCTTATCAACGGTGTTTCCAAATCCTACGCCATGACCGGCTGGCGCATCGGCTATTCCCTTGGGCCGGAGCATATTACCAAGGTCATGAGCAACTATGTGAGCCATTCCACCGCAGCACCTTCTACACTGTCCCAGTGGGCGGCGGTGGAGGCCCTCAATGGCCCGCAGGATACCGTGGAGACCATGCGGCAGGCCTTTGAGCAGCGCCGGAACTACATGGTGGAGCGGGTCAACAGCATGGAGCTGGTGAGCTGCCTGAAGCCCGAGGGCGCGTTCTATATCATGATGAACATCCGCAAGGTCCTCGGAAAGAAGATCGGCGGCGTGGTCATCGACAATTGTGATACCTTTGCATCCCAGCTCCTTGAAAAGGGGCTTGTGGCTGTGGTGCCCGGCAGTGGCTTTGAGGCACCGGATTTTGTCCGCTGGAGCTATGCCACCTCCATGGAAAATATCAAGGAGGGCATGGATCGTCTGGAGAAATTCCTGGGTGCTCTGGAGGATTGAGCGGAGAACGGCATGTTCCGGTGATTTTATAGAGAAAAAACGCCGGAAGGGCTGGAAATACCAGAGGAAATACGTTATAATATGCACGGACTTTTGTCCGTGCATATTTTTGCGCCCAAAAGCGCCAGTCCGGGCAGGGGCCTGTGCCCTTGCCTTGTATATTTTTGGGCGGCGCTCTGCACCGCAGAAAACAAGCTGAAAATTTCGGCGCAGAAGTGCGCCTTGAAAGGATGATTACTATCAGTACCGCAGTATACGAAAGCCCGCTGTCTTCCCGCTATGCCAGCGATGAGATGCTGTACCTGTTCTCTCAGGACAAGAAGTTTACCACTTGGCGGCGGCTGTGGATTGCTCTGGCTCGGGCGGAGATGAAGCTGGGGCTGCCTGTGACCCAGGAGCAGATCGATGAGATGGAGGCCCATAAGGACGACATCAACTACGATGTGGCAAGAGAAGAGGAAAAGCGCCTGCGCCATGACGTAATGGCCCATGTCCATGCCTTTGGTCAGCAGTGCCCCGAGGCCATGCCCATTATCCATCTGGGCGCCACCAGCTGCTATGTGGGGGACAACACCGATGTGATCCTTATGCGGGAGGGCCTTCAGCTGATTCGGAAGCGGCTGGTCAATGTGATCGCTGCCCTTGCGAAATTTGCAGAGGAATATAAATCCATGCCCACACTGGGCTTTACCCACTATCAGCCGGCTCAGCTCACCACCGTTGGAAAGCGTGCGACCCTGTGGCTCAATGAGCTGCTGATGGATCTTGATGAGCTGGATTACCGGATGACTACCCTGAAGCTCCGGGGGGCCAAGGGCACCACCGGTACTCAGGCGTCCTTCCTTGAGCTGTTTGACGGCGACCATGAGAAGGTCAAGAAGCTGGAACAGATGATCGCAGAGGAAATGGGGGTAGAGGGCGTTGTGCCGGTATCCGGTCAGACCTACTCCCGGAAGATGGACACCGGCGTGATCTCCACTCTGGCTGGGATTGCGGCCTCTGCCAGCAAGTTTGCCAACGATATGCGCCTGCTGGCCCATATGAAAGAGATCGAGGAGCCCTTTGAGAAGAATCAGATCGGTTCTTCTGCCATGCCCTATAAGCGCAATCCCATGCGCTGTGAGCGTATCTGCGCTTTGGGCCGCTATGTGATGGCGGATGTGATGAATCCCCAGATCACCGCTGCCACCCAGTGGTTTGAGCGGACGCTGGATGACTCTGCCAATAAACGCCTTTCCGTACCGGAGGCGTTCCTTGCAGTGGATGCGATCCTTGGCATCTATCAGAATGTGGCCTCGGGCCTTGTGGTGCATCCCAAGGTCATTGAGAAGCACATTCTGGAGGAGCTTCCCTTTATGGCTACCGAGAACATCATGATGGATGCCGTGAAGCGGGGCGGCAACCGGCAGGAGCTCCATGAGCGCATTCGGATCCACTCTCTGGAGGCGGGCCGACAGGTGAAGGATCTTGGGCAGCCCAACAACCTCATCGATCTCATTGCGGCGGATCCGCTGTTCGGTATGACCAAAGAAGAGCTTACCGCCCATCTGGAGCCGAAGCACTACATTGGCCGCTGCCCGGAGCAGGTAGACGAGTTCCTGAGCCAGTGTGTAGCGCCGGTGCTGGCGCGCTACGGTGATCTGGTGGATCAGGGGAATGTAGAGCTGAAGGTCTGAGGCGGCAAACCAGTCGTTGACTTTTGGTCAGAAAATGGATATAATTGACCCTAAATGTGCGATGATCGAATTTCGGTCAAAAGTATAGGAGGCACGGAAAAAACATGAAAAAGAGTATCATTACCTATGTGGTCGTGATCGCGCTGATCGTGCTGCTGGCCTTTACGGCAGCATTTGGTCTGGATCTTGGCTTTGTGAAGATCCCCAGCGTGGAGGACGGCGTCACATTGGGCCTTGATCTAGTGGGTGGTTCTGAGATCACCTATCAGGCACAGATCCCGGACGGCACCAGCGATGCTGACGTAGAAAGCGGCATTGGCAGCGCCATCACCATGCTCCGCCAGCGTCTGGATTCGCTGGGCTATTCCGAGGCAACTGTGACCAAGCAGGGAAGCGACCAGATCGTGGTGGACATCCCCGCAGTCAGCAACCCCGAGGAAGCGGCCAGCCAGATCGGCACCACCGCTGTGGTGGAGTTCCGTACATCGGATTATGATGAAGAGACCGGCACCGGCATGATGGCCGACGGCAATATCATCAAGTCCGCCAAGGCGGAGTACAGCGCAGTAGATTCTACCGGCAATCAGGCATGGCATGTTGTGCTGGAATTTACCTCTGAGGGACAGCAGAAGTTTGCGGAGATCACCAAGTACGCCGCAAATCAGGCCTCCGGCTCCAACTATGTGGGCATTTATTTGGACGGCACTGCGATCTCTACCCCCCAGGTAGGCGCCGACTATAAGAACACCGGCATCAATAACGACAGCGCCATTATCACGCTGGGCAACACCGCAGATTCCGACTATGCCACCTATCTGGCAGACATCATTGCCGCAGGCAAGCTGCCCTTTGCACTGGAAAATGTGAAGATGGAGAGCGTTGGCGCATCTCTGGGTGAGAAGAGCCTTTCTTCCTCCCTGATGGCTGGTGCCATCGGTATTGCGCTGGTGATCCTGTTCATGATCATCGTATACCGGCTCCCCGGTGTCATCGCCAGTGTGGCGCTGCTGCTGTATACCGTATTGTTCCTGGTGGTCGTCTCCGTCGCTAAGCTGAACCTGAGCCTGCCCGGCATTGCAGGCGTCATCCTGACGCTGGGTATGGCGGTAGATGCCAACGTAATCACCTTTGAGCAGATCAAGGAGCAGATCCGCAGCGGAAAGACCATCCGTGCAGCCATCGATACCGGCTACAAGAATGCCATGAGCGCCATCATTGACTCCAACGTGACCACCATCATTGCCGCAGTTGTGCTGTGGCGGCTGGGTACCGGCTCCACGGTGGGCTTTGCAAAGACCCTGTTTATCGGTGTTGTACTGTCCATGATCGTGATGCTGTTTGCCAGCCAGATCATGATGAAGGCGCTGGTGGGCGTAAAGGCTGTGAACCCCGCCCTGTATGGCGTGAAAAAGCAGAAGGAGGAGAAGTAAGATGTTTGAGAATAAGACATTCAGCTTTGTAAAGCACTTTAAGCTTTTCCTCATTATCTCTGCAATCCTTGTGGTGACCGGCGTGGCTGGCCTTGTGACCCTGCCCTTCGGCGTGAACCTCTTTAATATGGATGTTGATTTTCTGGGCGGCGTGACCATGACCTATGATCTGGGGCAGCAGGCAGATACCGCCGAGGTGGAGAACATTGCCAAGGGCGTTCTGGAAGGAAAGCTCTCTTCTGTGACCACCTCCGGCAGCACCGGAACACAGGTGGTGGTCAAGGCACTGTATGTGCCCAATGAGACCCGTGACGCCCTCTATGATGCCATTGCGGCGGAGTATCCGGATGCTACTGTGGTGTCCAGCTCCTCTGTTTCCGCTTCTGTCAGCGCCGATCTGCGGAACTCCACCATGATCGCTGCACTGGTTGCAGTGCTGTGCATGCTGGTGTATATCGGCATTCGGTTTGACTTCCGCTCCGGCCTTGCTGCGGTCTGCGCGCTGTGCCATGACCTGCTTGTAATGCTGTCGGCCTATATCATCTTCCGCATTCCCTTCAACGCCAACTTTATTGCGGCGGCGCTGACCATTCTGGGTTACTCCATCAACGCCACCATCGTGGTGTTTGACCGGGCCAGAGAGAATGCCAAGGCCAATCCCAAAGCGGATTTTGCAGATGTTATGGATCAGTCCATCTGGCAGACCATGGGCCGGTCGATCAACACCACCATTACCACGCTTTTGACCATCACCATGGTGATCATTATGGGCGTGACCTCCATTCGGAATTTCTGCTGGCCACTGTTTGTGGGCGTGCTGGCAGGCTGCTATTCCTCTGTGTGCATCTCCGGTAACATCTGGGTGCGCCTGAGAAAGCATAAGAAAAATAAAGCCGAGAAGGCTGCTTGATCTCATATCAAAATCCCCGTACCGCTTTGCGGTGCGGGGATTTTGTGCGTTATGGAGCTCATATTTTTCTCGGCGGGGACATAGGCTGTAAGGCAAAGGACGGTGCTACATATGATGATTTCAGCATTGACTTCGGAAGTGCAGGAGGCACTGGATCGGGTAGAAAAGGCAAGAGCGGCAAAGCTGGTGGAGCTGCGATTCCGCAGAGGACAGGCAGTGCGCATGGTGTTTCCCTGGGGGGAGGAGCTTCTGACCCATCATGGAAGTCCGATCCCGGTCACGGAGCAGCTGCTGGGGGAAATGGTGGACCGGGCCACGGGCTTTTCTCCCTATGCCTGTAAGCTGGAGGAAACGGGCCTCTATCTGCCGCTGGAGGGCGGCTGCCGCATGGGGCTGTGCGGGGAGACGGTGATTCGTGACGGGAAAATATGGGGCATCCGAAATCTCTCCTCGGCAGTTGTCCGAATTGCGAGAGAGCGGAAGGGTGCGGCCCAATTGGTGATGGATACCCTGCTGGCGGGGAATCGCCCTCATTCGGCGCTGATCCTTTCGCCGCCCGGTGAGGGGAAGACGACCTTCCTCCGGGATCTGATCCGGCTATATAGTGAGGCAGGGAACCGGGTCAGCGTCATCGACCAGAGGCGGGAACTGGCGGCGCAGCGGGACGGAGAGAACATGCTGGATCTTGGACCCTGTACCGATGTGCTGTCCGGGTGTCCCAAGGCGCAGGGCATGGAGCTGATGCTTCGGGTTATGAATCCGCAGGTCATGGCAGTGGATGAGCTGTCCGGGGAGGACGAGCTGCTGGCAGCACGGCAGGCTGCTTTCTCCGGGGTGGCTCTGCTGGCAACGGCCCATGGGGACAGCATGGAGGGGCTTTGCAATCGGCCGGGATTTCGGAATCTGATTGCGTCTGGGGCCTTTGACTATTGGATAGAACTGGAACATTATCGGGTGAAGAGATTGGAGCGATTGGGGCATGATGCTGAAGCTGGCAGGCGGGATATTTGTGGCGGTGGCGTCCTTCATGAACGGGTATCTGGCCCGGCAGAGCCTGAGTCGGAGGATCGGGCTGCTTCGGCAGCTTCGACTGGGGCTGGAGCTGCTGCAAAATGAAATGGAGCTCCGTATGGCGTCCCTGCCGGAGCTCTTTGAGGCTGCCGGACAGCGGCTGGGGGGAGAGATGGGCGCTTTTTTTCAGGGAACAGCGGTCAATATGGCAGCGGTAACAGGAAGGCCCTTGATCACTGCCATGAAAATTCAGATGGAGGAGCAGCCGCTTCCATTGGAGCAGGAGGAAAAATCCATGCTGCTGGAGCTTTCCGGGGCACTGGGACGCTACGACCTTGGGGGACAGGCACGGGCGCTGGAGCTGTATAAGAAACGGCTGGATGAACGGATCGGGCAGGCAGAGTCGGTGCGGAGGCAGAAGGCGCAGGCGTGGATGACTGCCTCGGTCTGCGGGGGACTTGCCCTGATCCTGATTCTGCTGTAGGAGGCCCTATGGAAATCGATCTGATCTTTAAGATCGCCGCCGTTGGCATCATCGTCTCCATTCTCAATCAGGTGCTGGTTCGCTCGGGCCGGGAAGAGCAGGCCACTATGACCACGCTGGCCGGACTGGTGGTGGTATTGATGATTCTGGTGCAGAAAATCGCAGATCTGTTTGATCTGGTGAAGACCCTGTTTCAGTTCTGATGGATACGATCTTAAAATGTGCGGGAACGGCGGTGGTGGGGGCGATTCTGTGCCTGCTTACCCGGAAGCAGGGGGGAGAATTTGCGGTACTGGCATCCATTGGCACCGTACTGCTGATCGCCGTCATGACCATGACGGTGTTAAAGCCGGTGCTGGGATTCCTCGAGGAGCTGCGGGATACCGCAGGGCTCACCGGAAGCACCACAGGGCCAGTGCTGAAGGCCATGGCCATTGGAATTTTGACACAGACTGGGGCCGGGATCTGTGAGGATGCCGGGGAGAAGACCATCGGTTCAGCTCTGAAAATGGCGGGAAGCACTGCGTCGGTGTTTGTGCTGCTGCCGCTGATGGAGAGCCTCCTTACGCTGGTAAAGAATATGCTGTGAGTGAATGCCAATGAGAAGAATCTGGATGGTAATGATATTGACCGTGATCCTGGCGGTGGGCTGCCGGGCCGCTGGGGCGGAGACGGATTTCGGCGCCGGGGATGTTCCGGGAAGTCTGCCCGATGCTGCCCGGGAGGCGGTAGAGGGCTGGGACACCATGGACGCAGAGGACTTGGGCGGCGGCGTCCGGTCGATTGTGGAAAAGGGCTTTGGGCAGTCCGAAGGCAGCATCAAGGCATCCCTTGGCCTGTGCCTGTCTGTATTTGCTGTGACCGTATTGGCAGCAGTGGTACGAAGCAGCGGAGCAGAGCAGGCCGAAACGGCCATGGAGCTGGCTGGGGTACTGGCCATCTCCATGATCCTCTATGGGCAGATCTCGGGCTTCTTCACACAGATGACAAGAACCGTGGATGAAATGGCGGTGTTTTCCGGAGCACTGTTTCCGGCAATGGCGTCGGCAGCTGCGGCATCGGGAAGGATCGGCACCTCCACGGCACTGCTGGGGATCACCACGGCGGTGTGCGGGGCCATGAGCCGGGGGCTGGAGCTAATCTTTCTGCCGGCA
Organism: uncultured Oscillospiraceae bacterium; assembly: GCA_959607825.1. Lineage (GTDB taxonomy): Bacteria > Bacillota > Clostridia > Oscillospirales > Oscillospiraceae > HGM13006. Next base: position 130,328 of record CAUHNW010000001.1, on the reverse strand, counting down.
ATCTCCTGCTATATGGCGCTGATGACCGCCAACTATGCCGTGGGGGATGAAAGCCTGAAAATGCTGGGGGACATGCTCAAGCAGCTGATTACTACGGCACTAAAATTTGTGGTGATCGGGTTTACAGCCTATCTTTCACTGACCGGGGTGATCAGCGGAAGCGTTGACTCCGCCTCAATCCGGGCGGCGAAGCTGACCATCTCCACGGCGGTCCCAGTGGTGGGGAGCATGATCGCAGATGCCTCTGAGACGCTTCTGGTCTCCGCAGGGATGATCCGGGGAAGCCTTGGGATCCTTGGCTTACTTGGGGTGTTGGCGGTGAGCATCGGTCCGTTTATAGAGACGGGATGCAGCTATCTGATGCTGAAGTGTACCGCAGCGGCAACGGCAGCCACCGGAGAGAAGCGTCTGTCCGGCCTGGTCTCTACTATGGCCGGGGCGGTGGGATTGATTACGGCAGTGACCGGCGTGTGTACACTGCTGGTGATGATTGGCTGTGTATGCTTTTTGCGGGGGCTGTGACATGAAAGAATATCTGGTGGGGCTCACTGGGGCAGCAATCCTTGCGGCACTGATCCGAAGGGTGGCACCCAAGGGGGCCGAGGGCCGGGGTGCCAGACTGGGTGCCGGACTGCTGGTGCTGATCTGTATGCTGGGGCCCCTTGGCAAGCTGAATGTGGCGGCGGGGGCGAAGCAGATGGCCCGGTGGGGCTATACGCCGGTGATGGAGGCCGATGAGGTGGCCCGGGAGTCAAACCGTCTGATGGAATCGCTCATATCCGAGGCCGCAGAGACATATATATTGGACAAAGCACAAGCTATGGAACTGACTTGCAGTGCCGAGGTCAGCGTTCGGCTGAAAAAACAGTATCCGATCCCATGGTCGGTGGTCATCCATGGCCATGGGACCCAGAGCCAGAAAAAGGCGCTGACAGAAGCCATTGCTTCCGAGCTTGGAATACCGGAGGAGAGACAGGAGTGGTTAGACATGTGAAGATGCTGGAGAATTTTCCGAAGCTCAGTAGGTTAAAGCGCTATCGCTGGCCACTGCTGGTACTGGCCATCGGCGTGCTTCTGCTTCTTCTGCCCAGCGGCGGAAAAACGGAACAGCGGGCAGTGGAAGAAACGGCGGAAACAGACGGCTTTGATTTGGAGGCATTTACCGACCAGCTGGAAGCACTGCTGGGGAACATGCAGGGGGTGGGAAGGGTGCAGCTGCTGCTGTCTCTGGAGGACGGGGGCGAAACGATCTATCAGATGGATCTTTCTCAGACGCAGAGTACCGACAGCAGTCAGAATCAGAGCCAAACTGTGCTGGCACGCACTGGGAGCAGTGATTTGCCGGTGGCAAAGTGCAGCGGCTATCCGGGCTTTCGGGGAGCAGTGGTGCTCTGCCAGGGGGCGGGGCGGCCGGAGGTACAGCTTGCGGTAAAGGAGGCGGTGTCCAGCTTGACTGGACTGGGCATGGACCATATTACAGTTTGCGCAATGGAATGAAGGAGGGCATTATGACGAACACAACCAATACAACCAATGTGACTGCCACGAAGCTGTGGAAACGCAATGCAGTGGTGGCAGTTGTGCTCCTGTTTATCTGTGTGGGGGTCTATCTCAACTGGTCGTACCACAAGGAGCCCGAGGCCTCGGCGGTTTCCGGGGAGACGGAGCTGGCGGATACCTTAGACACGGCGCTGCTGCAGGAGGCCGGAGCAGATACGGATACAGAGACCGCCGGGGAGGGCGGCGGCATTGCATCGGTGGATGCCATTACCGATCAGGCCCAAGTGGTGGACGGCAGTGAGAACTATGATGCTATGCTGACGGAGGCCACCGCAGATACCACCATCAGCGACTACTTTGCTACCATTCGGCTGGCGCGGCAGGAGTCCCGGGACAGCGCAGTGGAGCTGCTGCAGGAGACCATAGCCTATGAATCCGGGGCAGACGATCAGGCGGCGTCCTCGGCTTCGGCACAGCTGGAGAGCATGGTAAATACCGCACTGAAGGAGGCGGAGATCGAGGGACTGGTGATCTCCAAGGGCTATGCGGACTGTGTGGCCTATATGAGCGAAGGCGGTATCTCTGTGGCAGTGGCTGCCCCGGAAGAGGGATTGGAGTCCGACGCAGTGGCCCAGATCTGCGATATTGTGACGACCCAGAGCGATTACACGCCCTCTGACCTGAAAATTATTGAAGTAAAATGATTGTATTTTTATGAAAATATGATACAATGAACAAAAGACAGGCGGCATATCTGCCTGAGACTGGAGGCATCTTGCTATGAGTGAGTCAAAAGAATATCTGGTGCAGCCTGTAGAAAAGGGCACCGTCAATATTTCAGAGGAAGTCGTTGCAGCCATTGCGGCATTGGCCATCAGTGATGTGGAGGGCGTTTACGGTCTCTCCTCCAGCTTCACCGCCGATCTGGCGGAAATGCTGGGCAGAAAGAATATGGCCAAGGGTGTAAAGCTTACCATTGACAATGAGGTTGTCACGGTGGAGTGCTTTGTGATCATCGCCTACGGCAGCGATATCCCCGCCGTGGCCGGCAATATTCAGGACGCTGTGATCACTGCCGTCGAGTCCATGACCGGCCTGAAGGTTGCAGCGGTCAACGTGGATATCTGCGGGATCTGCACCCCCAAGGCATAACGGAAAACACCACCCCAAAGAGACGCACCGCCGTGCGTCTCTTTTTCGTTTGCGGCTTGACAGCGGCATACAGGGCGGTGTATGATTCATATCAGTTTCGTAGGAAAAGAGGAGCAGAGCATGGTATATGCAGACAATGCCGCCACCACAAAAATCTGCCCGGAGGCCCGGGCTGCGATGCTGGAGGCCATGGACAACTGCTATGGAAATCCCTCCAGCCTCCACCGGGCCGGACAGCAGGCGGCGGCAGCGCTGGGGCGTGCAAGAGAGTCCATTGCACGGAGCCTCGGGGGAAAGCCCGGTGAGATCTATTTTACCTCCGGCGGCAGTGAAAGCGACAATCAGGCCATTCTGTCCGGAGCACTGAACGGAGCGGCGGAGGGAAAGCGGCATATCATCACCTCTGCCTTTGAGCACCATGCGGTGCTGCATACCCTGAAAAAGCTGGAAGATATGGGCTATTCCGTGACCTATCTGGATGTCCATGCAGACGGGCATGTGCGCCCGGAGGAATTGGAAGCGGCCATCCGGGAAGATACGGCGCTGGTGACAGTCATGACGGTGAACAATGAGCTGGGCACCATCCAGCCGATTGGGGAGTTGGGGGCCATTTGCAGAGCCCGGGGCATCCCCTTTCACACGGATGCGGTACAGGCGGCGGGCCATATTCCCCTTGACGTGAAGCAGGCGGACATGCTGAGCCTGTCGGCCCATAAATTCCATGGGCCCAGAGGCATTGGTGTGATCTACGCACGCCGGGGGCTCCGGCTCCACATCCTCATAGAGGGCGGCGGACAGGAACGGGGAAAGCGTGCCGGAACGGAGAATCTCCCGGCCATTGCAGGGATGGCGGCGGCGCTGGAAACGGCCATGAGCACCATGGAAACGGATATGGAGCGGGTAGCAGCCATGCGGCAGCGCTTGCTGGAAGGGCTCAGTAGAATCCCCCACAGCCGGATCAACGGCGGCGGAGACTGTGCGCCGGGAATTTTGAACCTGTCTTTTGAAGGAGTAGAGGGGGAGAGCCTCCTTCTGCTGCTGGACGGGGCGGGAATCTGTGCGTCCAGCGGCTCGGCCTGTGCTTCGGGTTCTCTGGAGCCCAGCCATGTGCTGCTGGCCATGGGACTTCCAACGGAGATTGCCCGGGGCAGCCTTCGGCTGAGCATAGACGGCTGGAATACGGAGCAGGAGATCGATACGCTGCTGACCGTTATTCCGCAGGTGGTGCAGCGGCTCCGCAGTATGAATGCCCACTACCGGGCCTGCGAGAACGGAGAAGCCTCGTTTCTGTTAAAATAAACCCAGCGGCGCTGCAAGTACCGAAATGCGGCGCCGCTGGAATGTTATTTGGAGGCGTCCCGAACCGCTTTGACCGCAGCCAGTATCTTATCCCGATCCTTATATCCGTCAGTTTCCACACCGCTGGACAGATCGGTACCCCACGGTGAGAGCAGATGGACGGCATCAGCGAGATTTTCCGGCCCGAGACCGCCCGCAAGAATATAGGGCCGGGTGATATCCTGAAGGTTGGACCAATCGAAGACCTGCCCGGTGCCGCCGGAGCCGTTGTCCAGCAGAATATAGTCTGCGGAGGACTGCTCCGCCCGGCGCACATCCTCCGGGCAGGTCACTTTGAAAGCCTGAATGATGGGTACCTTGACCGCCTTACGAAGTGCGGCAAGGTAGCGCTCGTCCTCCTGCCCGTGGAGCTGCACATAGGAAAGCGTACCATCGCTGGTCAGTGCGGCGATTTCTTCCATGGGGGCATTCACAAAGACGCCCACCGGAGCGATGTCCGGTGAGAGCCCTGCGGTCAGAGATCGGACGGTATCCGGGGTTACGTTACGCCGACTCTTGGGGACGCCGATAATAAAGCCGCAGAAATCCGGCTTTGCCTCGTTTACATAGTCGATGTCACAGGGACGGCTGAGTCCGCAGATCTTGATCTTACTCATAACAGGGGCCTCCTCTCAGGGTATCCAGCATTTCCTTTTTATTGGGTGCACGCATAAGCGTTTCTCCAATGAGCACTGCGTTGGTGCCGTTGTCATAGAGCTTTTGAATATCCGCGTGGGTGCGGATGCCGCTTTCCGATACGAATAGAACCTCCGGGGGAACCAGCTGCCGAAGCCGCAGAGAATTGCCGAGATCTACGGTAAAGGTCTTGAGATCCCGGTTATTGACGCCGATGATCTTGGCGCCTGCGGTCAGTGCACGCTGAACCTCATTTTCATCGTGGGCCTCCACCAGCGCCGAGAGCCCCAGAGCATGGGCGAGGGCCAGATAGTCCCGCAGCTGGGCATCCTCCAATATGGAGCAGATCAGCAGGACTGCGGAGGCACCGAGGGCCTTTGCACCATAGATCATGTAGTCATCCACCGCAAAGTCCTTCCGCAGCACCGGAATGGAGACATGCTGTGCAATCTCCCGGAGGTAGCTGTCACTGCCCTGAAACCAGAAGGGCTCCGTGAGACAGGAGATGGCCGAGGCTCCGGCAGCCTGATAGTCTTCAGCGATGGAGCGGTAGGGAAAATCCGGGGCGATGAGCCCCTTGGAGGGGGAAGCCTTTTTGACCTCACAGATAAAGCTCATGCCGGGTGCGGCCAGTGCCGCCGTAAAGGGGAAGTCCTTGGGGGCAGCGGCGGCCATTGCCTCAGCCTGCTGCCGGAGCTTGGACAGGGGAAGCGTTTTCTTTTCATCCGCCACCCGCTGACGGGTGCGCTGGGCGATTTCGGCTAAAATGTTCATTGATTGCTGGCCTCCACAAACTGCTGGAGCTTCTCCATGGCCTTTCCGCTGTCAATGAGGTATTCCGCAAGCCGGACGCCTGCCTCCATGGTTTCGGCGCTGCCTGCCGCATACAGAGCGGCACCGGCGTTGAGGCATACGGCCTGACGCTTGGGGCCCTTGTCCTGACCGGAGAGAATGTTCCTCGTGATCTGGGCATTTTCTTCCGGGGTGCCGCCCAGTAGATCAGACTTCTGGCAGCGGGTGTAGCCGAACTGCTCCGGGGTGATCTCATAGAGGTTGGTTTTGCCGTCTCGGATCTCGCAGACAGCCGTGGGAGCGCTGGCAGAGATCTCATCCAGACGGTCTGTTCCATAGACTACCAGCCCCCGGCGAATGCCAAGGTTCTGCATCACTGCGGCATATGGCTCCAGCAGACTCTGGTCATAGACACCCATAACGCCCATGGTGGGGGCGGCGGGGTTGGTGATGGGGCCGAGAATGTTGAATACGGTGCGGATCCCCAGCTCCTTACGAACGGGGCCCACATACTTCATGGCGGTGTGATAGGTCTGGGCAAACAGAAAGCAGATGCCCACCTGCTCCAGCAGTGCCCGGCATTTTTCCGGGGGCAGGGAGATGTTGACGCCCAGCGCCTCCAGTACGTCCGCAGCACCGGACTTGGAGGAGGCTGCACGGTTTCCGTGCTTGGCGACCGGGACACCGCCCGCAGCGATGACCATGGCAGAGGTGGAGGAAATGTTAAAGGTGTTCGCACCATCGCCGCCGGTGCCGACGATCTCCAATACGTCCATATCGTGGGGTGCCTTGGTGGCATGGGCCCGCATGGCATAGGCGGAGCCGCTGATCTCGTCAATGGTCTCCCCCTTCATGGACAGGGCGGTGAGATAAGAGGAAATCAGAGTAGCGCTGACCTTCCCATCCATGATCTCATCCATCACCTGACGTGCTTCTTCATAGGTGAGATCCTGCTTGTTCATGAGCTTTGCAATTGCTTCTTTCATCATTTTGATGTTCCTCCAATCAGGGTAAAAAAGTGTTCAATGATCTGGCCGCCTTTGGGGGTCAGAATGGATTCCGGATGAAACTGTACGCCGAAGATGGGCTTTTCCCGATGTTCGACTGCCATGACCTCCCCATCGGCGGTGCGGGCTGCGACCCGCAGGCATGCGGGCAGCTGATCCTCCGGGGCAGCAAGGGAGTGATACCGGGCTGCCTGAAAGGGCTCCATCCCCGTAAACAGCCGGGAGGCGGGATCCGGCAGGATGGTGGAGGGCTTTCCGTGCATCAGCTCCTTTGCATAGGTGACGGTTCCGCCGAAGGTCTGGCAGATGGCCTGATGGCCAAGGCAGACACCGAAAATGGGCTTATCCAGCGATGCAATTACCGGAAGGCAGATGCCGGAATCCTCCGGGCGTCCGGGGCCGGGAGATAGGAACACAGCCTCCGGGTCCATGGCCTGAATCTCCGGCAGGGTGATCTCCCGGTTCCGCACAACGGTGATGTCCGGGCGATAGGTGCCGATGAGCTGATAGAGATTGTAGACAAAGCTGTCGTAATTGTCGATGAGAAGAATCATTGGATGCCTCCTTCTGCCGCCGCAATGGCGCTGACCACAGCCTGCGCCTTGTTTCGGCATTCCTGATACTCCGTTTCCGGTACGCTGTCGTAGACGATCCCTGCCCCGGACTGCACACAGATCTTTCCGTTTTTCTTATAGGCCAGCCGGATGGAAATGCACACGTCCAGATTGCCGGTGAAATCCAGATAGCCGATGGCCCCGCCGTAAATGCCCCGGGGCCGGCCCTCCAGCTCCTCGATGATTTGGCATGCCCGGAGCTTTGGCGCACCGGACAGGGTGCCGGCAGGGAGAATGGCATCTACCGCATCCACGGCGTCTTTGTCGGGGCGGATCCGACCGGAGACCGTGGAGCCGATGTGCATCACATGGGAATAGCGCTCGATGGACATATACATTTCCACCTGTACCGTTCCAAGCTGACTGATTTTGCCCAGATCATTCCGGCCAAGATCCACCAGCATGTTGTGCTCGGCACGCTCTTTTTCATCCCGGAGAAGCTCCTGCTCCAGCTGCCGGTCTTCGGCGCTCGTCTTGCCTCGGGGGCGGGTTCCGGCCAGCGGGAAGGTATACAGGGCCCCGTCCTGGAGTTTTGCCAGTGTTTCGGGCGATGCGCCGGATACTTCGATGTCGTCACTGGAAAAGTAGAACATATAGGGGGAGGGGTTGGTGGTGCGGAGCACCCGGTATACATCGAAGAGACTGCCCTCAGCCTGCGCCTCCATGGGGTTGGAGAGAACCACCTGAAAAATATCGCCTTCCTTGATGTAGTGCCGGGCCTGTTCCACCATGTTCATAAAGCGCTCTTTGGAAAAGCAAAGCTCCAGAGGAGAGGTAAGATGCAGGGGACGGAATACCGCCTTTGCGCCAGAGGTCAGCAGTGCGGCCATGTCCTGAAGGGACTGCTGGGCGGCGAGGTAGGAGGCTTCCGGATCGGCGGCGTCCACCCCTGCGATGAGGATCAGCTTTTGGCGGTAATTGTCAAATACGATTACCCGGTCAAAGAGCATCAGATCCACATCACGGAAATCGCTGCTTTCGTTGGGCGGACGCTTCAGACTTGGCTCTGCGTACTGGATGTAGTCATAGGAGAAATAGCCCACAAAGCCACCGGTGAAAGGAGGAAGCCCTTCCAGCTTTGGACTTCTGTATTCCGCCAGAATGTCCCGTATGACCTGCCCGGGGTGTTCTACGGTCATGGTGGTGACATCGGGATGCTCCCCCTCCGGATCACGAAGGATCCGAAGCTGGCCTGCACGGCAGGTGAGCTCCAGGGTGGGGGCGTAACCCAGAAAAGAGTATCGGCCCCAGGTCTCTCTGCTTTCGGCGCTTTCCAGCAGATAGCAGTGCCGGGAAGCGGCCCGGAGTGTCCGCATGACCTCGATGGGGGTAAAGCGGTCGGAAAACAGCTCCATAGAAACGGGGATCCGGCGGTATTTCCCGGTTGCGCTGAGGTCTTTTATCTGTGAGATGGATGGATACATGACATATGCCTCCTTTGAGGACAAAACAAAAATCCCGTCCTCGACATAGTAAAATGTCAAGGACGGGAATCCCCGCGGTGCCACCTTGATTCACGGATACAATACTCCGTGCCCTTAGCGAGATACCAACATATCTCCGGCAACTGACGTATGCCCACACGTCGATCATACTGAGATTTCTGAGAAATCTGTTCCGAACGCCCTCAGCGGCCCATTATGACAGTGCGCCTTCCGCCCGGATCCCACCATCCCGGACTCTCTGTGGGGGCAAAGCTGCCTTTACTTCCGCTTCAACGGTTTTTATGTTGGGGCGATTATACACCAATGGAATCCTACTGTCAAGAGGGTTTTATAAAAAGTTTTTCAATTTAATGGGGTAACACAGAAATGTGAAAAAGTACTTGACAAATGAAAAATGCGGCGGTATAATCGGGGCAATTTCACAGCAAAACTGACGACTGAAAAGAGTAACCCCATGGGTGAGCGGATAGAGAGCTGCGGACGGTGGAAGCGCGGCGGCAGGCCCCGGAGTGAATGGATTCAGGAGGGTGGGAAGAACGGCCTTTGGCTCAGTAATGCCCAACGGTGCGGCTGACCGTTATCATAGCCAGCGTATGATTGTACGTGTGAGGTGGGCGCAATGCGCCAATTTAGGTGGTACCGCAGAAGTGTAAGACTTTTGTCCTAGAATTTAGGACAAAGGTCTTTTTTGTTACCCATAAGGAGGAAATCACAATGAGCAAAGGACGATTTGGACAGTACGGCGGGCAGTACGCCCCGGAGACCATGATGGCGGCGCTGGAGGAACTGGAAAAAGCCTATGAGCATTTCAAGAATGACACGGCGTTTCGTCAGGAGCTTGACTACCTGCTGCGAGAGTATGCGGGACGGCCTTCCGGGCTCTACTATGCGGAGAAAATGACAAAGGATCTGGGCGGCGCAAAGATCTATCTCAAACGGGAGGATCTCAACCACACCGGTGCACACAAGATCAACAATGCACTGGGACAGGTGCTGCTGGCAAAGAAAATGGGGAAGACCCGGGTCATCGCAGAGACCGGAGCGGGGCAGCATGGTGTTGCCACGGCCACTGCGGCGGCGCTTCTCGACATGGAGTGCGAGGTGTTTATGGGCGAAGAGGACACCAAGCGTCAGGCGCTGAACGTATTCCGCATGGAGCTGCTGGGGGCTAAGGTGCATCCGGTCATGAGCGGTACCCGCACTCTCAAGGATGCGGTCAATGAGACCATGCGGGAGTGGGTTACGAGAATTGCCGACACCCACTACGTCATCGGCTCCTGCATGGGGCCCCATCCGTTCCCGGTCATTGTGCGGGATTTCCAGAAGATCATCGGGGAGGAGATTCGTCAGCAGTGCATGGAGAAGGAGGGACGCCTGCCTGATGCGGTGGTGGCTTGTGTAGGGGGCGGAAGCAACGCTATCGGCACCTTCTACGATTTTATCCGGGAGCCCTCCGTGCGGCTCGTTGGCTGCGAAGCGGCAGGACGGGGCGTGGATACGTTTGAGACTGCGGCTACGGTGGCAACGGGCCGGGTGGGGATCTTCCACGGGATGAAATCCCTGTTTTGTCAGGATAAGTACGGACAGATCGCACCGGTGTACTCCATCTCCGCGGGTCTGGACTATCCCGGCATTGGTCCGGAGCATGCGGATCTCTATGAGAGCGGCCGGGCGGAATATGTGCCCGTAACCGATGACGAGGCGGTAGAGGCCTTCGAATATCTGGCCAAAACAGAGGGGATCATTCCCGCCATTGAAAGCGCCCATGCGGTGGCCTATGCAAAAAAGCTGGCACCGACCATGGGGAAGGATCAGATCCTTGTGGTGACGATCTCCGGACGCGGCGACAAGGATGTGGCGGCCATTGCAAGATACAAGGGGGTAGAAATCTATGAATAAGATTACGGCAGCATTTCAGCATGGAAAGGCATTTATTCCATTCCTCACCGGCGGTGACCCGGATATCGAGACCACGGAAAAGCTCATCCGAGCCATGGCAGAGGCAGGTGCGGATATCATTGAGATCGGTGTCCCGTTTTCGGATCCCATTGCCGAGGGGACGGTGATTCAGGAAGCCAGTCAGCGGGCCTTACAGGGCGGCGTGACGGTAGATCAGCTCTTTGATATGGTGAGCCGTCTGCGGAGGGACATTCAAATTCCGTTTCTGTTCATGGGCTATGCCAACTCTGTCTATGGCTATGGGGCAGAGAAGTATATGGCAAGATGCAAAGAGGCCGGAGTAGACGGCGTGATCCTGCCGGATGTGCCCTTTGAAGAGCATCAGGAATTTCAGGAGGTTCTGAGCCGGTATGGTATTACGCAGATCTCCATGGTGGCACCTACCTCTCAGGATCGGGCCAAGGCCATTGCGGAAAAGGCGGAGGGATTCCTGTACTGCGTGTCCTCCCTGGGCGTTACCGGCGTCCGCAGCAGCTTCAGTTCCAATATTTCTGAGATCATCGGGCTGGCAAAGTCGGCGGGAAATGTGCCCTGTGCCATCGGCTTTGGAATTTCTACCCCGGAGCAGGCCAAAGCCATGGCGCAAAAGGCCGACGGCGTGATCGTGGGCAGCGCCATTGTAAAGCTGATCGCAGAGCATAGCCGGGACAGCGTACCGGTGGTCTATGACTATGTAAAGCGTATGAAGGATGCCATTCGAGACTGCTGAGGCTTTTTACTGCGATGTGATTCCCGAACCCCCAATGGGTTCGGGAAATTTTTGCATCCGGAGCCGGAGTGTGCTATACTGAAAGAACGAAAACAAAGAGAAGGAACGTGGAAGATGTGAAAGAAAAGCTGCGGCACTGGAGCGATTATGCCCTGACGTTGGGGAAATGGCTGCTGTTTTCTCTGGTGGTGGGGATCACAGTGGGAGTAGTAGGCGCTGTATTCCATATGGCGATTTCCTATGTGACCGGACTGCGGGAGCAGCACGGATGGATCCTGTACCTGCTGCCTCTGGCAGGCTTGGTGATCGTATGGGCCTATCATGTAACGGGAATGGCCGATGACAAGGGCACGGAATATATCATTGGCGCTGTCCGGGAGGGGCGGAACCTGAGGATCCGTACCGCACCACTGATTTTCCTCAGTACCGTGCTGACCCATCTCTGCGGCGGCAGTGCAGGCCGTGAGGGCGCAGCATTGCAGCTGGGCGGCTCCATGTCCAATTTTCTGGGCCGTGTGGTGCATTTGAACGAAAAGGACGACCGGATCATCACCATGTGCGGTATGGCGGCAGGCTTTTCGGCGCTGTTTGGTACGCCGCTGGCGGCGGCGGTCATGTCCATGGAGGTGGTCAGTGTTGGCGTCATGTACTATTCGGCCATTGTGCCCTGCGTACTGTCGGCGCTGATTGCGCAGGTGGTGGCATCGTCCATGGGGATCGGAGCCACGGCCTTTGTGGTGGAGGCGGTGCCGGCCATGACGCCGCTGACGCTTTTGCAGGTGGGCGCTTTGGGCATCCTCTGTGCTCTGGTGGCGGTGCTGTTCTGCGGCATCATGCATCTGGCGCCCAAGGGCTATGAGAAGATCACGAAGAATCCCTATCTCAAGGTGATCCTTGGGGGTGTGATCGTGGTGCTGCTGTCCCTGCTGCTGGGGACGGACTATAACGGAGCTGGCGTTGCAGTCATCAACCGGGCCATGGAGGGGCAGGCGAGACCCGAGGCGTTCCTCCTAAAAATCATCTTTACAGCATTGACACTGGCGGCGGGCTTTAAGGGCGGTGAGATCGTACCGGCATTTTTCTGCGGTGCGGCCTTCGGTGCATTTTATGGGCAGCTCTTGGGGCTGGGCGGTTCCTTTGCCGCCTCATTGGGCATGACGGCGGTGTTCTGCGGGGTTACAAACTGCCCCTTGACCTCTATTCTTTTGAGCTATGAGCTGTTCGGGGGAGAGGGGCTTCCCATGTATGCCCTGTGCTGTGCCCTGTCCTATATGCTCTCGGGGTATAGCGGCCTCTATCATGCCCAGAAGATCGTATACTCCAAGCTGCGGCCGGAATATATTAACAAGGGGACCCATTGAGCGGAACCATACAAGTCGGATGGGCTATTTTCCTGCGAATTTCGGCAGGGCGCTGCCTTGTCCGGCAGTCAAATGTGTGATACAATACAAGATGTGTTTGTTTGTGAAAGGAAAAACGGAGGCGAAAGCCAAAACGTTTTCGGACTGTGTGAAAAGGAGACTGCGCATGGGCTGTTTTGATTTTGAGGAAATGTGGGGCGTCCACGAGGAGTGCGGCGTATTTGGTATCTGGAATCCGGCGGGAGACTGTGCAAGAGATACCTATTACGGACTCTATGCCCTCCAGCATCGGGGACAGGAATCCTGCGGAATTGCGGCCAACAATAACCGGGATATCACCTGCTACAAGGATATGGGCATGGTTGGCGAGGTGTTTTCCGAGGAAAAGCTGGATGAGCTGAACGGTACCATGGCCGTGGGGCATGTGCGCTATTCCACGGCAGGCGGCTCTAAACGGGAGAACGCCCAGCCTCTGACCATCAGCTATATTAAAAATAATTTGGCGCTGGTGCACAACGGCAATCTGGTCAATGCCAATGCCCTGAAGCGGGAATTTGAACTCAAGGGCTCTATCTTCCAGACCACTGCGGATACCGAGGTCATTGCCTATGCCATTGCCCGGCAGCGTCTGGAATGTAAGTCCATTGAGGAGGCGGTGCTGAAGGCCACCCGGCAGCTGGTAGGGGCGTTCAGCCTCATCGTCATGAGCGGTGAAAAACTCATTGCGGCCAGAGACCCATGGGGATTCCGTCCCCTCTGCATCGGGAAGCGTGGGGACGCATGGGTGATCGCTTCGGAGACCTGTGCACTGGATGGCGTGGGTGCCAAGTTTGTCAGAGACGTGGAGCCCGGCGAGGTGGTGAAGATCTCCAAGGGAGAGCTTACCTCTTACAAGGACAACTGTCGGGGCAACGGGCATATCTGCATTTTTGAGTATATCTATTTTGCACGGCCTGACAGCGTGATCGGCGGACAGGGGGTTCATGAGGCCCGGCTGGAGGCCGGACGGATTCTGGCTCGGCAGAGCCCGGTGGATGCGGATGTGGTCATCGGTGTTCCGGATTCCGGCTTGGATGCGGCACTGGGCTATGCGCAGGAGAGCGGTATTCCGGTGGCGGAGGGCTTCCTGAAAAACCGCTATATTGGCCGTACCTTCATTAAGCCGGAGCAGTCCTCCCGGGAGACGGCGGTGAAGCTGAAGCTCAGCCCCATGCGCAGCCAGATTGAGGGCAAGCGGGTCGTTATGATCGATGATTCTATTGTCCGTGGCACCACCTCCAACCTGATCACCAATTTGCTGCGGGATGCAGGCGCAAAAGAGGTTCATGTAAAGATTTCTTCCCCGCCCTTTATTTCTCCCTGCTATTTTGGTACCGATGTACCGGATAAAGATCATCTGATCGCTTGCAAGATGAATCTGGAGGAGATCTGCAAGCATATCGGTGCGGATTCGCTGGACTATCTTCGGGTGGAGAGCCTTCGGGAGCTGGTGCCGCATATCAAGGGCGATTTTTGCCAAGGCTGCTTTACCGGTGAGTACCCGGTGGAGATCCCGGAAGATGTGTGATGGTGACATAAAAACTTCTGAACTTGCATAAATAACGATAAAACAAGATAAAAATATAAAAAAACGCAAAATGATGCAAGAAAAATGTTTCATGCATCAAAAATGTATTGACAAAGCCAATGTGTGATTGCTATAATACCCACATCGGCAGGCGCTTCGCATTCCTGCGGAGCGCCTTTTCTTTTATGGGGTGTGCCCCACAATATACATAAGGAGGAATTTATTGTGGCGAAATATACCAAAGAGGACATCATCCGTTTGGTGGAGGAAGAGGATGTTAAGTTCATCCGCCTGCAATTTTCTGATATTTTCGGAATGCTGAAAAATGTAGCGGTCACGGCATCCCAGATCGAAAAGGTTGTGAGCAATCAAATCATGATCGATGGCAGCTCCATTGAGGGCTTTGTCCGCATTGACGAGTCTGATCAGTATCTTCGCCCGGATCTGGATTCCTTTGCCATTATGCCGTGGCGTCCTATGAACGGCAAGGTGGCACGTCTTATGTGCTCGGTCTACAATCCCGATGGCACGCCCTTTGTGGGAGATCCCCGGAATGTGCTGCAAAAGGCCATTGACGCTGCTGCTGCGGAGGGATACGCCTTTAACGTGGGGCCGGAGTGCGAGTTCTTCCTATTTGAGACCGATGAGAAGGGGCGGCCTACCACGGTGCCGCAGGATGAGGCCGGTTATTTTGATTTGAGCCCCGTGGATCATGGCGAGACGGTTCGCCGTGATGTCTGCCTTGCACTGGAGGCCATGGGCTTTGAGATCGAGGCCAGTCATCATGAGGTGGCGCAGGGCCAGCATGAGGTGGATTTTAAGTATGCCGAGGCCATGACAGCAGCAGACCGTATTGAGACCCTGAAGCTCACGGTAAAGACCTATGCTTCCCGTAACGGCCTCCATGCCACGTTTATGCCCAAGCCTATTTTTGGCATCAATGGCAGCGGTATGCACATCAACATGAGCCTGTTTAAGGATGGCAAAAACGCCTTTTATGACCCGGCGGATCCCCGTGGCCTCAGCAAGACAGCCTACAGCTTTATTGCAGGACTGATGCTCCATGTGCCCGGTATGGCGGCAGTGCTCAACCCGCTGGTCAACAGCTATAAGCGGCTGGTGCCCGGCTATGAGGCGCCCTGCTATGTGGCGTGGTCGGCCAGCAACCGTTCGGCCCTGATCCGCATTCCCTCTGCCAGAGGCAATGCCACACGGGTGGAGCTCCGGTGCCCGGATCCTGCCTGCAACCCCTATCTGGCGCTGGCGGTATGCCTTGCGGCCGGTCTTGACGGCGTAAAGCGAGGGCTGACTCCCCCGGAGGAGATCAAGGCCAACATCTTCGCTATGACCCCCGGAGAGCGGGAAATGAATGGGATCCGTTCTCTGCCCGCCAATTTGAAGGAAGCCATTGATGCCATGGAGGCAGACGGTCTGATCATGGATACCCTGGGCGAGCATGCAAGCACCGCCTATCTCACCGGAAAAAAGCAGGAGTGGGAGGACTACCGTACCAGCATCAGTCAGTGGGAGGTAGACCGCTACCTGATCCGATACTGATTCGGGCTTCTGCCCGGAGAATTCGGAAAGGAGTGCGGTGGAGATGAATCATATACTGGTGGCTTTTGCCGGTGAAAAGACCCGGCAGCGCATGACAGATATCTTTGAATCCACCGGAATTCGCGTTTCAGCGGCCTGCTGCAGCGGAGCGGAGGTGCTCAGATGGACCAGCCGTATGAGCGGCGGTGTGGTGCTCTGCGGCTATCGGCTCCTTGACATGATGGCGGATGAGCTCTATGAGAGCCTGCCGCCGGGTTTTTCCATGCTGCTGCTGGCAACGCAGATGGAGCTGGAGAGCTGTGCGCACCCGGAGATCTGTAAGCTCTCTGCGCCGGTACAGCGTTCGGAGCTGGTGGATTCCATACGGATGCTGCTGGATCAGGGGGGCGTGGAGTCCGCACCGGTGCCCAAGCGCTCGGCGGAGGACAAGCTGCTGATCACCCGTGCCAAGGAATTGCTCATGAGCCGGAACTGTATGACGGAGGAGCAGGCCCACCGGTTTATCCAAAAGCGCAGTATGGATACCGGCGCAAAAATGGTGCAGACTGCCATGCGGATCTTGGATGGTCAAATTGTGATATCTTGATGCTTGAATAAAAAGTTGTCCCGGCCCGAACGGACTGGGACAACTTTTTTGCTTATTCGACAGGGGTTCGAACTACGCCGATAAACAGAGGGGTGCCGCTGTCGGAGGTGATGAGGTAGAGGAAGGGACGATTCAGGTTCATTTCAATGATCTCCGGATCATCATTCGGTGCGGAGGCAGCCTCACCTTCCAGCGCAGTAAAGCCGGAGGCCTCGATCCCCTGCTCATTGATGGAAATATGGGTGCCCTGCAGGGCCTGAGACAGATACAGGGCGGAATCCGCAATACCGGAAAAGTCCGGGCTGCCATCGAAGAACGCATCCGTAAGACCCATAGCCTTCAGTGTATCTGCGTAGTCCGCCATGGTGTCGGTTTCGAACTTCGGGATACTCCACTGGATTTGTGCGTCAGTATAGTCGTTGTTTTCAAAAATCTCCCACAGGGTGTCCTCCTGCAGCAGGTCTTCCACACTGACACCGTCGCCGGGAAGTACAAAATACATGGACCCGGTACTGAGATGGATGCTGGATTTGATATAGCTGTCTGTTACAACAGCGCTGCCGGAGCTTTGTGTCATATGCATATAGTCACAGGTGACAGCTTCGCCGGAGGCTGTGGTGAAGGAATCCGATGTTGTTTTTTCTGCATCAAATTCATCATGCCACTGAGCCTGATACCAAACGGTATTGACAATGGCCATTGCAGTGTCTGCGGGAAGGGAGAGATTCTGGAGTGCGCTGTCCATGATCCCGCCGGTGTGCTGGCTGATCCACAGCCCCAGTGCCTGTGCGGTATCCTCGGTGCCAAAGTCTGCGGCATAGACATCGCAGTAGAGATTGGCGGCTGCGGACATGACCCAGTCCTGATGATAGCCCACAGACGTACCGGTATCCTGCTTTTCGTCCAGCCACAGGGAGTTGGCGGTTTTCAGTAAATCGGGGCCAAGATCCTTCTGATTGACCCGATAGAGCTTTCCGGATTCTTCCACCAGCGTGTCGGTGTCGCTTTGCCCCAAGAGGCTCAGCAGCTGATCCTTGGTGCTGCCCTCTGCGCCGCTGGCAAGGACAGAAAGCGCTTCATAGAGGCTCAGGGGAGAGATGCACTGACTCGTTTCCTGTCCGGAAAGCGCCTTGGCGGCCAGCCGGTAGGAAAAGGCGTTGACCGCATAGCGGGTGTCATCGCTGATGGCGTTGGCCGACCAGTTCTGGCTGGCTTCCTCATCCGTCTGGGGCGGTGCGGGAGGTTCGGCGGCGGCCAGCAGGGTAATGCTCTCCGGCATAGCGGCAGAGGATGGGGCTGCGGTAGGCAGGTCTTCTCCCGTGCTGTCTTCGGATATTGCGGCGGAAGGAGCAGTGCCCAGTGTTTCACTCCCATGGGTGGGGGCGCTGGAAGCCCATGGCTTCAGATAGAGGACGGTACCGCCGGCTGCGATCACCAGGGCGGCACAGGCGGCCAGAGCTGCAATGCGGAGGACAGGCGGCTTTGCTGCTTTGCGGGGGCGCTTTCGGGAGTCCATAATATAGGAATCTTGGGCATTGCCCAGCAGCTTCAACAGTTCAAAGGAGGTCACAGAGCGACACCTTCTTTCTCCATCATGGCCCGAAGCTGCTTCCGCTGCCGGTGCAGGATCGAGGTCACCTTGCTCTCGCTGATGGAATAGGCGGCGGCAATTTCCCGGATGGAGCTCATATGCCAGTAGCGGCGGAGGAAGATATTCCGCTTGTCTTCCGGCTGACGTGCCAAAAACGCACGGATTACCCGGGTCACCTCCTTGGCGTCCAGCGCCTCTTGGGGGGTGGGAGTGCCGGAGACACACTCCTGAAGCTCCTCCAGCACCAGCTGGGTTTCGCTGCCCCCACGCTTCTGAGCTGTCAGGGCACGATAGCGATCCAGCGCCAGATTTCGGGTGATCCGTCCGATCCATGCCCGGAATACCGAGGGCTTTTGCGGCGGGATCTTATTCCAGACGGTGAAGTAGGTGTCGGATACGCATTCGTCGGTTTCCTCCAGGGTGTGGAGAATCCGGTATGCGATGCCGCGACACCAGCCGCCATATTTTTCATGGGTGGCCACAATGGCCTGCTCACTGCGTTTCCAGTATAGCTGGTAGATCTCTTCGTCTTCCATGGTATTTCTCCTCTCACAAAGGGACTTCATTCTAATAGACGGAAAAAGAAAGGGATATATTGCAAAAACGATAAGAAAAATGGAACCGCCGCAGGATCGGAAGAGCTCCGATGCCGCAGCGGGTTCGGTTGATCATTTTCGTGGCTCTTTCCAGTCAAGACCATGGAGCCACTTGAAAGAAAAGCGCTTCCAGCGGGTCAGCGTCAGCGGTGTAAGCCGAGCCATGTCAAGGATGCTCTGACGGTAGGGCTCCAGCTCTTCCGGGGTAATGGTGTGCTGACTGAATTTGGCTTTTAGTGCCAGTGCCTCCTGCTCCTCTGTGAGAGAAGCGCCCCACAGTGCCAGCTGCTGGGCATAGAGCCAGAGGTTCAGCACGGCCTGATTGGGATTAGCGGTATACACGGCATGTCTGCGTCTGCGGCGCAGGATCAGTCTGCGTATGGCCAACGTCAAAGCGGTAAGCAGCAGAAGAACCGGAATCGCAATCACAAGGGCCAAAAGAATACGAGAGCCGACCTTTCGGATCTGACTGCCTCCGGATACTGGGGAGGGCGAGGGGCTGGGGGAAGATTCCTGCTGACTGCTGTCTCCGGTACCTTCCGGAGAAGGAGAGGGAACGGCAGCCTCAGAGGGGCCGGCAGGCTCCGCTACACTTTCCATGGGCTCCGGCGTGGGAGAGGGAGTCTGTGCAGGGGGCGTTTCCACATCCTGCTCCAGCTCGGGGAGCATGGAGGTCTCGCCAAAGCCGGGCGTTGCCTCAATGGGGATCCAGCCCAGTCCGCTGAGATAGATCTCAGCCCATGCATGGGTGTCCTGATCGGTGACATCTGTCACCATACTGTCATCGGTGACCGTGACCCGGTAGCCGGAGGCGTAACGGGAGGGAATCCCCAGTGCACGGTACATCACTGCGGCGGCAGTAGCAAAATGGACACAGTAGCCCTCCTGACTTTGCTCCAGAAAATACAGGGCAAAGTCAAAATTCACCGGCTGCCGGGAGACATTGAGCTTATAGGTGCCGATATTTCGCACAAACTCGGCGACCCACGCCACGGTCTGGGCGGTGGACATATCCGGCTCATAGCCGTATTCCAGCGCCAGATTATAGAGTTCCTGTCGGGTATCCTCGGGAAGCTGGAGACAGTGATCCTGCACGTACTGGTCATAGTCGGCATTGGCGTAGCTGGAGGTGGTGATGTCCAGCGAGCGGACACCGGGCCAGTAATAAACGACATAATCGTCTTCATTGATATTGATCCGAAGATCACTGAGGATATCCTCGGCGCTGGTACAGCTGATGTAGCCATAGGGGGCAAAGAGCACAGAGGCGCTTTCCTTCAGATTCTCGATCTGCACCGCAGCCTGACTGTCCGAGCCGAAGGCAGTACCAAGGGAGGTCTGTGCATAGACGCTCTGAGCCTGGGTTGCCTCATCGCTGGATTCCCAGCTGGTGCCGGTGTAGATATCTTTTGCGGCACCCCGCAGATAGAGGGGGCCGGACTGGGTGGCGCTGATCTGTAGCATCACCGTATCCTTACGCTGGCGGGTGCCCTGTTGGGTGAGATCCAGCGTCTTTGCGGTGTCTGCCCCCAGATCATCAGAAATGGCTCCCTTGGTGTCCCGGGACAGCGCATTCTGCATGGGGCCGGGCAGCTGATCCAGAATACTTTGCAGCAGCTGGGGCAGTTGCTCATTTCTGGTGTCATCCTTGGGATAGGCAATACCGATGACGCCCAGCAGCAGCACTACAGCCATCATGATGAGGCCGGTGCGCAGTGCATCCATGGAGGCGGGCTCGCCGGGCCGCTCCCGGCTCAGGAGTACCGTGACCCATACGGTCAGGAGCATTACCAGCGGAGTGGCATGGGGCGGGGTGTCGTTAATGATGACGCAGATCAGCAAAAACGGCAGTGTGCCCGCCACGGTGATCAGGCAGGAGCGGTAGCCCACACCCCATGCGATCCAGACCGTCAAAAGGACGGCCACTACGGAGAAAAACAGTGTGGTGCTCTGGGGCAGGGATGGATCCGGCGCCGCAGGAATCACAAAAGAGAAATTGGGGTAGGCGGTGGAAAAACGGCTCAGAATATCATGAACCAGCTGCACAAAGGTGGGGGACATGGAAGAAAACAGCTCTGTAAACAGCGCTGCTGCGCCCACGGCCAATATGGCTGGAATCAAGACCCACAGGGCCTTTTTGTGCATAAAGCAAAAGGTGAAGATCAGAGATGCCGCCAGGCATACCAGACTGACTACGGGAAGAGAGAATGAAATGGAAAACGCAGAGGTAAAAGAAAAAATCGTACCCAGCGTTCCCATGGCGGCCAGCAGCGTGCTGATCAGCAACTTGGGGAGATTCTTTATCACGGGTGCTTCGCCTCCCCTCCGACACCGGCGGAAAGCAAAATCTCACCGGGGCGCATAAGCCCGGCGCCGGCCTTCTGACCGGCGGGCTGTGCAAGCATTTTGATGATCACATCGTCCAGCTGCCCCTGAAGCGCAAGAATCTGCTGGGTCTTGCCAGCTGCATCCAGCCACAGCAGCTGAAGTCCGGCATTGTTCTGCTTGAGGTATATGATACACCATGCCAGCTGATCCAGGGCGAGATCCCGGCCATCGGGGTCTGCGGGCCAGTCCAGCCAGATGGAGGCAATGCGTTCCACCGGCTCCAGCGTATCCCGGACAACGGTCTTATCCAGAGCGGCGCTCTTTTTCCAGTGGATGGATCGGAGCGTGTCGCCGGTGCGGTACTCCCGCAGATCATAGGGATTGCCGCCGCCGGTGAAGGGCCGGGCAATGAGCTGTGAGCCCATGGACCAGTCGGGGTGCTCCGGCGGCTCCGCCGGGAAGGGCACAACGGTCACAGTGACCGGAGCGACTTTTTTTACCGGCATGGGGAGCAGTCCCATGAGGTCCAGAATCCGCAGACCCTTTAGAGAGCATTCGTACTGGCAGCAGTGGGAGGTGTCCAGCGGAAAGCCATCGTATACGCTTTTCAGACGGATCTTCTGCACCTGCCCCGTGACCATACTGGTGGTGCGGAGCTTGCCGCGAACCGGGCCGGTGGCAAACAGCCGGCTCTGCCGCAGGGTCAGCGTCAGGGTGGCTTCCCCGCCGCGGATGACCTGATCCGGCACGGTCAGCAGCGCCTGCGTATAGAGGGCCCCGGGCAGGCTGATGAGCCATGAAAAAATGGGCAGAATCAGCGCCATCACCAGCAGCATACCGGCTACATACCCCGTATAGGCAATGCGGAACAGGCACAGCACCAGCAGCATTGCCAGATAGACAATACGGTTTTTCAGCATAGACGCCTCACTTGATCTTGGGGGCAGGAACCTTATGGAGAATGCCGTTGCAGATATCCCGGGCATTCTTTTGATCCTGCTCGGCCTGACGGGTCAGCAGCAGCCGATGGGCCACTGTGTCGGTGAAGATAAACTGCACATCGGCGGGGATCACATAATCCCGGCCCTGTACCCATGCCACGGCACGGCTCATGGAGGCCAGTGCCACCGAGGCCCGGGGCGATGCGCCCTGACGGAGATCCGGGTGGTTTCGGGTGGCGGTAATGAGCCGGACGATATATTTGAAGATATCATCAGAGGCATAGGTGGCGGCCACCTTGTCCTGAATGGCGGCAATGATCCCCTGATCGGCCACAGCGGTAATGGTATCCAGCGGGTTGCAGCTCTGCTTCCGGCGCAAAAGCTCCAGCTCATTTTCCGGTGCAGGATAACCCATGGTCAGGCGCATCATAAAGCGATCCATCTGAGAATCCGGCAGCAGCTGCGTGCCGGAGGAGCCATAGGGGTTCTGGGCCGCAATGACCATAAAGGGCCGGGGCAGGGGATGGGTAACGCCATCGACGGTTACCTGACCTTCCTCCATGGCCTCCAGCAGTGCAGCCTGAGTCCGGGAGGATGCCCGGTTGAGCTCGTCTGCCAGAAAGAGGTTGCAGAGGATCGCACCCTCCTGATATTCTGTGGTGCCCTTTTCCTTATTATATACGGTGAAACCGGTGACATCGGTGGGCATCACGTCCGGGGTAAACTGCATGCGCCGATAGTTGAGCTGCAGGGCCCGGGAAAAAGCAACGGCCAGCGTGGTCTTTCCTACGCCGGGCTTGTCCTCCAGCAGCAGATGTCCGCCTGCCAGCATGGTGAGAAATGTTTTTAAGATCATATCATCCTTACCGACAATGGCACGGCGTACCTCGGTAAGTACCTGTTCTGCATAATTCAAAGTGTATACCTCTTTTCTCATAGGTGGTACTGGGGCAAATCTGCCCACAATCCATTTTATTTTATCATAGGTCGGCGGGGCATTCAAGTGTGGTGGGCGGAAATGTATCAAAGGCGTAACGGAAAGGCTGAAATGATCCGAATTGACGGAGAATAACCTGACAAAGTGAACAAAGAATGCGATGATGTTTGACAAAATGCACAAGGGAAATAGAATGGGGGTTTGATATAATATATATAATGATCTGCCTGTAAGGAGGGACTCCTCGGGCGGATCGCAAGGAAATTTGTATTCTGCGCCGCATACCGGCGGCGAAAGTGAGGTACATATGAGCAGACTTACCATCAAGTCGGCGTCCCGGGTGCAGACCACCATGGAGGGCATCTACACGGATATGGAACGCCGCATTATTGCCAGCCCTCCGGGAATCTGTCCTGTGGATCTGACCTCTGCGTTTCTGAAGCTATGTCGGGCCCAGACCTGCGGAAAGTGCGTGCCATGCCGTATTGGCCTGACCCAGATCGCCAATATGATCTATGAGGTACAGTCCAATACCGCTACCATGGAGACGCTGGAACAGATTCGCAACACGGCCCGGATCATTGAAGACTCCGCAGATTGTGCATTGGGCGTTGAGGCGGCCAGAATGGTGCTCAGAAGTCTGGATGGCTGCTGGGAGGACTATGTGGAGCATGTACAGCACCACCACTGCTCCAGCATTGTGACCCAGTCCATTCCCTGCGTGGCTAGCTGTCCCGCAGGTGTGGATATTCCCGGCTATGTGGCGCTGGTGGAGCAGGAGCGGTATGCTGACGCAGTGCGGCTGATCCGCAAGGACAACCCGCTGCCGGTGGCCTGTGCTATGATTTGCGAGCATCCCTGCGAAAGCCGCTGCCGCCGGACGCTGCTGGATGCGCCCATCAATATCCGGGGGCTGAAGCTGGCGGCGGTGAACTTTGCCGGTACAGTGCCGGCACCCAAGTGCGCCGAGTCCACAGGCAAGCGGGTCGCCATCATCGGCGGCGGCCCCTCGGGCCTCTCTGCGGCCTACTATCTCCAGCTCATGGGCCATCAGTGTACGATCTTTGAAAAGCGGAAACATCTGGGCGGCATGCTCCGGTACGGCATTCCGGGCTACCGGCTGCCCCGGGAGCGGCTTCAGGCGGATATCGACTGCATCCTCTCCACCGGTGTGGAGGTGCGGCGGGAGACCGGCGTGGGCCGTGGCGAGGGCATGATCTCCATGGAAGAGCTCCGGGCGCAGTATGACGCAGTGTTTATCTCCATTGGTGCCCACGATGATAAAAAGCTGGGCATCCCCAATGAAAATGCCGAGGGCGTATTGTCCGCAGTAGATATGATGGGCGCCATTGGCGATGGCATCATGCCGGACTTTCGGGGAAAACGGGTCTGTGTGGTCGGCGGCGGCAACGTGGCCATGGACTGTACCCGCAGTGCCATTCGGTGCGGTGCGGAAAAGGTCTCCATTGTCTACCGGAGAAGAATGGTGGACATGACAGCCCAGACGGAAGAGGTGCAGGGAGCGCTGGAAGAAGGCGCTGAAATGCTGGATCTCCATGCGCCCATGAGCATTGAAGTGAACCGGGACGGACAGGTCACGGGCCTCTGGACAGAGCCAAAGCAGGTGGGACTGATCCACGACCGCCGGGCGGATGTGATCGGCAGTGGCCGCAGCCCGGAGCTGATCCCCTGCGATGTGGTGGTGGTGGCTGTGGGACAGTCCATTGACACCCAATACTTTGCGGAGGAGGGCATCCCCATCAAGCGGGGGGTCATTGATGCCCAGGACTGGACAGCGGTGGATAATGCCGAGGGCGTAT
Source organism: uncultured Oscillospiraceae bacterium (assembly GCA_959607825.1). GTDB lineage: Bacteria > Bacillota > Clostridia > Oscillospirales > Oscillospiraceae > HGM13006. The sequence goes on along the minus strand of CAUHNW010000001.1, from coordinate 105,892 downwards.
TTGCCGGTGGCGACTGCGTGACCGGCCCCAAGACCGCCATTCGGGCCATTGCAGCCGGTAAGGTGGCAGCGGCCAACATCGACAACTATCTGGGCTATTATCACCAGATCACGGTAGATGTGGAGATCCCCGAGGTGAGTCTCCGGGATCACAAATACTGCGGACGGGTCAACCTCACCGAGCGCTCTGCGGCGGAGCGAAAGGATGACTTTGACCTGATGGAGAAGCCCATGTCCGCCAAGGATGCCAGTCAGGAGGCCAGCCGCTGCCTGCGGTGCGATCACTTTGGCTGCGGTATTTTCAAAGGAGGCAGAAGAAACGAATGGTAAATGTAATGGTCAACGGGATCCCCGTAGCAATGCCGGAGGGAAGCACCATTCTGGAGGCCACAAAGCAGGCCGGCTTTCCGGTCCCCACCCTCTGCTTCCTGAAGGATATCAATGAGATCGGCGCATGTCGGGTATGCGTGGTGGAGCTGGAAGGCGCTGACCACCTGATCACGGCCTGCAACAACAAGTGCATCGAGGGAATGAAGATCCATACCAATTCCCAGAAGGTCCGGGAGGCACGGCGCACCAATATTGAGCTGCTGCTGAGCCAGCATCGGATCAACTGTCCTGCCTGCAATCGGGACAAGACCTGCCAGCTTAAGAAGGTGGCGAACTCCATCAATATGGATGACACCATGAATTTCCGGCATGTCTATCCTGCGGACAACTGGGATAATACCTTCCCTCTGATCCGCAATGAGAGCAAGTGCATCAAGTGCATGCGCTGCGTCTCTGTCTGCGAGAAGGTGCAGACCCTTGGCATCTGGGATATGGTCGGTACCGGTGCGCATACCACTGTGGGCGTATCCGGAGGCCGTACCATTCAAGAGGCGGACTGTGCTCTGTGCGGCCAGTGCATCACCCACTGTCCCGTCAACGCCCTTCGTTCCCGGGACGATACCAAGGCAATTTTCGGCTTGGGCGGCGCTCTGAATGATCCCAATAAGATCGTTGTAGTGCAGGTGGCGCCTGCGGTTCGGGCAGCTTGGGGGGAAGTGTTTGACCTGCCCCCGGAGGTCGCCACGGAAAAGCGGCTGGTTACGGCGCTGAAGCGCATAGGGGTAGACTATGTATTTGACACGAATTTCTCTGCTGACCTGACCATTATGGAGGAGGGAACGGAGTTCCTTCAGCGGATGCAGGATGGGACGCAGCACAAGTGGCCGATGTTTACCTCCTGCTGCCCCGGCTGGGTGCGGTTCCTGAAGTCTCAGTATCCGGATATGGTGGGAGAGCTTTCGACCGCCAAATCCCCCCAGCAGATGTTCGGCGCAGTGACCAAAACCTATTTTGCAAAAAAGATCGGGGTAGACCCCGAGAATATCGTCTGCGTTTCCGTAATGCCCTGTGTGGCCAAGAAGGCCGAGGTGGATATTCCCAATATCAACGATGCGGGAGCGGGGAAGGATGTGGATTATTCCATCACCACCCGTGAGATCTGCCGGATGATCTCCGCCGATCAGGTGGATGTGAAGGCACTGCCGGAGACGGATTTCGATTCGCCCTTGGGAACCGGTACCGGCGCAGCGGTGATCTTTGGCGTCACCGGCGGCGTTATGGAGGCGGCCCTCCGCACCTGTGCCTATGTGCTCACCGGAGAAAATCCGGACCCGGACAAGACGTTTCTGGGTGCCAGAGGCATGGACGGATGGAAGGAAGCCGAATATGACGTTGCGGGCGTTCAGGTGCGTACTGCGGTGGTCAGCGGCCTTGGCAATGCAAGAAAACTGATCCGTGCCCTTCGGCGGGGCGAGGTGCAGTATGACTTTGTGGAAGTCATGGCATGTCCCGGCGGCTGTGTGGGCGGCGGCGGCCAGCCCATCCACTACAACGAGGAGCGGGCCGGAGAACGGGGACAGGTGCTCTACCGCTACGATGAGAAGAATGTCATGCGGTTTTCCCATGAGAATCCGGAGGTGCAGGCACTCTATCAGGAGTTCCTGGAGACACCCTGCGGAGAGAAGGCGCATCATCTGCTGCATACCGATCATTTTGGATGGCAGATGCCCCTTGCCCCCAATCTGGACGAGGATGTCCGGGTGATCCGTAAGGTAAGATAAGAGATAGAAGCAGTGCTGACCGGAAAAGTCGGCACTGCTTTTTTCAAATGGATGAAACACTTTAGCTGTAAATTACGCCTAGTATCATAGAAGCAGGCGAAAGGAGGGGGCTGTATGGAAGATCAGAGCATCGTAGCGCTGTATATGGCACGCAGGGAGGAGGCCATCACCAGAACTGATGAAAAATACCGCAGATTGGCTGTGTATCTGGCAGGAAATATTCTCACGGTCAGAGAGGATGTGGAGGAGTGCGTCAGCGATGCCTATCTGACCCTGTGGAACACGATCCCACCCCAACAGCCCAAACGGCTGGGGGCCTATCTTGCCAAGGTGACCCGGAGCCTGGCCATTGACCGGTGGAGACGCGGCCAGACGAAAAAACGGGGCGGCGGTCAAATTGTCTATGCGCTGGAAGAGCTGGAATACATGGTGTCCTCAGACGGAAGCGCAGAGGACACCGTGCTGAAACAAGAGCTGCGGGAGACCTTGGGACGATTTTTGGCGGGGCTGAACGATACCCAGCGGCGTGCGTTCCTGATGCGGTACTGGTATTTTGCATCGGCTCAGGACATTGCGGGGGAGCTGGGAATGACAGGGGCAGGAGTGCGGACAATGCTGCACCGGCTGAGAAAGCAGCTCAAAGCATATTTGGAACAGGAGGGAATGCAGCCATGAAGGGCATGGATCTCATAGAGGCGTTGGAAGATATTCGGGAGGACTGGATCGAGGATGCCATGCCTACGGGCAGGCGGCGGCCACCCAATTGGCTAAAGCATCTGTCGTTGGCTGCCTGCATGATCTTGATGATTGGGTTCTCGGCTACGCTGCTAATGCGATTTGGGGCAGAACCGCAGCAGAAAGCCGCAGCGCCCGATGCGGCATCCGCAATGCCGCTGCCTGCATCGCAGGAAGAACAGGAGGAGCAGACAGAGGAAGAACTGTTTTATGCGCAGTTTTATCAGTTGGATCGGCAGTCCATGGAGGACTATATCACGCAGCATCCCGAGACGCTGGAACATGGCTGGCAGGGCATTGACATCAATGCCGCAGGATTGGAAGACGGCGGCATTGAACTCTATACCGGTCAGGGAGATCAGGTGCTGGCACTGGATGCCCGGAACGGGATCCTGCTGATCCGGGTCTATTTGGAGGAGGATGGACATTCCAGCAGGGGCGTGCTTGCCATCTGCAAGAACACTTCCGCCCTTCGGCTCTGCGGGGCCTCTTCCTTGCCGGATACAGGAGAAACGGTGGAGGAGATCTGCGAGGAAAACGGCGGACTGCTGGCCATGACAGGCAGTACCTTTTTAGACGATGGCACCAGCAACGGCGGTCAGATCTCCGGTCTTGCCGTTTGCAACGGCGTTGAAATGGGCTCCCGTCTGGGCGGCTATGGCGACAAGCGGCTGGAACTCCGCAACGATAATCGGATGTACATCGTAGACTCTGCATCCGCTGTGGACAGTGATACCCGGGATGCCTGCGAGTTCCGTCCTGCACTAATCGTGGACGGCGAAAATGTGGCCGGAAACAGCACATGGAACAGCCCGAATCCCCGTGCTGTTCTGGGCCAGAGCGACAGGTTGGAAACCATGATGATCGTGGTGGAGGGGCGCTTGTTGGACAGCCTCGGCTGCGGCGTGAAAGCGGTGGCGGATAAGCTGGAGCAATACGGCTGCGTTCAGGCGATGAATTTGGACGGCGGCACCAGCGCCATTATGTACTATAAGGGAAAGAATGTGACCCGCTGTTCCAATACGGAGCTTCCGAATGGAAGAAACATGCCGACGGCATGGGTGTATGGAGAGAAAGCGGAGTAAGCAACAGCACAGGGAGGCAGGATCCAGCTTCCCTGTGCTGATTTTCAATAACCGGCAGATCATATTTCCGTGCACTGCACTGGGAGAAGGCAATGCTTTTCTTTTTTCGTGGAGTGTGGTACACTAAACCATAAGAAACTCAGAAACTGGAATAAGCGAGGTAGCGATATGGCAAAAACGTTGGTACTGGCAGAAAAACCCTCTGTGGGCCGTGAACTGGCCAGAGTGCTGGGCTGCAAGAAGAGCGGCAACGGCTATTTGGAGGGAGAAAAATATATTGTCACATGGGCGCTGGGACATCTGGTGACACTGGCGGACCCGGACGTATATGATAAAAAGTATGAAAAGTGGGACATGCAGGACCTTCCCATGCTGCCCCAAAATATGAAGCTGGTGGTGATCCCGGAATCCCGGCGGCAGTTTCAGGCAGTTTCCTCGCTGATGAAGCGGGGCGATGTGACGGAACTGGTGATTGCCACGGACGCCGGACGGGAAGGCGAACTGGTGGCCCGGTGGATCATGATGAAGGCGGGCTGGAAGGGGAAGACCCAGCGGCTCTGGATCTCGTCCCAGACGGATAAGGCCATTCGGGAGGGCTTTCAGCATCTGCGGCCTGCAGCGGAATATGATAATCTCTTCCGGTCTGCGCAGGCACGCAGTGAGGCAGACTGGCTGGTGGGACTGAACGTCACACGAGCGCTGACCTGCAAGTACAATGCCCAGCTTTCCGCAGGACGGGTGCAGACTCCGACACTGGCCCTGATCGTTCGCCGGGAGGAGGAGATCAAGAAGTTCACACCCCGGGAGTTCTGGGGGATCACAGCCAAGCTGCCGGGCTTTACGGCCACATGGCGGGAGAACGGGAAGAATGCCCAGACCTTCCAGCGGGAAAAAGCCGAAGCCATCCTGAAAAAAATTCAGGGGCAGCAGGCGGTGCTGACCAAAGTAGAGCGTCAGAGAAAAAACACGCCGCCTCCGGCTGCCTATGATCTGACGGAGCTTCAGCGGGACGCCAATAAGAGGTACGCCTATTCCGCCAAGGAGACCCTTTCTCTGATGCAGAGCCTCTATGAGCGGCACAAGCTGCTGACCTATCCCCGAACGGACTCCAGATATATTTCGGGGGATGTGGTGGAGACCCTGCCGGAACGGCTCCGGAGCTGTATGGTGGAGGAATATAAGCCTCTGGCACAGGAAATCTATCGAAATAAGCCGCTGAAAACCAAATATCTGGTGAATGATGCCAAGGTCACCGATCATCACGCCATCATTCCCACGGAGGAACAGCCGCAGCTTTATGATCTGTCCGGGCCGGAACGAAATATCTATGATCTGGTGGTACGGCGCTTTTTGGCTGTGCTCATGGATCCCTATGAGTATGAGGAAGTCCGTCTTACCATGACCATCGGCGGTGAGACCTTTACGGCAAAGGGAAAGCGTGTATTGCGCCAGGGGTGGAAAGCTGCCTACAACCGTTCCTTCCAGCTGGATGAGGAGGATGGAGACGAGCAGACGCAGAATCTGCCGGAGATGAAAGAGGGGCAGAGGCTGACGGTGGAGTCCGCCGCACTGAAGCCCGGAAAGACATCCCCGCCAGCCCGCTATACCGAGGCTACACTGCTGTCCGCCATGGAGCATCCGGCGGGACAGGTCAGCGATCAGAATCTGTCGAAGATTCTGGAGGAGACCTCGGGACTTGGCACACCTGCCACCCGGGCAGATATCATTGAAAAGCTGTTTTCCACCTTCTATGTGGAGCGCCGGGGCAAGGAACTGGTGCCTACCTCAAAGGGGGTACAGCTGGTGGAGCTGGCCCCGGAGGAGCTGCGCTCGGCGGCCCTTACGGCCCAGTGGGAGGATCAGCTGGCGGCCATTGCCAAGGGCAAGGAAAAGGACCGGGACTTTGTGGAGAAAATGCGGAAGTATGCCACGGAGCTGGTAACAGAGGTGAAGGCCAGCGACAAGACCTATCGCCATGACAATCAGACCCGGACGCCCTGCCCGGACTGCGGGAAATATCTCCTGCGGGTAAAGGGAAAACGGGGCGAAATGCTGGTGTGCCCGGATCGGGAATGCGGCTATCGCCGGAGCCTTACCCAGACCACCAACGCCCGGTGCCCCAACTGCCATAAAAAGATGGAGCTCCGGGGCGAGGGAGAAAAGCAGATGTTTGCCTGTGTCTGCGGCTATCGAGAGAAGCTGTCCGATTTCAAAAAAAGGCGGGCTTCGGCAGGTGCAGGGAAACGAGACGTCAGAAAATATCTGGCCAATCAGGACACCGGCGGCGGTAATACTGCCATGGCCGATGCACTGGCCAAATGGAAGGCGGCACAGGAGGCAAAGAACAAATGAAACTGATCTCATGGAATGTCAACGGCCTCAGGGCCTGTCTGGAAAAGGGCTTTATGGACTATTTTCAGGCGGCGGACGCAGATTTCTTCTGCCTGCAGGAGACAAAGCTTCAGCAGGGGCAGGTAGAGCTGGAGCTGCCCGGCTATCATCAGTACTGGAATTATGCGGAGAAGAAGGGCTACTCGGGCACCGCGATCTTTGCGAAAGAGGAAGCGCTGTCCGTTCGTTATGGCCTTGGAATACCGGAGCTGGACACGGAGGGAAGGCTGATTACGCTGGAATATCCAAACTGCTGGGTTGTGACCTGCTATACCCCCAACGCACAGGAGGGGCTCAAGCGGCTGGACCACAGAATGGCGTGGGAGGACGCATTCCGGGCGTATCTTACGGAGCTGGATCGGGAGAAGCCAGTGATGATATCCGGAGATCTCAACGTGGCACGCAGTGACATCGACCTGAAAAATCCCGGCCCCAACCGGGGCAAGGCTGGCTTTTCCGATCAGGAGCGGGAGAAAATGGAGACACTGCTGGAAGCCGGATTTACGGATTCCTTCCGGTACCTTTATCCCGATGTGACCGGGGCCTACAGCTGGTGGAGCTACCGGTTCAATGCCCGGAAGAATAATGCGGGGTGGCGGATCGACTATTGGCTGGTGTCACAGCGCCTTCGGGAGAGAATCGAAAAGGCGGAGATCCACAGCGAGATCTTCGGTTCTGACCACTGCCCGGTGCAGCTGGAGATCAATATCACCGAAAATTAAGCGAAAATAGGGCCGGAAATGATTTCGTAATATTTCACAAAAATCCTGACAAGTCTGATTCAGATTTGTCAGGATTGCGCTTTTTTGGGGAGAAAAAAGCTGCTTTAGCGCATAAAAGTAAAACGATGCGGAATAATTATGCATAATCGGCAGAGCTGAGCGCCGGGGATATGTAAAATTTCAGTTGACAAATGAAAAAAACGTTGTATAATTCTTTGACGTAACGTATTAAAGCGTTAGCGCAAAAATGCACCGGGAAAGACCAACGGTGCATGTGCTGACGAATTGGAGGTTCATCATGAAAAAACTGAAAAAACTTACTGCGCTGCTGACTGCCATTGGCATGGTAGCAGCAATGTCCGCTTGTGGCAGCGATGCCGCTTCTTCTGTCACTACAGCATCCACCGGTGCTGCTGATTCCGCTCCTGCCGCCACCGAGGCTGCACAGGCTGCCGAAGCTCCCGCTGAGGCCGGCTCCGTTGCTGAGACTGCCGCAGCAGGGGATGAGACCTATCTCATCGGTATCTGCCAGCTGGTACAGCACGAGGCACTGGATGCCGCTACTCAGGGCTTTAAGGATGCTCTGACCGAGAAGCTGGGCGATAAGGTCAAGTTTGACGAGCAGAACGCTTCCGGCGATTCCGCTAACTGCTCCACCATTGTAAACGGCTTCCTGTCTGAGAATGTCGATCTGATTCTGGCAAACGCAACCGCACCTCTGCAGGCTGCTGCTGCCGCTACTTCCGATATCCCGGTTCTGGGTACCTCTGTAACCGACTATGCCACCGCACTGGAGATCAGCGACTGGACCGGTACTGTGGGCACCAACGTTTCCGGTACCTCCGATCTGGCACCTCTGGATCAGCAGGCTGCCATGATCAAGGAGCTGTTCCCGGATGCCAAGAAGGTCGGTCTGCTGTACTGCTCTGCGGAGCCCAACTCCGTCTATCAGTGCGACACCATTGAAGGCTACCTGAAGGATGAGGGCTATGAGATTGAGCGCTATGCCTTCACCGATACCAATGATGTTACTTCTGTGACCCAGACTGCATGCGACAACTCCGATGTCATCTACATCCCCACCGATAACACCGCTGCTTCCAACACCGAGGCCATTGCCAACGTGGTTCTGCCCGCAGGTGTGCCCGCTGTAGTCGGTGAGGAAGGCATCTGCAAGGGCTGCGGTGTTGCAACCCTGTCCATCAGCTACTATGATCTTGGCTACGCTACCGGCGAGATGGCATACAAGATCCTTGTTGAGGGTCAGGATGTTTCCACCACTGCTGTTGAGACTGCAAAGACTGTAACCAAGAAGTACAATGCAGCCAACTGCGAGGCACTGAACATCACGATACCCGACGATTACGAGGCAATTTCTGAGGAATAAGTTTTCCCCAGAGCGGCGGAAAAAGGGGCTTCCTTTTTCCGCCGCTTTTTGATATAATAAAACAGACTATAGCCTTTTTTACATCATACTAATTATTGGGGGAATCAATCTATGGACTTTCTAGTAAGTCTGCTGAACTCCATGCCCGGCGCAGTGGCGCAGGGCATGATCTGGGGTGTTATGGCCATTGGTGTCTATATCACCTATCGGATCTTGGATGTGGCGGATCTGACCGTTGACGGCTCGCTGGGCACCGGCGGTGCGGTCTGCGTGATCCTGACCATTAACGGTGCGCCTATCTGGGTGGCACTGCTGTGCGCGATCCTTGCGGGCATGGCGGCTGGCTTTGTGACCGGCTTTTTCCACACCTTCTGCGGAATCCCCGCTATTTTGGCCGGCATTCTGACCCAGCTGGCCCTTTATTCGGTGAACCTGCGGATCATGGGCTTTGGCACCGGCGGCGGCAAGGCAAACCTGCCGGTTTCTGTGGACAAATATGATCTGCTGGTTTCTGCACGTTTTGTAAGAAACGCTGCGATCAATAACCCGCTGGTTGTGCTGGCCATTGTGTGCCTTGTTGTGATTGTGCTGCTGTACTGGTTCTTCGGCACTGAGATGGGCTGCTCCCTCCGTGCCACCGGTGCCAATCAGAATATGGCCCGGGCACAGGGCATCAACACCAATGTGGCGAAGGTGCTGGGCCTGATGATCTCCAACGGCCTTGTGGCGCTGGCTGGCGCACTGCTGAGCCAGTATCAGGGCTTTTCCGACATCAACATGGGCCGTGGCGCCATTGTCATCGGCCTTGCTGCGGTCATCATCGGTGAGGTCATCTTTGATAAGTTCTTCCATAACTTTGGCCTGAAGCTGCTGGCTGCTGTCTTTGGTGCAATTATTTACTACATTGTGATCCAGATCGTTCTGCGCATGGGCCTGTCCACAGATGATCTGAAGCTGCTGACGGCTCTGGTGGTGGCGCTGTTCCTTGCGGTTCCCTACCTCAAGACCAAACATTTCTCTGGTCGCAGCAAAAGCGTAAAGGGGGGCTCCGGCAATGCTTAAGATCGACAATATTGTAAAGGTGTTCAATGGGGGCACTGTCAACGAAAAGGTAGCCCTGAACGGTCTGTCGCTCCATCTGGAGGAAGGGGACTTCTGCACAGTGATCGGCGGTAATGGCGCAGGTAAATCCACCATGCTCAATGCAGTGGCTGGTGTATTTCAGGTGGATCAGGGCAGCATTGTCATTGACGGCGTGGATGTGACCAAGCTGCCGGAGCATAAGCGTGCAAAGTACATTGGCCGCGTATTTCAGGATCCCATGACCGGTACGGCGGCTACCATGCAGATCGAAGAGAATCTGGCGCTGGCAAAGCGCAGGGGCCAGAAACGCTCCCTGCGGCCCGGCATCACCAAGGCAGAGCGGGAAGAGTACAAGGAGCTGCTGAAGATCCTGGATCTGGGACTGGAAGACCGTCTGACCTCTAAGGTCGGCCTGCTGTCCGGCGGTCAGCGTCAGGCGCTGACGCTGCTGATGGCCAGCCTCGTCAAGCCCAAGCTGCTGCTGCTGGATGAGCATACTGCTGCACTGGATCCCAAAACGGCTGCCAAGGTACTGGAGGCCACGGAGAAAATCGTAAACCGTGACCATTTGACTACCCTGATGATCACGCACAACATGAAGGACGCCATTGCCCATGGTAACCGCCTGATCATGATGAAGGATGGCCGAGTGATCCTGAACATCTCCGGAGAGGAGAAGAAGGAGCTCACAGTGGAAGACCTGCTGGAGAAGTTCAATACTGCCTCCGGCGAAGAATTCAGCAATGACCGCATGATCCTGGGCTGATCCCTTAAGGAGCACCGTAAAATTTGATCCCGAAGTCATCTTGAGGATGGCTTCGGGATTTTTCTAACTGTTATAGCTGGTGCAGCAGCGCTTCTACCTGATCTCTTGTGGCAATGAGATTCAGCGCATCCAAAAAGCCGCTGGTACCCAAATGGGATGGGAGACCAAGGGACTTTTTCAGCTGCTGCCGCTTTTCCTGGCTGCCCTCGCCCCCCATGAGCCCCCATGCAAAGAGATCCTGACGGGTGATGCCTCCGGCGGGGGCCGGAATGTTCTCGTCCAAAAAATGTGCACCGCAGCGGTGAAGTGCCTGAATCAGCAGCTCCGGGGACATACCTTCGACCCCAAGAAGTCCTTCTTTTCCGGCCTTCTGCTTCCGTTTTTCCTTGCCCTGAATCTGCGGAATATAGGCGTGCAGCAGCTTGTCCGGAGGCAGGAGGCTTTTGAGCCGGTTCCTTATCACAAAGCCTGCCCCGTCACTGTCGGTAAAGATAATGAGACCACGTTTTTCGGCCACCTGCCGGAGAAATTGAATTTTTTCCCGGTCCTTCATCACGCCAAAGCCGCCTGTTTCAAAGATGGCAGTATCCACCAGCTGAGAAAGCGCATTTTTATCATAGCGTCCCTCTACCAAAATCGCTTCCCGGATGCGGATCATGATGCGGCCTCCTTCTGACCAAGACGCAGCACCATGGTTTCCAGCAAAAGGGCAGAGTCACCGCCGCTGGTTTTCATGGCGAAGTCTGTTTCGGCGCAGAGCTGCATGCCCTGCCGCAGCTGCTCTTTTCGGTAGCCCTTTGCCTGCCGGTAGACCTCCTTGGCGGCAAAATCTCGGATCCCGTAGAGGCTCATAAGGGCATAGGCATCCTTTCCATGCTCAGAGAGCACCTTGGCGGCATACATCTGACGCATTTGGCGGCCAATGACGGCGGCGATCATGATCGGCTCGGTGTCCTGCCGGAGCAGATCCCGCATCTTCAGCAGTGCGCTGTCAAAGTCTCGGGAGCCGATGTCCTTGGTGATATCGAAGACGGCGGCCTCCAATACCGGGATCACCACGTCATCAATGTCCGATTTGGTCAGCTCCTTCTGATCAGAATAGCAGATGAGCTTGCTGAGCTCAGCGGACAGGGTGGTCATGGAGCCGCCGGTCTGTAGGATCAGATATTGGATCAGCCGGTCAGACATGGATTTTCCCGCCTTCATGAGCTGACGCTGGATCCATGGAATCAGCTCGGATTCCGGCTGACGATCCATTTTCAGAACCACTGCGGCGGCATCTATGGCCCCATAGAGCTTTTTCATCCGCTTGTCCGGCTTCCATGAGACCGAATCGTAGAGAAACAGCAGTGTACAGTATTCCGGAATGTCCGAAAGGATCTCCGCCATCTGGTTTCGCTGTGACTCGGGCAGGGTAAACAGGTCGATATCGGTGACCTCCACCAGACTGTGCTCGCTCATCATGGGAATGGCATCCACTGCCTGAGAAAATTCATCAATATCCCAGTTCTCGGCGTTGAAGCCATGGTAGTTGAACTCCTCTGTGGGGCCAGCCACCAGTTTTTTTCGAAGGGTCGTACGGCAGCTTTGAATCAGAAAGGGCTCGTCTCCGTGAAAGACGTACATTCTGCCCCAAGTACCGGATTTTAAGATCTGTTTGAATTTTTGATAGCCGTCTTCCTGAGGCTTTTTCCAATTTGCCATTGGGATTCCCCCTTGATCCAGATTGTACCCTGCTGGTCGGTTCGATAGACCGGGACGCCGTATGCACGGAGCCGTTCCTGTGTTTCCGGGGCAGGATGGCCATAGGTGTTCTTTCCCACGGAGATCACAGCGGCGCAGGGTGTTGTTTCGCGCAGCAGCGCATCTGAGGTGCTGTATTTGGAGCCGTGATGACCGGCGACCAGCAGATCGGCATGGCCGGGATGATGACGTTGGATCAGCGATTGCTCGCCGCCCTCGTCCATATCGCCAGTGACCAGAATGCTGAGTCCCGGAAGCTCTGCCTTGATGCTCAGGCTGGCATTATTACCGCTTTGCAGCGGGGACGGGTAGATCAGAAACTGACTGCCGCCCAGTACGGCCCGGGTGTCATCGGAAATGACGTAAAGAGCCGCACCGGAGCCAAAGGCGGCGGCCTCGATGTCGGTACGATTATCGGCCTGCAGATCCGGCATGATAATGGCATCTACCGGAATGCGTTTTAGCAGCTCCGGCACACCGGCAGTGTGATCCTCGTCATAGTGGGTGAGGATCAGAAGCCGGATCCGGCGGATCCCACGGCTCATCAGGTGGTCAGCGGCCAAATCTCCGGCGTTGTCGGTGTTTCCGCCGCAGTCTATCATGACAGGGCCGCTTCCGGTCTCAAACAGGAGGCACTGTCCCTGTCCCACGTCCAGCGCTGTGAAGGCAGGGGCAGTCGATTCCAGCAGTAAAAGGGTCAGGCATACGGTGATGCCAACCACGCCGCAGCAAAGTGGGATCTTCCGAGAGGCAGGCTTCCCAAAGAGCATGAAAAGCAGGATCACGTACACCAGTACCGCCGCAGCAATCCCGTAGACGGAGTCTGTGGACAGGCAGGAAAACGGAATGCCCGAGAGCCTATGGGCGACTGCCATTACATAACGAAAGCCCCACGCAATGATTCTGCCCAGCAGGGACGCCGGTACCGGGAACGCAAGGCCCAGCAGTGCAGCGATCAGACTGCCGCCAAAGCACCATGAAACCACAGTGCCGGTGAGCAGATTGGTGACCGGTGCGATCAGAGAAATTTGACCGAAGTACAGCGCCATCAGCGGGAAGGTGAAAATAGAAGCAGACAGGGTCACAGACAGACTGAGATACAGGAAGTGGAGCAGCGGACGAAACAGCGTCTTCCGGGATACGGTTGGGAACCACTTGAAGATCCGTCCAGATAGCGTGCAGATACCGATGACCGAGAGAAAACTCAGCTGGAGGCCCCAGTTCAGGATGGACCACGGATTCTGAGCCATGAGCACCAGGGCAGAGAGCGACAGGGAAGTGGGCCAGTCGGATTCCCGGGACAAAGCGTGTCCCAGCAGCAGAAAGATCTCCATGACGCAGGCACGGATGACCGAGGCGCTGCCGCCGGTGATCACTGCAAAGCAGATGCACATCGGAATCCCGAAGATGGCGATATGCTTTGGCTTCTTCAGAAAAGAGAGCATTCCGGCCAATACGGCCATATGCATCCCGGACAGTGCCAGAGCGTGATAGATGCCCGAGCGCTGAAGGTCGGACTTGGCGGCAAGGCTCAGGCTGCTGCGGTTGCCGGTGGTCAGCGCCATGGCATAGCCCTGCACGTCTGCCGGAAAACAGTGGCCGACAGATCCTTCGAGACAGTGGGCGATGTATGCGGGCAGGTGCCGCAGCGGTATGTGGTCACTGGGCTGAACCTCAGCGCCGGAATGGGCATAGGCATTGAGAAATGTGCCCATGGAGTAGCTGTAGTAGTCGCCCTGCGCAGCGCTGCTTTGGAGCGCAACGGAGGCAGTGACCCGGTCACCGGGGCAGAGCTGACGCTCCGTGTCCGGAAGGAAAATATCTGCCGTGACCCGGCGGTCCCCGGCGGGAAAGGTCGCTTTTACCCATTGACCATGGGCGGTGAACTGGCCGTATGCCGAAGCCTCGGCGGTAATTTCCGGCTCACTGCCGGAGAGCAGCTGGGCGGGGCGCAGAATGGCGGTTTGAAATCCATAGCTCCAGAGCAGGCCGAAGGCCATGGGCAGCAGGATCAGAGCCGCAGTGCGGTTTTTGCACAGCAGCAAAACAAAGATGCCGGATGTAACCAGACAGCCGGCAAAAAGCAGTAGAAGGAAGCTGGGGATGGGCAGCATAGCCGCCGCCAGTCCGGCGCAGGCTGCAAGGCACAGATACATGAGCCGCCGCACAGCATCCCCTCCTTCCGCAATCTTCAATTCTATTGTAGCATTCTCCGTGGAAAATGTCGAGAGGAAACCGTGGCATCAGGGCTCCTTTGGGGGCGTCAGCCGGTCCGTCAGATGCAGGATCAGAAAGCTGCACACCAGCCGGAGCTGATCCCGCATGGTCTGGCTGCCGATGCCGAAGAGCTCTTCGATCTGGGCCAGACGATAGCTGAGGGTGTTTACATGAATGTGGAGGGCTTTGGCCACCTCTTTTTTATGAAACAGCATCAGGGAATAGACCTCCAGGGTCTCCATAAAATTGGTGCCATGGATCCGGTCATGGGCCCGGATCTTCATCAGCTCCGGGGGAATAAAGGCTTCTACATCGTGGTTCTCTACCAGCGGCCAGAACAGCGGCATGGGCATCAGCTGGGAGAAGGAGGCGGCACCCTCCAGACCCATGCGGGCTGCCATATTGGCGGAAAGCAGCGCCTGACGGTAATGCTCCCGGGTGGTGGAGAGCATATGAAATCGATCGGAGATCCCAAGAATCATATCCTTTTGACGAAAAAACTCCGTCAGCCGACGCATCAGGTAGCTTTCTCGGATGTCCGGTTCCTGCCCAATGGTGGGCAGCCCGGAGCAGAGCAGGACGATGGCATCCTGATAGATGAAGCATACCACATTGTGGAGCTGCTGCTGGAGCTGCTGCACTGCCTCCTGAGCAAAGGCACGCTGGGCAGGCAGGGGCCCCATGGGGACGGCGCAGACTGCATACATGGTGGGCAGTGAGTCCTCCATAGCCTGTGCAGCAAGCGCCTGTATATGGTCGTCACAGTCCGGATCCAGAAGCTCACTGAGCTTTTCGGACAGGGAAATGCTCCAGCTGCCGATGGTACGGGTTCGGGTGGAGGCACGGACGGTGACAGCCTGCAGCAGCATGTCCATAAGGCGAAGATCATCGGGAGAGGGGGCGCCGGAATCCCAGAAGCAGAGCAGATAGCCCCGGTTCCTGCGGTCCATCAGGATCGGGGAGAGGAGGCCCCGGAAGGGCGAGCCGTCCATGCAGAAGGTTTGTGCTTCTTCATTGGTGAGCTGCGCAAGGAGCTGCTCCTTCTCATCCTCGGCAATGGCCTTCTTTTGATAGAGGGTGTCCCAGAGGGGGATTCCCAGAGGCCGCTCCGGGGACATATTGACAAGATGGAAATACTCGTCCAGAAAAGCGACGGGGCGCTGAAAGATCTGGTGGCCTGCTGAGATCACGTTTTCCATATAGGGGCTGCATACTGCGTGGAACAGCAGCCGGTTGGCCTGATCGATTCGTGTGGAAGCCATGAAACTACCGCCTTTCTGGGGAAATGAGCAAAAATGGGGAATGGGCCATCGAAGCCCTCGGATACGCTTACTATTAAAGCAGATGAACGCACAGATTGCTCCGGTATGCGGCACAAATTGAGAAATGGGGATTGAGAAATTTGAACAACACAATGGGATGCGCTGTGGAGTCCTATGGTGCAGTGTCCAAAGGTGCAGAAAAATCAACCAAAATGACACGATAAAAAGAAGAAATGGTAAAAATATGATATTCTGCCCGTGAAATATCGCAGGGAGGGGGTGTGGATGATTCCCTTCTTACAAAAGAAAAAAACGGAAAAAGAGGAGAAGCGTCAGCCGGAGCATACACAGCTGAGCGTAAACTTTGGGGTCACATATCGGCGCACCATCGGGATGCCCATGGAGGATCCGGAGCAGATGTGGGAATGGGCCCTGAAGAAAATCGCCTGTTATCGGGCGGCGGGAATCCCGGCGGCACAGATGGAACGGCTGGAGGTCAACGTGATCGCCGGGTTGCCGAACGCCTTTTGTGCACATACTGCGGCGTTCTGTGATGCCGCAGGGAGGCTTACTATGGTCCCCAGTGCCTGCCAGCGGATGCTGGAGCAGAATGAGAAGACCGCTGCAAAGCAGGTGGCGGAGGCAGCTGCCGGATACCTGACCATGCATTGGGATGATAAGAACGCGCCGCTGCTTCAGCAGCTGGAGGAGCTGCTGGGCATTCCGCTGATCTGAGGTGTATGGACTACAATCAGAATAGCTGGGGAAATATGGACGTCATTTCCGATATCGGAACCGACCACGGCAGGTATTGATACTGGTTTTTTCGGGAACGGAAGACATGGAAGCCATAAATAAGCCCCGGGGAACCAAGCGTGTGGGTTCCTCGGGGCAAAGCTTATGCCTGAGTCCTGAGCTGGAGGTCGTAGAGCTTCTTGTAGATGCCATTCTGGGCCAGCAGCTCCTGATGGGTGCCCTCTTCCCGAAGTCGGCCCTTGTGCATGACCATGATCTTATCGGCGTGCTGAATGGTGGATAGACGGTGGGCCACCACAATGGTGGTGCGGCCCTGCATGAGCCGCTCCATGGCGTCCTGAATCAGCATTTCCGTTTCGGTATCAATGTTGGCAGTGGCCTCGTCCATGACCAGAATGGCGGGGTCAAAGGCCAGCGTCCGGGCAAAGCTCAAAAGCTGCCGCTGACCGGCGGAAAGGGTGGAGCCACGCTCGGTTACCGCAGTTTCATAGCCCTGCTCCAGCTGGGCAATAAAGCCATCAGCATTGACAAATTTGGCTGCACTGCGGATCTGACCATCGGTGATGGAGGATTCCCGCAGGCGGATATTGCTTTGAATATCACCGGTGAACAGGAAGACATCCTGCTGTACCTGTCCCACTGCACGGCGGAGAGCATGGATGTCCAGCTCCCGGATGTCAATGCCGTCAATGGTGATCTTACCCTTTTGGATGTCGTAATAGCGTCCGATGAGGTTCAGGATCGAGCTCTTTCCTGCACCGGTGGCGCCGACAAAGGCCACGGTCTGCCCCGGCTCAATCACAAAGCTCACATCCCGCAGCACCCACTCCTCACCATCATAGGAGAACCATACATGGTCAAATACAATCCGTCCCTTGGGGGAGGAAAGTGCTTTGGGGTGCTCCGGCTGATGGATCAGGGGTTCCTCGTCCATCAGTGTAAAGATCTTCTCTCCGGCGGCCATGGCGGCCTGAAGGGTGCCGAACTGATCGGAAAGGGACTGGATGGGCTCAAAAAAGGATTTTACATAGCTGGTAAAAATGTAGAGCGTGCCGATGGACAGCGCCCCATGCATGACCTGCACGCCGCCAAAGCCCAGCACCGATGCAAGGGAGAGAATGCTGATAAAATAGATCAGAGGCCGGAAGGTGCCATAGACCACGATCTCACGGAAGTTGGACTGAAACAGGTCCGCAGAGCGCTGGGTGAACTCCCGGTGCTTTTCATTCTCCCGGTGGAAGATCTGGATCAGCTTCATGGCAGACAGATTTTCCGAGAGGTAGGTATTCATGGCGGAGACCTTTGTGCGGGTGATCCGGTGGGTGGTCCGGTACAGCCGGGTGAACAGCCGGGTCAGGTAGACCACCAGCGGCAGTAAAACGAAGGATACCAGCGCCAGCTTCCACTGGAGATACAGCATCACACCGGCATAGCCCAGGATCAGCACCGCGTTTTTCACCATGGTCACAAGAATGGAGGAAAACAGCTCGTTGAGGGTCTCTACATCGTTGGTGACCCGGGTGACGATCCGTCCCACCGGGGTAATGTCAAAGAAGCGAAGCGATAGATTATGAATGTGGGCAAAAAGCTCCTGACGTACCTGATAGATGATATCCTGCCCAAGCTTTTGGAGGATCCACATCTGTGCCGCACTGCAAATGGTGCCCAGCACCAGAATGACCAGATAGACGGCAGAATAACGGACGATCAGGGAAAAGGTCCCGCCTGCGGTGATGGAATCCATGGCACGGCCTACGAGGATCGGACGGATCAGATCGCTGACGGTGACCACCAGAACCAATAGCAGCGCAAAGGCAGCTGTTTTTTTCTGGGGGCGGAGGTAGCCCATGAGCCGCCGGAATACGCCGGGTTTATTGTTCTGCATGGAGTGCCTCCTTTTCCGCCTGCAGCTGAAGCTCCAGCTGCTGCTGTTCATAGAGCTTTGCATAGCTGCCGCCTTGGGCCAGCAGCTCCTGATGGGTGCCGGATTCCGCACAGATACCATTTTCAATCAGAAGAATTTGATCGGCATTCTGCACGGTACTGATCCGGTGGGCGATGAGAATGGTGGTCTTTCCCGCTCGCCGCGCCTTCAATGCAGAGAGAATCCGGGCTTCGGTGTCCGTATCTACGGCGGAAAGAGCATCGTCCAGAATGAGGATCTGGGCATCTTTCATGAGACCGCGGGCAATGGCGGTACGCTGCTTCTGGCCGCCGGAGAGGGTGACGCCCCGCTCTCCCACCACCGTGGCGTACTGATGGGGAAAGTCCATAATGTTGTCGTGTACATCGGCGTCCTTGGCAGCGGCCATAACGGCGTCGAGATCGTTCCAGTATCGATCATTCTCGCTTTCCCGCTGACTCATCTCCTGCTCCACCCATTCTTCGGCAGCTTCGGTACCACGGATAAAGACCTTCATGGGTTTCTGCTCCAGAGGCGGCATTTTGTCGATGGTGCGGGTGCCGAAGGCGATGTTGGATTGAATGGTATCCGAAAACAGCAGATTTTCCTGGGGAACGCAGGCGATGTTTTCACGAAGAACGGAAAGCGGGATGCTGCGAATATCCTGCCCGCCAATGAAAATCTGACCGGGGGCTACGTTGTACAGCCGGGTCAGCAGGCTCACCAGAGTGGACTTGCCGCTGCCGGTACGGCCAAGGATGCCAATGGTGGCTCCGGCGGGAATGTCGGCGGTGAAGCCCGTAAATACCTCCGGCAGACCATCGGCATAGCGGAACCGAAGATCACGGAATTCAACGGAGGAGCCCATAGACGTGATGGAGCTGTCTGTATGGCCGTCATCCACCACCTCAGGGGTCTCGGCAAACAGCGCACGTACCCGTTTCCAGGATGCGCCGCCCTGAGAGAGCATGGTAATGGATTCCCCTGCGGCGATCATGGGCCATACCAGCGTCATGACATAGGTGTTAAAGGCCACAAACTTGCCCAGTGTAATGTCGCCCTGAATGACAAGGTAGCCGCCATAGAGCAGCGTCAAGCCGCTGGCAACACCAATGAGACCGTCCAGCAGGGGCAGAACAATGGCCCGAAGCTTTACCACATGGAGATTGGCCTCCTGGTTTTCCCGGGAGACCTTCTCAAATGCCTCCATGTCCCGTGCTTCCTGAACAAATGCCTTGACGATGCGGATACCTGACACGCTTTCCTGAACGAAATCTGTGAGCTTGCCGAAAACAGCCTGCTTCCGGTCATAGCGGCGGCTGATGGCCTTACCATACTGGCTGCCGCCGAAGAGGATCACCAGCAGGGGCAGCATAGCAAGCAGAGTCAGCTTCAGGTCCACATAGACAATCATTTTAATGACAACCATCAGGGTCATGACGATGGCATCAAAGGTGGTGAGAATGCCGGGGCCTACTGCCATGCGGATGGCGTCCATATCATTGCTGAAATAGGCCATGAGGTCGCCGGTCTTCTGGTGCTGGAAAAATCGGTTGGAAAGGCCGGTGAGCTTTCGGTAGAGGTCCTCCCGGAGATCCCGCTCGACTCGGCGGGAAGCGCCGAACATCAGAACACGCCAGCCGAAGCGCATCATTGCGGCACCTGCGGCGATCAGAATAATCAGCAGTACATCCCGCAGCAGGATCGACAGCGGGAAATTCCCGGCGGTTAGGCCATCGGTGATGGCACCAGTGAGCTGAGGAATATACAGCTCCAGAAAGTCCACTGCCAGCAGGCAGAGAAGCCCTCCGGCGTATTGGCCCCAGTATTTTTTCAGATAGGAACCCAGCGTGGGTGCCTGATTCATAGGGAAACATCTCCTTTCGATCACTCAGAAAAAAACCAGAGATATTCGCAAAACGCAGAATACCTCTGAGAAGAACAAATCTATAATACTATTGTAACAGATGTGTCAAGAGCCTTGCAGGGCAGATGAAAAGAGCAAATGCGGCTGACTCCGAACCATCAGAGTCAGCCGCAAAATTGATTTAGTCGAGGCCCACGGCTACATCATAGCCGGAGCGGACAGCCTGTGTGACCTGTGCGGTCTTGGTGCAGTCGCCGATGGGCAGGAAGACGTGCTTGGTTTTCCGCAGCTCATCCACAACGGCGCTTCTGGGACGGAGACCCAGAGCACAGATAACGGTATCGGCGGGGAAGAGGGTCTCCTTGCCGTCAGGGGTGATGGCTACAACACCTTCCGCAGTGATCTCCTTACACTTGGTGGAGACCTGAAGCACGGGGGGGATGAGGCCGGGAGCGGTGTTGGTGCCGCCGGCCATCTCGGGATAGAGGCCCATACGGACTTTCAGGGCACGGCGGTGGGCCGCAGTGGTCTCCATGGCGATCTCGGGGGTCATCTCAATGACGGTGACCTCATGGCCTTCCTCTGCCAGATGCAGGGCGGTCTCACAGCCCACAAGGCCGCCGCCCATAATGACGACCTTTTTGCCCAGCGTTACGCCGTCCTCGAAGAGGTCGGTGCCCAACACATAGTTGTCGCCGGGAATACCAAACTGGCTGGGGATGATGGGATTTGCGCCCACGGCACAGATGACGGTATCCACATCCAGAGAATCAAGGAATTCGGCGGTGACTTCCGTATTCAGGTGAACCGGAATGTCCAGCAGCTCCAGCTGATGAGCCTGCCACTGGGCGAACCGGAACAGGTCATGCTTAAAGGTCTCATGCTGGGCAAACTTCAATGCGCCGCCCAGTGCATCGGTCTTTTCGTAGAGGGCTACCTCATGGCCGCGCTGCTTACAGGTAATGGCCGCCTGCATGCCGCCGGGGCCGCCGCCGATGACGGCTACCTTGTGCTTATGTGCTGCGGGAAGCCGGTACTTGGCATCGTACTCCTGACCAATGACGGGGTTTACGGTGCAGAGAATGTTCCGGGTCTTCATCATCTGTCCCTGACAGGAGTAGCAGCGCAGGCAGCGGCGGATCTCATCGGTCCGGCCGTCCCGGATCTTATTGGGGAGGTCGGGATCGGCCACCAGTGCGCGGCCAAGGGCCACCAGATCGGCCTTGCCGGTTTCCAGAAGCTCCTCCATCACATCGGGATCCGAGATGGCGCCGACACAGGAAACGGGCTTCTTTACGGCCTTCTTTACGGCTTCTGCCAGATAGGCATTGCAGGCCTGGGGCAGGAACATGCTGGGATGCATGATGATCCAGGTGTAAAGATCCTCCATAACACCGGCGGAGATATTGAACATATCCACATAGGGCTCCAGCATCTTGCAAAGCTCTACACCTTCTGCAAGGTCGTAGCCGCCTTCGGTGAGCTCAGAGCCGGAGATGCGCAGTTCGATGAGACATTTGGGTGCTGCCTGCCGAACGGCCTGAAGTACCTCGATGACGAAACGACAGCGGTTTTCCCGGCTGCCGCCGTATTCATCGGTACGATGGTTGGACAGCGGAGACAGGAATTCGGCCAGCAGCCAGCCATGACCGGCGTGGATGGTCAGAATATCAAAGCCTGCCATGGCGCAGTTGGCGGCGCTGCGGCGGTAGCCGCCGATCACGTCGTCCATAAGCTGACGATCCATGCCCCGGACGGTCTTGTTGCCCTTGTCGTCAAAAATATCGCAGGGGCCAACAGGCAGCACATGGCCGGGAAGGAATGCGGGATTGCAGCGCTTGCCGCCGTGGCCAAACTCAATGGAGGCATAGGCTCCATATTTATGAATGGTGGAGACCAGATCATACATGGAGGGGACAGCCGTGGGGTTGTCCAGAATGACCATGGACGGGTGGTCCGGGCCGGTGGCCCCATGGGCAACGGCTTCGCCCACATTGACAAGTGCGGCGCCGCCCTTGGCACGAAGCTCGTAGTAAGCGATGTTTTCCGGAGAGAATACGCCGCCGGTGCCCATCTCAGCCAAGGAGGTGGGGGCGGAGATAATACGGTTTTTTAAGGTCAGATTCCCCAGCTTAAAGGGGGAGAGAAGCAGGTCATATTTGGACATGGTTTGGCCCCTTTCGTAATTGTTTCCTTCATTATACCTGATGGAAAAGAGAAAATGAAATAGATAAATGACATAGATAATAACCTCAGGTTATCATTCAAATGAAAGGGCGTCGGAATGAAAATGGTGGATTGGGTCAATTTGCGTTGTGATATGTGAAGAAAATGTGAAGAATGCCGGAACAATTATGCTCCATTTTGGCGAAAATACGGGGATTTCGCCGGAAAAACAGCGAAATTATAACCAAGGGTTATCATGAATAACAAAAGGGTATTGGATATCACGGAATTGTTTCGCTACTATTTAGCCAGGTGAAATAAAGAAAGGAATGAGCCCAAATGAAGAGAAAACGTTTATCGGCGCTTCTGCTGGCAGCCTGCATGGTCAGCACGCTGCTCACAGGATGCGGAGGAGAAAAAACATCCTCTGCGGCTCCGGCAGATACCACGTCTGCTGCTGCACCGGAGGCTGATACCGCACAAACCGCCTCAGTTGCTTCCGCAGCTGAGGAAGAGACCTCCGTACCCACGGAGGAGGCCGCTGCAGATGGCTGGGTCTACACCCCCATTTCCTATCCGCTGGAGGACGGCGGCACGCTGAGCTATTATATGATCAAGGATCTGAGCCAGAAGTCTGTTCTGGGTTCTTGGCAGGAGCATCCCATGCTGAAGGTCATTCAGGAGAAGACCGGTGTGACGCTGGACATTACCGCAGTGTCTCAGACCAACGGTACGGATATGATGAACCTGATGCTGGCTTCCGGTGACTTTACCGACCTGATCGAGAGCCTGACCTATGCCACCGGCTTTGCCTCTGCCATGGATGATGATATCGTCCGGGAGATCGGCGACCTGCTGGAGGACTATGCGCCTGACTACAATAAGCTCCTGGTGGAAAATCCCGACTATAAGAAGAGCATTACCAGCGATGATGGCCGCATCGGCATCTTCGCCACCATTACGCAGGGCAGCCGGGGCCCCTCCGATGGCCTGATGATCAATCAGGACTGGCTGGATGAGTGCGGTCTGGAAACTCCCGTGACCTTTGATGATCTGGAGGAGACTCTGCTGACCTTCAAGGATAAGTACAACCTTACCGATCCCCTGTACATGGTAGGCGATGGCATTCTGGACTATGATCAGCTCTCCGGTGCCTTCGATGTGGCACTGAAGTTCAATTCCATTACCGGTCAGGGCGGCTTCTACATTGACGACAACGGTGAGATCCAGTTCGGTTATACTCAGGAGGGCTATAAGGACTATGTGACCAAAATGCACGACTGGTATGAGAAGGGCATCCTGTCCTCCGACTTCGTTTCCCACACCACGGACTACATGAACGATGACCTGATCGAGGATATCATTTCCAAGACCACCGGTGTTTTCTCCAGAGGTGACGGCCTGATCGATATGCTCCGGAATGTCTCCGGCTCTAATCTGGTGGCGCTGGCAGATCCTGTACTGGAAGAAGGACAGACCATCCATCTGGGCAACCAGCCTGCACTGCCCTCTACCGTGCGCGGTGTGGTCATTACCACTGCTTGTGAGGAGCCGGAAATGGCTGCGGAGTTCCTGAACTGGTGGTATACGGACGATGGCTTCCTTGCCAGCTCCTATGGTCAGGAGGGCGTCAGCTACACCATGGTAGACGGCAAGCCCCAGTATACCGAGATGATGACCAATACCGAGGGCACCACCCTCAGCGCCCAGAAGCTGGACAACTGCGGCCCGCTGGAGCTGCTCATTGACGGCACCACCCCTGAGGCCAGCTATTCCCAGATTGCTCAGGACGCACCGCTGGTCTGGGGCACCAACAAGGATGGCGCCTACAACATCCCCGAGGCGGTGGAGATGACCTCTGATGAGGGCGATGAGTTCAATACCTACTTCTCCGATATTTCCACCCTTTGCCGTCAGTACACGGTGCAGTTTATCACCGGTACCAAGGATCTCTCTGAGGTGGACGCTTTCCAGGAACAGCTGGAGGGCATGGGCGTAGACACCTGCTGCGAGATCTATCAGGATGCCTATGACCGCTATAACAACAGATAAATAAGCCTTTGGCGCCTGCACAGCTCAAAATGCGGCTGTGCAGGCGCCATTATATTTCCGCTGGATTTGCTTGCGTTTTTTACCGGGCTATGCTACAATATAAACCAATATGCGGGTATGGTGGAATTGGCAGACACGTTGGATTTAGGTTCCAATGGCATAGCCGTGCAGGTTCAAGTCCTGTTACCCGCACCAGCATCGGAGCAAGCGTAGATTCGCTTGCTCCGACTTTTTCATATGTTCCAATTAGGAAAGCATGGTTTTCACCTTCAAGATCCCGGCCACGGTCTTTGCGTCCCGAATTTCTCCCTTCTGGATCATGGAGACCAGCGTATCCAGCGGATAGCATTCCAAGTCCAGAAACTCATCCTCGTCCGGATGTGCGTGGGTTTGATGCAGACCGGTGGCGAGATATAGATAGATGACCTCGGTATCATATCCAACGCTTGGGTAGATGGGGAAGAGCTCCTGAAAATGGTCGGCAGTGAGGCCGCATTCCTCTTTCAGCTCCCGGATGGCGGCGGGCAGCGGCGCTTCGCCAGACTCCAGCTTTCCGGCAGGGATCTCCAGCAGCTCCCGGCCAAAGGGATAGCGGAACTGGCGGACCATATAGATCTCCCTCTGCTGGTTCATGGGAATGATGGCGGCACCGCCATGGTGGTGAACGACCTCCCGGTGGGCAGTCTTGCCGTTTTCCAGCTCCACGGTGTCATTGGTGATGCGGATAATGCGGCCTTGATAAATCTCGTTGGATGTGATCAGCTTTTCCATATGTGCCATGGTTCAATTACCTCCGGAGGATGATTCCTGTTTAGTATATCCAAAGCGGCAGGGAAAGTCAATTTCCGTATCATATGGGAACAGCGAAAAGAGACTGCTTCCAACGTAAAATGTTGCAACTCCAAAGGTTGTATGATATAATTCAAAAGATTATACAGATAACCGGACAATGCACGGCAGATGGAGGGTGTGCAATGGAAGAGACACCGAGATTCCGAACCGCAGTGGGCGGATTCCATAAAACAGATGTATCAGAATATATTGCGAAGACGGCGGCGGCCCATCGGGCGCAGCTTCAGGAAAAGGATCAGGAGATCCAAAAGCTGAAGAAGGAACTGGAGCGGCTGGAGGAGGCTGCACGGCAGCCTGCGAATGCGCCGGGTACTGCGACGGCGCATGCACCGGAAGAAACTGCGGCGGAAACACCAGCGGGTACACCGGAGGAAAACTTGGAAGCGGAGCCCATTAACCGGCTGGAGCTGGAGGCTTATCGCCGGGCCGAGGCGGCGGAACGGCTGGCATCTCAGCGGGCAAAAAAACTCTATGAGGCACTGGGACAGGTGTGCCAGGATGCACAGACGCAGCTGAACGCCGCTGACAGTGCAGCACGGAAGACCATTGATGCCATGGAGGCACAGATCAAGACGCTGGAGGAGACCTATGCGGCATTGACGGAAGCGCTGAGCGGTGCGCGGCAGCAGCTTCTCAGCATGGACGCCATGATCCCGGATCCCGCAGAAGCGTTGGAGGAAAAGTAAATGGGAATTCTACATATCCATACCTCAGAATTGGAAACGGCGATCCCGGAGCTGAAGGCCGGAGATCGGATCCTGCTTTCCGGTACGGTGTATACCTCTCGGGATGCGGCGCATAAACGGATCTTCTCCCTGCTGGATGCAGGGGAGCCGCTGCCCTATCCCCTGAAGGGCTCCGTAATTTATTATGCCGGGCCGACCCCTGCCCAGAAGGGAATGGCGGTAGGCTCCTGCGGGCCAACCACGTCCTCACGAATGGACCCCTATGCGCCCCGTCTTCTCGACCTCGGATTGACTGCCATGATCGGCAAGGGGGAGCGGAGTCAGGCGGTGGTGGACGCCATTGTGAGAAATCAGAGCGCCTATTTCTGCGCTGTGGGCGGCGCCGGTGCCCTGATTGCCTGCTGTATCAAGGAGGCAAAGGAAATTGCATTCCATGATCTGGGATGCGAATCCATTAAGCGATTTACCATTGAGGAGCTTCCGGTATTTACGGCCATTGACTGTCAGGGACGCAGCATTTTTGTGGAAGGCCGGAAGGAATTCCAGATGGACTGAATAACATAGAGAGAAGAGGAGCGTCATACCAATGAATTTCTGCATTTCCACAGACAGCGGGGCAGATCTGCCCCTTTCCTATTGTCAGCAGCACGCTATTACGGTACTGCCGCTGGGCTTTACCATGGAGGGGCGGACCTATCATGGCTCAGAGGCCATGGACAACAAGACTTTTTATGAAAAGCTGCGGGCTGGGGCACTGCCCACTACTTCTGCGGCGAATCCCGAGGACACGGCGGCGCTGTTCCGCAGGTTTATGGAAAAGGGGCAGGATCTTCTGCACATTGCCTTTTCCTCCGGACTTTCCAGCACCAGCGATGCGGCGCAAATTGCCGCACAAACGGTAATGGAGGAGTATCCCCAGAGAAAAATTCTGGTGGTGGATTCCCTTTGCGCCTCTATGGGGCAGGGGTTCCTTGTGCATCAGGCCATGAAGCTACGGGATGCCGGAGCAACGCTGGAGGATGCTGCCAAAAAGATCACGGATATGCGCCTGAATGTGGTGCATAATTTTACGGTGGACGATCTTGGGCATCTCCATCGGGGCGGACGAGTCAGCAAGGCGACTGCTGTGGTGGGGTCTCTGATGGGCATCAAGCCCATTCTCCATGTGGACGATGAGGGGCACCTGACTGCCGTTGGGAAGGTCAGAGGACGCAAGGCGTCGATTCAGGCCTTGGCTGACCGGATGGAGAAGCAAATGGAAGGCTTTGAAAACCCGGAGGTCTTTATTTCCCATGGGGACTGCCCGGAGGATGCGGCCACACTGGCAGAGATGGTACGAACCAGATTTGGTATCGAGAACATTATGGTGGACTATATCGGGCCGGTGATCGGTACCCATTCCGGCCCGGGCACACTGGCTCTGTTTTTCTTTGGCAATCCGCGATAACCGGATGAAATATGCCGACAGGAAGGAGGGGGAGCGTTGAAGTTTTATCAGACCGCCCGGTATTATGCCAAGCAGTTTGGGAGCTACCATATCTCCACCTATGCGGCCAGTGCATCATTCTTTATTATTACAGCCATTTTTCCCTGTCTGATGCTGATCCTGTCGATCATCAGCTATACCTCCTTTGACACGCAGGAGTTTCTGGACATGGTGGCATCACTGCTGCCCGGAAGCTTTCAGGGGCTGTTTTATACGGTGTCGGAGGATATCCTCACCACCTCTGTAACGGCACTGTCTGTGTCATTGATCGTGACCCTGTGGACGGCGGCGAAAAGCATGCTGGGGCTTATGGACGGCCTCAACGCCATTGCAGATGTGAATGATACACGGAACTTCATCTTTAAGCGCATTATCTGCATCGGCTATATGCTGATCCTCATTGCGGGCCTGCTCTTCAATCTGGCGCTGCGGGTCTTTGGTCAGCATATCTTATCCCTGCTTCAGTATAACCTGCCGAGATTGGCCAGAGTGTTTTCCTCCCTGATGGATCTGCGGGGGCTGACCCTGTATTTGATCATGGCACTGGTTTTCGTGCTGATTTACACGTTCTTTCCCAATAAAAAAATGCGATTTTATATGCAGATCCCCGGGGCGATGTTTACCTCGCTGGCGTGGCTGGTTTTTTCAGAGCTGTTTTCCATCTATGTGAATAGCTTCTCCACCTTCTCTACGCTCTATGGATCTCTGGGCGTTATCATTCTGGTGATGCTCTGGCTGTACTTCTGCATGTCCATTGTGTTCATCGGAGCGGTGATCAACCGACTGTATCCCAGCATTTTCTGGCGGATGTTTGTGGTAATGAAGCACCGAAAGACACAGAAAAAGGCTGAAAAACAGAATAAGCAGTAATCAAGGCAGCACCGCACAAATTTGCGGTGCAAAATTCCACGCTGAATGATACGGTATTACCAAAAATCCCGAAGCCATGAAACGGCTTCGGGATTTTTGTCAGCTCTGTTCGTCTACATAGTTGTTGGAATAATCCTGTACGGGAGTGATCGGGGCAAGCTCGGTGCCCAAAACCTGATTGAATACCATTCGCATGGTATTGATGCCGGTTTCGCCTTCAATGTCAAAGGTCTGGCCCTTATAGTATACGCAGTTCAGGACGTTTTGCATATACTGGTTTTCCTCGTGGGGATCATAGCTGGACCACTCACCCATCTGCATCATATGGATGGCATATCGGTTGCCGTGGTCGGATTGCAGGAAAATCAGCGCATCCGGGTCGTGCTCCTGAATCGTGTCTACCAGATTCAGAATATATTTGTTGATGAATTCTACCTGACCGAGATACAGGCTGTGATCCCGCCAGTTCCAGCCGGTGGAGAAGGGGAGATTTTCCCCATTGGGGCCTACCATGGTAGGCGAGTGGGGGCACTGTATGTAGCCAACGGTCAGAGTCGGACTGCGCTCCAGCGCCGGCTCCCAGCTGGACAGCTCCGCTTCCAGCGCATTATCCAGAGAGGCACGGTAGTTATCGCCGTAATCCGAGACGAAAAACTGATCCAGCAGTGCGCGGAGTGCATGGGATTTATAATAGATGCTGTTGCGCATGAGATATTCCGAAATGGTGCGGCGGGTCTGATTGCTGGTGAGCACATGGCAGCCGCCGGAGCCTAAGTAGTCCACATGGTTGATGAGGTCGATTTGGTACCCATTGTTGGAGAACATCTGATAGAGCTGGTTATTTCTGCGGTATTCCGCCTTTTTATGGCCGGACTCTTCCACCTTTACCACATAATCCATATTGAGCAGATTGGGGACAATGGTATCCGTGGCAACGGCCTCGGTATTATGGCTGTGCAGGGAGACGGAAAAGCCCCGGTCCTCCAGCTGCCCCAGAAATGCGCTGTTGTCAAAATCGTAATAGTGCAGAAGATTGTCATAGCCGCCATATTCATCAAAGAGAAAATAGTAGACATTGGGGCGGTTATCTCCGAACTTCATGGAAGATGGCTTCTGCCCTGAGGCGGTGCCGGTAGAGGCTTCGCCATCAGGGTCACCACGCTGAAGCTCCTGCTTTACCTCGTGGCTGCTGAGAATGGCCGGGACGGCCTGAATTACATTCATCAGGATCATGGAGGAAAATGCGATCAGTACCAGCAGGCAGCCGGCGCGCAGATCCGGCTTTTTCCGCAGAAGCAGAATGAACAGCGCCAGAAGCAGCAACAGGAGAATGGCCAGCAGGTAGCGGTCACGAAGAAACGGAATAAGCCGCTTTAAGTGGACGGCCAGCAGGCAGAAATTGATGACCACCAGCATGGCAAGGTCTGTCCAGAAGGCACTCCGGGACACATTTCGCTGGAATATGCTGCTGAGGCCAAAGAACAGCAGCGCATTGAGAGAAAAGACCACCAGAAACGGAAGCATGGAGTCTGCCGGAACCTCAGAGGCGTTTCTGGCATAGAGAAACACACAGGGAAAGGCACAGACTGCCAGCATGGACAGCAGGGGAATTAAATCATAGTGGACAAAGTGGCGAAGGAAACGCTTCATATGTTAGAAAGCTCCTTTACAGATATTCGATGAAAATTATACCATAGGATGTCGGAAAAAACCATCCTGCTTTTGAATGAAAGAGAATAAGGGAAAAGCGGCACCGGCTCATTCTCCGGTGCCGCTTTGGCGATAGAAATTTATTTCTTTGCCTTGAAGCCGTCCTTCAGGCTGACGGAGCGGTTGAAAACCAGATGCTCCGGGGTGGAGTCCTTGTCGGCGCAGAAGTAGCCCAGACGCATAAACTGGAAGTGGTCACCGGGCTTTGCGGAGGAAAGGGAGGTCTCGACTTTCGCCCCCTCCACCACGGTGAGAGAGTTGGGGTTCAGGCAGTCCAGAAAGTTCTTGCCCGGAGCGTCGGGATCGGGATCGGAGAACAGGTTGTCATAGAGCCGAACCTCGGCGTCCACGGCAGTGGCTGCGTCCACCCAATGGATGGTAGCGCCTTTGACCTTGCGGCCATCGGCGGGATCGCCCCCACGGCTGTCGGGATCGTAGGTGCAGAGAATCTCGGCGATATTGCCGTTTTCGTCCTTCTTGCAGCCGGTGCAGCGAATCAGGTAAGCGCCCTTCAGGCGGCACTCGGGGCCGTCGGGGTACAGACGCTTATACTTGGGCACCGGTGTCTCAAGGAAGTCATCGGCTTCCACATAGAGCTTCCCGGAGAAGGCAACGTTCCGGGTACCGTCCTCGGGATGGCCCGGATTATTCTCGATCTCGAAGAGCTCGGTTTTGCCTTCGGGATAATTGGTAATAGTCAGCGGAATGGGATGGGTGACGGCCATGACCCGCTGTGCGGTCTCGTTGAGATCTTCCCGGAGGCAGTGCTCCAGAAAGCCGTATTCCACCACAGAGGGAACCTTGGACACGCCGATGCGATCCGTAAAATTTCGAATGGATTTTGGGGTATAGCCCCGGCGGCGGAGGCCGCAGAGGGTAGGCATTCTGGGGTCATCCCAGCCGGAGACTCGATGCTCTTCCACCAGCTGGCGGAGCTTCCGCTTGGACATGACCGTGTAGTTGATGTTCAGGCGGGCAAACTCAATCTGACGGGGATGATTGGGAACATTGACGTGCTCCACCACCCAGTTGTACAGGGGCCGGTGATCCTCATATTCCAGAGAGCACAGAGAATGGGTGATCCCCTCCAGTGCGTCCTGAATGGGATGTGCAAAGTCATACATGGGATAGATGCACCATTTGTTGCCCTGACGATGATGCTCTACATAGCGGATTCGGTACAGCACGGGGTCCCGCATGTTGAAGTTGCCGGAGGCCAGATCGATCTTGGCACGAAGGGTATATTTTCCCTCCGGAAACTCCCCGGCACGCATGCGCCGGAACAAATCCAGATTCTCTTCCACCGAGCGGTCACGGTAGGGGGAGACCGCAGGGTGATGCAGATCACCGCGATATTCCTTAAACTGCTCCGGCGTCAGCTCGCAGACATAAGCCAGCCCCTGACGGATCAGATCCTCGGCAAACTGGTAGGTCTGCTCAAAGTAGTCAGAGCCATAGAAGAACCGGTCATCCCAGTCAAAGCCCAGCCAGTGAATATCTTCTTTGATGGCGTCTACATATTCCGTATCCTCTTTTGCGGGGTTGGTATCGTCCATACGGAGGTTGCAGATGCCGCCGAAGCGCAGGGCGCTTCCAAAGTCAATGCACAGGGCCTTGCAGTGGCCAATGTGCAGGTAGCCGTTGGGTTCAGGAGGAAAACGAGTGTGGACGGTCTGGCCCTCAAACTGTCCTCCTGTGGCAATGTCTTCTTTAATGTAATTCAGAATGAAATTTGAGGATTCTTCCAGAATTTCTTCCGCCATGTCTATCTTCCTTTCCAAGTGGTTTATGATCCGAAGAAGGCTGCACAGAGCGGCCATTCCACAGTACCGATGTATTATACCCGCTTTTTCCGGCTTTTGCAATTGCTTTTCACAGGAATATGGGCGGATTTTATCCCATCCGCCGGACATTCTGCATGGAATATGGGTAATTTTTGCGTCGTCAAAGTAAATTTACAAATTTCCTCTTTCTTTCTGGAGAGAATTAGGGTAGAATAGGGGACGGATATTGGATGAATGGGCGCAGTGCGCCCACAGTAACATAAAAGGAGAATGAATATGAGCGAACCGCAGTATAAACGTGTGCTGCTCAAGATCAGCGGCGAAGCACTGGCCGGGGACGCCCGGCGTGGGCTGGACTTTGATGTGATCGGAAAGGTCTGCGATGTGGTCAAGCAGTGCGTGGAAAAAGGAATTCAGGTCGCCATTGTTGTGGGCGGCGGAAACTTCTGGCGCGGCATGAAGGATGGCGGAGACCGGATGCAGCGTGTGCGGGCGGACCATATGGGAATGCTGGCCACCACCATCAATGCACTGGCTGTGGCAGACTGCCTTGAACAGCGGGACGTTGAGGTTCGCGTGCAGACCGCCATTGAGATGCGTGCCATTGCGGAGCCCTATATCCGCCAGAAGGCCTGCCGCCATCTGGAAAAGGGCCGTGTGGTGATCTTTGGCTGCGGTACCGGCAACCCCTATTTCTCCACCGACACCGGCGCTGCCCTTCGGGCTGCGGAGATCGATGCAGACGTGATTCTGCTGGCCAAGAACATCGACGGTGTATACGACAGCGATCCCGCCGTGAACCCCGATGCTAAGAAATACGATGATATCTGCTATACCGAGGTGCTGGCCCGTCAGCTTCAGGTCATGGATTCCACGGCCACCAGCCTGTGTATGGATAACAATATTCCGGTCTTTGTATTTGCACTGAAGGAGCCGGAGAACATTCTCAAAGCCGCCATGGGTGAAAATATCGGCACCTATGTCCATGGCTGATTCATAGAAGGAGGAAGCAAACATGAAAGTTGATATGACGCCCTACAGCAAGAAGATGGATAAGACTCTGGAGGTACTGGCCGGGGATTTTGCCGCAGTACGTGCAGGCCGGGCCAGCGCATCCCTGCTGGATCGCATTTCCGTTGAGTATTATGGTCAGGAGACCCCGATCAATCAGGTGGGCTCTATTACTTCCCCCGATCCCCGTACGCTGGTGATCGAGCCCTGGGATAAGAGCCTGCTGAAGCTCATCGAAAAGGCCATTCAGGTCAGCGATCTGGGCATCAACCCCCAGAACGATGGCCGTATTATCCGGCTGGTATTCCCCCAGCTCACCGAGGAGCGCCGTAAGGAACTCACCAAGCAGGTGAAGAAGTATGGCGAGGACAGCAAGGTTGCCATCCGGAATGTACGCCGTGAGGCCATGGATTCCATTAAGGCCATGAAGAAGAAGAGTGAGATCACCGAGGACGAGCAGAAAACTGCCGAGAAGGATCTCCAGAAGGTCACCGATGATTACATCAAGAAGGTCGATGACATGGCCGCCAAGAAAGAAAAGGAACTGATGGAGCTGTAAGCAGCGCCGAAATCAGGACGATACGAAATGGATGAAATAGGGGAAGGGGAGACCCTTTCCCTATTCGCCCAGAAAGGAAGCCTATGGCGATTTTCAAAAAAGATAAGGAGCCGGAGCTGCTGCCCATGCCCCAGCATGTTGCCATTATTATGGACGGCAATGGCCGATGGGCCACCAGCAGACACCTGCCCCGGACGGCGGGCCATGCGGCGGGAGCCGAGACCTTCCGCAAAATCGCACTCTACTGCCGGGAGATCGGTGTGAAATATCTGACGGTCTATGCCTTCTCCACAGAGAACTGGAAGCGCCCGCAGGAAGAGGTCGGAAAAATCATGTCTCTGATGAAGGATTATCTGCTGGAGTCCATCCGGGATATGCAGAAGAACCATGTGCGGATTTGCTTCTTTGGTGATTTGGGAGCCCTGAGCCCCGAGCTTCAGCAGCTGGCGGCGGAGGCCAGTCAGGAGTCGATGGAGTTCCATGACTCTCAGGTGAATATGTGCATCAACTACGGCAGCCGGGATGAGATCCTCCGGGCGGCACGCCGCTGGGCGAAGGATTGCGCCGAGCATGGAACGGATCCCGACAGCCTTGATGCGGAGCAGTTCTCCAAGCTGCTCTACTCGGAGAATGTGCCGGATCCGGATCTCATCATCCGCCCCGGCGGAGAGACAAGGATCTCCAATTTCCTGCTCTGGCAGGCGGCCTATTCAGAGCTTTATTTTACCGATGTGATGTGGCCGGACTTTGACGAACGGGAGCTGGATCGGGCCATTGAGGCCTATCGTACCAGAAACCGCAGGTATGGAGGAATCAAGTAATGAAATCAAGACTCCTTGTGGCGGCAGTGGGGATCCCGCTGCTGCTGGTGATCCTGTTTGCCTGCCCGACTATTGTAACTGCGGTGGCTGTGGCGCTGCTTTCTGCCATTGGCGCCAGAGAGTTTTTGAAGACCACCGGAATCAACACCAACGAGGGAATGCTGATGGTTTCCATGGCGGCTGCGTTTTTGCTGCCCATCTGGAGCTACTTTGGAAGCCCGATTCTGGTAGGAGCCTGCGGGGCCGTGATTCTGGGCCTTGTGCTGTTTGCGCAGGCACTTTTGGCCTACCCCAAGGTAAAATTTGAGGGGGTGGCAGGCTGCCTGTTTGCTGCGCTGGCCATTCCCATGTGCCTCAGCGCCATTGTGCGGATTCAGGTGGGGGATTTTGGACGGCATTATGTGCTGGTTCCCATTATGATCCCCTTCATCGCAGATGCAGGTGCTTACTTTGCGGGAAAGTTTCTGGGGAAGCATAAGATGGCTCCGGTGCTGAGTCCCCATAAGACCGTTGAGGGGGCCGTGGGCGGACTGGCAGCCGGTGTGCTGTCCATGGTGATCTATGGCCTTGTGATGCAGTTTGCGCTGGGGCTGCACTTCCACTATGGATATGCAGTGATCTACGGCCTGCTGGGTTCTGTGGTGTCGATCATTGGCGATCTGTCCTTCTCCATGGTAAAGCGGGAGACGGGCATCAAGGATTACGGCACCATCTTCCGGGCCCACGGCGGCGTGCTGGACCGTTTTGACA
The DNA here is from genome assembly GCA_959607825.1 of uncultured Oscillospiraceae bacterium. GTDB lineage: Bacteria > Bacillota > Clostridia > Oscillospirales > Oscillospiraceae > HGM13006. The sequence continues at coordinate 71,118 of CAUHNW010000001.1, read as the reverse complement.
GCGTGATTTTTGCGGCTCCTGTGGTGGAGCTGCTGATCGTGCTGCTTCCGGTGCTGAGCAAATAAACAGAACATTGTGGCCGGAGCGGCGCTCCGGCCACTTGTGCAGGAAAAAGGATGGCATAAGTATGAAAATTGGTACTATATCTATTTTGGGGAGCACTGGGTCCATCGGACGTCAAACCCTGTCGGTGGCGGAGCATCTGGGTGTGCAGGTGTGTGCCCTGACCGCCAGCACCAATGTAGATCGGATGGAGGAGCAGGCAAGAAAGTTCCGGCCGAAGCTCTGCGTGATGATGGAGCCGGAGGCCGCCGAGGAACTTCAGCGGCGGCTTCGGGATACGGATATCACCGTGCACTGCGGCATGGAGGGGCTCATTGAGGCTGCCACCATGGAGCAGGCGGAGACGGTGATCACTGCGGTGATGGGCATGGTGGGACTGCGGCCTACCCTTGCAGCCATTGCGGCAAAAAAGCGCATTGGACTTGCCAACAAAGAGACGCTGGTTTGTGCCGGAGAGCTGGTAATGGATGCAGCGCAGCGGCATGGTGCGGAGATCGTACCGGTGGACTCGGAGCACAGCGCAATTCTCCAGTGCCTGATGGGGTGCCGGGACCGCAGCGAGATCCGGCGGCTGATCCTGACCGCTTCCGGCGGCCCCTTCTATGGAAAGACCTTTGCGGAGCTGGAAACGATTAAAAAGGAAGATGCCTTCAAGCATCCCACATGGACCATGGGGCAGAAAATCACCATCGACTCTGCTACCATGATGAACAAGGGGCTGGAGGTCATCGAGGCCATGCGCCTGTATCGGCTGCCTTTGGAAAAAGTGGATGTGGTGATCCACCGCAGCAGCATTGTCCACTCTATGGTGGAATTCTGTGATGGGGCGATCATGGCCCAGCTGGGGGTGCCGGATATGCGGATCCCCATTCAGCTGGCGCTGACCTATCCGAATCGACTGCCCAGTCCGGCCCAGCCGCTGGATCTTCTCTCCTGCGGCCCGCTGACCTTCCTGCCGCCGGATCAGGAAAACTTCCCGTGTCTCAAATACGCCAAGGAGGCGGTGACCACCGGCGGAACTGCCTGTGCTATTTTGAACGGTGCCAACGAGGCGGCGGTTGGACAGTTCCTGAAGGATCAAATCGGCTTTAACGACATTGCACGGAAGGTTCGCCATGCATTGGATACGGTGCCGGTGAAGATGAATCCCACGCTGGAAGACATTTTAGAGGCGGATCGTCTTGCCAGAGCCGCGGTGCTGTCTTAAGACTCGCCGTTATCACTTCTATGAATTGGAGCATTTTATGTATCTTGTTATCGCAATTCTTATTTTCAGCTTTCTGATCTTTATCCACGAATTTGGCCATTTTATTACAGCAAAGCTCTTTGACGTGAAGGTCAACGAGTTCTCCATTTTCATGGGCCCGAGAATTCTGCACTGGGGGAAGGGTGAGACGGAGTATTCCCTGCGGCTGCTGCCCATCGGCGGCTACTGCGCCATGGAGGGGGAAGACGGCAGCAGCGAGGATCCACGGTCCTTTACCGCCAAGGCTCCATGGAAGCGTGCTATTATTCTGGCGGCTGGTGCATTTATGAATTTTCTCACCGGCCTTGTGATCCTGCTGGTGATCTACGCCACCGCCGGAGGCTTTCGCACCATGGAGGTCACCGGGTTCGTGGATGGCTGCCCCCTGGAAGGGACCCTTCAGGTGGGGGACGTGATCGAGAAAATTGACGGAGATCCGGTGTATATTTTCTCGGACTTCTCCATGCTCACAGAGCGGGCCGGAGAGGGAAAAATGGATCTTACGGTAAAGCGGGACGGAAAATCTGTGCTCCTGAAAGATGTAGACATGGTCAAACGGGAATATCAGGTGGATGGTGAAACTCGGAGAATCTATGGCATCACCTTTGGCGCCACCGAAAAGAAAACACCCGTAACCCTGCTGAAAAATGCGTGGTTTACCTCAATCGATTTTGCGAGAATGGTAAAAATGGGCCTAATGGACCTCATCACCGGTGCAGTGGGCGTAAAGGATCTCTCCGGCCCTGTGGGCATTGTGGATGCGGTGCAGGAGACTGGAACCAGTGCGGCTTCCACGGCTGACGGTATCCTCAATGTGCTGTATTTCGGTGCGTTTATTGCCGTGAATCTGGCGGTAATGAATATGCTGCCGATCCCGGCGCTGGATGGCGGGCATATCTTCTTCCTGCTGGTGACATGGGCCATTGAGTCCGTCACAAAGAAGAAAATCAATCCCAAATATGAGGCCTATATCCATGCGGCGGGCCTGATCCTGCTGATGGGGCTGATGGTATTTGTAACGTTTAACGACATTGTAAAGCTGGTTGCTGGAGGATAACTATGAAACGTCAGATTCAGGTGGGCTCGGTGCTGGTGGGCGGCGATGCGCCGGTCAGCATTCAGTCCATGCTCAACACAAAAACAACGGATGTAGCGGGCAGTCTTGCGCAGATCCGGGCCCTGAAGGCCGCCGGGTGTCAGATTGCACGGCTGGCCGTGCCGGATATGGAGGCCGCAAAAGGCTTCCGGGATATCGCAGCGGAATCTCCGCTGCCGCTGGTGGCGGATATTCACTTTGACTACCGGCTGGCCATTGCCGCCGCAGAGGGGGGTGCTTCTAAAATCCGCATCAATCCCGGCAATATCGGTGGGAAAGAACGGGTCAAGGCCGTAGTGGACGTGTGCAAGGAAAAGCATATTCCCATCCGCATTGGCGTCAATGGCGGCTCGCTGGAAAAGGAGATCCTTGCAAAGTATGGGCATCCCACGGCGGAGGCGCTGGTGGAAAGTGCATTGGGCCATGTGGCGCTGCTGGAGGAGCAGGGGTTCTATGATATCTGTATTTCCATGAAGAGCTCTTCTGTTCCGGTGACCATGGCGGCCTACCGGCTTATGGATCAGAAAACCGATTATCCCCTGCATCTGGGGGTGACGGAAACCGGAACGGAGCACATGGGCGTGATCAAATCCGCCATTGGCATCGGTGGCCTCCTGTGCCTTGGCATCGGCAATACCCTGCGGGTGAGTCTGACGGCGGACCCGGTGCGGGAGGTCGTGGCGGCTAAGGAGATCTTACAGGCGGCCGGGATCCGTCAGGAGGGGCCGGAATTTATCTCCTGTCCCACCTGCGGCAGAACACAGATCGATCTGATCGGTCTGGCCTCGGAGGTAGAACAGCGGCTTCGGGGCATGGATAAGCCCATTACCGTTGCGGTGATGGGATGTATCGTCAACGGACCCGGAGAGGCCCGGGAGGCGGACGTGGGCATTGCCGGAGGAAAGGACTGCGGCGTTCTGTTTGCCAAGGGAAAAAAACTCAAAACTCTGCCCTACGATCAGCTGGCAGATGCGCTGATGGAATATATTGACACCCTTTAATGGGGAAGACCATAGAAAGGAACGTGAGGGATGGACGAAAATACAGTCAGACTGCTGGATCTGTTCCGGGCCTATGAGCCGGATGCGGAGCTGAGAGCACTGCTGGATGATGTGAAAATCTTTTCAGCGGAAGTAGATATGAAGACCCGCAGTGCACTGGTGACCATCTGCCCGGAGCGGTATGTGACCCTGAAGCAGGTGCGCAGCATCGAACGGGGCATTTCACGGGCCTATGGGATCCATAAATTTACCCTTCGTACCTGCTATGGGAAGGAGCGTCTGGCGCTACTTCAGCCGGAGGACGTGGGTGCCTACCTGAAGGAGCTTTTTGCACCCAGCATGTCGATCCTTGCAGGCTGTGCCTACAGCCGAGACGGGGAGACGGTGACCCTTCAGCTCCGTGGAAACGGAAAGGACCTTTTGCGGCCCCACGTGACCCGGGCGGAGCGGTGGCTGAAGGGTATGTTCGATACCAACATCAAGATCGATGTGCAGGCGGGCAATAATCTGGATGCACAGGGGCTCTTTGAGGCGACAGAGAAGATCCGTATGGAGGCCATCGAGAAGCTGCCTCAGGCCAAGGAGAGCGCTGCACCTACTGCCAAGATCCCGGCAGCGGTGAATTCCAATCTGCTCTATGGCAAGCCCATTAAGGGAGATCCAATTCCCCTCAGCAGTATTACCATGGATTCCGGTCGTGTGGTGGTGGAGGGCGAAATCTTCGCCATGGAGCACCGGGAGCTCACCAAGACCAAGGCGTGGGTCATCAACTTTGATCTGACGGACTATAAGGGGTCTGTGCGGGTCAATCGCTATATGGACATCAAGCGGGATAAGCCTCAGGTGCTGCTGGACGGCCTGTCCAAGGGCATGTGGGTGAAGATTTTCGGAAAGGTCAGCTTTAACCGCTTTGAAAATGATATTGTATTGGAGCCATATTCCATTGAGGTGGGGAAAAAGCCTCAGCGGCAGGATACTGCCGATGAAAAGCGGGTGGAGCTGCACCTGCATACGGTAATGTCCTCCATGGATGCCCTGACGCCCACCGGTGATGTGGTAAAGCTGGCAAAAAAATGGGGCCATCGGGCCATTGGCATTACAGACCATGGCGTGGCACAGGCTTACCCGGATGCCATGAAGGCCGCCGGGGGAGACATCAAGATCCTCTATGGCTGTGAGGGCTATTTTGTCAACGACATTGACGATAAGATTGCCGTAAAGGGCACCGAGGACTTTGACTTCCATCAGGAGTATGTGGTATTCGATTTGGAGACCACGGGCCTGAGCTTTGAGCATGACGCCATTACTGAGATCGGCGCCGCTATCTATAAGGATGGCAAGATGGAGCAGCGCTTCCAGACCTTTGTCGATCCCAAGCGAAAACTGCCTCAGAAGATCGTTGAGCTGACGGGCATTACCGACGCCATGCTGGCAGATGCACCGCAGCTGGAAGAGGCAATTCCTGCTTTTCTGGAATTTTGCGGCGGCAGACCTCTGGCGGCCCATAATGCAGACTTCGACGTGAGCTTTGTCAAGGCGGCGGCCCAGAAGCTGGGGATTGAATTCCGTCCCACATACCTCGATACGCTGGTGGTGGCCCAAGGACTATTGCCGGGACTCAACAAATATAAGCTGAATGTTGTGGCAGATGCATTGAGCCTGCCGGACTTTAACCACCATCGGGCAGTGGATGATGCCATGACGGTTGGCTATATGCTGGAACGGTTCTTCCAGATGCTGGAGGAGAAGGGTATTACACGTGTGTCGCAGATCAACGAGGCCATGTCCGGCATGAAGGCCGGCAATAAAATTTCGTCTTTGCAGGCACGGCATATTATTCTCTACGCAAAGAATAATACGGGCCTCCGGAATCTCTACCGGCTGATCTCCTATTCCCATCTGAAATACTATAAGCGTGTGCCCCGTATCCCCAAGAGTGAGCTGGTCAAATGGCGGGAGGGTATCCTTGTGGGCTCCGCCTGTGAAGCCGGCGAGCTGTTCCGGGCTGTGGTGGACAACCGCAGTTGGGACGAACTGCTGCGGATTGCGAGCTTTTATGACTTTTTGGAGATTCAGCCCATTTGCAACAACCGGTTTATGATTGCCAAGGGCACGGTGGAAAACGATGAGGATCTGAGAAACTTTAACCGGACCATTGTGCGGCTGGGAGAGGAGCTGGGCAAACCGGTGGTTGCCACCGGCGATGTTCACTTCCTGAATCCGGAAGACGAAATATTCCGGCATATTCTGCTGGCCACAAAGAAATTTGACGATGCGGATAAATCCCTGCCCATCTACTTCAAATCCACGGACGAGATGCTGGAGGAGTTCTCCTATCTGGGGGAGGAAAAGTGCCGGGAGGTGGTCATCACCAACACCAACCTCATTGCGGATATGTGTGACGTGATCCGTCCGGTGCCCCACAACCTGTTTCCGCCGTCCATTGAGAATTCTGCCGGACAGCTGAAGGATCTGGTCTATGGAAAAATGCACGAGCTCTATGGCGAAGAGCCCCCCAGCATTGTCACAGAGCGAATTGAAACGGAGCTTTCGGCAATTCTGGGACGGCACTATGATGTTATTTACATGTCGGCCCAGAAGCTGGTGGCAAACTCTCTGGAGCATGGTTATCTGGTTGGCTCCCGTGGCTCCGTTGGCTCCTCGCTGGTGGCGTTTATGTCCGGTATCACGGAGGTTAATTCGCTCCCGGCCCACTACCGGTGCCCCAATTGCAAGCACACAGACTTTGAAGCCGGAAACGGCTACGGCTGCGGTGCGGATATGCCGGATGCCAAATGCCCCATCTGTGGGGCAGATTATGCCAAGGACGGATTCGATATTCCCTTTGAGACATTCCTTGGCTTCGGCGGCGACAAGGTGCCGGATATTGACCTGAACTTCTCGGGCGAATACCAGTCCAAGGCCCATGCCTACTGTATTGAGATGTTCGGCTCCAGCCATGTGTTCCGTGCCGGTACCATTGGTACAGTGGCGGAAAAGACGGCCTATGGCTATGTGATGAAATATTTGCAGGAGCGGGGGCTTAGTGCCTCCAAGGCTGAGGAAAACCGACTGGCCATGGGCTGCACCGGCGTAAAACGAACCACCGGTCAGCACCCCGGAGGACTGGTGGTAATTCCCGGCGACAAGGAGATCTACGACTTCTGCCCGGTGCAGCATCCTGCGGACGATCCCAATACGGATATCATCACCACCCACTTTGAATATCACTGCATGGAGGAAAACCTGCTGAAGCTGGATATGCTGGGCCATGATGACCCCACCATGATCCGTATGCTGGAGGATATGACCGGGGTGGACGCCAAGAAGATCCCGCTGGATGACCCGGAGACCAAGGCCATCTTCCGGACACCGGCACCTCTGGGACTGCCGGATGATGACCCCATTATCGGAAAGACCGGCTCCATTGGCATTCCGGAGTTTGGCACCTCCTTTACCCGGCAGATGCTGGTGGATACCCAGCCGGACGGCTTTGATATGCTGGTACGGCTTTCCGGCTTCTCTCACGGCACTGATGTGTGGCTGGGCAACGCCAAGGATCTGATCCTGTCCGGTACGGCCTCTGTAAAGGAGACCGTAGGCTGCCGAGACGATATTATGCTGTTCCTGATCTCCAAGGGCATGGAGCCCAAGATGGCCTTTAAGATCATGGAGGCAGTCCGAAAGGGCAAGGTCAAAAAGGGCGGCTTCCAGGATGGCTGGGTAGAAAAAATGCAGGAGCTGGGCGTCCCCAAATGGTACATCGACTCTCTTGCCAAGATCGCCTATCTGTTCCCCAAGGCCCATGCAGTGGCCTATGTAATGATGGCGTTCCGTATTGCGTGGTTCAAGGTACATGAGCCGCTGGCCTTTTACAGCGCCTATTTCTATCGGAAGAGCCAGAAGGGCGGCTTTGATGCGGAGATGATGACCCAGGGCATCGATGCCGTGCGGAAGCACATTGAACGCATCAAGAACGATCCGGAGTCTACCGATAAGGACGAAGACCTGATGACTACACTGGAAGCCTGCTACGAGTTCTATCTCCGGGGCTTCGAGTTTGCGCCCATCGATATCTATAAATCCCATGCCACCAAGTTTAACTTGGAGGATGGAAAGCTGCTGCCGCCCTTTGTGGCAGTATCCGGTTTGGGAGAAAGCGCCGCATGGGATATTATGGAGGGCAGAGAAGGCAAGCATTTTATCTCCATCGAGGAGTTCAGTGCTGCCTGTCCCAAGGTGTCCAAGACCCATATGGATCTCCTGCGATCTCTGGGCGCATTTGGGGATTTGCCGGAAACCTCTCAGGTTACGCTGTTTTGATCCAAAAATCTTGCTGGAGCTGTTGCGGAAACGCAACAGCTCCTTTTGCGGCTCTGGTACAATCGGCAAAAAATCATGCAGGATTTATGCGGATTTCGACAGATTGGATATTGCGAATATTTCTTTCGTATGATAATATGTTAACGAATGAAAGAAATGAAGGAGCTGAATATCCGTGCGTAAGACCATCGGAACCCCGGAGGGAACCCGTGACCGGCTGTTTTCGGAGTGTGCAGCCTGCCGTCAGGTAGAACAGGCCGCCACGAAGCTGTTTCGGCGCAGAGGCTACTGGGAATTGACGACACCCAATGTGGAATATTATGATATCATTCCGGCGGCTGGTCATCCGCTCAGTCAGGAAGCCATGGTGAAGTGCGTGGAGCGTACCGGAAAGCTGTTGGTGCTGCGGCCGGATAATACGGTTGCCATCGGACGGGTGGCAGCTACAAAGCTGAGCAGTATGTCTCTTCCGCTGCGGCTATATTATAATCAAACGGTATTTCGTTCCGATGATATCCATACAGGTGCACGGACGGAGATCGACCAGTGCGGCGTGGAGCTCATCGGTGCGGAGGGGCTGCGGGCAGACCTTGAAATGCTGTCCATGGCCATTGATGCATTGGAAGCCTGTGGTGTGAAGGACTATCACATGGAAATTGGTCATGTGGCATTTTTCTCTGCACTGCTTGGGGAGCTGGGAGCGGAGCCTGCGGAATGCGGCCGTCTGCGGCGGTGTGTGGAGCAGAAAAACTATGTTGCCTATCGTCAGCTGCTGAAAAGGTGGCGGGATACACCGGCGGGAAATGCCCTGTGGAATCTTCCAAGGCTGTTTGGGGGCGTGGAAGTGCTGGAACAGGCAAGGGGGCTTACCACCCAGCCGGAAGCACAGAATGCAATCTCCTATCTGCAAAATATTTATGAGATGCTGGATCAGGCCGGACTCAGCGGCCATGTGCAGTTCGATCTGGGGCTGATCCAGAACATGGAGTACTATACCGGGATGATATTCCGGGGATTCGTTCAGGGGGCGGGCTCCAATGTGATCTCCGGCGGGCGTTACGACCGCTTGATCGGTCAATTTGGCAAGGAAATTCCGGCCACGGGATTCGGACTTGATGTGGAGGCTGTGGCAGGATGCCTGACTGGGCCGGAATGCGCAAAGCCGGAAACACTGATCTGGTACGACCTTGGATTTCTGAGGGAAGCCAGAGCCGCACTGGAGGAGCTTCCGGATCAGACGGCGATGCTCTCCTCTGGGGAAACGCCGGAGGCGGCGGAAAAAGAGGCAAAACAGCTGGGGGCGTCTCGGCTGGTGCTTATTGATGCAGCGGGAAGGCGGGAGGTGCAGCTGTGAAACGGCTTAGAATCGCAGTGACAAAGGGGCGATTGCTGGAAGACTCTTTGGCGCTGTTTGAACAGGCGGGACTGGACTGCACCGAGGTGCGGGCGGACACCAGAAAATTAATCCTGCCCATTGCAAATTATCCCATGGACGTGGTGCTCAGCAAAGCGGCAGACGTCATTACTTATGTGACCCACGGGGCCTGTGACCTTGGCATTGTGGGAAAGGATACCATGATGGAGCACGGGGGCAGCTACTATGAGATGCTGGATCTGGGCTTTGGCCGGTGCCGGTTTGCGCTGGCGGTGCCAGAGGGCAGCGACTTTTACGGGACATATCAGAACCGTGTGGTGGCGTCCAAATACCCGAATGTGACAAAAGACTTTTTTGCCCAAAAGGGCATGGATGTTTCCGTCATTAAGATCGAGGGCAGCGTGGAGCTGGCACCGCTGGTGGGACTGGCCAATGGCATTGTAGATATTGTCCAGACCGGGACCACGCTGAAGGAAAACGGCCTTACCCCCATTGAGACGGTTGCACCGGTCAGTGCTCGGCTGATTGTCAATACGGCCAGCATGAAGCTTTGCAGCAGAGAAGTATTTGATTTTATAGACAGAATCGAGGCGCAGATCAAATGATCACCATTGTAAAAGCAGACGGAGCGGCAGAACGACAGCAGATCGAAGCCATGCGCAGACGTGCTGCGGAGACCGGTGCGGGCATCGAGCAGTCCGCCCGTGAAATCATGGAGGCAGTCCGCCGGCGGGGCTATGAGGCGGTTCGGGAGTATTCTATGAAATTTGATGGGAATGAGCCCTATGAGATATCCAAGACGCAGCTGAAAGCGGCGGCAGAGCGTATTGAGGGGAAGCTCCTTGCAGCGCTTCGGCGCAGTGGGGAAAATATCCGGGCATACCAGACGGAGCTTCTGACCAGAACGAAGGAATGGGAGAGCCCTATGAAGGGCGGAACCGTTGGACAGATCGTCCGTGGCCTCAGCCGGGTGGGGATTTATGTGCCCGGAGGACGGGCCGCCTATCCCAGCTCTGTGCTCATGAATGCGGTTCCCGCCAAGGTGGCGGGGTGCGGCGAGATCATCATGGTAACGCCGCCCACGGAGAATCTCAACGATGCTGTGTTGGCGGCTGCATGGGTGGCCGGTGTGGACCGGGTCATTGCGGTGGGCGGTGTACAGGCCGTGGCGGCGCTGACCTATGGAGCGGGCTTTATTCCCCGGGTCGATAAGCTGGTGGGGCCCGGAAACGCCTTCGTGGCGGCGGCCAAACGAATGGCCTATGGCACACTGGACATCGATATGGTGGCGGGCCCCTCTGAGGTTCTGGTCATTGCAGATGAAACAGCAAATCCCACATATACAGCCGCAGACCTGCTTTCACAGGCAGAGCACGATGTGATGGCCAGTGCAGTGCTGCTGACCACCTCGGAAGCACTTGCCCGGCAGGTGGCTGCGGAGATGGAGCGGCAGATGGGCTATCTCAGCCGCCGGGATGTGATCCGGCAGTCCCTGCGGGATTATGGCGCAGTCATTGTCTGCGATACGTTGGAGCAGTGCTGCCGGCTGGCCAACGAAATTGCGCCGGAGCATCTGGAACTGATGGTGGAGGAGCCCAGAGCACTGCTGCCGGAGATCCTGAATGCCGGTGCGGTGTTTCTTGGGCAAAATACCCCCGAGCCGTTGGGGGACTACATGGCTGGCCCATGCCATGTGCTGCCGACCTCCGGAACGGCAAGATTTTTCTCTCCGCTGAGCGTGGAGAGCTTCCTGAAAAAAATGAGTATTATAGATTTTGACCGATCGGCATTGGAGTCTGTTAAGGACGAGATCATCTCCATGGCAGAGAGCGAGCATTTAACTGCCCATGCCAATTCCATCAAAGTGAGGTTCTAATATGAGACAGGCGGAAATCAGTCGAAAAACCAAAGAAACCGATGTGCGGGTTTCACTGAATCTTGATGGCGGTGCAATTACGGTAGATACCGGGATCGGATTTTTTGATCATATGCTGCATGCACTGCTGTTTTATGCCGGCTTCGGCGGAACAATCACCTGCAAGGGCGACCTCTATGTGGACGGGCATCACTCGGTGGAGGATGTGGGGATCACACTGGGCATAGCGCTGAAGGAGGCTCTGGGGGACAAAATCGGTATCGTGCGTTTTGCGCACAGCTACGTCCCCATGGATGAAAGCCTTGAATTTTGTGCCATAGACGTATCCGGGCGCCCCTATCTGGTGATGAACGCACCGATGCCCCAGCCTATGATCGGTGATTACGACAGCTGCCTTACCAAAGAATTTATGCGGGCCTTTTCCATGAACAGCGGCATAACCCTGCACCTTGGAAGTGAGTATGGAGAAAATGCCCACCACATTACAGAGGGCCTTTTTAAGGCACTGGGACTGAGCCTGAAAACGGCGGTATGCGTGGAATCGGATCAGGTGACGTCCACAAAAGGAGCGCTGGCATGAGCATTGCGGTAATTGACTATGGCGCAGGGAATCTCAAAAGTGTTACCAAGGCGCTGAGCTATCTGGGGCTTTTCAATCAGATCGTATCGGCACCGGAGGAGCTGGAACGGGCCGATGGCATGATCCTTCCGGGGGTCGGCGCATTTCCCATGTGTATGAAAGCACTGCGGGAACGGGGCATGGAGCAGGCAATTCTGCGGCAGGCGGAGAAAAAGCCCCTGCTGGGCATCTGCCTCGGCATGCAGATGCTGCTGGATTCCAGCAGTGAAATGGGCGGAGATCAGGGCCTTGGACTTATTCCGGGCAAGGTGGAACGGATCGAAACCGCTCTGAAGCTGCCGCACATCGGCTGGAACAGCATCAAAATTGTCCACAACAATCCCCTGACCCGGGGACTTTCCGATGGAGATTATGTCTATTTTGTCCACAGCTTCTGTGCGGCGGTGGCATGCGGGGAGGACTTGGCGATGACCACAGACTACGGCGGGACGGTGACGGCAATGGTGGCCCATGGAATGACCTTTGGATGTCAGTTCCACCCGGAGAAAAGCGGGCCGGTGGGCATGACCATACTAAAAAACTTTGGGGAGCTGACAAAATGATTATTTATCCGGCCATAGATTTGAAGGACGGCAGATGCGTCCGGCTGCTGAAAGGCGATTTTTCCACGGTGCATCAAGTGGCGGACAGCCCGGTGGAGACGGCAAAGCGGTTTGCCAAGGCTGGCGCTCGGTGGGTACACATGGTGGATCTGGATGGAGCAAAGGATGGGGTCCGGCAAAATGGCGGTGCGGTAGATGCGGTGTGCCAGACGGGACTGCTGCGTATTGAATTGGGCGGCGGGATCCGCAGCATGAAGGATTTGGAGGCAGTGTTTCGGCTGGGCGTCAGTCGGGCGGTCATTGGCTCTGCGGCGGTAACAGATCCCGGCTTTGTGAAAAAGGCAGTAGAGGCCTATGGAGGCCGTATTGCCGTGGGCATTGATGCGCTGGAGGGCGAGGTAAAGACGGCCGGATGGGTTCAGGGCAGCGGACGAAAGGATTTAGAGTTTGCCCGGGAGATGGAAGCCATGGGGGTTGAGACCATCATCTATACGGATATTGCCACAGATGGTGCGCTGTCTGGGCCAAATCTCAGGCGGCTGGAAGCGCTGAGAAAGGCGGTCACATGCAGCATTACCGCCAGCGGCGGTGTCTCCTGTAATGGGGATGTGACCGCACTGCGGGATGCAGGTATGGATGGCTGTATCATCGGTAAGGCATGGTATACCGGTGCGGTGGATCTGAAACAGGCAATCAGGGAGGCGGAAGCGTGCTAGCAAAGAGAATCATCCCGTGCCTTGATGTGAAGGACGGACGTGTGGTAAAAGGCGTAAACTTTGTGGACATCAAGGATGCCGGTGATCCCGTGGAGCTGGCACGTTACTATTCCCGGCAGGGAGCAGATGAGGTGGTGTTTCTGGATATCACCGCCACCAGCGATGCGCGAAAGTCTGTGGTAGATGTAATAGAGCGTACCGGCAGTCAGGTGTTTGTGCCCCTGACCGTAGGCGGCGGCATCCGCACGGTGGCGGACTTTCAGGAGATTCTGCGGGCAGGTGCGGACAAGATCTCGGTAAATTCCGCCGCCGTGAAGGACCCGGAGCTGATCGCAAGGGCTGCAGAGCAATTTGGCAGTCAATGTGTTGTGTTGGCCATTGACGGACGGCGGCGGGAAAATGGCGGCTGGGAGGTGGTGATTGCCGGAGGCCGCATCCCCACGGGCCTTGATGTGGTGGAGTGGGCAAGAAAAGGGCAGGAACTGGGTGCAGGTGAAATCCTGCTGACCTCTATGGACGCCGATGGCACACAAAACGGCTTTGATCTGGAAATGACAAAGGCTGTAGTGGATGCTGTTGGGATTCCCGTCATTGCCAGCGGCGGCGCTGGGAAGCTGGAGGATTTTTACGAAGTATTTGACAAAACAGGCTGTGATGCGGCATTGGCTGCCAGCCTGTTCCACTATGGGACGCTGACGGTACCGCAGGTAAAGGCATATTTGCGGCGGCGGGGCGTGCCGGTGCGATAGGAGGCGGCGGAATGTTTGACGTAAAAAGACTGTTTGCAAAATCAGAGCTGATCCCGGTGATCGTACAGGATATCCATACCCGGCAGGTGCTCATGCTGGGCTTTGCCAATGAAGAGGCAGTGCGGAAGACCTTTGAGACGAAAACCGCATGGTTTTGGAGCAGGAGCAGAAAGCAGCTCTGGAACAAAGGGGAGACCTCCGGCAACTTTATGTATGTGAAGGAGATCTATACCGACTGTGATACGGACACGCTGCTGCTGTTGGCGGAGCCTGTGGGGCCGGCATGCCATACCGGAGCTGTATCCTGCTTTTATGAGAAATTGGAGGAGATTCGATGAGTGACCAGATCTTGGAGGATATGTATCAGGTAATTTTGGATCGGAAAGAACATCCCATGGAGGGAAGCTATACCTGCTATCTGTTTGAAAAGGGGCTGGATAAGATCCTGAAAAAGGTGGGGGAGGAGAGTGCGGAGACCATCATTGCGGCAAAGAACAATGTGCCCGCCGATACTGTGGGGGAGATCAACGATCTCTTTTACCATGTGCTGGTGATGATGGCAGAGCTTCAGATCCCGCTGGAGGATGTCCTTGCGGAGATGGAGCTGCGCAGCCGGAAAATCGGAAATCTGAAGAAAATGCATGTTTCGGATCACAACACCTGAGAAACAGGTGGAAAGAATTCTAAACTTTCTGTAAAGACGGAAGGAAGCCCTTTACATTTTCCCGGTTTTGCGGTAAGATAAGATATACTTTCAGAAAAGGGGTGAGCCGATGGAAGACCAGACCATAAAATTTCATGTGGTAGACGACACCGACCGGGAGATGAAGCGGATCCTCACATCGGTATATTGCTCGCTCAGCGAGAAGGGGTATAATCCGATCAACCAGATCGTAGGCTATCTCCTCAGTGAAGATCCTACTTACATCACCAACTATAACGGCGCCCGCACCGAGATCACAAAGATTGATCGGGACGAGCTCATGGAGGAACTGGTTCGCAATTATCTCTTTAAGTGATGATTTTCCCAGAAGCGCCCTGCGGGTCGGGGCGCTTTTTCCGGCGTTATCCGACTTTTTCTGAGGCAAAATGACAATTGAATATGGCATACTCCGTCTGTAAACTCTGTATCTACAATGTAATTTTCAAAAAAACTTCACGAAAGAATGGACCGAAACAGTTGACATATCCGATACAATGTGTTACAATTCGGTTACATTCGCTGAAAGGAGAAACAATATGGCTACAGAATCCAAGAAGACTCTCCTGTATAAGGGTCGCCCCTTAATGCGAAAGGACAACATCATCTACTATGGTTCCATGGCGGATCCCTACATTGTGATGATGCAGGTTTTGGAAACCAAAACCGTAGACGGTCAGGAAATTGCATCGAAGGTTTCTGTTCAGCTTCAGCTGACAGACCCCAGTGTAAAATCCCGTGACAGAGTGACGAAGCGTTCCGAAAAGGACGGCATTTATTCTGCTCTTGACGTGGGCAGTGTATGGCTGGAGCGGGCGCTGAACGCCAACTCTAAGTAATTTTGTTCCCTTACAGAGCAACAAACGGAGGTTACATATCATGAATGTCAAGCTTTATCGATCTGCAAAGATGCTGTCGTTTGTATTGGCAGCATCTCTTGCATTAGGTTCCGCCGCCATGGCGACCGATACCGATTCCATCCATGAGGCTGATTCCGCCGCATCTGTTGTAAACCAGCAGGAAGTTCCTGTTGAGGTTGGCAATACTGTGACCGGCACTGCCCTTGGCGTGGGAACGGTAGAGGCGCTGGGCGTCAATGTTCGGGAGAATCCCAACACAGATGCAGCGGTGATGACGGTTCTGGATCAGGGCCAGCAGGTGGTGATCCTGTCTCAGGAAGGAGATTGGTATCGAGTCAGCGCCAACGGCGTTACCGGCTTTATCAGCTGCGATTATATGACCGTGGCTGCGGAGGCGGAAGCGGATCTGGGCTATGGACTTGTTACCTGCTCCGCTGCAAATATCCGTGCTTCGGCGGATACCGACAGCGATCCCATCAGCTCCGTGGACGGTGAGGAGGTCGTTTCCATCACTGGCGTCATGGATGGCTGGTATCAGGTAGATGTCGATGGCTCTACAGGTTATGTACGCAGCGACTTGGTGGATCCCACCGCAGAGATTCCTGCTGAGAAGATCTACAACTACGCTGTGATCCAGTGCGCCGCTGCCAATCTGAGAAGCGAGCCTGATTCCGCTGCAACAAAGACAGATGTGCTGTATGAAGGAAGCCTGTGCACCCTGCTGGAACAGGATGGCGACTGGTATAAGATTCAGTACGGCGATACCGTAGGCTATGTTCTGTCTTCACTGGTTTCTGCCACCAACAATGAAAGCGATGGCAGCACCAGCGTAGAATCCTTTAATGCCATTGTTGCCCGTCAGGAGGCAGAGACTGCTGCAGCAGAAGCTGCTGCAAAGGCAGCACAGCAGACACCGTCTGCACCTGCCGCTACGGAGCAGACAAGCACTGACACAGGGTCTTCCAATGATGCGCCGGCTTATGAGGAGCCCACTTATGAAGAGCCTGCACAGGAAGACACCTATGAAGAGCCTGCCTATGAGGAGCCTGCCTATGAGGAGCCCGCTTACGAGGAGCCCTCTTATGACTCCGGTTCCAGCAGCTCCATTGTGAGTGTTGCGGAGCAGTATATGGGCGTTCCCTATGTCTGGGGCGGCACCTCGCCTTCCGGGTTTGACTGCTCCGGCTTTACCCAGTATGTGTTCCGTCAGTGCGGCTATAGCATCAACCGTACCGCAGATGCCCAGTATTCCAACGGCTCCTATGTCTCCTATGACAGCCTGCAGGCCGGTGATCTGGTGTTCTTCGCTAATACATATTCCGCATCGGGTATTACCCATGTTGGTATTTACATTGGCGGCGGTGAGTTCATCCATGCGGCAAACGGCGGTGTAAAGATCTCCAGCCTCAGCGAGAGCTACTATTCCAGCCGCTATTACGGCGCAAGACGCATTGCCTGATCGGCATAAGCTGTTTTAATCAAGGCAAATGAAAACTGTGTGAGTGGAAATCCATTCACACAGTTTTTGCATAAATAACCGAAACAAAAGAGAAACGCTCAACGGGAGCAAGCGGCGGAAAGCGCTCATACACGCTGCAATGCAGCCGCTTTTGCAACCGGTGTGTTAATTTTTGCGGAAGCCCTCTTGACGAATGCTGTCGAATATGGTAAAAAAGTAATTGGAAGAAAAATGCAGGAAAAAGATTGAATTGAATGGCTATTTATGGTAAATTATTGACGTAAGCTTACGAAATAACAAAGGCTGCCGGGAAAGGGGCAGTTGGGGAGGATTAATTTATGGAAACAGTATTGAGTGTTGTCATTGCGGACAGCAGCGAGGCATTTGCCTCGGCGCTTCAGGAAGCGCTGGAGCAGACGGGGACGTTTTCGGTAGCCGGTGTATCTGCCAATGGAGAAGAGGTACTGCGGCTGCTGGAATCCACCAAGGCGGACATCCTTGTGATGGACCCCATGCTCACGGGGATGGATGGCCTTGGAGTTCTGCGCAGCTTTGCGGCAAAGCGTCTCTCACCGGCTGTTATGGTGGTAAGCACCTTTGCCAGTGATTATTTGATGGGACAGATGGCAGAGCTGGGCGTCAGCTACTTTATGATGAAGCCCTGCGCCATGGAGGCGGTGGTGCGGAATCTGGAGATGCTCCGGCATACAGCGCCTTCTGCCCGGAATATTTCCACCATTCAGCGGGAAAATGCCATTGAGACCATGGTGACCAATGTGATCCATGAAATCGGCGTACCGGCGCACATCAAGGGCTATCAGTACCTTCGCTATGCGATCATTGTTGCGGTGGAGGATATGGACGTAATTAATGCCATTACAAAGGTCCTTTATCCTCAGGTGGCAAAGGCGTTTGGAACAACGCCGTCACGGGTGGAACGGGCCATTCGCCATGCCATTGAGGTGGCGTGGGATCGGGGGGATCTTGACACCCTGCAAAAATACTTTGGCTACACCGTATCGACTGCCAAGGGGAAGCCGACCAATTCCGAGTTCATTGCACTGATTGCAGACAAGCTGCAGCTTCAGCTGAAAAACAGTGGCCTTCTCAGTATGTAAGAATCATAAAAACCCGCCGCCTCGATCCCCAGCAGGGAACGGGGCAGCAGGTTTGCTGCTGCTTGGAAGGGTTACCGCTGAAAATCGCCGGAGAGAAATGCAACGGCGTCCTCAACGGCGCTGCGGGCTTCCGGGCTCAGGGGCTTGCCAGCATTTTCGTGGTCAAAGCTCCGGCAGAACTCTGTGACATGGGCACTAAGATCTTTCAGCTTATTTCGGCACAGCTCCAGAATATCCCGGGAGAAGGTCAGATAGCCGGTTTCGCTGAGATCCTTCTGGCCCTGGGCCAGAAGCAGAGCGGCGTGCTCCAGACAAAAATAGGGCTGGGCACGGAGCTTTTCCTGAAATGCAGGGTCTTTCTTCCAGATGTAGACCACGTTGGAGATGTACTTCTGCTCAAATTCCGCTGCACGGCGGCAGACATAACAGCTCTTTGCCTGCCCCAGCATCTGGGGGGCAGGGGATTCGCCGTCATATTTTCTCAGCTTGCCAAGGCGGCCGGGCTTTTTTTCCTCTGCCTCCGGCAGCCGCTGTGCCACATATTGCAGATGGCTGTCCAGCATCAGAGCAAGACTCAAACGGTTTCCCATGCCCAGCATTTTGTGGAAGTGCTCCCGACAGAAGCCCAGCTGATTGGTGACGATACGAATATCCGGCTCCATCATGGCCGCACCCATGATATAGCTGAGACTCTGGTTTTCCAGCTTTTGCCGGAGACGGCACAGCGGACAGCCCTGCTTTTCGTCAAAGGCCTCGTTAATGGGGATGGTATAAAGCTGTTCAGCCATAGAAAACCGCCTTTCCGGCTGCGGCAGAGTTGACGCCGTGCCTTGATTAATGAACTTGAAATGTGTATAATAAGAAAAGGAAATTGCGTTATTAGCAGGAGATGCTGGGCCGTATGCCCGCTTATGGAGATAAGTATACAGGAAATCAGCGGAAAATACCAGTCTATATTTCAAAGAGGTATTGATAATGAATGAGATTTATACCAAAACCTTTGAGATCGGAACCTCTGCGGTGGATCTCTATGACAATATTCGCCCTTCTTCCATGCTTCAGCTGTTTCAGGAGATGGGGACGGATCATGCAGCCCTGCTCCACATGGATCGGGACTATCTGGTGGAGCATTACCACGCCTGCTGGATTCTTGCACGGGTCTGGTATCAGGTGAATCGGCCCATTCATGCCGGTGAAATGCTGACCATTAAAACATGGCACCGGGGGGCCGAAAGCCTGATCGTCTATCGGGACTACGATCTCCTTGTGGGGGATGAACCGGTGGGCGAGGCTGTGGCCGCATGGGTGGTGGCAGATATCGAGAATCGAAAGATGCTCCGGCCCAGCGCCATTGAGAATATTGCAGTGTCAAAGCCGCCGGAACAGGTCAAGCAGCACCAGCTGCGGCTGATTCGCAGTCCCAAGGAGAAAAAGCATGTCTATGACCGGACGGTTCGCTATTCCGATCTGGACGTCAACGGACATATGAACAATACCAAGTA
Organism: uncultured Oscillospiraceae bacterium; assembly: GCA_959607825.1. Lineage (GTDB taxonomy): Bacteria > Bacillota > Clostridia > Oscillospirales > Oscillospiraceae > HGM13006. The sequence continues at coordinate 51,852 of CAUHNW010000001.1, read as the reverse complement.
TGCCGATGTGCTGATGGACGCACTCAGTGCGCAGGAAATGGAAGGAAAGTTCGTGTCCCAGCTTCAGCTGAACTATTCGCAGGAGTGTAAGGCCGGAGAGTGTATGGAGATCTCACGGCTTTTGGAGGCGGATCGTTGTTATATTGACGGATGCAGTGACGATGGAAAACGCCGCTTTGAGGCAACCCTACAATTTCAGTCCTATATCTGAGATATGGTGTTGACGAAGCGGAACAAAATGAGTAGAATATACAGAAATATTCCACACTAACGGAAACACAAAGGAGAGGTTTGCATGATGGTAAATGACAATCCGGCGCAGAAGTTCTACAAAGAGGGGCTGACCTTTGACGATGTGCTGCTGATCCCCGCAGCCAGCGAAGTAGTGCCCCGTCAGATCTCTTTGGGCACCCAGCTCACAAAGAAAATCCACCTGAACATCCCGCTGCTTTCTTCTGCTATGGACACCGTTACCGAGTATAAGATGGCCATTGCCATGGCCAGAGAGGGCGGTATCGGTATCATCCACAAGAACATGACCATTGAACAGCAGATCGAGCAGGTGGACATGGTAAAGCGCTCTGAAAACGGCGTTATCACCAACCCCTTCTATCTGGCTCCCGACAATACCCTTCAGGATGCGGACAACCTGATGGGCAAGTACAAGATCTCTGGTGTTCCCATCTGTGTGGAGGATCGGAAGCTGGTTGGCATCATCACCAACCGGGATATGAAGTTTGAAACGGATCTCAGCCGTCCCATCTCCGAGGTCATGACCCATGAGAATCTGGTGACTGCTCCTGAGGGCATTACGCTGGAGGAAGCAAAGGAGATCCTGCGGAAGAACAAGATCGAGAAGCTTCCCATTGTGGATGCGGACTTCCACCTCAAGGGCCTCATCACCATTAAGGATATCGAAAAGGCCGACAAGTATCCCAACTCCGCCCGTGACGAGTCTGGTCGGCTGCTCTGTGGCGCAGCCATTGGCGTTACCGCAGACGTAGTACAGCGTGCCGGCGGCCTGCTGGAGGCCGGTGCCGATGTGCTGGCACTGGACAGCGCCCACGGTCATTCCAAGAACATTCTGGAGTGTGTCCGGAACATCAAGAAGCAGTTCCCCAATGCCCAGCTGATTGCCGGCAACGTTGCCACCTATGATGGCACCAAGGCCCTCATCGAGGCGGGCGCCGACTGCGTAAAGGTTGGCATTGGCCCCGGCTCCATCTGCACCACCCGTGTGGTGGCAGGTATTGGCGTCCCCCAGGTGACTGCAATTTATGACGCTGCCTGTGCAGCCAAGCAGTACGGTGTGCCGATCATTGCAGACGGCGGCATCAAGTATTCCGGTGATATTGTCAAGGCGCTGGCAGCCGGTGCGTCCACCGTTATGATGGGCTCCATGCTGGCAGGCTGTGAGGAAAGCCCCGGAGAGACCGAGATCTATCAGGGCCGTCAGTTCAAGGTGTATCGCGGCATGGGCTCGCTGGCTGCTATGGCACAGGGCTCCAAGGACCGCTATTTCCAGGAGGGGAACTCCAAGCTGGTGCCGGAGGGCGTTGAGGGCCGGGTGCCCTATAAGGGAAGCCTCTCCGATACCGTATATCAGCTGCTGGGCGGCATTCGCTCCGGTATGGGCTACTGCGGTTGCCCCACCATTGGGGAGCTTCAGGCAAGAGGTCAGTTTGTGCGCATTACCAGCGCCGGCCTGATCGAGAGCCATCCCCATGACATTACCATCACCAAGGAAGCGCCCAACTATTCCAGAGGTTAATTCAAATTCATTTCAGGCCGTTATTGCGGGGAGGGGGAGACCCCGCGGCAGCGCATCATAAGAGGTGCGTGGCCGCCTAGGATTCCCCTCCGCAGTAGCGGCCTTTTGTCGGGTAAGGTAACATTATGGTAGATATTTATGTAAAAGATCTGGTGAAATCCTTTGAGGTAGGAAAAAATCTGTTAGATGGCCTGACCTTTGAGGTGCAGCAGGGCGAGCGTGTGGGCCTGCTGGGCAAAAACGGCGCAGGAAAGACAACGGTTTTCCGCATTCTCACTGGTGAGATCGGCTATGACGAGGGAACGGTGGAGATTGCACAGGGGAAAAAGGTGGGGCTGATCTCCCAGATTCCCAGATACCCCCAGGGCTATACCGTTGAGGATGTGCTGCGCTGCGCCTTTCGGGAGCTGCGGAATATTCAGAAAAAAATGGAGCAGCTGGAGCAGCAGATGGCCCGGGAGGCCACCGATGCCGTGCTGAAGGAATATGACCGTCTTGGGGCCCGGTATCAATCCGGTGGCGGCTATGAGATGGACGTGAATGTGGATAAGATCTGCAACGGTCTCGGTATCCCCAGCGCCATGCGGGAGCAGGACTTTTCCATGCTCTCCGGCGGCGAGAAGACCAGAGTGAATCTGGCCCGTCTGCTGCTGGAGGAGACGGACATTCTGCTGCTGGACGAGCCCACCAATCATCTGGATATGAAGAGCGTGGAGTGGCTGGAGGAGTACCTGAAAAAGTTTAAGGGTACGGTGCTGACCATTTCCCATGACCGGTATTTTCTGGATCAGGTGGTAGACCGGATCGTGGAACTCCGGGGCGGAAAAGCGGAATACTACAGCGGCAACTATTCCTTCTACGTGGAGGAAAAGGAGGCCCGGTATGAGCTTCAGCTCAAGCAGTATGAGCAGGAGCAGGCAAAGATCGCTCAGCTCTCCTACACCATGGAGCGCATGAAGGGCTGGGGCATCAACAACCGCACCCTTTACCGCCGGGCCATGAGCATTCAAAGCCGCATTGAGCGCATTGAAAAAACCGAACGCCCCACAAAGGAAAAGACCATGTATGCCTCCTTCGGCCAGAAGGAGTTCCATGGAGACGAGGTCATGGTGCTTCGGGATCTCAGCATGGGCTTTGAAGGCCGCACGCTGTTTTCGGATGTCAATCTGCTGGTGCAGGGAGGAGACCGGATCGCACTGCTGGGAGATAACGGAACGGGAAAATCCACATTCCTGAAGCTGCTGATGAAAGAAGAAAAGCCCACCGGCGGCAAAATCAAATTCGGCCCTTCGGTGAAAATGGCCTATCTGCCCCAGATCATCCATTTCGACCATCCGGAGCGCTCGATCCTCGATACCATGATCTATGAGAAGAATTATTCCACACAGACGGCCAGAAACCGTTTGGGAGCATTTCTGTTCTCGGGAGAAGATGTGTTCAAGCCGGTTTCGGCCCTGTCAGGTGGCGAGCAGAGCCGCCTGAGGCTGTGCATGCTGATGGATGAGGAGATCAATCTGCTGATTCTGGACGAGCCCACCAACCATCTGGACATTGCCTCCCGGGAGTGGATCGAGAACGCAGTGGCAGGCTTTCAGGGGACGCTGCTGTTCGTATCCCATGACCGCTATTTTATCGACCAATTTGCCAACCGGGTATGGGAACTGGAAGACGGCAGAATCTCGGACTTTAAGGGAAACTACCGGCAGTTCAAGGCCATGAAGGAACGGCAGGCGGCCCAGCAGCCCGCCCAGAACAAGGCACCCAAAGAAAAAAAGGAACGCACGGTGACGGCGGAGGCGGCCCAGAAGAAAAATCAGAAGCAGCTGGAAAAGCAGATTGCAAAGATGGAACGGGAGATCGAGAAGCAGGAGGCAAAGCTCGAAGCACTGGAGCCACAGATCCAGGAGGCGGCGGCCGACTATACCCGGCTCAGCGAGCTGCTGGAGCAGCAGACGGAGGCTCAGGCCCAATTGGATGAGATGTATGCCCAGTGGGAGCAGCTGTCATCGGATTTGGAGGCGTAACATATCATGAAAAAGCTATGGATATTTTCGGTGCTGTTTCTGGCGGCGGGCGTTGTGATGCTGCTGCTTCCGGTGCATATGCAGCCGACCGGTGTGGTTCTTCTGCTGCTGGGCCTTGCCATGGGGATCTCAGCACTGCTGTGGCGGAGACCAACCAAGGGGAAGCAGACGGCAATCGAGATTATGGCAGTTGCAGCCTCGGCAGGAGTTGTGATTTTAATGGCGGCAATGGGAATTATTACATCCAGCGGTGCTGCGGACTGGAAAAGCGCCGAGAAGGCAGATTACGCAATCGTTCTGGGTGCCGCAGTACAGGATAACGGCAGTGCATCACGGATCATGCGGAACCGGCTGGCAGCGGCACAGGAGTTCATGGAGAAGAATCCCGATGCCGTTGTGATCCTGTCCGGCGGACAGGGGCCCGATGAGCCGGAAACGGAAGCAAAGTGCATGTATGATACGCTGGTTTCCATGGGTGCTGATCCGAACCGCCTTGTGATGGAGGACCAGAGCCACACCACCAGAGAAAACCTGCGCAACAGCTGGGCGATGATCGAGGCCCGTGGAGGCAGCAGACATGCGGTGGCACTGATCACCAGTGAGTTCCACCAGCGCCGGGCGGCATTCATTGCAGATGGACTCAATATTAAGACCTGTGCGGTTCCGGCCCATACGGACCGCTGGTTTTACCGGGTGAACTATACCCTGCGGGAGGTGTTTGCGTTTGTAAAGGCGGCCTTCCAGCGGGGGAACTGAAGGGAGACGCTTATGCAGATTCGAAAGGCGGCGCAGACAGACCTTGACGCCATAGAGGAAAGCTATCGGGAACTGCTCCGGAATATTCCGCCGGAGGAAAACTATTCTGGCTGGGTACTGGACGTGTACCCCAACCGGGCGTGGGCGGAAGAGAATCTCGGGGATATGTGGGTGCTCGTGGACGAAGCCGGCTTTGGCGGCAGCATAATCCTGAATCATCAGCAGGCAGCGGACTATCAGGAGATCCCGTGGGAGATTCCCGCAGAACCGGATGCGGTCATGGTGCTCCACACTCTGTGCATCCCGCCCAGCCGGGCAGGCCGGGGCTATGGAAGGGCTATGGTTAATTTCGCCATAGATGAGGCGGTGCGGCAGAAAATGAAGGCGCTGCGGCTGGATACAGCGGCGGGAAACCGCCCGGCGGCTGCGCTTTATCAGAGCTGCGGATTTGCACTTCGAGGGAAGCGGCAGGTGCTGCATCAGGGCGTGATTCCGGAAAAACTCATTTTCTTTGAAATGGGGCTTTCAAATCCCTGCAAAATGGGGTAGAATAAATGGAGGCTGATGACTCGGCCTCCATTTTGTATTAAATCAGGAAGGATGAGATCCTATGAGTGAAAATTGCAGCGGACAGTGTTCCTCCTGCGGAGAGAGCTGCTCCAGCCGGAAGGAAGAGAGCCTTCTGGCCAAGGCAAATCCGCTTTCCAACGTAAAAAAAGTCATCGGTGTCGTCAGCGGTAAGGGCGGTGTGGGAAAATCCACCGTAACCTCTATGCTGGCGGTGGAGCTCAGCCGCAGAGGCAAGCATACGGCTGTAATGGATGCAGATATCACCGGCCCGTCTATTCCCACGGCATTTAACGTCCACGGTCATCCGGGCGGATGTGAGGAGGGACTGATCCCTCTGCGCAGTGAGACCGGCATCGATGTGATGAGTGTTAATCTGCTGCTGGAAAATGAGACGGATCCGGTGATCTGGCGTGGGCCGGTACTGGCAGGCGTTGTAAAGCAGTTCTGGACGGATGTGGTATGGAAGGACGTAGACTTTCTGTTTGTGGACATGCCGCCCGGAACCGGTGATGTGCCGCTGACGGTATTCCAGAGCCTGCCCATTGATGGGATCATTGTGGTGACATCGCCTCAGGATCTGGTGAGCATGATCGTGACCAAGGCCGTGAAGATGGCGGAGATGATGAATATTCCCGTGCTGGGTCTGGTGGAGAACTACAGCTATCTCACCTGCCCGGACTGCGGCAAAAAGATCGAGGTCTTTGGAAAGAGCAAGATCGATGCGGTGGCGAAGGAGCTGGGCATTCCCGTCCTGTGTAAGCTGCCCATTGATCCCATGGTGGCGCAGGCCATGGACGAGGGCCTGCTGGAGCATGCCAAGGTGGATGCCATTGCACCGGCTGCGGACGTACTGGAAAAGCTGTAAGCATACCCAAGGCGTACTCGAAAGGGTACGCCTTGTTTTCCGGCGGTATGGAATGAAATACATTCTGCCGGGGCAATATGTCATAGGAGGTGCAGTATGACAAAACTGGAAACAGGCTTTACAGCCCAGCTCATTGCGCAGCTGAAAACCGCTGCGGAGGTAACAGGTGTGGAGGAGACAAGACTGCTTCAGCAGGCTGAAAAGCTTGGCGGCGCTCAGGCTGTGAAGGAGCTGCTCCGCAGGGGACAGATGACGCGGCAGTTTGAACCGCTCAAAAAGGCGGGGCGGCTGGATTTGACCACAGAGGCGCTGGTCATTCAGGGGAAATATGCGCCGCTGTTTACGGATGAAGAGGTGAATACCTGCCTGTCGGCCCTTTTGGAAGCGGGGATGTTTCAGCTGGGGTGATGTTTCCTCATAATTATTTCAAGGATTGTTCAAATAACGTTTTGAGTCTGTCTATATTTTGGACATAATTAGAAATTATCATATGAGCGTAAACAAAAAGAAGCAAAAAGGAGCGTACCATCATGAGCAATGAATTTGATTATGATTCCAATCCCGGCACCAGCCAGCAGAATCAGCAGCAGGTTCCGGAAAACAATACATCCGGTTATTATCACAGTGTCGGCGACCCCAATGGCCGGGCTGCGGAAAATGTTCAGAGCAGCGGTTATCAGAATGGCTATGCCGCTCCGAATACCGACCCCACAGCAGGGCAGAGCGCCCAGAGCCAGACCGGTGAGGCCGGCGGCACCCAAGGCTATCAGGCACCGGAGCAGCAGAGCGGCTATCATGCGTACACGGGCGGCGGCGGTGCCGTCCCCCCGGTGAATCCCATGTCCGGCTATCATGTGGAAAATCCCCAGCCTCCCAAAAAGCATAAGGGCGGTATGACCGGCAAGGGCGTTGTGGCAGTTGCGCTGGTGTGTGCACTGGTTGGCGGCCTCTGCGGCGGCGGTATCGCAGCGGCAGTCCGGGGCGGCACTGTGACCGAGTCGGGGGATAGCAGCTCCGCACAGGTGCAGGAAACGGAAGAGGACAATGGTTCTGCGAAGGATGCCACCGTATTCAATAAGACCACCATTGATGTGACCACAAACTCTACATCCACAAAAATGACACCGCAGGATGTCTATGAGAACTATGTCAATGCGGTGGTGCTTGTCTACAATCAGGGCACTACCTCCACCTATTGGGGCCAGACGGAATCCAGATCCTCCGGCAGCGGTATGATCATCTCCAAGGACGGCTATGTGATTACCAACAACCATGTAGTGTCTGGTGCTGAGAAGCTGACCGTCATGACCACCTCCGGCGAAGAGTATGATGCCACCGTGATCGGCGCAGATGAGGTCAATGATGTGGCACTGCTGAAGATCGAAGGGAGCGAGGATTTCCCCACTGTATCCATCGGCAACAGCGACAACATTGAGGTTGGCCAGCAGGTGTGCGCCATCGGCAATCCTCTGGGTGAGCTTACCAATACACTGACAGTCGGTTATGTTTCCGCACTGGATCGTGAGATCTCCGAGAGCAGCACCGGCACCACCATCAATATGTTCCAGACCGACTGCGCCATCAACTCCGGCAACTCCGGCGGCCCCATCTTTGATATGAACGGCAACGTGGTGGGCATCACCACCGCAAAGTACAGCAGCTCCGGCTACAGCAATTCCGCATCGGTGGAGGGCATTGGCTTCTGCATCCCCATCAATGACGCCATGAGTATTGTCAATGACCTGATGCAGTACGGCTATGTAAAGGGCCGTGTGTCCATGGGCGTTTCCGTCCGGGCAATGGACAACACGGTAGCACAGTATTATAACCTGCCTACCGGCGTGTATGTGGCAGACGTCACCTCCGGCTCTGCGGCGGACAATGCGGGTATCCAGAAGGGCGATCTGATCTGTGCAATCGACGGTGACGAAACTACCAGCGTTGCGGCGCTGAAGCAGAAGCTGAAGGACTATACCCCCGGTGATACTGCGACAGTCAGCATCTACCGGACCGAGACCGGCGATAAGCTGGATGTGACCATCACCTTTGATGAGATGCAGGCGGAGACTACCACTGAAAACCAGCAGACAGAGAATCAGCAGGATCAGCAGGATCAGCAGGATCAGAGCCAGCAGGGCCAGACCATCAATCCCTTTGATTTCTTTGGCAACTAAATATACGACTTGGACTGCGGCAGAATTTTTCTGCCGCAGTTTTTTTCGAGAGGTGCGGCCTATAACCGCCGGTTATCATGCATAGAAAATGGGTATTGGCGGGAATGGTGTGGACTCGATATAATAAAGGCAACATCGCCGAAAGGAGTAATGATATGCTATCAACGCTTCAGCTCACCGAGCGGTTTGAGGATCGCCGTGAGATCAAGAACATTATGGGCAAGTATGTAACGAATTGCCTGCTCTGCAAGGAAGACACCATTGTAGACAGCCTGTTCTGCAGCCGGGATGATATTTCACTTGGCTTCAATCATGGCTACTATGTGGGACGGGAGGCCGTAAAGGGCTACTACAATGCAGTATGTGCTGCTACGGAGAAAAAGTCCAAGTGCCTTCAGAAGATATTCCCCCAGCAGCTGGGCCAGCTCTCCAATGAGGAGCTCTATGGTGTCGGCCCCTTCAAGGCTGAGCCGCTGACTAGCTTCTATATGCAGGAGGCTGAGGACGGCGAAACGGCCAAAGCCATCTGGATGGTAGAGGGCTCCATTACGGACATCACCGAAAAGGGGCCTGTAACCAACTGGTCCTGGGGCTACTACTGCGCAGACTTTGTCCGGGAGGACGGCCACATGAAGCTGTGGCATGTGCTCCGGGTAGAAGATGTCCACTGCCCCAATGGCGTGGACTGGGGCATGCCGGAGAATAACTTCCCGGATCTGCCGGAGTTTGAGGAACTGCGGGGCATTAAGCTTCCGGAGCCCACGGTGAAGGAGACCGTCTATGAGACCTACTCCGCATCCCGTGGCCCCGCCAAGCCTCCCAGAGTGCCGGAACCCTATAAGACCTTTGCTGATACCTTCAGCTATGGCGTTTGAGAAGGAGGCTGCGAATTATGATCGATTGGAATGCAAAAAAGGCTCCCGCATGGTTTGAGCACAATGTTGCCAAGCATTATCCGCTGCCCCGGCTCTCCGATGCGGACATGATCCAGATGGTCACGGATATTGAGGAAGTGCGGGATCTTATGAGCCTCCGCTCCTACTATCAGGCTGCGGATCTTCGCCAGAAGGAGCTGGACGAGCTCTGGGTATCCCAGCCGCTCCATGCCGCAAAGGCGTCCTACGGCTCCAACTATGGCTACTATTATGGAAAGTCCGAAGTCCAGCGCTGGTATGTGGATGAGTTCATGGCAAAGCGCAAGGCACAGCTGAAAACCTACTGCGAGAAGCAAGGGATCCCCGAGGACGAGAAGCTGCTGGGCGCCGGCTCCATGTATATGTGCCCCATGTCCACCTCCATCGTCCGTATCGCAAAGGACGGCCAGAGCGCCAAGGGCATCTGGTATTCCATTGGCCAGCAGTCTGATCTCAAGGAGGACGGCACGGCTTCCGGCCTGTGGATGTACCTGAAGATCTGTGCGGACTTTGTCAAGGAAGACGGCAAGTTCAAGCTCTATCATATTGTGGTGGCCAACGACCAGAACTATCAGGCAGGCACCCAGTATAACGCAGATACCTACATTGACCCCAAGGACGATGCCCTTGCGGTGGAGTTTGGCAATCCCACCATTCCCATGAATGTTCATGACAATACCTACAACTGGGCTGATAACTATCCGCCCATGCCGGAGCCTTATGACACCCTGACGCTGGAAAACAGCTATGGGCCTGAAGGCCATCCCATGCTGAAAGGAGGCAAAGGAGTATGAACAGAAATCTGAGCCTCAGCCAGAGAATTTGGAACTGCGCCGCAACGCAGGAGGCTGAGTTTGTTCACGCAACCCATACCTATCTCCATGCCCGTGCCAATGCCACAGAGGAATGGAGCCAGATCTGGTCGCAGGACGAGGATGTCAGCTGGGCCCATGCCTTTGGCCGTATGCGTGGCTTCAAGTCCGTGTGGAACGGCTCTGTCACCCTGTATGATGTCAAGGCAACACAGCGCTTTCAGGGGGCCTATGAGGCCATGCCGGAGATCGGCGGCTTTGATATCCGCCCCTTGATGGAGCTGTCCCTCCATTCCCTCGCAACCGATATCATCGAGGTCGCCGATGATGGAAAGACTGCGCGCGCCTTCTTCCTGACCCCGGGCCTGATCTCCAGTGCTGTGAGCGACAATGGAAAGCGCAGATGCAGCGGCCTGTGGGAGCGCTATGGCGCTGACTTTATCTTTGAAGACGGCTGCTGGCTGTTCCTCCATGAGCAGGTTTGCCCGGACATGGGCATTGGCTGCGATGCAGGAAACCCCGGTATGGAAAATTATCTGAAAACCAAGGGCGGCCCTGGTGGTCCTGGTGGCCCCGGCGGCCCTGGTGGCCCCGGCGGCCCTGGTGGCCCTGGTGGTCCTGGTGGCCCCGGCGGACTCAGAACCATGCCGGACTGCGAGGATCCCGGCCCGCTGCACAGCAACTGGAGCGTTACGCAGACTGTGCAGAATACGGTGCCGTGGCCTGAGCCCTACGCAACGCTGGACAACGATAATACTTATACGAAGAAAAAGTAATGATCTTCTGAGCCGCCGCTTCTGCGGCGGCTCATTTCACGCCGAAAGGCAACTTTGGAACAGTACGAAGCTCTTGACATTTTACAGGAATGTTGCTATTATTAAAGCGTTGAGCAGGCGAAGATTTGGATGTTTGGCTTGTCAAATTAAACAAATCGATGTCTGTAAATTGCGGAAATAAACAAGCAATTTGTGAGCGGTTCCGTTATAATGATATTGGCTCCCGATGGAGCTTTTTATGGAGTGGATCAGCGAAATTTGCCGATTCTCCATGTTGATTTGGATAAATCCTCAAAAGAGGTTTATTAAATATTTTTTCATTTATTTTAGGAGGAATTTACTATGGCACAGCCTTTGGCTCCTTACGTCAAGCTCCCCGAGTTTGAAGAGTACAAAGAATGGTTCAAGGATTTCGCAGAGATGAAGCGCGAGGACGGCATTCTTCAGATCACCTGGAAGACCAATGACGGCCCCATGCATCATTCCGGCATGTCCCATCGTGCAATCAGCCAGCTGACCCGTATCCTGTCCATGGACTGGAAGAACGAGATCATCATCTTCACCCACATCGGCGACAACTGGATGATCGAGTCCGACGCTAACGGCTGGGAGACCTACTCCGAGCTGCCCACTCAGCGTTTCCAGCATCAGTACTTCGACGACACCAACCTGATCAAGAACATGGTGTTCGATATCGACGTTCCCACCATCGGTGCTATGCCCGGCCCCGGCTTCCACTGGGATTCCGCTTTCCTGTGCGACGTTACCATCGTAACTGAGGACACCAAGATCGAGGTTCCCCATGCTCAGGGCGGTCTGGTTCCCGGCGACGGCATGGGCCTGATGGCTCAGCATTTCCTGGGCACCAAGCGCGGCAACTACTACATGATGACCACCCGTCAGTTCACTGCTCAGCAGATGCTGGATTGGGGCATGGTCTCCGAGGTAGTTGAAAAGGGTAAGGCTGTTGAGCGTGCATGGGAGATTGCTCGTATGTGGAAGCGTATGCCCTACGAGAACCGCTGCATCATGGCTAACCTGGCAAAGCGTCCTCTGAAGAAGCTCTTCGTTGAGGATCTGAAGCTGCACACTGTTTCCGAGCAGTACGGCTCCCTGCTGCGTATCGCAGAGGGCACCCTGGGCGACGAGAACTCCGCTCAGCAGGACGAGAAGTACATCTCCCGCGTTAACGACTATCGTTACGCTACCAAGGACATGGAGGCTCCTCAGACCCTCGAGTCTTGGGCCAACATGGCGAAGAACGCTGGCGAGTGGTTCAAGAAGGTCGAGAACGGCGAGATCGAGAACCCCTATGTTTTCGAGCACTCCAACGAGCCCGACTGGTACAACGCATTCTAATTTTGTTTGCTGTAAAGCCCCAATGCTCCGGCATTGGGGCTTTTCTTCCTATGGAGGTATGATTATGCGTCTGAAATTTTTAGCGCAGCCCTTTACTGTTTGCCAACTCCCAAAGAATGCACCGGCAGTCACAGGGGAGTGGTGCTTTACCGGAAAAACGGAGGACGAGTATTCTCTGGTCTGCCCCACGGAGCAGGTTCCGGCGGATACCCTGCGCCGGGAAGACGGCTGGCGTGGCTTTTTTGTAGATGAGGGGCCGCTGGACTTTTCCATGATCGGCGTTTTAGCCCGAATTTCCCGGGTACTTGCGGAGGCACAGGTGGGGATCTTTGTGATATCCACCTATAACACCGACTATATTTTTTTGAAGGAAACGCAAATGGCTGCGGCACAGGAGGCATTGATCCGGGCCGGGTATACATTTGGTGGGTAAAAACGGGTGATCTATGCTGCCGTAATGATCCATGTTTTTCGTGGAAGGCAGATTTTGTTACAGGATATACAAAAATGACCCGCTAAAATAGTTGCATTTGAAAGCAAAATCGAGTAAAATAGAAACGTTTATTATAACGCCAAGGAGGATACTACCATGACACATCCTGAGTACCCCACGTTGTTCTCTCCCATGAGAGTTGGCAATGTGGTGTATAAAAACCGCATTTTTCAGGCGCCTGCTACGCCGCATCTGCTTCAGACCGATGAGCCCTATCCCACCGATGCCTATCGTGCATATTATGTGGAAAAGGCACGCGGCGGCACCGCTTCCGTGACCATTGCCGGCCATGATATGAATTCCATGGCACCCTTCCGTCCCGGCTGGCATAACCTTGACCTGCGTCAGACGACTTATCACCGTTATTGGCAGAAGTGCGTGGATCAGATCCACTACTATGGCGCCAAGGCTTCCATTGAGCTTCTGGCCTTCTTCTATTCCGGCTGGACCGGCGGCAAGAAGGGTGAGGGTGAGCACTTCTTCTACTCTGTAGATGGTACTCCCGGCCCCGACGGCTCCGAGCGTCCCATGCTGACCCGTGAGGCCATGGAGGCCATTGCCGAGGATTATGCCAATGTTGCCGAGCAGGCTGTTGCTGTGGGCTTCGACTCTATTCTGATCCACGGCGGCCATGGTCTGGTCATCAACCGGTTCATGAGCCCTCTGTTCAACCATCGTACCGATGAGTTCGGCGGCTCCTTTGAGAACCGCTGCCGGTTCCCCATGATGATTCTGGATGCCATCCGCAAGAGAGTTGGCCACAAGATCCTCATTGAGTACCGTATCTCCGGATGTGAGCTGGCTGACGAGGTTGGCTATCCCAATGCTGACAAGCAGCTGAAGCCCGAGGATATTGCCGAGTTCCTGCGTATGGCAGGGGATCGTATTGACATTGCCCACATTTCCGCAGGCAATATGTCCATTCCCGGCACCGAGGCCATTATGCATCCCACGATCTTCCATAAGCCCGGCCAGAATGCCCGCTTTGCCCGGAAGATCAAGGAGCTGGGTGTTCCTCAGCCTGTGCTGACCCTGGGCGCTTTCCAGGATCCCAAGTTCATTGAAGAGACTCTGGCCACTGGCGGCGCTGACTTTGTTGCCATGGCACGTGGTACCATCGCTGATCCGGAAATGCCCGAAAAGGCACGTCATGGTCAGGAGGACGAGATCATCCCCTGCATCAAGTGCTTCCACTGCCTGGAGTATTCCAAGCCCTCCACAAAGGCCTTTGCATGTTCCGTCAACCCCACTGTGGGCCGTGAGAACCAGCTGAAGGACCTGATCCCCGAGACCACTACGCCCAAGAAGGTCATTATCATCGGCGGCGGCCCCTCTGGCATGGAGGCTGCCATCATTGCTGCAAAGCGCGGCCATGATGTTACCGTCTACGAGAAGGCGGACCGTCTGGGCGGCAAGCTTGTATTCTCTGAGCAGGTTTCCTTTAAGTATGATCTGGCTAAGTTCATGAACTATCAGATCAATCTGGTGAAGAAGCTGGGTATCAAGGTCCTGCTGAACACCGAGGCGACCCCCGAGCTGATCGAAGCACAGAAGGCAGACTGGGTTCTGGCTGCTGTGGGCGCAAACGCCTTTGTTCCCCCCATCCCCGGCACCGATGGCTCCAACGTCATGATCGCAGAGGAGTGCTACAAGCACATCGATGAGATCGGTGAGCGTGTGGTTCTCATCGGCGGCGGCGAGGTCGGCTGTGAGACCGCTCTGGCGCTGGCCGAAAAGGGCAAGAAGGTATCCATCATTGAGATGCTGCCTGAGCTGTGCCCCGAGACCTTCCACCTGACCCGCGGCGTAATGCTGGGTAAGATGGAGAAGTGCGTGGACATCTATACCGGCGCTCGCTGCACCGGCATCACCACCGAGGGTGTCAGCTTCGTGGATAAGGACGGCAACGAGCAGTTCGTTCCCTGCGACGTTGTGGTTATGTCCTCCGGCATGCGTCCCCGTCAGGATCTGGCTGAGAGCTTCCGCATGACTGCTCCCGACTTTATGCCCATCGGTGACTGCGTCATTGCAAAGAATGTGCGTACTGCCACCAGAATGGCATTCGATGCTGCGACTCGCATCTAAATTTAATAAAAATCCGCTGCTCCTGTGTGGGGCAGCGGAATTTTTTATATGGCCTGTATGGACTCTTCGATGTTTTCCTGTAGATTGGTTCCCAGATACAGCTGATAGTAGCGGCCACGTTGGGCCATCAGCTGCGTATGGGTGCCCTGCTCCAGAATTTTGCCCTTGTGGATCACCAGAATGCGGTCCGCATTTCGGATGGTGCTGAGTCGATGTGCTACCACAAAGCTGGTACGGGAGGAGAGCAGCGTCTCAATGGCAGATTGGATCTGCATCTCGGATTCTGTATCAATGGAGGAAGTGGCTTCGTCCAGCACAAAGATTCGTGGATCAGCCAGTATGGCCCGGGCAAAGGAGATCAGCTGTTTTTGCCCCGTGGAGAGCAGGCTGCCGCCTTCTCCTACCTCGGTATCATAGCCCTGATCCAGCTTCTGAATAAAGGCATCGGCTCCAACCATGGCTGCCGCATGACGGATCTCAGATTCGGACGCATCCAGCTGTCCATAGCGAATATTGTCACGGATCGTCCCGGAAAACAGGTGTGGAGCCTGCAGTACATAGCCAAGGCTGGATTGCAGCCAGAGCTGACTGCGCTGGCGGACATCCTTGCCGTCAATCAGGATACGGCCCTGCTGGGGCTCGTAAAAGCGGCAGAGCAAATTGACGATGGTGGATTTACCGCTTCCGGTTTCTCCCACCAACGCAATGGTCTCTCCCGGGTTCACATGGAGGGAAAAGTCTTCCAGAACGGTTTCCTGGGCATATCGGAAGGTGACGTGATCAAAATCCACGGCCCCGGCAATGGGCTCCCAATTTTGACGTCTGGGATCCAGCAGGGTGCCGTATTTTTGGATCACCTCCGGGGTGTCCTGAATGTCCGGCTGAGCAGTGAGTACATCGGCAACGCGCTCTGCGGCGGCCTGACAGGATTGCAGGTCCGCAAAGACGGCTGCAAAGTTCCGAATGGGCTGGAAGAGCATATTGCCGATATTCATAAAGAAGTTCAGTGTACCGATGGTGAGCACCCCGGCCCGCACATCGCTGCCGCCGGCGTACAGAACCCCTGCGGTAGCAAAGGAGATAATCAGGGACGCAATGGGGAGGTAGAGGGCCGAGACGCTTGCAGCGCGGAAATTCGCAGCTTGAAGCTTCCCGGTGGTATCGGTAAATTCCTGAAGATTCAGTTCCTCCCGTACCAGAGTTTTTGTGGTAACGGCACCGGTGATGCCTTCGTTGAAGCCGGAGGTCATCATACTGTTGAGCCGCCTTGTTTCCCGGTGATGCTTCAGAATGCGCTTTTGAAAGAAGACAGACACCAGCGCCAGCGGCGGAACAATGGCAATGATGATCAAAGCCAGCTTTGGGTTTACCGCAAACATACCGATCAGCGAGGCGAGAATGGACATAAGCCCAAAGCCTACGTCAATACAGTTCCATGAGATGGTCTCTACGGTTCGTGAGATATCGCTGGTGAGCCTTGAAAGCAGATAGCCCACGGACATCTTGTCAAAATAGGAAAAGCTCATGGTTTGCAGCTTTTCAAAGGCGTACAGCCGAAGGTCGGCGGAAAGATGTCCCTCAAGCCTGCCTGCTCCATAGCAGAAGCCATAGGCCAGAAAGGCATAGCTGAGCTGTACCAGCACCACCAGTACCGCAATGGGAGGAAAGCCTTTCAGATTGCGGGTTTGCAGAAAATGGTCGATGAGGTACATGTTCAGAAAGGATGCAAACAGCTGCATCAGCCCCAGCGCCATGCCGGAGCCAAGAATCAGCGCAAAAAACTTCATGTGATTGCCGGTACACCCCAGAATCGTTTTCCATGTGGAAAGCTTGACCTTCTGGGCGGCATAATTCTGTTCGTTCATTGGATTCACTCCTTTCGATGAAGTGTGGCAGGGGGATCAGGCGTCCTTTCGGGTCTGAATGTCATAGACCCTGCGATAGAGGCCGTCTTCCTTCTGGATCAGCTGCTGATGGGTGCCGGATTCCGCTACGGAGCCTTGGGAGAGTACAAAGATTCGGTCGGCTTCCATCAGCGTAGAAATTCTGTGAGAAATGATGATCGTGGTAACACCGCTGCGCCGCTGCTTCAGCGCAGCACGGATGCTCTGGTCTGTGTGGGTGTCTACAGCGGACAGGGCGTCATCGAAGATCAGAATGTCACTGTCCTCTAAAATGGCACGGGCGATGGCCACGCGCTGTTTTTGCCCGCCGGACAGGGTAACGCCGCGTTCTCCGATGACGGTATCATAGCCCGCTGAGAAGTGCATGATATCCTCGTGGATGCAGGCAATTTTGGCGGCGGCAGTGATCTGGTCGGCGTTCGGAGCGGCATCTTTGATGCCGATGTTTGCCCCGATGGTTTTGGAATAGAGATAGGGCTCCTGCATGACCATGCCGATGTGATCCCGGAGATAGTGCTTCCCAATTTCCTGAATGTTGATGCCGCCAATGGAGATGAAGCCGGAATCCGGTTCATAGAGCCGCTCCAACAGCTGGATTATGGTGGACTTTCCACTGCCGGTGCCGCCCAGTATGGCGACGGTTTCGCCGCCGTGGATGGTGAGGTTCAGATGCTGAAGCACCGGGGCATCACCAAAGGAGAAGCTGACATCCCGGAAGCAGATGTCACCGGACATGGGCGGCGTCAGGCCGTGGGTGGTGGGATCTTCCTCTGGGACTTCCAGAATTTCTTCTACCCGGCCTGCGGCGATCAGCGCACGGCTGAAGGAACCAAGGACACGTCCGAAATCCTGTACCGGCATCAGGAAAATAGTGACATAGGAGAGAAATGCGGTGTACTGGCCCAGCGTGATCCGTCCATTTACGGTAAAAATAATACCGAAGATGGTGACGGCAGCAATCTGAATGCCGGTGAGAATATCGAGACTGCACCAGAGCCGGGCCAGCATTCCGTTCAGAGCAAACAAACTGCTGCGGAGCTTTTCGTTTTCCACCTGCATTTTATCCAGCTCAAAGCGCTCCCGGCCAAAGGCACGGACCACCCGTGCGCCGGTGAGGTTTTCCTGAATGACGGTATAGACCTGACTTTCCTGATGCTCAAAGGATTCGGCCAGACGGTCGATCTTTTTTACGAAGATCAGGGAATCTGCGATGATCACCGGTACCATGGCAAAGGAGATCAGCGTCAGGGGCAGGTTCAGAGAGGCCATGAGCACAAAGCCAACTGCCAGCAGGAAAACGGTCCGAAGAAGCTCCAGCATAACGTTGGAGAGAAAACGCTGGGTGGTGTCGATGTCGCTGGTGGCACGCTGCACCAGATCACCGGTCTGGGTTTCGCTGAGATAACGGTAAGGGAGATTCTGAACGTGCTGGTAAAAACGATCCCGCAGCGTTTTCGCTGTATGAAAGGCCGCAGAGGCTGTGAGGCAGGGCCGGAGAAACGACAGCAGGCCGGACAGCAGGGCCATTACAACGATGAGGATGCTCATAATGATCATGTGACTGCGGATGAAGCTAAGGCCGCCGCAGAGAGACAGCAGCCATGTAAAATACCATGGGGCGCTGAGGGGCGCACTGCCGATCACGGAGTCGATGGTGACGGACAGTACCAGCGGCGTTACAAAGCTCAGCAGCAGTTCGAGAATCAGCAGCAGGAATGCCAGCATGAATTTTACACGCTGACCTTTGGTATACCGCCAGATGGCGGCGCAGGTTTTGAATCGGTTCAAGGGGATACACCTTCCTTTCTTTTGAAATCTGATGGCCGGAATGTAAGGAACTGGATGGAAAAGGGCGACAAAAAACGCGAACGATAATTCGTCCGCGTTGCAAACAAGCCCGGCGCAGCGCTATGCTGCGGCCAGAATCCTTCCACCACGGCCGGCAAATATGACGAGATAGACCTGTCCCTTCAGATGAGACATTACAGATGCGAATACGGATACATTTTTAAGAACCTTCATAGTGCCGACCTCCTTTCTGGTAGCTGGTTTGTTTATATGCTAACGGTATGCATGGTAGCATATTCCTTCTGGAAATGCAAGATGAAATTCAAATTTTGGCAGTAGTTCACAATAGAAACCGGAAAAAGTCATGAAAGCTGCACAAGAGAATCCTTTCGGGGAAGGGCTGCAATCGCAAACATCCAAAAATTCTCAGCCATAAAAAGCAGAAAACGGCACAGGTTAAACCGTGAGGTGGTTTTACTTGCGCCGGATCATTTTTGTGTTCCTATTTTCTCTTTATGTGACATTTGGGCACGCAGCTGCTGCAGACGAGCCCATAAAATGGGTGGATTTTGACGTTCCTGTGGAGGCGCTGGAAACGGCGCTTCAGCTGGATATTGCTTCTCAGGGGCAGGAGAAGCCGCTGGACTGGATCGAAATTCTGGCCTTTGCCGCAACCCGGAACGGTGGCGGAAAGGTGTCCAATGCGCAGGTACAGGATGCGGCAAAGGCACTTGGCAGTGACGAAGCACCGGAACAGCAGCTGGGCGTGCTGGCAAAATACTACCGATACTATTGCAGAGCCTATGAGGCGGTTCTGGGCGGCCTGAAGGGCAGCTACGGGGTGCGGCAGGCGGATGGTACATGGAATCCACAATACGGTCTCAAGGCCTTCTGCCCGGTGGCAGGCGGGTGGGGATTTACCCACTGTCAGGACTTCGGTGCTGCACGAAGCTATGGTTATAAGCGCCCGCATTTGGGCAATGATCTCATGGGCAGCCTTGGTTCTCCCATTGCCGCCGTGGAGGGCGGAACCGTGGAGGCGCTGGGCTGGAACCGGTATGGCGGCTGGCGGGTAGGAATTCGGTCTTTCGATCAAAAGCGCTATTACTATTACGCCCATCTCCGAAAGGACTGCCCCTTTGCACCGGGGCTTCAAGTAGGGGACACGGTGAATGCCGGGGATATCATCGGCTATATGGGCCGGACCGGCTACTCCGCAAAGGAAAATACCAATAACATCCAGCAGGTACACCTGCATTTTGGCATCGAGCTGATCTTTGATGAGGAGCGCCGCCGAGGGGGGCAGGAGATCTGGATCAATGCCTATCCCATTGTAGAATTACTGCGGCAGCATCCAGTGACCGTGGTACGGGACGAGACTACCGGATGCTACCGCAGAGCCTATGCTTATGTAGATCTGGATCGGGAACCGCTTCCGGAATGATAAAATTGACCCTTAAAGCTCTGTCAGGGAGATGCTCCGACGGGGCGCTGTACGCTGGAATTTCACATCCGGGTGGCCCAGCACAAGGCAGCGGGCCACCTGCTCGTCTGGTGCAAGCCCCAGCAGTGACCTGAGCTCCTCGCTTCCGGCGGCACAGGCGGTAAAGTAGCCGCTGTAGAGGCAGCCAAGACCCAGCTGTGCGGCCATGAGCTCAGTATAGGCGGCGGCACCGGCAGCGTCCCGGGGATCCCCGGATTTACATACAAACATCAACAGCAGGGGAGCATGGAAGAACAGCGGGTCAAAGGTCTGATCCGTTTTGCGCTGCTTTGCCCAAGCGATAAAGTTGTTGGCACGGCGTATTTCGTCGGGGGCGGTGACAGTTTGCAGCTGCGCACGGCCTACTTTGCCGAGACTGCTGAGGGCGGCATCCAGCAGCTGTGGAATGGCTTTGGTCACGGTGATGTAGCGGGTTCCCTGTAGATTCTTGGCGGTGGGACAGGCCCGTGCGGCCTGCAAAAGCGCTTGCAGCTCCTCGGCTGTGACGGGTGTCTCCGGCTTGTAGTGGCGGCAGGACCGGCGGCTGCGCATGAGCGACAGCAGGGCTGCGGGATCCGCAGAATGTCCGGTGACAGGGGAGACGTCATCACCGGGAAGCTCCGGATCGGTCACAGCCTCAGTGGGACAGATGGCGATGCAGTGGCCGCAGCCGATGCAGCTGCCGGGGGCAGAAAGGTTCGGCTTTTTTTCGTCTATGGTGATGGCGCCGGGAAAACAGTCAAAGGCGCATCTTCCGCAGCCGATGCAGCGGGAAAGGTCAAATTGGATCATGGGGGTTCCTCCGTTTTTATGGCGTTGTTTACTGTTATTATAGCTGTATTGTCAAGAAAGCGGCATGCCGCACCGGATTATGGTGGCAGCATGCCGCTTGTGCTTATTGATTTTCGCTGGGATCGGCAGGTTCCTCGGAGGGGGCGTCGGCTGAGGAAGCATCTGTGGAAGCAGTGTCAGAGGACGCAGCCTCCTGCGTTTCGGGCAGCTCCTCAGGCTCCTTCAGGAACGACATGAACTCATCGCCGGTGATGGTTTCCTTGGTAAGCAGGAACAGGGCAATCTCATCCAGGTGTTCCCGGTTGTCCCGCAGCATCTGGCAGGCTTCCTGATAGCACTGATCCAGCAGATCACGGATCTCTGCATCGGCCTCAGCCGCTGTAGATTCCGCACAGTTCAGAGAGCTCTGTCCACCCAGATACTGGCTCTGCGTGGTGGCCAGTGCCATAAGGCCGAATTTCTTGCTCATACCGTACTGCATGATCATTTTTCGGGCCAGATCGGTGGCGCGCTCGATGTCATTGGCGGCACCGGTGGTCTGGGTTCCGAAGACCACATCCTCAGCGGCGCGGCCGCCCAGCAGGGTGCGGAGCTCACCAATGAGTTCTTCCTTGGAGTTTAAGAACTTTTCCTCTTCCTCCATCTGGAGGGTGTAGCCCAGTGCACCTGAGGTGTGGGGAACGATGGTGATTTTCTGAACCGGAGCCGAGTGCTTTTGCAGGGCCGCAACCAGCGCATGACCTACCTCATGATAGGATACGATGCGCTTTTCAATGTCGGTGAGGACAGTGCCCTTCTTTTCGGTACCGGCAATGACCGTCTCAAAGGAAACCAGCAGGTCTTCCTGATTGACCGCCTGACGGCCCATGCGAACCGCACGCAGTGCAGCTTCATTGACCAGATTGGCAAGATCGGCACCTACGGCACCGGCGGTGACCTGTGCAATGCGATTGAGATCTACGTCTTCGGTGAGCTTAATGTTTCTGGTATGCACCTTCAGGGTCTGAAGACGTCCAGCCAGATTGGGCTTATCCACAATGATGCGGCGATCAAAACGCCCGGCACGGAGCAGCGCCTTATCGAGAATTTCAGGCCGGTTGGTGGCGGCCAGAATTACAACGCCCTTGGAAGAGTCAAAGCCGTCGATCTCGGAGAGCAGCTGGTTCAGGGTCTGCTCCCGCTCGTCATTGCTGCCCAGACGGTTGTCACGGCTCTTACCGATGGCATCGATCTCGTCGATGAAGATGATGGCAGGGGCCTGCTTGGAGGCCTGCTGGAACAGATCACGGACACGGCTGGCGCCAACACCAACGAACATCTCAACAAAGTCGGAGCCGGAGATAAAGAAGAAGGGAACGCCGGCTTCACCGGCAACCGCCTTGGCCAGCAGGGTCTTGCCGGTACCGGGAGAGCCTACCAGCAGCGCACCCTTGGGGATCTTTGCACCAATGGCGGCATATTTCTGGGGCTTGTGGAGAAAGTCGATGATCTCCTGGAGAGATTCCTTGGCCTCGTCCTGACCGGCAACATCGGCAAAGGTCACACCGGTCTCCTTCTCCATGTAGACCTTGGCTTTGCTCTGACCGATGTTCATGCCGCCGCCCATTTTGCTGCCCAGATTCTTCATTAGGAAGCTGAACAGGAAATAGATGATGACGAAGGGAAGAACATAGGAAAGCAGGATCTGGATGATGGGGGATACCTCATCTACGATCTCACGATAGTATTCCACACCCTCCTGATCCAACAGTGGGAGCAGCTCGTCATCGCTGAGCAGACCGGTGTAGTAAATGGTCTGTTGGCTCACCGGCTCATCGGCCTGAGCCTTGGTTTTGATGAGAATGCGGTCAGACTGGATCTCCACCTCGGAGACCTCGCCATTCTCCAGCATCTGCTTGAACTCGTTGTATTTGATCTCCTCCATCATGGATTCTGCATAGCTGGTATAGAGAAAGTTGAAGAGAAGAACAAACGCTACAGCCAAAACGGCGATGGGCAGGATGGTATTAAATTTTGGACGGTTCTGGTCGTCCCGTTTACCGCCGTTTTTATTTCCGCGGTTGTTTGGCGTACTCACGGACACGCCTCCTTTGTTTGAAGTGACCAAT
The DNA here is from genome assembly GCA_959607825.1 of uncultured Oscillospiraceae bacterium. Classification (GTDB taxonomy): domain Bacteria; phylum Bacillota; class Clostridia; order Oscillospirales; family Oscillospiraceae; genus HGM13006. The sequence continues at coordinate 29,178 of CAUHNW010000001.1, read as the reverse complement.
ATGGTCTTATAATTCATTCTACAATATAGCATAGAATCCCGCCGAAAACAACAAAACTCTGAAGGGGAGAAGTAAACTTTCTGTTAACGGGGCCGCAGTACGGAAAACTTCGGCTGCGGTATCCGAAAACAGAAGGGGCAGAATAGAAGCTTATAGGAATTTCATTTTAGCAGTTGCGAAAAAACGGTGCTATGTGCTATAATAAATTGTTTTGTGAATATCAGGGCACGCAGATACCTGCGTGCATTCAGGCGAAAGCCGATATGGAGGCAATATGAAAAAAGAGATTGAAGTAAACGAAAATATGCTTGAAGGCCGCAATGCGGTGACCGAGGCGCTGAAGGCAGGACGTACCATTGATAAGGTGTTTCTGGCCTCCGGCGATACGGATTCCACCCTTCGCTATATTGCGTCTCTGGCAAAAAAGAATGGCGCAGTGGTGACCTATTGTGACCGGCGGAAGCTGGATACCATGACCCAGACCGGTGCCCATCAGGGCGTGATCGCCATGGCGGCGGCCCACGACTATGCGACCATTGACGAGATTCTGGCGGCAGCGCAGGAAAAGGGCGAGGCTCCGCTGGTGGTGATCTGCGATGAAATTACCGATCCCCACAATCTTGGTGCGATCATCCGTACTGCGGAGTGCGCCGGGGCCCATGGGGTCATCATTCCCAAGCGGCGCAGCTCCGGGCTGACTGCGGTGGTCGGCAAGGCATCTGCCGGAGCCATGGAGTATATGAAAATTGCCAGAGTCAGCAATCTTGCAGCAGCCATTCAAACCCTGAAGGATCATGGTGTATGGGTCTATGGCACTGCCGCAGATGGTGCGGCGCCCCTGTATCAGACGGATTTGACCGGCCCGGCAGCCATTGTCATTGGCTCCGAGGGCGAGGGAATGGGGCGACTGGTGAAGGAATCCTGTGATTTCATGGTCAGTATTCCCATGAAGGGACATATCAATTCCCTCAATGCATCCAATGCCTGCGCGATCCTGCTCTATGAAGCAGTGCGCCAGCGCATCAACTGATAGAAAGGCTGATGAAAGCATGTCTCAAGACGAATCCAAATTTGATACCATGCGCCTGATTTCCGGGGCTGAGGCATCTGACTTGTATTCTCTGGAGGATATTGTACGGGAGTTTTCCACGGACGAGCCAAAGAGGACGGAGGCTTCTGCTTCGCCCCGGCAGAAGGAAGAAGCGCCCGTGATAAAATCAGAGGAGCCGGAGCCCGCTCGGGAGGAAATTGCGCAGGAGGAAGCTGCTCCGGCAGAGAAAGTCGAGGCAGAACAACAGAGCCCTGCGGGTGCCACAGCTGCGGAGAAGGAAGAGGCGCCGGAGACGGCGGAAACAAAATTGGAACCGGAACCTGAACCGGAGCCTCCGGCATACGAAAATCTCAGCGAGCAGGAGATGGCGGACGCCATTGCCCAGGCGGTGGCCCATTCTATTGAGGAACGGCCTGTGGTAACGGTGCAGGAGACCGAGGCGGCGGCTGTACCGCCGCAGGCGGCCGAGAAGACTGAACCCACAGGCGAACCGGATGTACCAGTATCCGAGGAGCCCCAGCAGGCAGCGCAGGCGGAACCGCCCCAGAGCAGCGCAGTTCCAATGCATACAGAGGCTTCGGCACAGGCAAAGCCGGAGCAGCAGAGGAATGCCACGCCGAAGAAGCAGAGAAAGAGAGCGCCAAAGCCCCAGGCGGCGAATCCAGGCACAGAATATCAAAAAATCCCACGCAGCCATGTTACCGTTTCTGCGGCGGAATATATCGGTCAGCTCAGAAAGGAGATTCATGAGCGTCAGGCGCAGGCCCTGCCTAAGACGGGAACGTCTCTCCGTGGGACGGAAAAACGCCTGGCGGCCATTACCGGCATTGACCGGATGCTTTCGCCGCTGCGCTATCTCATTCTGCTGCTGATGGTTCTCTGCATTGGCGGACGCAGCGTGAGCTGGATGACGCTGGGCTTTATGACCGGTATGCGTGCCGGATACATTGCGCTGGCGGCTACGATCATCGTCATGCTGCTGGACTGGCAGAGTATTCTGCGGGCTGTGCAGGATGTGTGGTATCTGCGGGCCTCCTATGAGACCTTCCTGCTGCTGACAACACTGCTGAGCATCATTGAGCTGCTGGTGACCAAGAATGAAAATACATATCTGCCCATATTGACCATTGCATGGTGTCTCACTGGTACGGCGGGACTCATGCACAATCAGGCGACCCTTCGCTCTCTTCGGGCTGTGATCACCGGAAGAGGGAGAAAGGGGATCCGGACGGCTCGGGAGCAATGGGAACATACGGATGTGATCGGTAAGGCGCCGGTCACCACAGCCGGTTTTGTCCGCCATCAGGCCCAGCCGGATGTGTGGCACAACGGCATGGGGCTGTATCTTCCGTTCCTGCTGCTGGTGAGCATTGTGGCAAGCGCCTATCTCAGTGCAAAGACACAGCAGAATTATCTCACGGTGCTTGTGACGATTCTGGATGTGGCGGCACCTGTTTCCCTGTGCCTCTGCTGCGCACGGCCCTATAGCCTGCTGACTCGGGCCCTGAAGGGGAAAGGCGCTGTGGCGGGCTGGTTTGGCATGAAGGGCCTGTACGGCAAGAAGGCAATGATGGTCTACGATTCCGACCTGTTCCCGGAGGGAACCATGCAGCAGACCGGGGTCAGAGCTTACGGCAGCATGGACCCCAGACAGCTGGTGTCCTACGGCGCCAGCATGGCGCTGCGGGCCAATGTGGGATTCCAGCCCGTCTTTACAAAGCTTCTGCGGGATATGAACGGTGAGATCTTCGATGTGGCAAATTTCCAGGTGCAGGAGACCGGTCTGGAGGGCTATATTCAAAGAGATCTTGTCCATCTGGGCTCTTATCAGTATATGCAGCTCATGGGCGTTACACTCCCCAAACCTGCACCGAAATATGGGGTATATATCGCCGTCAATCGCCAGCTGGCGGGATTGTTTGGAGTAAAGTATCAGGTGACCACCGGGGCAAAAAGCGGATTTCGGCGGCTGGTGCGGGAGCCGAGGCTCCGTCCCCTGCTGGTGACACGGAATTTTTGTGTCAATCCCGGGTTTGTAGAGCATTGGTTTGGCGCTCCGGTGGCACAGATGGACTGCCCGAAGTCGGAGAAGCGGCGGGCGCTTTCCGAGCCATCCCTGCTGTCTAAGGGAAGCACCTGCGGCTTTGTGCTCCGGGAGGGCGTCAATGCCTACAGCCGAACGGTCATCGGAGCGAGAAGGGTATACCGTATGGGCTTCTGGCTGACCGTCTGCGCTGCCATCCTGAGCTTTGTCCTGGCAGTTCAGGCCATTGCGGCAATTTCTGCCGGTGCGACAGTTATTCCCGCACAGCGGCTTGTGATTCTGAACCTGATCCTCTGGCTGGTGGTAGAGGTCTGGGCGCGGGTCGCACTGAGAAAATAATATCGGAACCAATTTGCCTCTGCGGCAGCAGCTTAAAACTGCCGCAGGGGCTTTTTGCTGCCATAAAAGGGAGATGTGAAGCAGAAATGAAAAAAATATGTGGAATCCATAAAAAATATATCGTCATTATGCACAAAAATATTGCACAGAAATTGAAAATATATGACCTATCGTATATAATCAACCTATGCTAAATTGCAGGATCCAGGGCCGGTCAAGCCGGTATTCAGGATCGGAAAGGGGTAAATCAATATGAGCTATACTGCGCTCGACATTCGCAACGTCTGCCTGATCGGACACGGTGGCGACGGAAAGACCGCTCTGGCGGAAAGCATGCTGTTCCACACCAAGGGAACCGACCGCCTCGGAAAGTCTGCCGATGGCACGACGGTCAGCGATTTTGACCCGGAGGAGATTAAGCGGAAGTATTCGATCTCTACCTCCATTATCCCCATTGAGTTTGGTCGTACAAAGATCAATCTCTTTGATAACCCCGGTTATTTTGACTTTGCCGGCGAAGTGATGCAGTCTATTCGTGTAGTGGATTCCGGCGTTATTGTGGTTTCCGCAAAGAACGGCATCGGTGTTGGCACGGAAAAGTCTTGGAAATACCTGTACGAGCGGAAGCTCCCTCGATTTGTATATATCTCCAAGCTGGATGAAGAGCACGCAGATTTCTTCAAGACCTTTGAGGCCCTGCGGGAGAAGTTCGGAAAAACGCTGGCGCCTGTGGTGATCCCCATTACAGAAGGGGATAAGACCATCGGCATCGTGGACATTATCCATAAAAATGCATTCCTGTCCGGTGAGGGCAAGGTGGAGCATACCGATATCCCGGAGAACCTGAAGGATAAGGTAGAAGAATACTATGATTTTCTCCTTGAGGCAGTTGCCGAGACCTCTGAGGAGAACATGGAGAAATACTTTGCCGGAGAGCCCTTTACGCTGGGCGAGATCATTGCCGGTATCAATCAGGGCGTAAAGGATCTGAGCCTTGTACCGGTTTTCTGCGGCAGCGCCATGAGCGGCCTTGGAACGGAGGCACTGATCCACGGCCTGGTGGACTTTGCGCCCAATCCACTGGAGGGCTATCCGCAGGAGGCTGTCAACGAGAACGGCGAGGAAGTGACCATCAACTGCGCACCGGACGAAACGCCGGTCATGTACATCTTCAAGACGGTTTCCGACCAGTATGGCAAGCAGTCCTTCTTTAAGGTGATCTCCGGTAATGTGACGCCGGATCTGTCTCTGGAAAATTCCCGTACCGGCGAGATGGAAAAGCTGGGCCATATCTATACCGTGAAGGGCAAGAAGACCACGGAGGTAAAGGTGCTCAATTGCGGCGATATCGGCGCAGTTTCCAAGCTGGCTTCGGTGAAGACCGGCGATACCCTCTGCGTGACCGCCCGTCCGCTGACCCTGAAGCCTGCGGAGTACCCGATCCCCAGCCATCCCAGAGCCATTTATGCAAAAGTCAAGGGACAGGAAGAGAAGATCGCCGCCGGTCTTACCAAGCTGGCGGAAGAGGATCTCTCCTTTAAGCTCACGAATAATGCCGAGACCAAGGAAATGGTGCTCAACGGCGCCGGCGACATTCATCTGGATGTGCTGTGCTCCAAGCTGAAGAGCAAGTTCGGTGTAGACTGCGAGCTCCGGGAGCCCAAGGTTGCATATCGTGAGACCATTCGGAAGTCGGCTACTGTCCGCGGACGTCATAAAAAGCAGTCCGGCGGTCATGGCCAGTTCGGCGATGTTGTCATTGAATTCTCTCCCGGCGAGACCCAGGAGCTTACCTTTGAGGAAAAGGTTGTAGGCGGCGCAGTTCCCAAGAATTTCTTCCCCGCGGTAGAAAAGGGACTGAGAGAGTCCTGCGAGAAGGGCGTTTTGGCCGGATATCCCATGGTATTCCTGAAGGCCACCCTGCTGGATGGTTCCTATCATCCGGTAGATTCCTCTGAAATGGCCTTTAAGACCGCTGCATCTCTGGCCTACAAAGAGGGGATTCCGCAGGCAAGCCCTGTGATTCTGGAGCCCATTGGCTCTCTGGCGGTCACCATTCCGGATTCCATGATGGGTGATATCATGGGTGACCTCAATAAGCGCCGGGGCCGTGTGATGGGCATGACGCCCGATGACGAGGGCAATCAGGTGGTTGAGGCCGAGGTGCCCATGAGCGAGATGATGAGCTATGCCATCGATCTGCGCTCCATGACGCAGGGACGCGGCAGCTTCACCTTCCAGTTTGTCCGCTACGAGGAGGCGCCTGCCGCTACCCAGCAGGCCATCATCGAGGCAGCGAAAAAGAGTGGAAATGTAGACTAATGCTCTGAATTGTTGTATCATAGTGGAGGCGGATTCCCGCCTCCACTTTTTCGTGAAGGAGCGCCTATGACACAGTTTACGTTGAAAATCATTGCAATGGCAGCCATGCTGTGTGACCATTTTGCAAAGGTCATATTGGCTACCGGTGTGCTGAGCCCGTATCTTGGGACGGAGGGAAGCCTGTGGCTCCAGACAATGCTGACGGTAATTGGACGCATTGCAATGCCGATCTTTGCGTGGTTTGTGGCAGAGGGGTGCCGAAAATCACGGAATCAAAGGCGATATCTTTGCCGTCTTGCGACTTTTGCGGTGCTGTCGGAAGCGCCCTTTCAGCTCTGCTTCTGGGGCGCGGGGCAGACGGGGTTGCAGCTGGGCTGCCATAATGCTCTGTTTACCCTGCTTCTGGGGGCTGCTGCCATCTGCGCCGGACAGTGGCTGGAGCACGGCGGCATTGCCAAGTGGATCGCGTGGCTGGTGCCATCTGCGGCTGCGGTTTCATTGGGCTGGCTGCTGAAAACAGACTACAATGCATGGGGCGTTGCCCTGATTATTATGCTGTATCTGCTGCCGGAGAAGAAGCAGAAGCTGCTCCTGATGGGGTGCTGGATGACGGTATTCATGCTGATCTGGCATGGCTGGAACGGACGGACCATGATCTGGATGTCGAAAAACGGCTACGGTCTGATCCTGCAGTGGATCGGCGGCATGTTTGCGGTACCGCTGCTGGCGTGCTATCAGGGCATGCGTGGACGGAAATGCCGATGGCTGTTCTATGTTTTTTATCCCGCTCACCTTTGGATCTTTTATTTGTTTCACTGTCTGATTTAATTGCTTTTTTGGAAATTAAATGGTATAATGATAGGGAATATGTGGAAGGAGAGGAGCGCAATGATTGACCAGCGAGTGCTTTATTGTGCCATACTCATTCTCGTGGCAGTGTTTAACCTGATTACGGCAGCTTGTACATTGCTGCTAAAAAACACCGACGCAATTAAGCGGCGGTGGATGTTCTGGATGCAGCTTTTGGCAGCTACAATGCTTGTGGGGGATGCGGCTGCGTGGTATTTTCACGGACGTTCCGGAGAACTGGCATACTGGGCGATCCGTCTGGCGAATTATACCGTTTTTACATCGGTGGATGCGTTACTGATTCTGTTTAATGGATACGTATGCAGCTGTATCTTTGAAAAGGGGCAAGAGCACGCTTTGCTTCGCTCCAAATTGGTAACGCTCCTTGGATTTGTGGGCATGATTCTGGTTGCGGTATCTCAGAGAGTGCATCTATACTACAACTTTGACAGCTCCAACTATTATTACAGATGTTCCGGCTATTTCATTTCGGTGATGATCCCTGTCATTGGACTATTGCTGGATCTATCCATGCTGATCCAGCGGCGTAATTCCATTACCAGGGGACTATACTTGTCGATTCTTGGCTATATTGCTCTGCCGTTGGCAGCAACCATGGTGCAGACCATTGATTATGGATATCCGCTGATCAGCTGCGCAGTCGGGATTTCTATGATCCTTCTGGTGCTGGGGATGACATTGGAGCAAAACCGTGAATTGGGAGCACTGGCTCGTACCAATGCGGAAACTCAGGCCAGACTTGAGATTGCAACGACACTGAACCAATGCGTGGCGGAGCTTTCTTCCGGGAAAGAAATATCCGATGCCATTCAAAAGCTGCTGGAGGTAATCTGCCACTATTTCTCTGCGGACCGAACGTATATCTTTCAAATTGACGAACAGGGTGATACGCTATCAAACACCTTTGAGTTTACGGAGAAAAATGTCAGTATTCAAAAGGATAATCTTCAAGCGGTCCCCCTGGAGCTTATTTCTGCATGGATGGCGAAATTCCGGCAGGAACAGGTTTATTATATGCCGACGTTGGAGCAGGAGCGGGGAAGTGACACCTATGAGGTGCTTGCAGCACAAGGCGTTGAGCGCCTTTTGGCGGTCCCACTGATGAAGGAACGTGCTGTGGTTGGATTTCTTGGCGTAGACAATCCAACTGCCCATTACGATGATCCAACACTGCTGTCCTCCATCCAATTCTTTATTTCCAACAGCCTTGACATGCAGAAGCAGCAGCAGTGGCTTCGCTATCTCAGCAGTCGTGATATGCTGACGAAGCTGTACAATCGTAACGAGTACATCATGCTGCTGGAGTCGATTGGACGCAAACCCATGGAGAACATCGGCGCTGCTTACATGGATCTCAATGGCCTAAAAGAAATCAATGACCGTTATGGACATGAGGCAGGAGACAGAATGATCAGCAGGGCGGCGACTGTGCTGCTGAAGTATTTTTCGGATCATGCATTCAGGGTCGGCGGGGATGAGTTTATTATTGTCTACCCCAATATTTGCGAGGAGATTTTTTTGAAAAAGATCGAGGATGCACGGAACAGCATGAGAGAACGCCGTGTGAGTATTTCCGTGGGAGCGGTTTGGCGCAAGTCTTCGGATGATCTGGAGGAAATGCTGAAAGCGGCGGATCAACTCATGTATGTGGAAAAAGAGCAATATCACCAGCGGATCGCAGATCAGCAGGAAGGAAACGTAATATGACAATACAGGAAGAATTTAAGGAGATCTATCAGCAATACATTCACCGGGAAGGAGCCGATAAATTCCTGGACTATCTTCAGAATAAATCGGATTTCTTTACCGCACCGGCCAGCACACGGTTCCACGGCTCTTATGCCGGGGGACTTGCACAGCACAGCATCAACGTATATCACTGCCTGAGGGCCTATTTGGAGCGCCAGCGGGTGAAAGAGGACTACGGTATGGAGTATTCCGATGAGACCATTGCGCTGGTTTCACTGCTCCACGATGTCTGCAAAATCGGCTGCTATAAGGCAGGCACCCGCAACGTAAAAGATGACAACGGCGTGTGGCAGAAGGTTCCAACCTACAATTTTGATGACCCGCTGCCCTATGGGCATGGAGAAAAGTCTGTCTATATTCTTTCGGGCTTTATGCGGCTGACCCGGGAGGAGGCCTTCGCCATCCGGTTTCACATGGGCTTCTCGGGAAATGAGGACAAGGGAAGTGTAGGAAAGGCTTTTGAAAAATTCCCGCTGGCCTTTGCACTGTCTGTGGCGGATATGGAGGCTACCTATTTCTTGGAGGGAAAGCAGGGGCCCAACAGCTGACCGGTGTGGACGAAACAAAATCATAAAAAGCAGCGGCAGTTCGAAGGGAACTGCCGCTGCTGCTGCATCTGGGGAATATTTCGTTAAGAGGCACGCTCGTATACCCAAGCGGAGGGAAGTGTCCGGCCACCCGGCAGCGCTGTGTTGGAGCAGCGGGTGACATATTCACCCTTATAGTACATAATGGCGCTGGTGCCGCCGTCCAGATTCAGGGCCTGTACGCATCCGTATTCCTCCAGCTTATCGGCAATATCCTCCACGCCGCAGCCGGGGCTGTCCAGAAGACGGCCCTCGACCACCACCATCATGGTCTCCAGCTTGGCGCTCTGGCCCAGAACAGCACGGGGATTCGGGCTGTTCCATGTGCTGTTTCCGGCCACATTTTCGCCGTCCACGATTAGTGCAGGACGGAACTCGCAGGCATCCCGGGTATCACTGTCCACAGCGGATGCAGAGTCTACGATGTACATCCGATTATCGTTGCGGAGTTCCAGCCGCTTGTCGCCATAGCCGCCCAGACGGGAGCCCATTTCAACGCCGTTGCAAACGGCAAGACCGGAGATCTGACCGCCGTTGCTGGTGCCATCGTCAAGGAAGGCACTGCCGGTGATGGAAAGAATGCCATTGTTGGCGTCACAGATATTGCCGGCGGTCTGGCCGGTGGCAGGCAACGTAGATGCGGCACGAAGACTCAGACGGGAGGTGTCCTTGCAGATGGCCATGATGCCCCGGGAGGAGCCGAGATTTATCCGAACAAGCAGTACGCCGTTGCTGGCATCCAGCGCAAGAACCTGATCCCCGTGAATCGTTTGGATCGAGGTGCCGGACTCATCCAGTCCGGCCTCGTTGATGTTGATGGCACCCCACCCATCGGAAAGGGCGTCCGGGTGATCATTCAGATAATCCTGCATGGAATTATAGTCGATTTCATAAAACAGCTGGAAGAAAGTTTCTTCTTCGGTGCTGGAATAGGGGGAATCATCCTCCGTATGTACGGAATCGATCTGTGATCCCTGTTCCATGGCAGATTGGCTCTGCTGATCTGTGGGCTCCTTCACAGTGCTGTCCTCTGCAAAGGTTGGAAGTTCCTGTACGGAGACATTCCCCCAGTCAGACTTTACGCCGGTCATTGCCAAGTCGGCCTGATAGTCCTCCAGCACGATCTTATCGATGATATCACCGGGAACAATGGCCGTGGCAAGCCACTTGTGGTTGATGGTGGTCATGGCGGTACGTACATACATATCCCGCAGATTTGTCAGCGCAGGAATGGGAGCATAGAGCACCATCAGATAAAACGCACTGAGAAGCGTGACCATTACAAGAAGCAGATTGGACAATATATGCAGCAGCCGGTGGCTGTGCGGTGCCGGCTCTGGGGGATCTTCTTCCTCGGTGTCATAGTCATCATGCTCCTCCAGATCGCTGTCCTCCTGAGAATAGTGGTACCAGCCGTTTTCGGGAGCCTCCGGCATTGCCGCATCAAAGCTCCGATATTCGCTGGAGCCATCATAGGAGCGGTAAGTGCCGGAGTCATTATAGGTGTCATAATCGGTATAGGCGCCGAGATCCATAGGGGTATCATCGGTGGTATCCGAATCAACCGAAGGATCATCGGAAGGGGCCTGAGTATCCTGGGATGACGCATCCTCGGGCTCATGCAAAGAATGATCAACTGCTGCAAGGCGGGTACGTTTATGATAATAGGCGTCTTCGTCATCCTCGAATTCATATTCGCTGGCGTCAATGGAATCAAATATCTCAGATAACGAATCAGACGTGTAATCCGCTTGATGGTCAGCACTGTTGGAGTTGCCGACCAAATGCTTATTTTCATCGTGCAGTTCGTGGTTTGACATTGAATTTCCTCACTTTTTATTTGCTGGCCGGAATGTCCGGCTGTGGTTTCTGGTAAAGTGTGCCGTTTTCAGGCACTGAACTGGACATATACACTTTATCATACCATATAACTTGCGGAAAAGCAACAAATGGGACAAGTTTCCTGAACGATCGGTGAATAGTTCTGATTATGATGCATATACTGTCTTCGGATCGGGAGGGAAAGAACCAATGTTTCAAAGGCCATGGAACATCTGAAGGACGATGCAGCAATACATCGAAGCGCAGTGCGAGATCTTGAGGACAGGATAACCTGTGTGATCTCTAAGGGAACTTTTCATAGAACGATCAAGGGTATCCGGCGAAGACTGGTCAGCCAGGATGCGAAAAAAGCGGGGCAGCGACGGCTGTCCCGCTTTTTGCAGCAGAGCGGTAAATGTTCATAAATCAGGATTGGTCGGCGATTTTATTCCGAGTGACGGCAGTTACTTTATCCCTGAGGCTGCGGAGCCAAGGGGTCAGATCCATGAGCTCCTGTCCGTAGGTAAGCTGGAGCGAGTATTCCAGTGGAAGCCAAGTGGAGAGGTTTGCCTCGTTGTGGGAAATCAGGGCTTCCAGCTTGTCCAAAGCCTTATAAAGCCTTGCCTCACGGGTCTCCAGTGCGTCCATTTCCTGAAGCAAGTCAGAGAATTCCTGCCGTGCCGGGGTGGGAAAGGTGCCAATCAACTGCCGGAGCAGTGCATCCTCACGCTGCTCGTCCGCTTCCGTTTTGTCAAAGGCCGGAATATCTCCCGTGAAGGCTTCGCCCAAATCGTGGATGATGCACATGCGGATCACACGATCCATATCCAAGTCCGGAAATTCATCGGCAGCCAGCATGGCCATCAGTGCAAGCCGCCAGCTGTGCTCGGCTACGCTTTCATGACGCCCAGAGGACGTCCAGGAATGGCGTGTATTACATTTGAGACGCTCCGCAACGGAGAGAACCGACAGGTACGCAGTAGGGTTCATAGAAGACTCCTTTGATGATTTATACGGGATCGCTTCCGTTTATGCCGGAGCTGCAATGAAAGCTGTGAATCACATCCAGCGCTTCGGGAGAAATGGCAGGGGGAACCTGTGCAGGCTTTGCCAGCAGATAGCCTTGCAGCATGTCAACGCCTAGACGAAGCAGGGTCTTCAGTTCTGCCGGGGTTTCCAGTCCTTCTGCAATGATCTTCATATCACGCTGGTGCGCATAGTGGACAATGTTCGCCACGATCTGCTGCTTGTTCTCGTCGGTGTCAATTCCGCTGACGATACAAATATCCACCTTGATATAATGTGGGGCCAGTGCCAGCAGATTCTTTTCGCTGTTGAAGCCGCTTCCGTAATCATCCAGTGCAAAGACCTGAGAGCCGCCGGGGAAACGACGCTTTTTTTCCAGTGCTTCCATATCCAGCTCATCCTCTTCGGTGATCTCGCTGACGTATTGCGGGAGCAAATGGGAAAAACGCCGTACAAACTCATTTTCTTCTGCTTCGTTTAGATGCTGGCTGGCAATGGTGTTGATGAACAGGAGCTTACCTGCGGGAACCTTTCCGCTGCGCTGAAGCGCATCATAGGCTTCTGAGGCCTTGAAAAGCGTAATACGCTCGATATCATGAAGCTTATTTTCGGCACGTGCCAATCGAAGCACGTCCAAGGGACTTTTCAGAGTTGGGAGGCTTAGCCGCATCAGTGCTTCGTAGGCCAGCGGCGTACCATCCTTTGCCGAGAAGATCGGCTGGAAGTGATAGGAGATGGCCTCATTCCGAAGCATCTGATGAAACTCACTGCGAAGCTGCCGTTCATGGAGTGCGGAGTTGTAGAGCGCAATGTTGAATTCCCCAAGCTGTCCCTTATGGGAACGCTTCACCTCGTACATGGCAAAGTCGGCGTATTTTTTCAGCAGGTCAAGGTCGAGGGTGTCATCGGGATACCATGCCACGCCGCCGGAAAGGCTGATGTTAAATTCACGGCCGTCAGGAAGGTGAATCGTTGTTTGCTCCAGTGCGTGCCACAGACGATGGATCACCTTCAGAAGCTCTTTCCGGCTGCTGTAGCCGTAGAGAAAGATATTAAATTCATCGCCGGAGATCCGGGAGCACAGAGCGCTGCTGGGCGCATGCTGGGCAATACACTGGCCTGCACGCTGGATATACCGGTCTCCCCAGTCATGGCCAAGAGAGTCGTTGGTGGATTTCAGGTTGTCAAGATCCAGCATCAAAAGTGCGGCGTGGTGCAGCTGCTGTGGCTGCTCGAAAAGGGCACTGCATTTGGCGCGGAATGCCCGGCGGCTGTATAGTCCGGTGAGAATGTCGTAATCCCGTTCGTGCTCCACACGAAGGCGCTCTTCCGTGGTAAAGGTCACATCTTCTACCAGTCCCATACGGGTCGAACCGTTTTGCTGGGTTTCCAGACGGATATACCGCAGGGAGCCATCCCCCTGGGAGATTTGGTAAAGCTCAGCGCCATCGGCGGTGGTCTTGTGCATACAGCTCTGTGACAGATGGCGCATCAATGCACCAAAATGCTGCACAGTCAGCGTTTTTGGGTCGATGTCGGGAATGCCCAGCAGGGGAAAGAAATTGTCAGTCACATAGATGCTTGGGGGATCACTGCGAAGCTCATAGCCGCCCAGCGATACGCTGGCCATATCCATGATTTGCAGGAACCTGGTAGAGCTACTGATCACGTCCTGACTGAGCTGTGTAATGGCAGAGGCAAACTGATCCAGCTCCACGATGCCGGTGGGGGAAAGGGTGGGAATACTGCTGCGGCTCTCCTGTGCAGCGGCTACCTCATCGGAGAGCTGAGAGATAGGCCGGCAGAACCAATGAGCCGCAAAAAGGCTGGAAAGGACGCCTGTAACCAGAACCAGAAGCATTGCAATCCATAAAAGCCGCATAACATGCTTGGAAAATCCAAAGAGTGTGCTCTCGGGCACTACGCCGACCAATAGCCATTGCTCTCCGGAAAACGGAGCGTTGCGGCTATACAGCGTCAGAGAATCATAGGCTGCACGGTAACGTACATTGTTGCAGCTATAGTAACAGCCTCCCTGTGTAGAATTGGACAAGGTGATATCGTTGCTGCCGGCGGGGAGCGGCGCATCCTTGGCAGTGGAGCAGAGGGATGATGTGATCTGAAAACGGAAATTTGAGGTGGCGCTGGTGGTAGAGGCAAGCAGATAGGTTCCATAGCCCTCGCTGCTCAGTTCCTGATAGGGGAGCTTGGACTGCACATAGCTTTCCAGCATTTCGATGCCAAGGACACCGTATACCGTGCCGTCAGGGAGAATCAGTGGGATGGTATAGCCAATTGCGGCGTGGCTGTCTCCGTTGAGCGTATAAGTGCCGGTGGTCCAGTGGCCGTAGTCCTCGGCGTCAAGCTTTGTGTCATCCTGATAAGCGGCCTCGAAGGCGGGCGCAAGCAGCTGGGATACCACACTTTGGCCGCTGCGCAGGGCCGGGGCCCATGCGCTGTCAGTGGAGATTCGCATGGATTCCACCAGCTGGGTAGGGGAGACCTCCAGCATTAGATCGGAATTGCGGCTGGAGGGAGCGGTATCCGGATCCAAATCCCGAATATAAACACATGGAATGACGTCATCATCGGAAAGCGTATCAAAGCTGTGGGTGCGCAGCGCCAGAAAGATACCGGTGACAGAACGATTGCGCAGGGTTGAAACCAGATTGGTGCTGACCGCATTGAGCAGGGGAAGGCAGTTTTCACTAGCCTGATCCAATGTTTCAAGATCAATATCACCGGAATGCAGCAGGGATAAGGTGGTGTTATTGATGCTGTCAGACAGAGCGGATAGCTCCTGATTGTCTACCAGCATCGTTTGCAGGTAGTTCTGACGGTTTTCTACCTGCTTTTGTAAAATGGCCAAGGCGTTCTGATTGAGCTGCTCTGTGATGCTGCTGAAGTAGAGAACAGTCATCATCAGGATAATCTCAATCAGGAGAACCAGCATCATAGAAGATAAAATACCATGGAAGGCGGGTCTGCTGTGCTTCTGATGAGAAGAATGTTTCTTTTCCATGATACCATCTCCTTTCGGTGGAATGTTTATCCGGCGTATTGCTGGAGTTCGGTCTGGATATCCTGATACCAGCGCTCAAAACGGTCCGCAGAGAGAAATTCTTCAGCGGCGCTCTCAAAGTCCTGCCCCTGCGCCATGCGCTCTTCCACAGTGCCGCGGTCTGCGGTGGCGGCGTCACTGAGTGCGTATTCCAATACTGCACGGGCATCGGTGCCGTTGGAGAATGCGGTGGGCGTATAGAGCGTACAATTGTTTACGGTGTCCAGAGCCTGCTCGATACTGGAAGAAAGATCAGGTGTGTTCTCCTTGATGGTTTCCAGCTTGCTGCCTGCTTTGGTGACAGGTAGATAACCGGAGCCAATCGAAAAGGCGATGTTGTGCTCCGGGGCTGTAAACCACTTTAGAAACTCTACGCTGGCTTGCACCTCTTTTTCGTCGGCCTTGGTGACTACCATTCCGGCACCCTGCTGAACGGCATAGTTTTCGCCGTCACGGAACCGGGGGGCAGGCAGCACTTCACGCTCAATGGGGTGGCTTTCGGTGTCACTGGTGATGACCTCGGAGGGGAAGAAGGAAGAGCTGGAAGAGGAGCCCACGTAGGCAATGATATTGCCGGTTTTGACTTCGTCGCTGCGGAACTTACCGGATGCGGAGAAGTAACCCTTGATAAAGGGAACATAGTAGTTGTCCCAGAGGGTTTTGATGACCTCTTTATCAAAGTGCAGCGTCATTTTTCCATCCTGCACATCAAAAATGGTACAGCCCAGCTGACGTGCGCCAATGAGCATGTAGTTTGCCATGGCATCACGGCCAAAGAATGCCTTGCCGTCGCCCTCTTCGGGGGTGAGGCTGTCGGCCCATTGGTAGTATTTTTCCGCAGTTTCCACAACACCCTCGATGGTTTGAAGATCATCATAGGTGGCGCCTGTGGCTTCGGCAAATGGCTCCCAATCCGTTTTGTTCAGGAACAGAAGCTCTGTGGATTTGGCGGTGGGGAAGATCTTGATGCTGCCGGTGCCGGAGAAGTCACCTTCCTCCAGATAGCCATCAATGTAGGCACTGCGCTCTTCCTCGGTCAGATAGTCGCTGAGATCCACGACCATGCCCATCTGATCCAGCGCATAGGTGGTGTCGGCATAGCCGGAGAAAATGTTGGGCATGGGGTCTGCACCAACCTTTCCCTCCGCAGCGGCCAGCACATTGGTTTCCAATTCAGAAACACCGCCCTGACTGTAACTGGACACCTCAATGCCCTTTTCCTTGCCGACGGTTTCATTGAATTCATCCACCATGCTGTTAAAGGCATCCAGCTGATCTCCGTTATAGTAGTTCCAAACGGTAATGGAAACGGGGCTGCCGGCATCTACGGGGGCGGCGGAGGCCACACTGGCAGGAGCGGCAGTGCCGCAGCCGGATGTTAGCAGCAGGGTTGCGGCACACAGTGCCGCAATGCCAGATTTGAAGTGCAACATATGGTGTTCTCCTTTTCGACAAAAGTCTTTGTATCATACTCATTTTACCACAGGTTCCAATCACCTGCAACTTATTCACATGCAGTATGAAAAAAGAACAGCGTGCCAAAGGGGGCTTTGACACGCTGCGTAAAATGTGTGTGGAAGTGTTAGAGCGTTTTGTGGTTCATGCTGGAGACGCAATCAGAACAGCTGTCCCGGCAGCTTCAGCTTTTCCTTCTCCGGGAAGGTGGCTTCAAACTGTTCAAAGCCGTCCGGGTCTTTCTCACAGATAAAATACCCCTCGGGATCTTTGTAGGTGCCGGAGATGTCGCTTAGAAAACCGGGCGTAAGCTCCTTGATGAGGAAATAATCTGCCTCCGGGTCATCGGCATAGCGAACGCCCGTTGTTTTGGCAGGGACAAAGCCGGACTTTCCATAGAAGGCGATATTCCCGGTGATGGCCAGCGCATTGGCACCCATCTTTTTTGCTTTCTCCATGGAGAAGTCCAGCAGAATTTTTCCGTAGCCCTGACGCTTGTAGTTGGGGGCAATGCCAATGGGGCCGAAGGTCATGATCGGCACGCTTCTTCCATCGTCACATTTGATTTCCGAACGCACATAAATGATCTGGCCAATCAGCGCTCCGTCCAGCTCCATCACGAAATCCAGCTCCGGCACAAACGCCGGGTCATCCCGATAGCAGTGCAGCACATAGTGCTCCATACAGCCGGGACGGTAGACGTTCCAGAATGACTCTCGAGTCAGATTTTCCACATTCCGATAATCGTCTTTGGTCTCAAGACGGATGGTAATTTTCTTGTTTAACATGATTTAGCCTCCTTAGCTTGATTTTATATTGGTTTTATTATTTCGTCGGTTTCACACAAAACAGTTGGATGCTCGGCGCCGCATTGAAGCCCGTCCCCACAAGCACGCTGAGCTGCTCGGATCCAATTATCCAGAAATCTTAGCTGCGCTTCCGTATGGAACCAGTGCGCACCGCCGGGCATAACGGTGAGGTTCGCCTGATGACACCGGGCAAATGCAGATACGGTTTCTATGGAGGTCAGGTTATCATGCTCGCCGCAGAGAATGCAGGTTGGAACATTCCACGAGATTGGGTGTTCCCGCACATAACAGAGATAGTTCCAGGATAGCGTTTCACCGAAATCCGTGATAATCTCCTTCTTTTCCGCAAGATCTTGTTCGTTCGCATTCGCCCACTGCATCATATTCACGATCAGATTTTCCATATCCACTACCGGAGAGATAAGGTAGGCCCTGTCCACCAGCTTCTCATCCAGCGCAGACATGGAAAAGAAAGCGCCGATGCTGTTTGCGACGAGTGTCAGGCGGTTACAGCGCTTACGTTGCTGCGCAAAAAAGACCGGAAATTCCTCCTTGGCCGCCCATGGCGTCTGGGAACGGTAGTCGAAGCCGATGACCGTATGGCCCGGAAAGAGCGGCTTGTAATGATTGGCTTCCTCCGCAGAGCCGCCTTTTCCGTGAACGTAAATGAGTATATCTTTCATTTCCAAAGATCCTTTCCCGTTCCTGTATTTGGGACACTTCAAAAAAACATCTTCTGTCATAGCTTTAAGTTCTGTACCAATGGAGCACAGCGTCTAAATTCTTGAACGGAACCCGGTCACTGCCGGACTGCATCATATCCAGCATATCCTCTTCTTCCGGGGTGCGATCCTACTTTCTGGCAAGATTTTTGTCTGCCGCTCTGACCATAAGTGCCATCATGGGACGATAGATCCCGTGCAGCTGTTTGACATGCAGGCTGCCTTGCAGCGTAAACAGCGGAATGGTGGCTGGAACGGAGGCCTTTTTTCTTACGCTGTCCGTTTGTGTGCCGGCTTGTCCCATGCCGACTCCGCAGACGGCACGCACCCTGTAACGCTTGGCGGCTGCGGCATAGCTCCTGACAGAGCCTGCCATGATCCAACCCGGATAGATCACCTCTGCACCAGGGAATAGCTTCTTTTTGGCTTCCGCTAACGAGTAGGCGGGAAGGGCTGTTTCGTGTGCCAGCAGCTTGGCATAGCGCTCCGTGCTGCCGGTATTTGTGGTGTATACAACTGCATTCATATTGCTCTCTCCTAAAAAAGCGCAGTACCGAACCACGGAAAACGTGATCGGCACTGCGTCTTAGCGTCTGGCTTTTTTCATTTCTATTATAAAGTTTTTCGCATCAATGATGCTTTCGGATTTACATTTGGGGCAGAACAGCGGAAATGCCTTCAGCTCTGTTTCCTTGAGCAACTGTAGTCGTGTTTTTGCTCCACACATCGGACATAGCACCCAGCGCCTTGGATGTCCAGTAGATTCGCTCATACCTGATCTGTCCTCTCTCCTTCAAGACGATGAATAAAGCGATTGATGTGCTTCTCCAGCAGTGCAGGAACTGCGGACTTATCCTCTGCGCCGTCATAAACGCTGTAGAGCAGAAACATCGGGCCATAGAACTCCAGCGCAAGCTGCATGGCAGAGGCGTCTGAGTCCGTCATCTTTCGGAAGATCGCTGCCATATACTCGGTGGGGCCGGTGGCAAGATAGTCGTGATAAAGCTGCGCAAGCTTTGGATCACGATATTGCTCTAACGTAAGCATTTTTCGGAAGTTGGATGAAAAGGGTTCCGCAGTCCAATGATGAAACTGTGCCATGCTGTATGCACGGATTTTTGTGGCCGGTGTATTTTGAAAGGCCTCCGCAAAGCCATCGGGCTCCGTTTCCGGCATTTCGTATTCCTCGGCACGTTCATAGTCCATTTTGTTCATGCGTTCCACAATGCTGTTAAGTATCTCCTGCTTGCTGGCATAGTGTTTATATAGAGCGCCTTTGGTGATCCCCAACTGCCCCGCAATATCGTTCATAGACGTACCAAGATATCCATTCTGGGCGAATAGGGTAAGCGCGGTTTCTAAGATGCGTTCTTTTGTATCTCCGGCCATGGCTGCACCTCTTCTTCTTTGTAACCGAACGGTTACTGTTATTATAGCAACCGTTCGGTTACTTGTCAAGGCGGCTCAATGCATTTTGGAGCAATGAAATGATCGGCGGGGCACGGTCATGTGTGCCGTGCGGCGGATGATGCCGAAATCCACGGGAACACCGCTTCAGAATGATTTCCTGCCAAGATAACGAAAGACCTGTTTTTTATACTCTATATAAGCACTTCCAAAGGCATGTTCCAGAAACCGCTCCTCCTGCAAAATTTGCAGATGCAGCATGACCATGGCAAACAAGGAAAAGCCGAGGGTCAGCAGATTTCCATACATCAAAAGCACCCCGACATACATAAGGTCAAAACCCAGAAACGCCGGATTGCGGCTGAATTTATAAATGCCGGCGGTGACAAGCTCTGTCTTATCTTTGTCCGGGATGCCCGCCCGCCAGCTGTCCTTCATGCAGAGGATGGAAAGCAGGAATATGCCGTCGCCCAACATTCCAATGAGAAAGCCGGTAAAGCGAGCACCCGCAGGCAGATGGTTCCACCCAAGGGCAATGGACATGAGCTGGGCAATGGGCGCACCCAGTGTTGCAACACTCATGAGCGTTTCTACGGTATGTAAGCCTTTTTCCTTCCTGCGTCCGATTTGGTGGGTGCGGATGCCCTGCCGCTTTTGCACCAGCATCTTCCCGAAGTAAATGCCATAAAACACCGCCAGCACGATCAGGGCCAAAGCTGGGTAGCAAAGTTTTTCTTCAAGTATTGAATGCATGTTTCATTTCTCCTTGGATGTATCGTTATAAACAGCTTTGTATTGCCCTTTTCTGCACCGCACGCTGCGTAAGCCTGTGCATTTCAGCCCGAGAAGGCGATCCATCTCATCGGCGGCGTTTTCATAGCTGCTGCCTTGATGATGGACAAGAATGTAATCGACTTCTTTGATCTTGCCTGCTGCCTTCGTACAGAAGCTACGCATAGGGGCTGCCAGTGAAAATACCCAGATTGGCGTGCAGATCGTCACATGGTCATAGTCAGAAAGATTCACGGAGATGGGCTCAATCGGCATTTTCCATTTGTGCATTCCGTACCTTCCGCACCACCAGAAGCCAAGGGTTCCATCCGTCTGCTCCGTGGACTTTACCTCGTACACCGTGGCACCGCTGCGATTTGCTTCTTCATATGCAATCTTCCGGACATACCCCATGCGGGAGAAGAATACCACCAGCCGACTTTCATTCATGCCGATGTTCGGGTAATCCGTCAGAGAGACGCAGAATGCTTCTTGCTTGTCGAATACCCATGCGGCATAGCCGGTTGCGGCCTGCGCTGCACCGAAGAGGAAGAAGCTTGTAGACATGAAGTTAGGCGGGAAGATGTAGAACTGAATGCAAATCCACAGCATCAGCGTGAGGCCGAACACGCCACTCAGCACAGTCCCTGCTTTCCTTTTCAGAAGCAGCAATCCCGCCGCTGCCAGATTGGTCAGGCCGTTGACGATCAGCAGTGCCCAGCCGGAAAAGGTGAAATTCTGAAAAACACGGTCCGCAAAGGGAAGCACCTGAAAGTAGGGCAGCATGGCGTCCATGCCCATGAACCTTCCGGAAGGGTCAAGGAGCATTGCCAGTGCGCCTGCTACAGCGCCAATGCCGATAAACAGCGTCCAGAAAATCAAAAACCGCCTTGCGATTCGATATCTTGATTTTTGCTTCATAAAGTCCTCCTAGACTCAGCCACGTTCGAAATGGTCATTTTCGCCGCACCGGCACCCAGATGCCGCACTCGTAGTCGGGGGCTTGCATATTGCCCGGCGTGTAGGCATTTCCGCTGCCCATAAACTCCTTGCATTGAATGCTGATTTTTCCATTGGCGTGCCGGGCCTCCACGGTAATTGCGCACAAGCCGGTTTGCGAAAGGATGATTTCAAACTCTGTGACATCCTCACCGTTTCCGGTGTAAAGGATCGTGCCGTCCGGTGCTGTGATCTCCATGTGCAGAGAGCCTTTTTCTGTTTCAAATGCAACTTGCAGCACATTTCCGGCTGTCAGATTCAGTGTGTGGCTGTCAGCTCCGTTCATCTGCTGAATGTCTAAGATGTAGGAATCCGGATTTTTGATCCGTTCTTCAGTGAATTCAGGCTGATCGGAAAGGATAAGAAAAGCAGCAAGTCCAATCAGCAGCAGTAGTATGGAAGCGGCAAAAGCAATCTTCGTTTGCTTCATCTTTCTGCCCAGCCCTTCAGCCTGTTCCATCGCTTCCTCATCCTGATACCGGAGCCGTCCGGCAGCAGACAATGCTCCGCATGGTATTTTTACATCAGAAGTAACCTATCGGTCGGTAGGGTGTTTGATGAAAATCATGCGGCGTGTCTGCTGGACACCGCCGCCTCATGAGAATTGCATGGGTTTTGTAATTGTTCTGCTGCAATTAGATGGGTTCAGGAACGGATGCGCAGCATACGGAGCTGCTGCTTCATTTCCGGCGGAATGCGGAAGCTTTCTACTGCCTTCTGAATGGTTTTGTTGTGGGTCCATACGTCCAGCTGCCGCTCCGTGAGCCATGGAAGCGCCGTATCCGGCTGCTTGGCCAGAGCCGTAGCAAAATACCACGCCCGCATCATATTGAGATAATATTCTTCGCTGTGTACGTCTGCCACCCAAGCAAGATATTCCGGTTGAAATTCTTCATCGAGATAATACCGCATCAGCATTCCCATGGCATAGCGCACGGTATAGACCTTGTCGGAGTCCAGCCATCGGCGAATGGATGGGATCAGCTCAGCCTTATGCTTTGCAAAAACCTTTGGGCAAAAACAGTCACAGGTGGCCCAATTATCAATGTACGGGAGAAATCGTTCCGTTTCTGCCAGTGCGGTGGGATAATCCCGAATCTTTTCCACCAGGAATGCATGAAGATTGTTCTCTTCATAGTATGTATGGGGCAAACAGCGCAGGAAGCTTTCTGCCTGCGGTGTGCCGGAGAGCTCTTTTGCCAGCTTTCGCAAAAGCGGCGTCCGCACACCAATGACCGTTTCCGGCGGAACAGTGGGCATCAGCTTGCTTTGAAAGGCCCGATAGTTTTTGTCCTGCAAGGCAAACAGCTTTTCTAAGATATCTGCGGGAGCTTGCTGTGGCGTTTCTGCTTCAATGGAATCGCTGGTTTTCATAGCCTGTCGCTCCTTTCTGGGTGCGATCCAATGTTCTACTGCAACTGAAATTTAATATTTGCGGTAAATCCTGTAGAGTTAGATTGCTACTTCATTGGTTCAAGATGCTTTTGGTGTAATGCTTGCTCTCGTAAATATTGCCAGAAGCCATCGTACTCCGCTTCGGTAATCGGTCCGCCAAAAGAGAGAATCTCATAGTTTTCATGCCGCCATTCGTATTTAACCGGTGTTTCTTCATATCCTGCTCTCAAGTAGAAATTTTTGCGCATTCTACGTTGTTCTGCATTTGCGGCTGGTACGTCTGGCAGTTCAATGTCAACCATGATTTTTTTTCCCGGTTTACGATTGTGCAATAGCTCCAGTGCTTTTGCTCCGTATCCATGGCTGCGCAGAGACTCAACGATCGCAAGATAAATAATGTGAGAAATCATCGGAGAGTTCAATAGGCAAGCCATACCAACAAATACGTTATTATCATAGAAATAGAATACATCCGTACAGCCGAGCCGGTTCTCTATCAGTTCTGGAAAGGGTCTGCATTCATTTTTGGAAATGAACGGTAATATGGCGCCTTGACCTGTTTTAATTCTTCCGGTGAATCACCAATCAATTTCATAGAAAGCATATATACCCCTCACGTTTTTCGAATTCCAAGTGATCTCATGTTCAAGTGCTTAATTTACACTGCTTATTCCTTCACACCGGCCAGAGCCAGAAACTTTTTATCCGATTGAATGCCATGTGTCACAAACGCTCCGTCCCGGAAGAGGGCATAGGAGGTGACCGGGGCGGGCACATTCTGTGCATCTTCCTTCATCGTAATATGGATGGTTTTCAATGGGATCTGGTGTTCCTTTGCGGTTTCCTCCACTCTCGGTACCCAGTAGAAGGTAAAGGGACATTGGTCTGTGTAATAGAGGACAAAGCCGGTTTCGTCCAACTTGGGATGCTTGGCGCAGTCCTTGAATTTTGGCAGATCGGCGCCCGCTATCAGTGGCAGGTACAGCAGCGTAATGCCGCAATCCGAAGTGTCTGCCAGAAGAAAGCCCTTGTGGGCAAGGAACTTCGGGTCTGCAAGAAACTCCCGCTTGCGGCCTTGGGCGCACAGAATACAAAGTCCCTTTTTCCCTTGGGCGTTGGCATCCCGGATGCATTCATTCAGAAGATCGTTGGAATATCCATGCCCCTTCATGGAGCCGGAAACCCATAGACAGTTGATGTAGAGATATCCAGCCGCCTCGATGGGCACCCATGCGTTCTCTGCGGGAATGTATTCGATAAAGCACTTGCCCCGCTCTTCACTGCGGTAAAAGACAAGACCTTCGGCAAACCGCTGTTTCAGCCACTCTTTTTTTGCGTGGCTCTGCTTGCCGGACATGGCACAGCAGATATGCTCCTTGTCGATGGTTTCTTCGGTGATCCGAATATAGTTCATCGCCTGTGTCCTCCTCCGAATTTCAATTGTCACTCCAGAAAGATGAAATTTCCCGTTCCGTCACAAATTACTGCCGTCTTGGCATACGCTGTCCCACTGCGCTCTTGTCATCACATTGATATGCTCCGTGCGTATCTCATTCAGCAGCGGCACCGGCACATTTTCGCAGGTGTGGTGATGCTGAAAGCCGAGCTTTTCCTGCACCCGTTTTGATTTTTGATTGCCGTCAAAATATCCGCACCAGACCTTCTGCATTCCGAGCTCCTCAAAACCGTGGCGGAGCAATTCTCTTGCCGCCTCCGGCATGTAGCCTTGTCCCCAGAAAGGCTTGCCGAGCCAATAACCCAACTCACACTCATTGTCCCGCTCCGTATGGGACGAGTGTCCGTGCAGCATCAGCTCAATTGCGCCGATCGCCTTATCACTGCCTTTTTCGCAGATGGCATAGCACTCTGCACCATTCAATACATTCCGAATGACGTCAAGACTTTCTTCCTTTGATTTATGGGGCGGCCAGCCCGCAATTGGCCCGACCGCCGGATCCTTTGCGTATTCATAAAGGCTGCCCGCATCCGTTTCTGTCCATTTTCTGAGGGTCAGCCGCTTGGTTTTCAACATAATCCATTTACACCTTTCACATGATATACTTCAAAGAACTGCCGAATGTGCCGCTCGATCAGCTTCATCACATCATCCTCACGCTCCGGCTCACGGTCGCAGAGACCCAGCCACATGGAAATCGGAAGGCAAAGCTGCGCTGCCATGATCTCCGGGTCAGAGTCTGCAAGCTGCCCCTGACGAATGAGAAAACGCACAAGCCCGGTGAAGTAGTGCATGACATCCGTGTAATTCTGCTTGGTTTGCAGCTGTGCCATCTGCGGGTTCTGGAACTGCTCAATGGTCAGCATCTTCCTTGCACTGCTGATCTTTGGATCGTGGAGAATATAGCGGATCTGCCCAAGGAACATTTGCGCCGCCATTTCCGGCGTCATATGTTCCTTATCCTTTGTGAATGTAGGATCATCCCAATCTGCGTTTGCAAAGATGGAGTGCTTCTCGTATTCTTCCATGGTGGTCTGGATCAGGGCGTCCAGAATCGCCTGCTTATTTTCAAAATGGCTGTAGAGGGACGCCTTGCGAATACCGACCGCTTCCGCTAACTGGGAAATGGAAGTGGCCTCATAGCCCTGCACGGAAAACAGTTTCAGCGCCGCATCCAATATCTCCTGCTTTGTCGTTCCTTTTGCTGTCATTGTACATTCCTCCTAGCCCCCAGTACTTATTTTTATTATACCTACCGAACGGTAGGCTGTCAAGCGATTATGCTTGCAGATCATTGCAAAGGAATCGACTGGCATTACAGGGCTGCGAATCGTGTGGCTCCTGTTCTTCGGAGCCACAGATAATTGCATACACATAAAATCACATTTACCCCGATAAAGCAGGACATATATCCGCTAAATCCAAGCGTCCATCCGGGCAGGAGCAGAAAGCCCGCAAACAGCAGCACCGTGTAGCCAAGTCCGCCAAACAGCGTGATCATGACTGGGGCACTCTGCTTGATGGGCATGAGTTCATTCGTCCATGTCAGCGTTGGCATTTTCACACCAAGGGTCAGACCCAACTGTGCGCCCAGCAGCGTATAGGATCCCGCAAAGAGGACGATGAGCAAAAGCTGAAATGGGGGCAGGGGATAGACGATCGCTGTGCACACGATGCACAGCAGAAGCGGCAAGGCTGTCAAAATCAGTTGCATCCTGATTTTTGCCCGAAAAACCTTCCATGGATTTACCGGAAGCGACTGCATGAGCCACAGACTTTTCCCTTCCAGAGATACGGAGGGGGCTGTCAAAATATTCATAGACGCAAGACCGCAGAGCATCACACATAGAAGCAGTGGTACGCTGCCCGCAGTTTCTACAAACATGGCATCCAGCATGGCAAAGAGGATTCTGCCCTTCCACAGCAGGGTAATGGCGCAAACCGGCATCAAAAAGGTGCCGAGGCCGCAGTTGAGCATATAGCTGGGGCTGGCGGTGAAATGCTTGAGCTCCCGGCCCAGCAGTGCGGCATCCACACTCCGCTGCCGACTGGTGGTTTCCCTATATTTCCTGCGCTCTGTTTTCCCGGTAGAGGTTGCGAGACGCAAAAAGCTGCGGGAAAGCAGCACCCACGTCAGTCCGAACAGGGCTGCCAGGGCGGCGGCGACGATCAGCATGGCTTTTCCATCGCCCACACCGACGTTGCCGAACAGGTATAACGGATAGGCGCTGCTTTTGATCTGTGCACCGTACACTGCCGCATTGGCAAGCAAATCTTGAATGATAATCTGCGCCTTAAAATATACGAAGTAGTACAGGGCGATGAAGGCCAGCGAGGCCAATACTGTGATTACGCTCTTGTGTCTGAGCTTCTGGCTGATCTTTGCAACGCCCCAACCAAGGATGCAGGAAAGCGTCAGCACAAAGACAGAGATCAAAAGCGTCAGTACCAGACCACCCAAAAGCGAAAATGCAGTTACGCCCGCTGTTACCCAGTAGACGATGACTGCCGGAAGAATCACAACGGCAGAATACAGTAGCCCCATCAGGTAGACGCTCAGCAGTCGAGCGGCCACCAGACTTGATACCGGAATCGGCATGGACAGCAGCAGATCATTGTCCTTGGGTAAATACAGCCCTGTATATGTATTGAACACGCTGCCAAAGGCACCTAGCATCACGGCAATCAGGCCCATCAGCGCAAAATAGAGCCAGTCGAGACCAGCTGACACCAAAGGTGTGCAGAGCTTTGCGGCAAGAAAGGTAAAGATCCCGCCCAGCAGACCGACAATCAGCAGTGCAAACAAAACAAAATACATCGCTGTGGAAATTTTGGAGCGAGCCTTATTCTTTTTGGCATCGTAAAAATAGGACCGGAAGATTTCGAGCAGCTGTTTCTTCAGCAAAAGCTTCAGCATGATTCTCCCTCCAGTTCCAGGAATACATCTTCCAGAGAATCGTCCCCCTTGACCTCCTCCATGGTGCCGGAACGGATTAGCCGTCCGCCCTTGATAATAGCCACCTTGTCACAGAGCTTTTCCGCCACCTCCAGAACATGCGTGGAGAAGAAGATCGCGCCGCCCTCGTCACAAACTTCCCGCATCATCCCTTTGAGCAAATGGGACGCTTTGGGATCAAGGCCCACAAAGGGTTCATCCATGAGAATCAGCTTCGGCTGGTGCAGCCATGCGGAAATAATCGCCAGCTTCTGCTTCATGCCGTGGGAATAGGCGGCGATGGGCTGAGCCAGATCATCCGTCAGTTCAAAGAGATCGGCATATTTGCGGATGCGCTCCTGCCGGTCGGCGGCACTGACACCAAAAATATCTGCAATAAAGTTCAGGTATTGGATGCCCGTCATGTAATCGTACAGGTCGGGGTTATCCGGAATGTAGGCAAAGCTGCGCTTGCACTCCATTGGCTGGGTCCGGATGGATTTTCCGTCAATGTAGATCTCTCCGGCGTCAAATTGCAGGATGCCCACAACAGATTTCAGCGTTGTGGTCTTTCCTGCGCCGTTATGGCCGATGAAGCCATAGATCTCACCGGGGGCAATGTGCAGGTTCAGATCGTCTACGGCCTTTTTCTCGCCGTAGATCTTCGTTAGATGCTCAATTTTCAGCATGGTTTTTCTCCTTCATTTTAATATGAGATTTCAAAGATATAGGGGATTCCAGTTATTGATTGCCGAATGGACGAGAATGCAGGGGAGCAGACTGCCGCCACGGTAAAAAATCGTGACCAGCAGGAAGCCCACCGCAATTGCAAAAACAATCTGACACAGGTTGCTGACCAAATCCATGCCACTGCCGTTAAAGAGGTTGATGATATGCCCGATGCCGAAGGTAACGCTGGAAATGATGATTGCAGATTTGGTATTATCCTTTGCGATGGATGTAAACAGGAACCCTCTGAAAATCACTTCCTCCAAGAATCCAACGCAGAGCATACACACGATCCGGCAGGACGTTTCCGACAGCGTGTAATTGACTGCAACGCCGTTCCAGAGGTTTCCGGATGCCAGAATCATCAGCGGCACATAGTAGAGAAACCGCCGTGCAGGAACGGACGATTTGCAAAGGCCATACCGTTTCCGCAAGTTGTTTTTCAGAATAAAAGCCAAGAGAACTATGGTTTGCAGAATACAAAAAACAGCACTTACAGAATACTCGATTCCAATGGCTTTGTTTAATGGATTTGCCAACGACCGCAGAACGCAGCAAACCACAATTCATACAATCGAAAAGGTAAGCTCATTTTTCACATACAGCTTATTCATATTGTTTCCTCCCGTGCTGCCAATATTACGCCTTTATACGCCTGTTCCAAGTGGGATTTTATGATTTCTTCATTGTATTTCATCGTATTGTTGGCAATGATACTTGCGTATCCGTGAGCAAACAGAAAAATAGTAAGGAAAACCTTTTTCGTCTGTTCCATAGCAAGTCCTAAGGCATTTTGCATAGCCGAAAGTACCGGAGTTAGCTCATCAGCATCGATCAATTCAAGCAGGGTCTTTCCGCTAAAATAATCTGACTGAAACAGAAAACGAAACAAATTCGGCTCTTCAATGGCAAAGCGGATATAGTTCATCCCGATTCCGAGCATGACGCCTTTCTGCGGACTTTTTAGATCCATCAGATATTCTGAATGATAGCTGTCTGCTTTTGCATAGACCGTTCTTTTGAGTTCGTCGATCGTTGAAAAGTGATACAGAATGGGCTGTGTGGAACATTTCAGCCGTTGTGATACTGTCCGTGCAGTGATGTTTTCCACTCCCGTTTCACGGGCAATCGCAAATGCTGCGTCGATGATCATTTCTTTTGTGACTTTTGCTTTTGCAGGCATAGCGTACCCCCATACATAATTGGAGTTATATATAACATGAATTATACATTGCACAGCGAGGATTGTCAATCCATCTGGAGAAAAATAATCGGCGGCTCTGAAATTCAAAGCCGCCGATTTCTAGGAGCATGTTGATGTGATATGCATCCCCATTATTGCGTGACCGGTGTTGGGGATACGAATCGGTATGTTGGGATTTTTGAAGCTTCTCCATTGTAAAATGCGAACAATTGTTTCATCGAAATCTTAAGAAAGCCTCCGAAGCTTACTTCGGAGGGGGAGAGCCTATGTGAATGTAAAACAGAGCACCCTCCGGTTGGAAGGAGCTCTGTAGAACGATAATGGTATAATTATCTCTTGGAGAACTGAGGTGCGCGACGTGCAGCCTTGAGGCCGTATTGCGCGAGTTTTTGAGCTGTTTTTCCTTGATATTCCGGGCTTTTCCGG